>PMEM01000043.1 GCA_003155795.1 Gemmatimonadota bacterium
CAATTTCACGAGATCATTGACACTCAAGCTGCGAGTACTCTTCGTCGGAGCAGAGCGAATCCGGCCCGACGTACATTGTCCGCTTGATGAGCTTGAGGCGATTCACCTGGCCTTCGACCTGACCGTTACTCCAGCGAAAGAGGATCGCTGCGAGCACGGCGTCCTTGTCGCGCCCGAGCCCGGCCGCAAGTGAGCGAAGCTCACTGCGTTTGAAGTTGCCCCGATTCGGTGGACAGGTAATGGCTTGAGAATCAAGCCGCATTTGAAGTTAAGGGTGAAGTTGCATTTGCAGTAACACGTTCGTAGGTAACGGGTGACATTTGCCCGATGGCAGAGTGCCGCCGGTGCGGGTTGTACCAGCCTTCGATGTAGCGGAAGATCGCAATCCGGGCCTCGGCCTGTGAGTGAAAAGTGCGTCGGTCCAGGAGCTCGCACTCTAGTGTGGCAAAGAAGCTTTCAGCCATTGCGTTGTCGTATGCATCGCCGACTGTACCGCGCGACGGTCTGACGCCCATCGCGCCGCAACGCTGCCCGAAGGCCAGGGCCGTATACTGGGTGGATTCAATCGTTCGTCGCAACACGCCATCACTGAGGTGAGCGATGACGAAAACAGGAAAGCGCCGCTCGAGTCGTTCAACGCGGGCGGCGTTACGCTCGCCAGGTCGGCCGCCTGTCGGGCGACGTGAAGATAGGCGACGCTTCTGGTCCGCCATCGCACGCGGTTGCTATCCGGAGACTGCGGTCGCGGAGGCACGCGTGTCCTGGGTCGTCGGGGCACGATGGTTCCGACAGGCGGGTGGTATGCCGCCGTCACATCTCGCTCCGTCGGCGCCCCCACTGTCGGGGCGTTACTTGTCGTTCGCCGAGCGCGAGCAGCTGGCGCTCCTCCACGCTCGGAGGTACGGTGTACGAGAGATCGCGCGTTACCTCGGGCGCTCTCCATCGACCATTTCGCGTGAGCTACGCCGCAATGCGGCGACGCGTAGCGGTGCACTCGATTACCGGGCGACCACAGCGCAGTGGCATGCCGACCGAGCGGCGCGGCGCCCCAAGCCGGCGACGCTGGCGACGAATCCGCGACTTCGACATTATGTACAGGACCGATTGGCCGGTGTGATCGCCGCCCCAAGCGGTACACCGGTGCGAGGACCGGCGGTGCCTTGGAAAGGTCGTCGACACGGGCGGCGCCAGCCCCGACGCTGGGGCCGGGCGTGGAGTCCCGAGCAGATCGCCCGGCGCCTGCCACTCGACTTTCCCGACGATCCGACGATGCGCATCAGCCAC
Organism: Gemmatimonadota bacterium; assembly: GCA_003155795.1. GTDB lineage: Bacteria > Gemmatimonadota > Gemmatimonadetes > Gemmatimonadales > Gemmatimonadaceae > Fen-1247. The sequence continues at coordinate 1,285 of PMEM01000043.1, forward strand.
GAAGCGATCTACCAGGCTCTCTACATTCAAAGCCGAGGGGCACTGCGCCGCGAGCTCAGTGCATGCTTACGGACAGGGCGAGCACTGCGCGTGCCGCGCGAGCGCACACGCACGTCGGGCAGACGCTTCGTGACGCCAGAGTTGCTGATCAGCGAGCGTCCGGCTGAGGCGGAGGATCGAGCAGTGCCCGGACACTGGGAGGGTGATCTGATCCTCGGACTAGAGAGCTCGGCCATCGGAACGCTAGTCGAGCGCACGACACGTTTCACTCTGCTCTTGCACCTGCCGCGCATGGCGGAGCACGCGCGCGGTCTGCGAACGACGGACACGAAGAACGGTGCGCCGCTCGCCGGACATGGCGCCGCCGCCGTGAGAGATGCGATCACGCGCGCGGTCCGCACCCTACCCGTGCAACTCCGACGCTCGCTCACTTGGGATCAGGGCGCGGAAATGGCAGAGCACGCGCGACTGCGGATCGACACGGGATTGGAGATCTACTTCTGCGATCCACAAAGCCCGTGGCAGCGCGGAACGAACGAGAACACGAACGGACTGCTGCGTCAGTATTTCCCGAAAGGTACGGACTTGAGCGAGCACAGTACCAGGGATCTCGCTGCCGTGGCACTCGCGCTCAACACCAGACCGCGGAAGACCCTCGGCTGGAAGACGCCTGCCGAAGCATTGAACGAGCTGTTACAATCAGATCAGACGGGCACTGTTGCAACAACCAGTTGAACCTGCGCTGCGACCCATGGTCGGAGTGATGGATGACCGAAGTCGGCCGCCGTTGCTCGAGCGCCATGTTCAGCGCGTTGAGCATCAGCTCCGTACGGAGGTGCGTTGCCATGGCCCAGCCCACGATGCGTCGGCTATACGCGTCGAGCACCACGGAGAGATAGAGAAAGCCAGCCCACGTTGGCACGTAGGTGATGTCAGCCACCCAGAGCTCGTTCGGTGCAGTCGCTATGAAATCGCGTTTCACCAGATCGTCCGCTGCGACTTCGGCTGCTCCACGCCGCGTCGTATGCACGCCCCGACGCCGGTGCACGCCGACGATGCCAGCTTTGCGCATCAGGCGAGCAACACGCTTCTGACCCACATGCTCACCTGCTTCGCGCAGATCTACCCAGATTCGTGGCGCTCCGTACGTGCCGTCAGAGCGCGCGTGGCTCGTTTGAATCTGAACGGTGAGATTTGCATCGTGCTGCGCGTGTCGAGAGAGTGGTCGCTTCGTCCACGCGTAGAATCCACTGCGGGAGAGTCGGAGCACGCGACACATCGTCGCGACCGGGAACTTGGCCTGGTGATCCCTCACGAACCCGAATCCTCGTTGGACAGCTTCGGAATCGTGCCGGTCTCCCGTGCAAACCAGGCCGCCGCTTTTGACAGTATCTCGCGCTCAAGCTTTAGCTGACGAACCTCACGCCGTAGCTGACGTAATTCCACCTGCTCCGCACTCGTCGGTCCATCGGTGCGTGTTCCTCGATCTCGCTCCGACTGAGCAACCCAGTTATGGATCGTCTGGGCTGTCGGCTCGAACTCCCGGGATAACTCTTCGGGTGTTCGTCCAGCACGAACTAATTCAACCAACTGCTCTCGGAATGCCGCCGGATAGGCGGGACGACTCTTCGGCATCGGAACTCCTCCTCCCCATAAGGGTGAAGTGTCCACGAAGCCGGGTCAACTCCAGTTCGGCTTGATTGAGCCATGGCGTGAGCGCGTTAGCGTCGTGCGCCTTGAGCATACGACGAAACTCCATCGCGAGTTCATGCACACTCGCAAGTGTGCTCGACGCGGCGCAGATCGCCTCGGCATAGCGCAGTTCCGGTGCTTTGAGTTGATCTGACGGAGCGGTGATCAGCCAGGCCGCGCGGCGTGAAGATGGGTGCGATATCGGAGACGCTGTCACCGCTGGCAATGCTTCCGATATCACCGTTCCACGGTAGATGCAGTCGAGCCCACGCCAATACAGTCGTGAGGCCACCGTGAAACCCGCGTCCGTCGTGGATCTCGCGCCACAGCTCGGTCACGTTGTGACATCCGCCGCGACATCGCTCACCGAGATACGCAGCGTGTGGCGTTAACGATGTCTCTCGTCTCACTGCGGGCTGTCGCTCCGGGAATGCGACTCCCCCGAGCCAGCGCACAATGGTCTTGCGGCGGAGCCCGAGTGCACCGTGTATGGCTGCGACCGATGCGCCAGCAGTACGAAGTGCGATCACCTCGTCGTAGCGCGACTGTCGCCGAGCACGTCGAGCGAGCTTGCGCTGTTCCGCGAGGGGCGGATCATTCGGTGGATCGGCTGGCAGATCGGCTAGCAGATCGGTCGATCCAGCTGTCCCCCGGCGTGACACTGGGCCACCACGTTTCAACAATACCGGTGTCGGCTTCTGTGCATCGAGTCCGACTGCTCGCACCGTGGCGTGATGTCGCTCCCGCGCGTGCTGCACAGCATCGGTCAGATTGCGCAGCAGGTGGAAACGATCAGCGATCTGAATTGCGTCCGGCGCTCCGCGCCTCGCACCGTCTGCGTAACCGCCCGCCCGGTCACGACTGAGGAACTCGACGCCCGGATGAGCACACAGTCACGCGACGAGTGTGTTCAGTTCGCGGTCCGGAAGCAGGTCGACGACATGATGCCGCTCAAGATCAACGAGAATCGTCCCATATCGCTGACCTTTGCGCCATGCCCAATCGTCCACGCCTAAAACCCGCGGGCCGGCCCTCGCTCGGTCGCCATGACCATCCGTACCCTCGTCTGTAGCGGCATGAACGGCGGAAAGAACCGACAGGATCTCCGCCGGCGCGCCGGCGAGGCCTAACGCTTCAGCGAGCCGGGCGCCAGCACGACCGCCAAGGGCAAGACCAATGACTTCCAGCGCGGATGCTGCACGTGCAGTACGTCGCGCGTAGAGTGCAGCGGTCTTGGGCAACCGCTCCGTGAATATCTGCCGTCGGCAGTCCGACACGTCGCAGAAGAACCGGCGCACCTGAATCTCAAGGTGGACTCGCAGTCCATGCCATGGGAGATCGGCGAGTGTGCGGCGGTACCGGCTGTGGACTCGTGTGCTGGCGTGACCGCACCCGGGACAGGCAACCACGTGCTGGCGAGCGGTCGCGGTGACAACTAATTCCGGCGCAGCGAAGTGGATTCCATCCAGCTGCAGTTCGAGCGGCGCCGGACATAGCGGGCTTGCGGTGAGAGCGTCCATCTTGTTCCTACACGAAGAGACAGACCTTAAAGACTAACCCCAGACCACGCCTTCACCATAATCCGCGCAGACCCCATTTCACGAGATCGCTGACACTCACATTCTTCCCACCGTACTTCCGCTTCCAATTGTCAAGCGTCTGTCCCGAGATCCCATGCCTTCTCAACAGCTCCGACGTCTTCGCTCAAGCCGCTGTCACTTGTAGGATTCCTACGATCTGCGTCTCAGTGGATCGACTGTTCCGCATTCTCCAGTCCTCCTGACGCCCTCTGGCGCTCGGTCAGACTGTCAACTTAACCTTGGCCTATTTAGCGGAGGAACGTCGCCCATGCCTAAGAGATTCGACTGCCCAGACCTTGGGTTGAGCAAAACCAGAATTTCTCGACCGTTTTCCATGTGAGCATGATACCGTAAGGAAAAAGAACCGCACAACGATCTCGTCGTTGTGCGGTTCTTAGACGATGGCTAGGGACAGAATCGAACTGTCGACACCCGGATTTTCAGTCCGGTGCTCTACCAACTGAGCTACCTAGCCGCTTGCTCCAAATAAGCCGAGTTTTTATTCCTACAAGTGGTCACACCCTCACACCAACCCTCATTCGCCACTAATTCGAGAGTGAAGGTATTGATGGTCCTAAGGATATTGCGTTGTCCAGCAATAACTTAGCTCATACATGCGGGCTGGACGTCAAAAGGATTTTCAGTCCGTCTCCGGACGTGTAGGCACTTGTTTCCTTTCGGTGCGATCGAGTGTGCACATATGCGCAAGCGGGAGTGCTCTGTAGCATTGTGAAGCGCTCGTTGCGCACGCACCCTCAACAACTCCCTCACCTCAGTTTGCACTGGCCGCCCAGCGTGCCTCTTATCCGCATGTCACAACTTTGGTTTCATCGTATCGGCGGGCTGATAGGCGGTTCGAAGCGCTAACTGTCGCCTTGTAGCAACAGGCCAAAGATTACGCGATTACCGACACCATACTCGCTAGCGATGAGGTTGATCAAATTGCTCGATGCTTTGAGCACAGCGGCGGAAATTCGCTGCTCACGAGGTACCACAGCGAGAATTGCGGCGCGCTGCTCAGGTGTAAGCCAACTCTTGGCAACGGCCTCCCACACTGACAGTGCGTGCGTCTCACCGTTGATGTGGAAGAGAATGAAGGTCGATTTGTTGAAAGGTTCGAATTTATGCTTGATATATCGCTCAAGTCTTTTCGACCATACGTTACCAGTGCTCGTGATTTCGTAGTACTGTTCAAAGCCGACAAGAGGACGACGCTTATCGCTAGAGGAAGCACGAACCTCCGTTCGGTTTTCGCGTTCTCGTTGCAGTCGGTTCAATTCGCGGCGCCGCTTATTCGGCTTGGCTGCCATTTCAGCTTGGTATAATACCGGTAGAAAGTGATTTATACGCACCGCAATACGCAAAGCCGAAAGCTATGATACAAACAGAACCGCGTTAAATACGGCGGAACATGCCGCGTTGCTTACCAAACCCCTCGCGGAGAACGCCGTTCTTGACTAGGTGCCTACACGCATCAAGAGCGTCCCATGGGACCGCGCCTAAGGAGTCTGCTAGATCCACATATGAGACAAATCCGACAGCTGGTATCTTTTTGCGCAGAACCTCACTAAGCGCAGCGATGTCCTGAGTGCGTCCCGGAGACTGAAAGTCTTCGTCGGTTCGGACGAATAGCAGGATCTTATCGTGCCAGATGATGAAATGGCTGCGACAGTCCGTGTCGCGCCAAACCGATGGGAAAATGCTCAAGCCTTGGGTCGAGTGTTGATATAGTCTCCAAGCCGGGCCAGCACGCGAATCGAGATTTATCGGGAGTTCTGCCCCACAACCGCAGGGACACGAAAGCAACAACCAACGCGGTGTCCCACGTTGGACTAACACTGCATCCCCGGGCGACCGCAAAAGACTCGATGCGTCGCCACGCGATCCGACTGTGCCCTTCAACTTCATCTTGGAAACGAGACCCATGTATTTGTCGGTGGATTGATTAGGCCGTAATCGATTGTAGGAGGTTTTCTGCGAGAAGAAAAGCCGATGCGCGGCGTCGCTCAGCAAAAATGTCAAATCCGTTCGGGTTGCAGCTCTTTTTTAGTAGGGCTAGTGCGAGTGCCGTGGCGTATTGCCCTTCTACTAACTCTAAATGGTGAGCGTAACTACGGATCTGGCGAACGCAATCAAAGAACCAAGCGGAAGGGTCATCTGGCCGACAAGGTGCTATCCAACCGAACATATCGCGCCGTTCATACAATCGTACGATCGATAAAAGCCACTCGTCCGTGTCTCGGGGGTCGTTTGCAAATCCATCCACCAATAAGGATGCTTCCACGGACGCTGGATCATAGACTAACGGCTTACCGTCTGCGAGTTGCTCGAAGTCGATTACAATGGCGTCGCCGAATCGCGCCAGAACATTGGTTGCGTTCAGATCACAGTGAATTGTACCTACTAGCACTGGCCTTGAAGCACAACTCTCGAATAGCGTGCGGACCTCTTGGAGAGTCAGTTTCGCACCGCACCCGCGGATCAATGGCTCGCGCCCCTTCGGAATATCTACTGGGAACAGGTATCCCAACAACTGAGGAATAGCGAGCACCGAGTTCACCACAGCGGCGTTCCGCCATGCAGCTAGCGTGTGATTGAACAGATTGCTTATCGAACGCACGGCTCGTCCTGACCTTGCGCAGTCCCGAAAGGTCTCGGCCTGGTCCATAAAGTCGCCAACTAGGATGCCATCGGCAGCGCCCAAGGCACATCGTTCCAAGCTAAGGCGCGGGCCGAGGTGAGATGGTACGTACATCAGGGCATGGCCTTGATATTTATTGTACTCAATTGCGATCTTCCGGCGAGACCCAATTTTTACAAAATATACGATGGGCCATCGGCCGAGGAGGCCGCTCTCCAACTCGACATACGCGCGAAACACGGAGACTCCGGACAGTCCGCCAATCACTTCATGCAATCGCACGCTGGCACAATCGGCGAATGCTCGCCGCAACAAAAGCGTCTTTTCGTGAGTGAAATACATGACGCTGCCGTTTGCGTCAATAACGTCAACCTTGAGGTCAAAATTCGGCGTTCTTCCGGACGGGTTGTCGGCGATCAACTTGGCTATATCATTCCATTTCACCGCGACATCGCAAACGTATACGAACGGTGCGAATGGATTGCCCTCGCTCTCCTGCTGTGCCGCCGGCAATTTCGCTTGTTCGGTAGACGATAGGCCTGCTCCGGGCAACTCTAAATCATGTATCGCATTAACGACAATGTCTCGGCCCACATCCTGTAATTGCTGGCTCGTAGCCACTCGGACATAGATTCGGCAATCGCAAGCAAGAAGATTGCGAGCGAGTCTCTCTAACGCGGGTCGAATCCTAGAGGGTTTATTCGGATCCTGAGAAATAACTACTGAATCTACGTCGGCAAGCTTTTGGAGATCCATTAGCTCTGCGTTTGCTAACCCGACGACCATGTACCCGCGACTGCTAAATGCCTGCGCGTCAGCATCGCCGGGCGTGTCGCCGATGCAGATAACTGTGTTGCGTTTACGTCCCGCCGAAAATTGAGCAATGGTCAATTCAATCCTGCCTTGCGAAGAGCAACACGGAATCGCCGCGGGCGAGTGTGCCGGCATGAGAGCAAATGTAGCAATTGGTGACCGACACTGAACGAACCGAGTGCAAGGTCGAGTTAATCGCGTTATACAGGATGTACCGAGCCGTGCTGGGAATACCAGTTACGTAGGCCATAAACATAGTCATGGCTAATGACGCCACAGTTGCGTTTAGCGAAATGACCGCAGGGGCAGGTTCCCGATCGCCTAGAATGTAGGGATCCTGTTTCTTCTCAAACGCGCTCATCATATCGCGCCTTACTTCCTCGGGGTGCAACAACCCACTACAAGAGAGACACGCAAAACCTGGCGCTAACAACTGCACTCGTCCAAATACTCCGGTGATGGACCCGGTCTCCGTAGTGATCGTAGATCCCATGTCAATGCATGGAATTAGATACTGATACGCTACTTGCTGCAGCACCGAGCGGCTTCCATGCGAATCTGTGCATCCAAATACCACATCGGCATCTGTTATCGCCTTGGCGACCTGTGCCCGTATAACATCGCCCTTAAGGCGCATGACGTTGGCATCTAATGAGAAGCCTTCGATGTATCTCGCTGCAACATCGACCTTTGCCCTCCCAATATCAGTGCTCACTGCGCCGACCACTCGATTTAGATTGGTAATCTCGATCACATCGGGATCGATTAAGATAAAATCTTGAATCCCGAGGTGGGCGAGTTGCTGCGCGATGATTGACCCAGTTCCGCCAAGTCCAACAATTGCCACTCGCAATGTCGCGAGCTTGCGTTGGCCGCTCACCCCGAATGCACGCACCTGTCGATCAAAAGTCTCTAAGGCTGCATCCGGGACTCCATCAGGTTCAAACAGAATCGTTCGGTATTCCCCGAGAGCTACGACTCGGATTTCTTTACCGGTTCCCAATTGTCGCGCTCGTATACCGCCTCGACTCACGACTAGAGCAGCATGCACATTGGCCGGCTGGCGCGTAGCAAGAAACGCAGCTAAATGCCGTTCGCCGTCGTCGTCTGTAATGGAAAAATGGGGCGAGGAGGCTCCTGGATGACTGTGCACAAACACCAACGACAGATTCTCGCGGTTCGCCCGTTTGGTAATTCGCGCCACATACGCGGGCCGAAGAACTGCCTCGTCCGATCGTTGGCACATATAGTCATCAGAGGATGGCAGATCAATTTCTCGCACCAGAAGCCGTGTTCGACCATCCGCCCGTGTGAATTGCGACGCATAAAGAATAGCGCAGCGCTCCACATCATCAGCGAGAAGATCTGCTTTCAACACGGCAAAATCCGCAGCGCCGATGGTAATGTCTATCATCGTGCGGGCTTCAACCGTTTCATAATAACGTTGAAGTATGTAACCAAAGAATCACCGTTGGGGTTCCAGCTCTGAAGATGCCAGGAAAACCAAGTCGTCTGACGACCCGTCAGCACATCTCCGGGAATTTGGTTGGCGTCGTTAGTATTCTGCGGGGTGTTTCCATCGGCCAAGCGTAATCCTGTCGGCTCGACCCAAAAACAATCCGGCTGCGCTCCTGGATATCCGGGGGGGGCAACAAACAGTACTAGTACACTTTGTTGACTCCAGCCAGGGCCGATGTCCACATCTGGAACTGTGATTAAATAGCCGCCAGTTGGCAACGTCATGGCGGTCGGAGGTGGAGCGTTGTGACGGGCGCGCTCAGTCGTCAACTCGATCAATTGCTTGTCGATCATCGACGGCCAAACGTAGCGGGCGGTACGGCAAAAAAGTGCTTCGGCTCATCCTGCAGGCTAACACCTTCCCCATCCGAGATCGCGCGGTCAGGTTTGTCACCTTCTTCTTCAAGAAACAGTTGATAGGTAGGCGAGACGCCCGCGATCGCCTTGATTTGAAGACCAGTTAACGTCGCATGCTCGGTTTCAAATCTCTTTGCGTCGACGAAAAAGTGATTGGTGTGTGACCGTTCATGCTCATTCATGTGGATATCCGTTGTTGAGGTTAAGGTGGTGAAACACGTCCGAACGTATTGCGCACGTTTTACGTACCCGCGACGTCTCGTATGAGGTGTCTGAGATCGTCCTCATTTACCCATTCAATTAGATGGGTGCCGATAGCGGAGTCTGCGTCGCCGTCGAGTCGTAAATGTCGGACAAAGTAAAAGATGAGCGCCTCGCGCATCGAGATCTTAAGTACTCCGTCTTGCATTCCGAACTCGGTTTCTACAGCTAGACGCTGTCCAGCTGTCAAGCCACTTCTCGCGCGCAACGTGACCGTGGCCAATGAGTGCCATCGTAGGTCTGATTGAGGATCTATTTCCGTTTTGCGTGCGTCGCGAACCTGTTGTATTCTCGCGAATACAAAATCCCTGAAGTCCTTGTTTTCATGGCACCAAGCGCGTACATGCCAACGACTTCCGTCGAACGCGATGGCATGCGGGGCAATCCAGCGCCGGGTTGCGGCGGGTCGGCGCATCGACTGGTATGAAATGTCGATATCCTCGCCGTCTCGGATCGCCCAAATCACGCGCATCAGAATTCCTGGCTGAATTGAACGCGTTGGATACCGCACGACATCATATGGCGGTATCGATCGCATGAAGGAAAGCGGATTCGTTAACGTCCCGGCTGTCGGCCGAGAAAGCTGGTCAAGAAAGGTCCGTGAGTCAGCTTGGGTAAAAACCAGATTCAGATTTCTCTTAGCCTTATAGACCTTGTTGCTCCTGTCATACTCAAGGTTTCCCGGAGCCAACTCCATATATTGTGCGAGATCTAAGGAAGCTTGCTGGATCGAGATTCCAAAAAAATCAACTAATTCCGCTCGGTTGATCTTTCCTTCCCACAGCAGTCGAAATTCAATGAACTCCAAACGCCGTTCTTGACTCCAACGTGCGCCCGATCCGGGGCGCCTTACCTCGCCCGCGGGCATGGCATTTTTCACTGCTGGTTGCGAGGATGATAATATTTCCGTCATATTACTAGATGAATCTAATAACTATACGTATATTATCAAGAGGGATCTTGTCCTCTTGGCCGGTCTTCCGCTGTAGTCCGCAGGCAAAAACAAATGCCACCCCTTATGAGCGCGGGCGTTAGCTGTCCAAAATCCCTTCAATTTTCGTATCAAATGGCCAGGAGCAGAGTCGAACTGCCGACACGCAGGCCACAACAGGCGGGCAGGCACTTTTGTGCACTCGGTGTCGTCGAGTACACGCGGACGTAGACAGGGAAGGGTCGGAAGTGTAGCGAAGTGCTCGTTGGTCCATACCCTCCCGTCAAGTCGCATTCGCGGACGCTCAGCATAAGGGGTTCGCGGAGGAGCGAGTCGGTTTCTAGGCTTCCAACAAACAAGGTTTGTTGTGATGATGCTAGCTCGGTCGCGAGACTGGCATAACTGCTTGGCCTGTTCATCGATGATTTGTCGGGCATTCTTCACACGAAACGCAGAAAGGCGGAGCCAGCGGCTGGGCCGATGAGGTCTGGAGCCGAATGGCCGACGCGGATTTGAGGGGTGCGCTGTCTCGACACAGTATACGAATCCCCGCCCCTGTCGAATCCTCCTTCTGTATATTTGCGTGAGGGGCGCGACATCGGTCCGGCGACGCTCCGCTGGTCAGCTAGCCACGTAGCGGCCCGACACGTCAACAGAGATTTTGATGAACGAAAATCTTTTGGTCGTGTTCCAAGGCAAGACCCGTCCGGTTGTAATTGATGGTGAAACGTGCGGGACGACAAATACTATCCTGTCGATCCCCGCTGGTTTGCATGATGTGACGTTGGGCGGCCAAGCCAATTATCACCCGATCATGCAGCGCGTGAGGCTTACGGCGACAAGTGTGAATTCGCCCAAAGTGGTGACATTCACATGAGAGAAGTTCGGCTTCTGCAGTTGACTCACTGCTGCGCGCCACTTTTGTTTTTGACGGCTTGTGCATCAGCTCAACGCATTCCGACATCCCCGGAGCTCACGGCTCCTCCCGCGGTGCCATATGCATTTCGCTCACTACCGGCGACCGAACTGAACACTGACAGTGTGTTCATCATACTAACGTTTTCGGGCGGTGGCACGCGCGCAGCGGCACTTTCATATGGAGTGCTGCGAGAATTGGAAGCAACCATGATTGGCAGCGGCTCTCGGCGGCGATCATTGCCCGACGAGGTGGACGTAATCTCATCCGTGTCATCGATACACGCGGCACAGAATCCATGGCCAAACTCAGTAACCTCAAGAAGCCACGTCTCAAAGAACCAACTGTCGCCTCGCTCCAGATGAAGGGATGCTAGCAAATCGACAACTTCCGACGAGAGCCGGGCCCGCTCAGTACCCGTGTCAACACCGCCCCTGCTCGGAAGGCTAAGATATCTTGCAACGGTTTCGGCTAATTCTGATGGAGCTTCCTCTTTGACGAAAGTCTGCTGCGGGTAATCAGTCCGGCGGAGAAGGCCAAGCCGCACAGCATTGTCAACGTAGCTCACGATTCTCTGCGGATTACTCAAATGGGCCAAGCCGTTGAGAGTCGAATAAAAGGGTATTTCGATACGGTTCCGGACTGTACCTCCGAACATTGTATCATCGACTCCAATACGCGCGCATGGGAATGTGCTGCGTTGTCGAAATAGCGCAACAAGCCTGGCTTCGTCTGGGGTTAGCTGTCGTATAATTTCTACGTATGCCGGATGTGCTGCATCGGCAGTTTGGCTATCCATTGCGGTTGCTAACAGCTTCGCGTACATCTCGCGGAGCGGCGTGTCGTTCGCCGTAAACAAAGCAGCTTGGAGAGCCGGCCCGGCAACGTTAACGGCAGGCTCAATCCAACGGTCGCGTGGGATGCCTTCCATGCGTTGAGCGACCGACTCCGCAATTTGCCGGTGTCGTTCAGTTGCGCGAGCAACGGCATCGTCTATCGGCCTTATGAGGAGGCGAGTAACGCTGGCAAGCGTCTCCCCGACGATCTTCGCGCTAGGGCTTACAATGTCGTGGTAGACTTCGACAACAAGACTCTTTTTCGCGTCTGCATCGCTCATTGGGTCTCCGTCTTGGCTTTGCTCAGACTATAGTGCCGAGACTACCGAGCCAAGATCGATTGGTGAATGCCGCGGCTTGCTCAGCTGGAGGGGAACTTAGGAAGTTACCTTGAGCCGTGTGGCGTGCCGGCGAAGCCACACGCCGAGTGTAAGGGCTTCGTGTCCATTAAAGAATGTCTCAAAGTGAAATATGTGAGCATTTCCATCACTGCCCGGAAGCATCACGTCATCTTCACCGAGCATACCCCCTCGTTGTGCACCACAGTAGCCAACGATAACGCCAAAGAGATCGATCTCGGTTAGACTTCCGAACCCTTGCTTGAACGCTACGGACTCCACACAGTAGCGGCAAGGCTGGAGCGGATCGAAGCCGTTGTGTCGTTTTGTCAAATGCGGATGACCGCTGACGATGGCGACTAGCGGCGTCGCGATGTGGGTTTGTGCCACGTAACGCCACAGCGTGGACGTTATCGTGTTTCCAAACGCCTTACTGAGCTGCCGAACGTGTTTGAGACTGGGGGTTGATGCGTTTGCTTCCGCGATAAATCGATCGCCGAGGAAGAGCATACGGCCTGCGGCATAATTGGCTTCGTTCTCCATTTGCGCGTGACACATCATCGTTAGAGTATGCTCCGTGTCACCGAGCATCATTCCATCGTGCCAAGGAATGATATCATGCCCGACCTCATGCGCTTCGTTCCAGCGATGCTTGAGTGGAGGAAGCGACTCGTCCAAGAGGATGCGCTTCTGGTCGGGCAGGTAAAGTGCCTTGAGACTCGAAGCGGAAATCGCGTCCCGCAGAATCGTTGGTCGTTTGAGAATTTGCCGACCAGCAACCTTTAACCGGCTAACGGTTTCGCGCAGCAGACTGTCATCGGTTGTGTTGTAAAACGAGCGATCGAGTTTTAGCAGCTCGCGTACGAGGCGTAATTCAAGAGGCGGTTCTGGATTCCCAAGGCCCCGTAGTACTTTGGCGACTTGGGAATCTATGTCAGCCGCAGTGCGTGACCGCAGCTGCGAACTCTTCACCTTGCCTTTGTTGCCCGCTCGCTCAGCACTGATACAAACGCTTCGAGCGCTGAGTTCTCCTCTCTAGTAAGCTTATGGAGCGACTCCGACCTGGCTGCGAATCGAGCGGCCTCGTGCAAAAAATTCGTATCGCTAGGAGCTGTTAATCCAGCCAATTGCATGAGACGCTGCTGTGGCACTTCAAAGAGTTGCGCGAGTTGATAGACGGTGCGTGGGTCTGGCAGATAGTGCACATCGTCTTCGATTACCAGAACCTCACTCACGTCCAGGTCTGCCTCATCAGCAAGCTTCTCCGCGGAGAAGCCGAGGCGGCGACGCATCAGGTTCACGAACTTACCAAATGCAATGCGTGCTTCCTCAGCTGCCACCACCGGCATCCCAGCGCGTTCTTGATCAAGTTTTGGAGCGCAGGCGCTGAAGCCAACGCCGATGACTACGTCGCCTTCGCTTCTAGCCTGGGCCATCCACCACTCTTTATTTCGTTCGAGCCTCATAGTTCAGTCCTCGCCGTCAAGAAAGCTCCGCGCCTGGTCAGGCGACATTTCGAAATACCGCAAGTTCTGATACTCAAGGTCTGGGCCCAAGTCGGTCATGTTGCAGCGTTTGCGGTAAAAAGTATCGGCTTGGGGAAGTGAATGCAGTCCAATGCGACCCTTAAAGCCTTCATGGTCGCTCATGGCGACTGCCGCTGACATGAGGGCCATTCCGACCCCTTTGTACAGTGGGACTCTCCCAGAGTCGGGTCGGTTCCACGGTGCAACCTCGAGATAGTCGATGTAGACTAATGGCTTGCCCTTTTGGTTGGGAATGCGGGCCGACTTTGTAAGGTCGACACGCATCAGGCCTTGGGTTAATCCTCCGCAGACTACGCACGCACCCTTGAAGCCCAGGAGGCCTTCAACCTGAGCGTTCTTGGCGCGCCAATCCCAGTGCCAGCTCTGTGGCCACTGTGATACTGGGACTCCACGGCGTCCGAGCTCTTTCAATATCTCGAGCAATGCGGGCTGCCACTGGGTTTGCCAGTCGATGAGCTGGGCCTCTTCGATCGCGTCACGCAGCTCGGCTTGGGCCGCCGTATCTGTTGCGACCTCAAGAAGATAGATGGTCGAAACATCGACCGTCACAGAAGCATGATCTCCGCTTTCTCCTTCGTAGCGTCGTTCTCAAACAACAGCTTCTCACCCTTTTCTACACGGGCATCGATTGTCTGATAAAGGCGGAGTGCTTGCCGGATGACGGCTGTCTTCGTCAGGTCCTTTTTCGCTGAGAGCTCATCAAGGACGCCCATCTCCGCATCTGTAAGATTCAGGGTCATTGTCCGTTTTGTCATGCCGTCCTCCGTTGTCTCCTTCAAGATATCGTAGGAGATTCTCTATGTCAACATAATTTCCATATATATTGGCCCTTGAATAGCCATAAACTGGCTATTATTATGAATTAACCCTTGGGAGACTGTTCTCCGAAGGGGCGCAAACCCGAAACTGCCGATTGATATGGTGGGAAGGAGATAGAGGAATGGGGCGACAGCACGTTGATCATGGAGAGATTGTCCGGTTCGCAGACGAGCGCGTCAATCTCAAGCGGGATGATGCGACGGATCTTCGCGCCCAGGCGAACCGGCTCCGCGACAGGTTGGAAGGTTACCTCGATGAGCACCCACAGTTTGAGCTGCGCAAGATGCTGCTTTCTGGGAGCCTGGCGAAGGGCACTGCTCTCAAGTCGATCAGCGATATTGACGTCGCCTGCTACATCTCGTCGGAGTCAGCACCCCATAACGTCAGCGAATTGATCGCGTGGTTGGCCAAGCGCCTCGAATCAGCGTTTCCCAACTTCAAGCCTAGTCAGATTAAACCGAAGACATATTCGGTCGGTGTCACTTTCATAAGTACCGGGAACGAGGTTGATATCGTCCCCATTCTTTACACGGGTGATCCGGAGTGGAAAGGCAACCTTATCTCCCAGGATACGGGAGAGCCGTTGATGACAAGCGTTCCCATGCATTTGGCATTCATACGGAAGCGGAAGGACGCACACGGCGTACACTACGCGCAGGTCGTTCGATTACTCAAGTTCTGGGCGAAGCAGCGAAAGCAGGCTGATTCCGATTTCCGCCTTAAGTCGTTTATGGTCGAATTGATCGTTGCGTATCTCGCCGACCGAGGTACCAAGCTAGACGACTACCCCGAGGCGCTAGCCGCAGTCTTCACGTATCTCGCCTCCGACGACTTTCGCACTACAATCGCATTCGCCGATTATTACGACCCAAAGAGCTGTGCCTCGACCGTGGAGCCAATCCGAGTCTGGGATCCAGTCAATTGCGAGAACAACGTAGCTCGCCTCTATACAAATCAGAACAAGCAGAAGCTTGTGGATGCTGCGCTAGATGCGGGAGACGCGATCGACGCCGCGCTCCGTGCGGTAACCAAGGGTGACACAGTGCGTTATTGGCAGAAAGTGCTTGGCCCGACCTTCAATGCGTGAGACGAGACCATGAGTATCAGTTATACCACCACAACTGTCGAGACATTCTCCGTAGTCCACGCGCGATATCTTGCGTCGAAGGTGGCTACGGATCTAAAGCGTTTTCAGCGCTTCTACAATTCGCCCACGGATACTTGGATCGATCAGTTTGAGGGTGAACTAATTGAACTGCTGAAGCACGATGTGGTGGACAATGTTATCTATGGCTTCCAGCGTAACACTCAGTGGACCGAAGCGACTGTGCGTTATACGGCGCTCCCAGGAGGAGTGCTATCCGCCGACGATGACCCGGGCAAGATTCGACCCGGCCTGGATGTGGCAAATGCCAGTTTTACTTCCTTTCTCACGTATAACTCCAAGTGGATGGGCCTCTCGTCGGTGGCACAAGCCGAGATCAAAGTTGCCTGTCCATTTCAGCGAGCCACGTACGCTGCTCCGACCCTCGAGATCGGATACTGGGCCGACGACTTGAACTACTTTACCGCAGGCCGTGGCCTCGGACGCAGCACGGTCCGGCGATGATGTCACCCACTTATTCACCTGGGCGGACAACGGACCACACAACTGGTCGAGCGGCTGCTCACTCAACGGACGGTGTCACGTTGGATGATCTATTCGATCGTCGGCTTGAGTTTCCCGATATGGGAGCGAGCAGGCGCTTCACGCGTCTGGTTGGGATCGATGAGGCGAAGTCTCGACTTACGAAACTTCTTGGGATCCTTGTAAATCCAGCTGGGCCAAAAGCATGGGCCGCCCGGCATCATCCAGGAGCGAGTCTTCTATTGGACTACGTGGAGCGACGACCTCCGTTAGTCATCCTTGCCGGAGACGTCGGAACAGGTAAGACAGAACTTGCGGAAACGGTCGGTGACGCAGTAGCACGGCAAGAAGACATCGCAGTCACTCTGTTTCCGTTGAGTCTTGCGACGCGAGGAAGCGGAAAGGTGGGTGAGATGACGCGTCTCCTTTCCGCAGCTTTTGACTCGACACTAGAAGCAGCTGCGCGCTTGCAACGGTCTAGTGGAAAGGCCGCTGGCGCCGTGATCCTTCTCGTTGACGAAGCGGACGCACTGACGCAGAGCCGAGAGAGCGGGCAAATGCATCACGAGGATCGCGCCGGTGTCAACGCGTTTATCCGCGGAGTTGATCGTCTAGCGGAGAAACGTGTCCCAGCCGCCGTGATCATGTGCACGAATCGATTGTCGGCGATCGATCCTGCAGTGCAACGGCGAGCGGCCGACATATTCGACTTCCGTCGCCCTAATGATGTGCAACGGCGGGCCGTCATTACCGCACCCCTCGGGGAGGCCGGATTCACTACGAACGATATTGACAACGTTGTCCAACTTACTGGATCACAGAAACCTGGCGAGGTCGGATTTACGTTCTCGGACCTCACTCAGCGCTTGCTGCCGACGCTCGTTCTCGACGCATATCCCGATAGGCCGATTACTTTCGCGCGAACGGTTCAGCTTATCCGCGGTATGAAGCCCACTCCGGCATTCCGAGACGACGTATGAGCGACATTGCCAGGATGGATCGCATCGGTCTTTTGCAATGACGCAAGCTCTCGTCGCATCTCGATCGGGTGAAGCATTCCAAGCGCGACTCTTCTGGCGCAAGGCTGCGTGTCTGCTCGACCCGCAGGGAACTATACAACGCGTTGGGTTCGAGCTCGGCCCTAAAGGCTTTGATGACATCTGGGTTGACTACGACTCGACGCACGGAGTAATCGATCATGAAGGACAAGTGCTTGTTAGGGAGCACATCCAGTGTAAATGGCACGTATCACCCAATAGCTACGGCTATGCAAACCTTGTCGATCCCGAGTTCATCAATGCGAACGCGCGCTCGTTGTTGGAACGCGCACTAGCCGCACAGCGGAGTCACGCGCCGACTGGCATCGGTGCTCGATTCAAGTTGGTGACCAACTGGCGCATCGATCGCGGAGATCCACTCCAGATGTTGATTCACAAAAGATCCGATACATTACGCCTCGACCGACTGTTCGATCCAGTTACGGATAAGCGAAAGATGGCCGCAGTGCGTTTACTGTGGAGGGAGCATCTTGGAGTTGACGACGAAGAACTTCGCCGATTTGCCCGTACCCTCGCACTAGCGGAAGCAACGGACTCCCTCGATTCGCTTCGTGAGACACTGGACCCCCTATTCGGATTCTGCGGACTCCGCCGTATCCCGGCGCACGAGAGCGCCTTCATCTACGATGATGTCGTCTTCCAATGGCTTGCACAAGGGCGGCTCGAGTTCGACAGAGATACGTTTCGTGAGGCGTGTAAGAGTGAGGGTCTCGTTATCGGCACCGGCGGAAATCGCCCCGTGGTATATGGCGTCAAATCCTTCGAGCACGCAACGGACAAGCTTGAGGAGCGGTGCACCAAGGTGCTCGATCTACTGCCAAATTTTACCGACCGCTATATCCGACCAGAGGCGGACTGGGAAACCACGTTGTACCCGGCTCTGCACACCTTTCTTCTCGCCGCCGCGCGCAACGCTGATCGACTGCGTCTGGTGCTCGATGCACATACGACACTTGCTTTCGCGGCAGGATCCGTACTGGACATAAAATCGGGGCGCATCATTGAACTTGAGCAGCGCACGACTGGCCGAAAGATATGGGCACCGGATGACGAGCCACATGACGACAATTGGCCGACTTGGTCATTTGAAGAAGAGATCTGTAACGCTGAAGGCTCCGACATCGCTATTGCAGTCGCCTTGACCCATGATATTGCGGCGGACGTTCGGAAGTACATCATGCAGGCGCTACCGGAAATCGGCATTCTCCTGATCGCGCGACCCAAATCCTCACCGGGAGCGCGATCGGTGGCGAGCGGGCGGCACGCATTTGAATTGACGGAAGCACTAGTAGCTGAAGCGAAAGCCGGGCGAGGACGAATTGCCACCTCAGCAACCACACATCTCTTTATCTCTGCGCCTAACACATTCACATTCTTTCTAGGGCAACGCCAAAAGGCGATAGGCCGGCTGATACTGTACGAATACGACTTCGATCAAGGGCTAGACGGATCATACGCGCCGTCGCTTCGCCTGCCACTCAGGCTGCCATTTCAGCCTTCCTAACGATTTTGCACTTAATGATCACCGTCCGTTGCATACTTATCATACGTAACCATTGGAGGGAATCCAGCGAATGAAACGCATTGTTGTGTGTGCCGACGGCACTTGGAATATCCGCGATCAGGCTGACAAAGGCGCGAAGACACGCCGGCCAACTAATGTCACGAAGGTAGCGCGCGCTATTGAGTCACGCGCAAATGGCATCGATCAAGTTGTGATCTACCACGAAGGGATTGGGACAAGCGGCGGCTTCGATAAGTACACCGGTGGTGCATTCGGCGAAGGTATCGAAAAGAACATTAGAGATCTCTATCGCTCGATCGTCTACAATTACGAATCCGGCGATGAGCTGTTCTTCTTTGGTTTTAGCCGCGGCGCATTTACAGTGCGCACACTTGCTGGATTCATGAATGCGGTTGGCCTTGTGCATAAAGCCGATGACTACTGGGTGCCGGAGATCTACGGCTGCTACGAGCAGGGCAAGCGACCGGGGTCACCCGAGTGGGCCCAGGTCGTTCAGAAATTCGAGCATGAGGCCCGCGGATGTCCGCCGATCAAGTTCATTGGCGTCTGGGATACTGTTGGCGCCCTAGGCCCGCCGGGAATAATAGGACAAATCTTCAAGCGAAAGAGATATCAGTATCACGACGTGGCCTTGAACATGAATATCTTGAACGCGTTTCAGGCTCTTGCGATTGATGAACGCAGGAAGCCATTTGCGCCAAGTGTATGGGATCGGCCGTCCGGATGGAATGGCAACTTAGAGCAAGCTTGGTTTGCTGGTGTGCATACGGATGTCGGAGGTGGATCCACTCCCGATGGCTTAGCCAACGAAGCCCTGCATTGGCTAATAGAGAAGGCTGAGAAACTTGGCCTTGTTTTCAACAATAACTTCCTTGCCTACTACAAACCGTGCTTCAATTCTGTTCTACATGATTCGATGAGTATGAAGTATAAAGTTATGGGAGAAAACGTCCGGTTGATTGGAGCACACGGAATCGACGAACGCCTCCATCAATCCGCATTAGATAGGCAGAAGCTCGCGGAATGCAGATATATGCCGTCGAATCTTAAGAGCTACGAAGGACAGAATCCTAGTGTCGAAACTTACGCGACATCCCGCGTCGCTCGAGGCACACCATGCCCACCGCCGGCTCCTGCGGGCACCATTGTCGCGCATGCGCAGTAGTGCTGTTTGGCTTGTATCAAACGCGGCGTGGGTTGGTCATGTCCGAAGGTGTTGAATTTACTCGGATGGTAACATAAGTTCGGGCAGGTAACAGTGCAGAATCGTTAGGAAGGATCTTCCTGATTGGCTTCTTCCACCGAGATATACTATGGACAAACGTAGCGCGCATGTTTGGTCTAGGAACTCATTAGTAAAGCCACGTGTAGTGGCCATACTGTTACTGGTATTCATTAGTGGTTGCGCTTCGGGCACGATGTTCGAGACAACCCGACCGGTAATCGGTACGTCGTATGGCGTCCAGATGGCTGCGCTAAGTCCACAGGATGCCGCGCGTGTGCGCAATGCTTGTCCGTTCGGCCAGCCTTCGATACAGCGTGCCCAAGACTACGGGCAAACGTACGTGGTCGCGCGTGATGGTTACGTCCTTGAGGAGGATGCTGCTGACAGGATTCCTATCTGGGTTTGCGAAAGTGTAACAAAGTATCAGGTCACCGGCCCGCTTACTGGAGGCCGTATCTCGTTCAAAGCGGACCCACTGCTTCCTTCAGATGCTAGGTCTGTTGACGCTGACTACAAGAATGAACCTTACGACCGTGGGCATAATGCGCCATTAGCTGATCAGTCTCGGGATCAGCGCTTACGGGATGAGACGTTCTTTCTCTCAAATGTTGCGCCGCAAGACAAGGTGCTCAACGAGCAAGCGTGGGCCGAGCTCGAAAAGCATGTGCGAGATTGGGCAATTTCAAGAGACTCAGTTCATGTTATCACTGGCTCATTCTTCTGGGACTCGACCGAAGATGATCCTACGACGGCGAAGGGCTTTGTACACTACAAACGTATCGGTAAAGACAACGTAAGCGTACCGACGCACTTCTATAAAATCGTAACTGCGAGGCGAACGGATAACTCCGATTGGGATGTGATTGCTTTTGTAATGCCGAATCAACCGATTAAGCGCGGCGTGGATTTTACGAAATACATCCAACCGGTATCGTGGATCGAAAAACGCACGGGGGTGTCATTCTTCCCGGATCTACCGTTGGCGAAGCGACGCGCACTGGAGTCTGTAAAGGCATCCTCCTTTTGGCCTGCGCAGTAGGCTCGTACAACTTTAATTACGGTTTCACCAATGAAGCGCTCAGCGACATATAGGCCGTTACGTAGTGGAAGCATGATAGTAAACGCCACAACTGAGCGTCCTGGCACGCTTGGATGCATCGCGCGCGATAATCAAGGAGCGGCGTGGATCGTTAGTTGCTACCATGTCCTTGCTCGAGTCAAGGGCGCGATAAGCGAATTCCAGGACAATGAAGAAATTTGGCAGTCTACTGCCGAGCAGGGTGGCTCGAAGGTAGCAGTGACCGCTACGGCAATGGCAGATGAGCGTCTAGATGTAGCCGCAGCTCGCGTGCTTGATGATGTTGACGTTTGTGGAGATGTGCTTGAGTTGCATGATGTTAAAGGCGTTGGCAGAGCGGTGGAGGGAATGCGTGTTCTGAAGTCCGGTGCCGACACAGGTGTTACAGAGGGGACCGTGACAGAGGTTGTCGGCTCGCTTGTTACGATTGGAGTTGCAGAGCATATGCCAAGAGAGTACGTCCTATGTGATCATGGTGACTCGGGTGCAATCTGGATGGATGCGAATACAGGTCTCGGGGTGGCTATACATTTCGCCGGTCGAAATGGCGATACTGCATTCGCACGCGATCTAGCGACCGCGCTTCAGCGTTTGGGATTGCACCTATAAGGCTATTGCCACTACGGCTTGGCCTGCCGGGAACGCTCGATCATGTCGTTGACGGCAATGCAACGGTTGTGATTGCCGGCATCATTCGACTGTTGCCGACAATGCTCACAATAACCGGCTGGGTCGATATCTAAGCCGATTCGACTCTGTCTCAATCTTACATCCAGCTGTGCCTGTCCGTAGTGACTGTCGTCCGCCGGTATTATCAATTACAAGCGATAGCGATGCATTATCCCGCCTCTGTTGAGGGAGGTTGATCCTGTCGGACTGCAGGCTTCACCGCGGAACCTTGCAGCGTTGTTGCGATACTTGTAGCAACATTACGTCCGTGTGAACGGTACAGGTACCGCGTTGTCATGTTGAGTGACGCATGTCGCAATGATGTCTTCACCTCATCGATCTGTGCACCACCATCGACAGCCCACTGTCCGTGCAGGTGACGCAGGTCATGCAGTCTAACATCAAGCGGCTCTTCGTCGATCATCCCATACCGCTTGCCGACGGCAACACGAGCGTCCCACCAGTAACCCCAAAGTGTTCGATAACTAACCGGGCATGGAACAGCTGCTTCGATCCAGTGCCATAGTTCGGGCGCTACGCTGACTGAACCTTCACTACCCTCCGTCTTGCGGCCTCCGACGTGAACAACTTGCGTATGCGGGCTGAGATCGCGTACTGTGGTGCTGAAATACTCGCCGATACGCATGCCAGTGAGTACGAGCGCCATGGGTATGGCGTATAAATGGGCTGGCATCTCGTCCATGAGCTCTGCGAACATCGCTGGTGTGATATCGACGGGGCGCTGGGCGACTATCCGTTTCTTCATTACTTCCATCGTTCGCACTCGAGCTGTATGGTGTTTGTTGCCCAATACTTCCGATAGAACACGCGAGATCATACTTCGGAGGTGATTCCAGTCGCTTGGCGACCGCTCCCAGTTATCGCTGAATGCTCTCCAGTCTAGCAGGCTTTTATCTAGGAGGTCGCCAATCGTGGCCAACGGGCCGAGGAAGTCAGCATCGTGATCGCGAAGTGATCGTAGAGACGTGAGATATCGCCTGCGTGTGGTCTTATCGCTGTTCGGTCGACTACCTACGGTCATGGCGGGCGCGACCGTCTCGAGAACCGTAACGATTGTAGCGTCGGCTGGTTCCTGTGGCCTTCGCCAAAGTCGAAGCGATTCGACTTCAGCCACGCGCTCCATCCATGGCGCGTCCTGCTTACGCCTTTGCTCCTCGCGCTGGTCGCTCAGCAGAAGGTGCAGCCGTCCTTCACCGTCTGCTCGATGGACATCGTCCCAGCTCACTGTCCCGCTATGGATAGCGTGGATAGTGTCTCCAAGTTTACGCTTTGCTAGGCGAGTGAGAACGCCGTTCCGATATTTGAATTCTTCGGGATCAGCCGTGCCAGACGTGAATTGCATACGTCCGAGTCCCAGGCGCCTAAAGTCGCGGTCGAACCGGAATGAGCCGCCGGCGCGCGTGCGGTTGCGCTTGTCAGCTGCGTCGCGCGAGCTGCGAGCGTCACGAGACGCGGGATCTCGTGTCGAGTCTCGCATCGGTTCCGGAATAGTATCAAGGGGCGTTGGCATCACTGACCCTCCACAGTTTCATTCGCTGACTCAGAATCCACTTGTCGCGAGTGTATCCAATTCCAGACGTCATCCTCGTACCAAGCGATCGTAGAGTGGCCAAGCACGAGCTTCTGTGCCGGAGCAACGTTTCGACGCACCCACCACGCACTTACACGTCCTTGGAAGACTTCGTTTATTACATCGTCAACGAAGAGGAGGCGACCCCGAGGTGGGAGCACTCTCGGTGGAGCGTGTGGTGAGGACGCATGTTGTGAAGCAGATGTGGTCTTAAGCGCATCGTCGGATCTGGCTGAATGAACTCGATCATGAGTAACTGGCGGTGTCGATGGGCGGGACGACTTGGGATATTTGGGGGGCATCAGGTGCTCCGCGAGATGCAGGGGAGGATCGCATGACCCGCCCTATCTCAGCCAATGCGGCTTTCAATAGGGCGCCATGGTCCTCCCCTGCACCTGCGCGGTAGCAACCGGACTTCGATTACAACGACATTAGGGCGCGCCTCTTTCTACGGTTGGCTCGCGCGCGCGACCCAGAATCGGCCATCGGTTGACCTGTGAGGCAGGTCGTCCTGATTAGTGATTCCTACTTGGCGGTTGCCAATTCTGTTCGGATGCGTGCCGCGGCGGTCTTGTCCCTGGACCGTGCCAGACGGTCCGCTGGTCAACGACACGGTGCGTGGGATCAAGGCCGGGCCGCGGAAAGCGTCTCAGGAAGTGCCAGGATGCTGAGAGTTGCGCGCGCCGTCTCGAAATTGACCACCAAGGAGTCGATCACTGTACGGAACAACTGTCGCTGCTCGTCCCGCGTCGCCGAGTCGAGCAGGGTCGATACGTCACGAACCGAGCTGAGCCCAACGCGAGCGAATTTCTCTCGTGCCTCCACGAAGGAGCATGACCGCTCGGTGATCGCGCGGAGATGCTTCTCTGCGGCGCCATAGGCCTTCTGATACTCATCCGATATTTTTTTCGCTTCGGCAGCGAGCTTGTCGTCCTCAATGGCGCAGTAGCGCTTGAGCGCGAGCAGTCGGGCCGCCGAGGCCGTTTCGAGATATTTGCGCGCGGCGGTCTCTTCGTCGTGCAAGTCTTCGGCGACGTCGCGAGTGAGAACGACCGAGCATTGCTCGGCGATGCGTGCAGCGAGCCCAGAGTTCGAGAGTATCTCGCGTAGCGCACCGAACGCATGCCCTTCCAGAATGTCGGCGCGAACCGTGCGTCCGGCATAGGCGCACCGGCAGGAAATGTTCCGCTCGCGATCAGGTCCTTTGTGCCAGTAATACCGATAGACGATCGCGTCTCGCCCCTTCGTGCGGCGCGGTGAGAACGATTGCCCAACAAGTGTGGCCTTACAATGACCGCATGTAGGGACGCCACTCAGGACATAGCGGTCGGAGATGCGTCCGCGTCCGCCAACTTGTTTCCGGTTGAGGCGCACGTTCACGCGGTGCCACACGTCATCTGGGATCGGCGGATCGGGCATGAAGGCGGGGTGGCACAGCACGCCCGCGTCATCCTCTCTCGCTTCCGTAACCGTTAGCGCGGGCGCGTTCGTGAGCGTTGTCCGGCCGTACCAGAGTTCGCCTCTGTATAGGGGCTGACGTGCGATCTCACGTACTGCTTCCGATGTCCAAGCCCGTGCCCCAGCAATCCGATGGGCTGGTGCGCCGCGGGTACCCGGTGACGCTACGCCTTCGTTGTTCAGCGTCCATGCGCACCGGCGGAGGCTCATTCCCATATCCAGCGATGCGAAGATGCGCTTCACGATCTCGACCGAGCCATCAGTCTCCCAAACGAGCTTGTATCCGTGCCCCTCTCTCCGGGTCGTCCCGCCGATCGGCACTGGCTCAATCAGCGCACCAGTGGCTAGGTGCGCGAGGTAGCGTACGGTGCCATAAGGTGCGCTACCTCCGGGCCAGAACCCACGCATCACGCGCCTCCGTCGCCCGCCGCGCGTCTTCCGGATCGTCTCTTTACGCTCTTCGCTAGTGAAGAAGTTCTTCACCGCATGCAGGATGAATTCCTGGCGTGGTGGGAGCGGAATTCCATCTGGACCCATCTCGGGTGGCGGCTCGTTAACGTATCGAACCATGACCCCGTGGCGTTGGCACTCGACCTCGAACCAGAAAATCCACCGCGGATCATCGGTACGAGCAAGCCGAGAGCGATCTTTTACATAGAGCACGGAGAAAGGTGGATGGTCGCCGCGTGTGAGCAATTCGAATAGCCTGGTCAATCCATCGCGGTCTGTGCGAATGCCAGAGACGCCGTCGTCGATGAACCGGAATGCAGCACCGCGGGGGATCGTTGCACCCTCATCGTGAGCCTTATCTTCGCAAAGCGCCACCTGTCCGGCGATGCCTTCGTTGTCGAACTTGCTCTTGCGTGCGACTAGCCCAGCGGTAACGCCTCCATCTGGAGAGGTGGCCTGGACGCTATAGTCTGCAGAAAGCCCGGAATGGGCGTCAGGGGCTGCGGTGGTCTCGTCGTCCGTTGGACCTGTGAGCGTCCGCGTTCCGATCGTTCGATCTTCAGGAATGAGTTTGAAAGGCGTCGCAGCCACCGCGGCTACGGTGGTGTCAGTGTTAGGGTCTATGCCCATCATGCTGGTATCAACATTCGTAGACATTGTCTCTATTTCCAAGTGAAGGTTCTTGAGTGATGTGGTATTCAACAGCAGGTGATTTGGTGAGCTCAGCAGTCCTTCAGAACATCACGGCGCCTGTTGAGTCCGTGAAGTTCCGTTGCTATCAGCGATTGGCGTCGCCACCGTCTGTGTTACGGTCGTCATCGACTTAGCCTTGCTGATCGCAATTTGCGTCATTTGTCGCACTGCTTGCTCCCACGCGTTCATCGCGTGAGGCGACTCGAGGAGGCGAACGTCCATACGGTCTCTCCTCCACTTGTTGCGGGGGCGGGTGTGTCCCATGTGGTATCAGCGGTTTCTCGTCTGATGAGGAGTCGGCCGGAGCAGTTGGGCCAGCTGTCGATTCAAGCGAGCGACAAGAATGCTCATCTCGATTGGACGCATCTTCGGCACCGAGACCAGCCCTGTTCAAGCCAGGGCCGGTGATATCCGATCCGAGGGCCGGAACCGACACTTCCCTTATAGCGGATACGGATGTACGGGTACGACGTTTCCGAACCGTGAGCGGTTCAATTGCGAAATCGAGAACGAGCTGGGCCTCGCCTGTGACGCGTGCTCCCGCATACCTCAATGTGATTTTGGATCCAGCGTCACGCTGCTGGTTAGCCGAGTCGCCCGCGGATTTTCGCTCGTTCTCAATCGGCTGAGCACCGGGCCGCGTCGGAATAATTTTCTTTTTGATAATCGGGGGCGTATGAATACCGGCAGTGGCAGGATAAGGAAAATCAGACGCGGTACACTACGGAGATTCGCGCACGCGAGCTCATTATGCTGAGCAGCAAGAACGGTGATGGTAGCAGTGCGCAGCGCACGGAGCGTGGAGCTTCGCCGGCCCGTCGTGATGCAGTTGCAGAAGGTGCGGGACGCAATGCTCCGAAGGATGGGGAGTTCGATGATTTCCCCGATGCTCTGCAGGACCAAGACGACGACTTACCGTTCTAACTTGCTAGTTGGTGTGGCGCGCGGTTTCAGCTTTTAGAAATCGCGCGCCACAAGCGCGTTTCAAGTAACCACCGTTCGTAATCACGCCGCGAACATTGCACGAGATCGGAGCATCACGATGGCAACTGCACTTATAGCTGACGCAAAGGTGACGCGTGAAGTCGAGTTCATGAACAACCAACGCCGCATGGTTGTTCATCTCGTGACGATAACGCGCGAAGGTGTGTACATGCGTGAGAAAGGAACTCGGAAGTCCTACGGCCCGTGCTCGTGGTCACGCGTGTGTTGGGAAGCGACAAAGGCCACGGACGGAATGCCAAGCATCCCAGATCCGGCAAAACGTCGAGATGGTTCGAACCGAAGATGAAAGACTCGCACGATAACTCCAACGTACCGGACGCCGATGGATTCGTAAGCATCACGTCCAAGGTCTCACTCCTTCTTGCTGCGAGCATGGGGGTGATCCATAGTCGTCGCCAGGCGTTGGTCGTTTCAGTAGATGCCGATCCCGAAATACGAGACCGCGTGATAGAAGCCTTGAATTGCGCTCATCATTCGCCTGACAATGTTCATGGTTTGGCCGACTACACCACATTCCCAACGTCCGGTCTCTACATCTGGACCGGCGTGGTTATTTCGGCAGGGCGGTGTCAGGTGTCGAATGTCCCGTGGTTTGACTGGATCGGGGACTGGCGCGTCCTTGTACCAGCAGAGGTTGCAGCGGTCGCGATGAGCGAGATCGTCCAGCGAGGCGAAGCGATGGGACAAATTGGTGGCCCCGTTCCTGTGCGCCAGGTTGCAGCAGCACTTTGGGGAGTCTCAAGAGTTCAGGGCACGGCTGTTGAAGTACACGAGGATCGGCGAGTTGCTAGCTGAGGTTTTATGGTGAATTCGTTTCATCCTGCGCGGGTGCATGGTTGAATGTTCACCAGATCGAGATACTTTTCACCGCGTTTCATGGATGGTCTTATGTCGCATCGTACCTTCTCCCGACTCACGGCCCTTGCGTTGGTACTCTCGGTTGCTGCATGTGGCGGCGACAGCGGCACTGGCCCCGGTCCCGTAAAGCCGCCGCCGACTTCGGCCGCGTTCGCTCTTACTGCCGCTCGTAACTTCGTTGCTGGTGACACTGCGCTGATTTCAGGCACAACGCTGAGCGCTATCGCCTCCATAACGATCGACGGTCAGTCCGTGCCATTTACCGTTGTGAACGATACGCTACGTGCGATCGTACCATCTTCTATCGGCCGCGTCTGTGATGTCGATGGTCGCCTCGTCGAGGTTAAGGCAGTCGGCAATGCCAGCTCTGGCGGGGCGACTGTCAGCAAGTCGTTTCCACTTACGGTTAGCGCGACTCAGAACCTGAGTATTGGTCAGTCTGTGGTCCTCTCGACCACCGACCTCCAGTGCTTGAGGCTCTCAGCGGGAAGCGCGGCGTACGTACTTTCGGCGTTGGATCTCGCTCGAGGGAACCCGACGACCTATGCCAGCTCGTTTGATACGCTTGGAACGCTCACTGTCTCTGATGGTGGTGGCGTGATTGCTCCGCCTGGGACTCCTGGCGCGAGCGGATCGCTGGCCGCTCCAACTGCTCGGTTTGGTGCGGCATTGTCTGGCACTTCCGCGTTTGACGATCGCTCGTCGATTGCTACGGCAATGCGATCCCTGGCGAATCTCCGTACGTCAAGTCGCGCTTCCGTGTCGTTGCGTACTCGCGGTGCAGTGATGGCTCCGGGTACTTTGCGGTCAGCGCATGCCGGAGGGTACGTCGAGTCCTCCAATAACCCTTCGCTGGATCCGCACCTCCTCACCGCCAACGTGGGCGATCAGTTCACGATCATTGATTGGCGGAAGGGACTGAGCGATCCGGCAGTTTGCACGGACGCCGTATCGTCGTTGCCGCACATGGCAGTTGTTGTTCTTGCAGTATCCGGTAAGACAGTCATCATGGTGGACGCATCGTTGCCTGGGCTTCCTGACTACACCAGCGCAGCGGGCCTCGCGCATTGGAAGGCTGTTGCCGATTCGACTGAGGCATCCTACCTCCCGGCTGTGCGTTCGGTACTCTCTGCGACCTACACGCCACTGCAATCCGCTGATGGGCGCGTCTTTACACTCATTACCGACTTGAGTGCGTCTGGCGGCGGCCGTGGCGAGGAGGGAACGATGGCACCAGCCGCACTCGCACCGCGTAGCATCTGTCCCAATTCCCCCGAAATTCAGCTTGCTCTACTGGCTTCTGCTGGAGCCGGTACGGGCGCCAACAGCGCTACTTCGCTCGCTTCAGTGATTGTCCACGAGCAGACCCACGTCGCTGATGCAGTGCTCGGCAATTCCGCCGCGTCAGGTGGAGCGAGAGCGTGGATGGTTGAGGCATTGGCTGTTTCTGCTGAGGAATCAGCGTGGCGCGTTCGTGCTGGCGTCACTCACCAGGCACCAATGAATTCAGGGATACCGTTCACGCTCCCACTACCGAACGGATCTCGATATTCAACATGGGGGCCAACTGTGGGGGATCCGTCGGGCTTCGCGTCGGGGATGTATCAGCCTGGAATGCAAATCCTGCTACACGCCAGGGAGAAGGCCGGTCAAGCTGATCCATTGTCGATACCATCTGGGGCCACGTTGTACGAGCGTATGTTGACTATGCCTCGTAGCAATCAGTTCTCTGGATGGACGGTTGACGAGCTCGCCTCTCTGGTTGGCATGACAGGGAACGATCTGCTCGATGAGAGTGTTACAGCTGCATTGACTGACGACGCTGCATCAACGCCACTGTCCATTCCGCAGTTCGATAGTTGGAAGGGGCTGAGCCTGGCCTCGCGGCTGGCGATGACCTACAACTCCGAGCCGACACATATACTCGGGCGGGGTGTCGCGAGAACGCAACTGGTTGCGACTGGCGCAGGGAGCTATGACTACTGGTATATCGGCGGGGCTTATTCCCAATCCGGGTTCGGTGCGAGCTTCAAGTTCGAGTCAGCGAGTAATGCACCGACGATGCGTGTCCGTCTAACGCGTTTACAGTAAGACAGCAGCGGGAACAAGACAATAAGCGGGGCGCCACCGTATCTCTGGTGACGCCCCGTTCTTCGTAGTTGTTGGCGCAAGTGCATCGGTAGACACAAATCATCTCCCGAGATTCTATCATGCAACTCGCAGTCCCATTCACCGCTTACGAAATGCAGGTCCCCAAGGGATGCAGAAAGCCCCGTCGTGTGGAGGTAGCCAGCACGATGTCTGTCCATATCCCGGAATTGGATGCTGCACAGGCGCCAGTCGCTCTCGTGGAAACTCCGACAGTGTCCGGCGATGTCGATATTGGCGCTGACTCCTACGATTCCGATGAGGGTTCGTGTAGCGAGCTGCGAACGTACCGGTGGTACAACGGCCACCTCTGGGTCCCGATGAGTCCCGATGGAGAGAAATCGTTCTACGACTTCGTTGCTGATCCGGCAACCCTTGGGCAGAGGCTAACGCAGAGCTGGCGGCGTGATGCCGCCGAGGTAAAAGCTGCAATCGCTCTATGGGCAGTGGATGAAGTTATCGTGGACGACGTACCTCATGTGAAGATCGAAGAGCCACATTACCATGTGAAGTGCAGTACATCGTTCCATTATTGCTCTGTGGATCTGGATATCGAGCATAGCTCGGTGGACGAGGACAGACCCACGCTGGACCGTTTCAATGTTCTTCAGGGGGCTGAGGCCCTCGCATATGCGAACGTGGTCAATGCCACATTTGGAGAACATCAGGGGAGCGAAGATGCAGCTCCGGTATTGCCAGCGACGTTCGCGGTTTTGCTTCCGGAGGCAGTCCGTCACACGTTCGTACCCTCACCACGCACACCAACGCGCGTGACCGTCGAGATGAAAGAGACGGTACGAGCTGACTTCGCATGGGCGGTGGACTATCGAGACGGTGAAGCTCAGGGCTTCCGGCTTCCTGATGGTCGGCGGATCGTCCCCCAGATCGGTTTCGCCCTGCTCGACGAGAGCACCGGAGCGCGTACGCTGCTCACCGGCGCGGAAGTTGAGGAGATGGGTTTCTACATCGAGCATGACCGGGGCCATTCGTTCTGGCAGCGTACCGCGGAATAGCTGCATTTGTTGGCGCAGGCCTGTTCCTCCCAAGTACAGTGTTACCGCGCGAGTGCATGTCGTCCTATCACTTACTTTGAGGAGTTCTCAATGGAATCAGCCGATTCACCAGTATTCCCGCGTGCGCAAACAGCACGAAAGGATTTTGTACAAGGAGCTCGCCCCGCAGTTTCGCCAGAAGTCTCTGGGACATTCGAGTGCCCGGTGTGTGGAGAGCGCGAGCGGTTTGTTGGCACCGACATTCATGGTGCTGATGGCCCCGATGCCTGCAACTGCGACCGTCCCGGTGGAGACCACGATCTGGAATGTGGAATTTATGAGGATGTAGAACTGGTCCAGCACTTCCTGGTTATCTCCCAGGATGGTACCAGCGAGGGTGCTAACATCGACTACGACTCGCACGAAGGCGGTTGCTCGGGTGCTGAGATCGTCAGTTACACCTCAATCCACTGCGGTAATTGCGAGAGCCTCGTATGGGAGGAAGGTTTGCCGACGAGCAGTCCGATACCAGTGCGGGGGTGACCGGGTTGCAACTCGTTACCTGACCTACATTCCGGGACGAAGGAAAGCGGCGCGGGTGCATGGAGATGAATCACATTCTCTCCGCGCATTCGCGCCGGGTCGCATATGGCATCCCCGATCTATCTCTACGAAGGTGAAGCGAACGCTGGACTCCATGCGATTGCACCTGGCTCATGTTCTCTTGTAGTCACGTCACCACGGTATCTCTCACTCGTTGATTACGAGGCTGTAAGCCGTGGGCGAGCACT
The DNA here is from genome assembly GCA_003155795.1 of Gemmatimonadota bacterium. Taxonomy (GTDB): domain Bacteria; phylum Gemmatimonadota; class Gemmatimonadetes; order Gemmatimonadales; family Gemmatimonadaceae; genus Fen-1247. The sequence goes on from PMEM01000043.1 coordinate 32,702, forward strand.
CAAGTGGCGTGATGGTGCGCAGCTTGAGTCGCTCGACGCTTATGTACGCGAGCACCTTGAGAGTGTTCAGCAGATGGCGGAAATCTGCGCGCCCGATGCAACAATCTGCATCGAGATTGACTTCTACCGTGACACAGAAGGACGCTGCCTGTTACCACTTCCAGACTTGTTCCGCGACATTTTGGTGGGATGTGGTTTTAGAATCGCGGAGAATGTCACACTAGCGCGCTACTTGGCACATGGTAGACGGAGCGGGCACTTCATCAAGTCAGCGGGGAAGCCAGGCACACTGTTTCCGGATAATCTGACGAGCGCGCTCATTATTGCGAAGCGGGGTAATCCGGATGCGCGGTTGCGGCGCGGCGCGCGGCCAAAGGATCATTTGGATGTCGAAGCGCATCGGCGTTTCCTCGTCAATCTGTGGCGGATTAGTCCACCTGGGAAACGTGTATTGCCAGCGAATCATCCCGTGCCGATGGATGACGATGTGGTGCGAGCTCTTATCAGCGCGTATTCGCTACCGGGGGATACCGTGCTGGATTGCTGGGCCGGTTCTGGCACTGTCGGACGAATTTCCTCCGAGCTCGAACGCGAGTCTGTTCTGATTGAACGAGTCCCTCGTTTTGCAGCTTACATGCGTGAGCACCTGGGCGCACAACAACTCGTATGTCGCCCTCGGCCGCTAATCGTGCAAAGCGGTCAGATCGCGCTCCCGCTGGGAGTGCCAGCGATCACTGCCCTTCGCCGCGCCTTCAAGGAGAAAGCAGTAGGTGGAATCACGCCGCGGATGCGGGGGATTGCACGGCGTGTGCAGGCAGACGCTGGTGTAGAGGTACCGCCTGAGTTGATGGCCCTGGCTCTCAGGGCAGCACGTGCGTATTGGGCAAAGGGCGAGGCCAAAACGGCAGCCTGATCCGCGCAGCCTCGACCTGCGCCGCGAGCGCATTCCTCCGGAGTAATCACACTCACACCCCCGGAGGGTCATCGCCATGATGACCAAACTCGAATTCAGCACATGGAACCTGCGAAATGCCGAGCCGGCATCCGTCGCAGCGTTCGTGGCTGCCGGGGTCCCGCATCTTATCGCATGCATTCTCGCCGCCAGGGGCTTCCGTTCGATGGAGGAAGTCACCGCCTTCGCGGAATTGTCAGCTCGCAACATGACCTCGCCCGGCGATCTGGACGGGATGGAGCAAGCAATGGCGCGTCTTACACTCGCGATTGTGCGTGGTGAGCGTGTCTTTGTTCATGGCGACTTCGACGCCGACGGTGTGACGTCAACCTCGATACTGATGCGCGGTCTCGATACGCTTGGCCTCCAGGCAACGGCATACGTCCCTGACCGAGCGATTGATGGCCACGGCTTCAAGGAGGCTGCTGTCGAGCGTGCGTGTGACGTCGGGGCGAAGCTCATCATCACAATTGACTGTGGTGTGTCGTCACGTGAGACGGTGGAGCTGGCGTCTTCGATCGGGATCGACACCATCATAATCGATCATCACGAACCAGACGGTGTCCTTCCTACTGCAGCGGCCGTCATCGATCCGAAGGCATATCCTCGGAAGGACGGAGTACTTACAGATGTGTCCGCGGCGATGCTTGCATACAAGGTCGTGTGGGCTGCGCTCCGACTTGCGGTTGATCGTGGTGATGTCGTAGAGACGGACGCGAAGCGCGTACTGCGCGAATGCCTCGACCTCGCAGCGATTGGAACGATCGCAGACTCGATGCCACTCGTCGGGGAGAATCGTGGTCTCGTACGTACGGCTCTGGATCGCTTGCGTCACACGGAGAGCGCAGGCCTGTCCGCATTACTGAACGACGCACTTGCTCCACGGAATCGCCCCGGCCGTGGGGGCGTTATCAAACCTGTGAGACCCTTCCGCAGGCGAGAGGTTCTTATCGCCGCAACTCCGGAGAAGCGTGTAACAGCCAGAGACATCTCCCATGCGGTTGCGCCTGTGCTCAATGCCTTCGGGCGAATGGGTGATGCGGCGCGCGCTGTGTCGTTGCTCACGGCAGGCCGCGCGACGGCGCCAGGTCTCGCGACTGTTGGTCGCTACGAGAACGAGGCTCGTCGTGCAGAGGAGCAGAGGGTGTACGAATGCGCACTGGCGCAGGTGGACATCTCGGAGGAGTCAGGGGCGATCGTTGCCGTGGGTGAGGACTGGCATCCAGGGGTGCTCGGCAACGTCGCACCGCGTCTTGCTGAAAAATTCGGTCGGCCAGCGGTCGTGCTCAGTTTCAGGAATGGGGCAGCTCGTACACGTACAGATCTTGCTCGCGGTAGCGCTCGCGGCCCAGCCGGGAGCAACGTGCTTGGGTTGTTGCAGAGTGTGAGTGCGCACATCAAGGACTTCGGTGGGCATAAAGGTGCGGCCGGGGTCAGCGTTGAGCGTCGTCATCTCGACGGGTTCCGCGACGCATTCCATGCTTCAGCGGAACATGCCCTGGGATCCGGTACTCCTGCAACGCCATTCGATGTGGACGCAACCGCTACTCTCTCAGAGCTACTCGATACAGCGTTAACCCCATGGATCGAGCGTCTTGAGCCATTCGGGCGTGGAAATCCGGAACCGACTATTCGGGTCGAGCAGGTATTCATCGCTGGTGCTCGTCTCGTCGGAGAGAAGCACGTCGCCGGCGAACTCCGCGTTGGTAGCGCGAGCCTTCCATTCATCGGCTTCAACATCGCGGACAACTATCCACCACAGTGGCTGTCGGGCAGTTACTGGACTGTTATTGGTCACCTCAGCCATGATCCGCGCGGAGGGCTGCAATTCCGCGTGACAGATCTTCGTGCAGTTGAACACCGCACGGTTGGAACCACCATCGTTTCTGCTGCTGCATAACAACACGCCTTTGGCCAGAATTCCTGGTGTGCATTTACTGGACAGTTGTTCACAAGCAAGAATGTTTATAGTGCGGAACCGCACTCACTTTCCATTACACCATGCAAGTTGTTACGTGGCCATGACTTCCGGGTGTTGCTTGAGGATCCCGATTACCTGAAACCCGTTGGAGAACCTGATTTATCTGGTGTGTAATCCGGGTGCCGAGGTCGATCCTTAGACCAATGGGACGATCTCAGTGTGCTCCGAAATGCGTTTGGTGGATAGGCGGGTGTATCCTCCTCAGAGCATGTTGCACTTCGTGCCAGAATACAGGAGTTGCTATTCGTGGGAACCGTTTCTACACAACCACCGATCGCCGGACCGTCGGCAATGGTTAGCGAAATTTTATCTCCGCGTTCGGCGCTGGCAGCAGTCCGGCAGCTTTGCGTCCAGCCTGTTGATAAGACACGTTTCGAGTCCGTAGTCCGTCGGTATTTTATCTTGCTGCGTTGTGCGAGTGGAGTTGACGGATGCGAAGCGGCTGCTGCAGACTCCAATGATGATTTCGCGTTGGACGATCAGATATTAGCGGATCAGGCGTTTCTGTTGCTTTCGTTCGGCATCCGTGTGCCTACGACTCGCGATGTTCGCGATGCGCTATTTGGTGGCCGTGGACATGGGGGCCTAGCGCCGCCCGGTCGTTTGCGGCTAGTTTCAGAAAGTACGACAACGAAGTAGCAGGATCAGCAGGACAAGAATTCGTAGGACTGACAACTTACTCTGACCAAAATGGCATGACTGCCTCTCGCCCATGGCGTGGGATCAGCATGCACCGGCGGCGCGTGATGTTGGGGAAATCAACCCTCAGCAGCACGACGAGCTCGGCGCGTGCTATCCCGCGATTAGTGAAGCATCTCGTATCGCCAAGCGTCGAAGTCATCGCATGCAGCCTTGCGTTGGGCTTCACCGTCGCGCCGATTACCGCAAGCGCGCAAGCCGGTATGGTTTGGGCCGTATCATTTAACGGTAGCGTTGCGTCACCGCCTTCGGCTGTATCTTCGACCGTACCGATGGCAGGGGCACCACCGGCGGCACCAAGGGTTCGGGTTCTCGCCGGAGACATGCCTGTTCATAAGTCTGCGCCGCGTCGTGATGGTTTAGCCTCACCGCGCCCGTCACGCCTTCCGGACGTTGCAGAGGCACAGGTCGCACGGTGGGCCACTGCATACAGCACAGTTTACAAGGCTTCATTCGTTCGCGCCATCTCGCGCGGCCAGCCTTACGGTGAGATGATCGCCACCAAATTGCGGAACGCCGGATTACCCGGCGCGCTCATCTACCTTCCAGTCGTTGAGAGTCGGTTTAGCCCGGGCGCGAAGTCGAGCGCTGGCGCTGTTGGACTCTGGCAGTTCATGCCGTCCACGGCGCGCGGCTACGGCTTGCGTGTGGACACCTGGGTTGACGAGCGCCGCGATCCTTATCGCGCGACTGATGCTGCTGTGCGATACCTCCGCGACCTTCACAGGAACTTCGGTGACTGGTACTTGGCCCTCGCCGCATACAACGGCGGCGATGGGCGCGTAGCGCGCGCCGTACGGGCAAGTGGTGGGAAGGGAAGTGTGCATGCCTTCTGGGCGGCTCAGTCAGAGTTACCGCGAGAGACGCGTGACTACGTGCCGCAATTGCTTGGTGTCGCGCGCGTTGGCGCAAACCCGGCGAAGTACGGGGTAGTGATCCCTGTTGAACCACTATCAGAAAGCCTTGTCAGGGTGATGCTACCGCCGGCGTCCCGGCTCACAGCGTTGGCCGACGTGTGGGGGATCTCGCTTGACGAGATCGCTCGACTGAATCCGGCTCTGAATTGGGCAGCGACACCGCCCGATCGCAGCTATGCCGTCGTTGTACCGAGTGAGCAGGCAGAATCGAAGCGTGATGCTTTCATGCGGCTTCCGTCGCGGGTCCGGATTCTGACCCGGACGGAGATCGCCCGAATTTCAGGGAGAAGTTGAGGGTGCTCTATTCCCAAAGTCGGAATTTTGTATTTATGGCAGCGGCTGCCTCGATAGTGATACCGATATCAGGTCAGGCACAACTCCCATCGCATCCAACGTCCCGGCGACCGGCGGTAAGCAATGTCGTCGCCAAAGTTCCGGAACGCCTGGTCGGCGCGGTCGGCATCGAATCTCTCGTATGGGGGAGTGATACGGGTACCGTCAATCGAGCACTCGCACTTGCAGGCTACAAACGACAGGGCGCACCGGTTCTGTATACGCATGACCGCGATATCAGCGATGGCACCTCTGAGCTAGCGGAGACCTACATGCATCAGATTGGCGTTGTACCCGCGACTTTCAGGTTCGCGTTTTCAAACCATCGGCTTTCGCGGGTTGGCGTGATTGTGCACGACAACCCCAACGAGGGTGTAGATGTGCGACGAGCTTATCCGAGGATTCTCAGGACACTCATCGTACAGTTTGGTGCGCCGAGCCAAGTGGTGAATTCAGGTCTGAGGCAGGCGATGTGGACTGGATCTCACACTCGCTCATTGGTCACCCTAGCCGAGGCGAATACTCCGACCGGGAAGGGTGAACACCAGCGGATCGTCATGCTCAACTTGTTTCCACTTCGATAGCCACACGAGCGGCCAGGAGGACCTGCAGCCAACGTTCCAGGTGTAAGGCAAGGTCACCCCGGGCTGTCTTGTGTACCGCCTGATCCGCCACACAACTGGTGGACTGACTTCAGGCGTTCATACCACCATAGAGGCCCCCGATGCAGCCACCGCGATTGCTCGCCACTCTTTCTGTCTTCGATCGCTACACGTTTCCTCGATTCGGGCCAGATGCTCTTGCGTCGATGCTTCGGGAGGGCCGTGTAACGACCGCCCGCTTGAATGCGCGTGCTGATGCGATTGGTCCAATTGGTTGCGCCGATCTGCTTCATGTCATCATGGAGAACGTGCGGCCGCGTCGTGGCGTCGAATCGTTGTCTGGAACAGATGATGTGAATCGTGAGCGAGTCCAGGTGAAGGTTGCCGAGGACATGCTCGGTGAATCGTTAGTAGCAGACATCGTTGCGCGCGGGAATGCGGAGGGCGCACTCCCGTTTATCCGTTGGGGTTCCCGAACGACAGCCGTTGCTGCAGTAAGGGCGGTGAACGGTCGTGCCGCGTCGCGATACAACCCACCGCTCGCCAGTGACATCGTCAAGCAGGCGACTGACGCGATACTAGATCATGGTGCAGAGGACCAAAATCTGAATGGACCGAGCACGATCGACCTCGCTCGGGGAATTCGTTCGCGCGCCCTCTTCGACGAGATCGCGGAGGCGACCAACCGTGCGCACGGGTCTGAAACACCGGAGGAGAGTGCGCGTGCGGCGCGTGGTGAAGCTGTCCTTTTTGAGTCCCTCACGAATCCATTGTGTCAGCCGTACGGGGATGGTGGTCGAGATTCGGCGGCTGGCCGGCAGCAGCGTGCGCGGATCCTCGAGGTTACGGGTAGTCCGCATACGATCAGCATGGTGTGGGCACTTTCGGGTCAAGATCCAGTGGAGGCAGGTGCTGTTCTGGACGCGCTTGGCCGGACAGCGATCGTATCCTACGCCCGGTCGAACCGCGGTGCGACGACGTTGCGACACGCTGAACGCGCCGTGAAATGTCTTACAGTCGCGGAGCTTGTGATGCATTCGCTCGGATATTCGAGCGGCGGCGTGCCTCCTCATCACGCTGAGGCAATCGCAACTTTGAGGGATACTGCCATTGGTCTGCGCGCGAATAGTCACGGTGCTGCTTCGAACGGCTGGGCGCGTCAGCTATCCGCAAGTTCACTGATGGAATTCAACCACGTTGCAACGAGCTTTTTGAAGCTGACTGACCAGGCCGCTCGCGAACGCGCAGAGAGAAAACCGCGATCGCGTTCCAGTGCTGATCGATTGGTGCATACTTCACAACGTGTGACAGACCAGGTCCACGATCAGGACGATGGCGCCACCGAGGCAGGGATGTTGCCTTTGCTTGAAGATCCAGAGGCAGAGGAGAATGCCGAGTTGGGATTCCCGCTCAATTTAGGGAGTCCCAGGTAGTTATGAAGCGTCGCGGGTGCATGAGATAGGACTCACACATCTTCACGAGATCCTACCAATGACAGCACCAGATGCTCGTACGGCGAAAGCTATGCCGACACAGGGCCAGCTCACACTCAGCTTGTTGGACGTCCTGGCTGAGAAGCCGCGAGGCCCGAAGGCATTGGCTGATGAGCTTGCAAGAAGGTCGGATGTATCGCCCGAAGTACGGAATGCCCGAGTAACGATCGACGGTGGACGGCGTACAGTCAACTCGTTTGATCGTCATGTCCGATTCGCATTACTCAAAGCGCGCGCGTTGAAACTCGTCGAATCCCCATCGCGCAATTTGTGGACACTTACTCCCAAGGGAGAGAACGGACTACGTACCGCAACCCGTGGTGTTGTCATCACGCTGATCACAGGCGAACACGGAATCGGGTTGTGGGGATATGCCGAGGATGCTGCTGCGTTGTTGGATGACGGATCAGTCGCGCTCCTACTCACCAGCCCGCCTTATCCGCTGCTCACCCAGAAAACCTATTCTAACTTGCCAGAGCGCGAGCACACCGAGTGGTTGGTGAGGATGATCGAGCGGTACATGCCGAAGATCGATAAGCAGGGAAGCATTGTCTTGAATGTCGCGGATTGTTACCGTCGCGGAAAACCAGTCCTGAGTACTTACGTGGATCGCATGATCGTGCGCCTTGAAGACGAACTCGGTCTGCAGTTAAGCGGTCGCTTTGTGTGGGATAAGGGTAGTGCTGTTCTCCCCGCTCCTACAGAATGGTGCAATCGTCGGCGTTGCGTAGTGAAGTCGTCAACCGAATGGTTGCTGCACTTCGCGGTCGATTCGGAAGGCCGTACGCGAGCCAACAACCGGAATGTGCTTGTGCCGTACTCTGACGACATGAAGCGACTGATCGCGAGAGGAGGCCAGAAAGCAGCGGTCAGACCAAGCGGGTACTCCATGGGTGCCGGAGCATTCTCAGCGAACAATGACGGTGCAATCCCTACAAACGTGTTGCGGGTGTCGAATACCTCCTCGAACGACGCATATCACGTTGGCTGTAAGAAGCTTGGCATTCTGCGACATCCGGCCCGGTTTCCGAATGCGATCCCTAATTTCTTCATTCGCTATCTCACCGACAGTCCGGATCATCTTGTAGCCGACATCTTCGGTGGTAGCGGCACTACGGCGGAAGAAGCTGAGCGCCTGGATCGTCCGTGGTTCATTGTCGAAAGGGATATGACCTCGCTCGCTTCTGCACATGTCAGGCTTGCACCAGTTGTAGAGAACTATGTATGGCATGGCGGCCAGTTGGCGGCCGCATGAAAGAGAAGCCTTCGAGTTCCCCACGCGTTCCGCGTCTCTCCGTTGGCTCGTCGACTCGGTGCGAGCGGCGCCAAGGACCAGGTAAGTGCGATGCGTGGTTGGAAACCACCACCGATGGGCACGGCAACGCTGTGACGGTTTGCCCAGCATGTGAGCGGCGAAATAGAGGCATCTGTCGCGATTGTCCAAGGCCGGTATCTGGACGACGTGGCTACGCCACACGATGTGAAAATTGCAAAGCTCTAGCTCGGCGTGAACAAGGGCGAGTCTTTGAGGACTTGCACCGCGAGGAGAGGCTTGTGCAGAGCAGGAAGTACTATCAGGGCCATCCTGAGAAACGGGCTGCCAAAGCGACCTATCACCGAGCGCTCAGACAAGCTCAACCGGATCTAATTAAGAAGCAGAAGCGGGACGCTGGGATGAAGGGCAATGCAGCCCATGAGCACACACTTGAGTGGCATCGGAAGAATAACTCCAAGAAGCCCCGAATCCGGAAGAAACGCCGACAGGCGATGCATTCGTACTACCGGACTCATCCGAACCGGACTGTTCCCAAGTGTGCAGGGTGTGACCGGTGGCTCAGTTGGACGCCGCTACCAGGAGGCCGTGCAGGTGCCCCGCCGAAGTGGTGTGACGACTGTGCGACACCTGGCGAACGGACACGTCGAGCAAAGCTAGGGCGCTCCGTTGCTGGGTTGGTTGTGCCCCCGACGCGCAAGTACGAACCGGATGTCTATGAACTCGAAAAGGAATTTGGATTGCGCACATGCGTCACAGACGGATGTGAGGTTGTTGTCACGGGTAGGAAGAAGAAATGCAGCCGCTGCAAGGCTCGTGATGCCGCAGCCGCGCTTGAGTTCCTTGCAAAGGTTACGCGGCAGGATCAAACACGAGTCGCGAAGAAGCGAGCAGCATAACGTAAGGTCCTTGCGGGAGATTAGGTAAATGACTGAATCAAAGAATACTAGCGCCGTGACCGACCTCGATCGTGAGGAGATCCCTGCTGCCGTGGCCGCAGCATCTCCAACCGAGATAGATCGACTTCATGCTCGGTTGGCTGAGGTCGAGGCCGAGAACCTTCGCCTTACACTGTTGCTCAATACTCCGGAGGTGACGGACTTCGCAAAGGGGGTTGTACTCGAGACGTTGCATCAGCGTGAGCGATGGGGGTCGGAACACGACGAAGGGAAAACCCCATTCGACTGGTTTTGGCTCGTTGGCTACCTCGCACAGAAGGCAGCCTCGTCGCACCTAGCCGGGGATAGATCCAAGGCGCTGCACCATACTGTCAGCACGGCCGCCGCGCTCAACAACTGGCACGCTGCAATACTGGGGTTTACTGGGATGCGTCCCGGCATCGGGCCCGGTAATGCAGTGTTCGACACTGTGAGAAACGCCGATTAGGGGGAATCCGACCGGGAGTCGCACGGAATGGCCGGAGGGGTAGGGAAGGCGTGGGTGACGTAAGTAGTGAGTGAGCCGGGCTGTATCTGGTATAAGCGGCATCCCACCCAATCCAGACCCTTGCGGCTCTCCAGTGATTCGACGCGCAGAACCTTTACCATCTGAACCAAAGTGTTGACCGGACACGAATTGGCGATCAGCCGAGCGCGCCCGTTGCCACGCGTCTACGACGCGGCGGATGGGATACTCGGCGCCGCGCGCGCGGTTCGGTCCATTCCGACGAATGGAATTCACGCGCTCGACGGAATCCAGACTGAGGATGTAATCGATGCAGTCAGATCGAGGTTGCTTTCGCCTGGCGAGACAGACGCACTTGCTGCTCCTGATGTTCTTCATGATCCAGTCCGATCATCCCATGTGGTGCTCGTCGCGAGAAGCATTTATCAAGATGGGATCGCGCGCGAAGTAGAGCGGGATCCAGGGATCAACGAAGTGCCAGCGAATTCCGCCGGCGTGCGCGCTCTGGTGATGACTCTCGGAGCGGAAGCACTTCAAGCTGCCGTTCAACGCGACGGCGTGCTCCGGCACGCGTGTCTCTGGTACGGTTCATCCGCTCGGTGCCGAGTTGCTGTGAGCGTAGCGATCGACGCGGGCGCAGCACTCGATATGCATGATGTCTCCTCACTCGCCCGGGATGCGGTCACTCAGCTCGCAATTGAGCCAGATGCGCCTGTCGCTGCTGGTGCGGTTATCGTGAGTGCATTACGAGTCCGGGAGTCCGTAAGCTCGGTGACGAAAGCCGTCGCTGAGTACAGCGAGGGTCAAGGATCGGATCGATCGCTCCCGCAAGCATTGGAGGGAATGTTGCTCGGGGCCCTCCGCCATCGGACGGCGTGGCAGACGACCGGGAGTGGTACTGCAAGCCAGGCATACAGCCGTGCGGCTTTTGACCTTGCGAGACGGAATGCCCTTACGGCGACGTCCGATCTCACCGTTCTCGAGCGCGCAGTGCATTCCGATGTCGCACCCCTTGATGCGGAGGGGCACGCGTTGACAATCGAAGCGGCGATACGCGTCCAAAGGGAACTTCTCAAGGGCGACCATCTTTCCGGAAAGTCCCTGCAGGCAGAAATTGTACTTCTCTCACTTGCCCGTGAGAACATTGAAGGTTCCGTTACATCATTCACGCCAGCCTATCGTGACGCGGTGGCCCGGTTGTCATCTGACACTCTCGCGGCCGCAACGCGTTTACAGAGCGTAGAAGGCGGCGAGGTGCTTGCTCAAGCCGGCGCCGCGTTTGTTGTCGCAGTTGCAGCCGTGCACCCACTGTTGAAAGTCCCAACAACCCAGCAGATGTGGGACAATGTCTTGCAAGGATCGGCGATTGCCGCAGCAGCACGTTCCACACAGCGGGTTGCGGATGCGGGCGAGTTACAGCATCCGCCTGAAAACTTGATTGCAGCGGCGGAGTCAGGTGATCTGCAGCCCCCGTCCGAACAGCAGGCGCTCCGGGCTTCCGATCACACCGAGAATCACCCTACGACCGCGAGCTACAGTGTGTAGCGATCTCGGTCGGCCGAGAGGATTCTTGTGATGCTACGGCGTGGGTGCATATTCCCTGTATGTCACCGCGCCGCCTACTCTTCAAAGCCTCCGTTACGGTTCTCGGTAAGTCGATGTACGGTGCCGCTGAAGAACTGGGCGTGACCTACAACCACCTGGTCCTGGTACTCGATGGCGATCGGATCGGGAGTGAGCGATTGGAGGCGGGGATCAACAAGCTTCTTGTCTCGGCACAGGCAACACTTACCCCGGCGCCGGCTCGTCGATCGGCCCGCTGATGATCTGTGATCGCGTTGGGAGCGATCGTATCGAAACGCCGCCGGGCAGATTACGCATGGTTTCAGCTACTCGAACCTTTTCTCAGGGCCTCTCCATACGTCACTCTGTATCGAGAGGTTGATGATGCCCTGTTCCTGGTGCTAAACGAATGCGAGTGGCAGGACTGTACGAAGTAGGCAGGGCATTAAGTGGTTAGCGACGGTTCAGTTGGCAGGTTGGGGAGCTACCGCGGGTGCATCAGGTGGTACGTGAAGTATCACCTGAAATCATCCAGTGAGGTTCCCATGCGTACAGTTGCAACGTCCCAACCTACAATACCCGTTACTCACCAATCAGACCCAACGAAGCCGGTTGAGTACATCAGCTACGACGGACTCACCGCGATCGTGTCTGGCGAAGTCATGAGCGACGATGGTCGCTACATCGCCCTTGAGGTTGTGGGAGCCGAGGTGTCAGTTAAGGCAATTGCCGCGGCCCTCGTCATCGGGAAGCGCGTTGATGGATCCGAGAAGATTGTCGAGAAGGATACCGAGCGGATCAAGTTGGTTGATCGACCATTCCGGATGCTGACCGTACCGCTAACGGGCGGTGTAGTGAGTCTCGTGCTTCTCTCGGCCGATGCGGTTATCACCATGCCGCATGAACAGGCACAGCAAACGAAGAAGCGTAAGAAGCGTCTGTCGGCCACCTACGACGACCGGAAGGCCCGCGCCGAGCGTGAACGTGACGATGGAAGCGAGTTGGGAACCGCTCGTGGCGACGACGAGGACAGGAAGGAGCTGCATTTCGTTACGTTGCCGCACTCTCCCGAGATTGATGGTGTGCCGGGAGGCTTGGCGGATGCCCTTGCGAGTGTGTTCCGACTTCCATTCCGCCGAGAATGGCTCCCCGATCTTGTGAAGCGAGGCACAGCGGCTGGACTGATTGTGCCATTCACAAGCAGCGGTACGCTGTCGGGGATGAAGCTCAACCTCATTCCGACCGCATGGGAAGACGTGTACCGTGATGCAGTGTCAGCGGCCCATCGCGCGAAGCGGCGAGAGGCAGGGCGGGTAGCAAAGGAACAGATCGCCGCATAGACAATCGCAACACGTAAGCGCGAATCATCGCGTCGGGGTGTCCACTGGACGCTCCGGCGCGTTTTGCTTTCGTGCCCCATGTGTCGTCGCGTGAGCGCACCACTCTCCATCTGATAACGCCTCAATCTCATTTGGAGTTTTCACCATGGCCCGACTTGGAGCAGACGCAAAAGCGCAGTACTACCCGACGCCTCTTTCGATCATCGAGACGGCGGCGAATATGATCCATGCCCCGAAGGGCGCGACGATCTATGATCCGTGCGCTGGAACCGGCGCAGCCGTGGCGTTGCTCGCTCGGCTCACTGGCATGACAGCCTACGGGAACGAGCTCGATGCAGAACGCGCAGGGTCAGCTCGAGCCGTGTTGGCCGAATGCACGGTTGGCCCATACGAGACTGTGACGCGCACGCAGGGCGACCGATTCTCGGCGGTGTTCTTCAACCCTCCATACTCGGATGCAGTAGGCAATCGTGGGCGTCTCGAAACCCTGGCGCTTCCTCACGCGCTACGGGATCTGGCAACGCATGGCCTGCTATTCGGCGTCCTCCCGATCGACACTGTACGCGATTACACGTTCATGACTCGGCTGTGCGCGACTTGCGACGTGGTTTCGGTTGCTCGTTTCCCTGGTGATCTCTACGACTCTTTCAAGCAGGTGGTGGTCCTTGCCGTGAAACGTGCGAAAGGCACGACCGGCGAGAATGTGTACGTCTTGATGCAGCGGCTTGGACTCACTCCCCAAGCGCCTGTCCGCCATGGGTATTCCAAGCCTGTTCCACACGCGCTTGATGAATTCACGGTCGAGTATGTCTGCTCCCGCGCAGTGATCGAGGTTCCGGGAAGCCGTGCGCCCGTATCGCTAATCAATCCGGCGTCCAATCCAATGGCGCTGCTCACCGATGCGGTTGCGAAGGGCGCAACAGCTACGCCGACGTTCCGGATGCTCACACGTGGCCGCACGTCTGAACAGGGTAGGGCGCAAGCCGAGTTTCGCCCGTTGATGCCTCTCAAGCGCGGCCATGCGAGCATGTTACTCGCCGCCGGATTTCTGGACGGTGCGGAGGTCACGTGGGAAGGCCGGGACTACGTTGTGCGCGGTTACTCGCGGAAATACCTCACCCGTAGGTCTGAAATTGTGGGTGAGAAGGAAGAAACCGAGAAGGTGTTCACTCGTGAGAACTTCGCTACAGTGATCGTTCTGGTCGACGCCGTGAACGGTGCGATCACCGAGCTGTCCCCGGATACCGACAAAGAGCGCTACCAGGCGTTTCTGCTCGATCAGGCTGATGCACTCACCAGCGTAGTTCAGAAGCGCTACCCGGCTCGCTACAATCCAGATTCCCCCGACTTCGCTGACCCTGTGATTGATGCCGTGCTTGCACGTGTAAAAGCACCAGGGAAACTCGCCGGGCGCGATACGGGCGGCCTGTTGGCGAAGCAGGCCGAGGTTGTTCGTGCAGGAGCGCGCTCATTGCGCGACGGTGAAAAGACCATCTGGTTTAACGCGCGCATGGGAACAGGAAAGACGCTGCTACTTCCAATCGCGTGGGCCGCATCGGAAGGCAAGCGGATGGACATTCGTGGATCGAATTCGCCAAAGGCTGTCGTACTTTGCCCGGCGCACCTTACACGGAAATGGGCGCGTCACATTGACGTGATGCTCTCCGATTTCGGAGCACGCGCGATTGTATGTAAGAAGCCGTCGGACGTTGATGCGGTGTTCAACATGAACAGGCCCGGTGTGGCGGTACTATCGTTCGAGCGGTCGAAGATGGGTAACGAATGGACGCATGCGGCGAATTGTCGGACCGTTCGCGGCGAGGTTTCGCGTGTCGCCGACAACGGCAAGATCGTTTGCGAGTCCACCAACGTTCGTGTCTGTGCATGTCCCAAGTGCGGTACCATCCAACACGAAATTATCCGTGACGAGGAAGGCGACGCCGAGGATATGATGGGCGCCCCGTACACTTGGAGCGATCGCGACGGCCAGCGAGTGCCAGATTTCGGAAACCGTAGAAATCGGTGTGAGAACGAAGCGTGCGGCGAACCGCTTTGGCAGGTGGTCCCGTTTAAGGGCGGCCGAAACGGGCGCCATGCGCTTCCAAAGCCGGGAGAGTCGCGGTTCAACGGGGGCCTTGCCTACGGCGGAGGTCGCGCGGCGCTCGCCCAGTATATCTCTTCGCACTACGCAGGTCGTTACTCGGTCATTGGTGACGAGGTACACAAGCTTACCGCATCGGATACTGACCGTGGTTACGCGCTTATGGACCTTTGCGCCGGTGCAAAAAAGCGAATCATGGGATCCGGGTCATGGTTCAACGGAAAGGCGAGTGCGATTTTCGGTGTGTCGCTCCGAACGCTTCCGACCTTTGTTGAGCGCGGTTTCAAGTACGGCGACGAGGCGTCATTCGTGCGCGCATACGGCCTCATTGAACAGGTTGAATACCGTTCCGCTAGCGCAACAGGCTCGACCAGCTCACTTGGTTACTCACGTCGCGAGGATGGCGTAAGGAGTAAGGAAATCGCCGGATGCCAGCCCGACTTGATGGCTCTCATTCTCCCAAACTGCCTTTTCTTGGAGTTAGCGGATTTGGGTGAAGCGCTCCCACCTTACAACGAATACAGCGTCCACGTCGATCTACCGGAGGACGAGGAAATTAAGGTTGCGTTCCAGTCGATTGCTACGTTTCTCGAACAGGGACGCAAGGAGGCAAGGAAGGGCGATCCAACAGCGTTGAGCAGTGGAATTCAGCTCGCACTTGGTTTTCCGTATCGGATGGAAGGTGCGGAAGAAATCATCCATCGTCGCCGTGACAATGCGGTAATCTTTTCGATGGAAGGGCGCACAATGCCAGCGGGCGGTTGGCCGTTGGATCAATTGCTCGTGCGATATTGCCGCGCAGAGCGCGCGCGTGGACGCAAAGTGTTGGTTTATCTCGGTCAGATGGTACGCCGTGACGCGAGTGGTCGCCTGATTCACCTACTCACACAAGCCGGCCTACGCGTAGGCGTGTTGCGTCCGAACGTCGCCGCCGAGGGCCGCGAAGCGTGGCTTGCGGCGATTGAACCAACCATCGACGTACTGTTTACGTCGGCGCCGTTGGTTGAAACTGGACTTGACCTCTACGCGTTCCCATCGATTGTGAATTTTGGGACAGAGCGTAGCATTTTCACCTTGCAGCAGTCGTCGCGCCGTTCGTGGAGGTTGGGCCAGACGGAGCCGGTTGAGGTTTCGTTCTGGACGTATCGCGGAACGCTCTCCCACGATGCGTTGCCAACCATCGCGCGCGGGCTTGCAGCAGCCGCGCGGTTCAACGGCAACACGGCGGAAGGCTTGGCGGCGACGTCGGAGGAAGGCGACGTTGATTTGGTATCCGCGTTGATGCGCCAAGTTTTGACCGGCACCATCGAGCGTGGTACGCCGTTTCCGACCCTCACAATCCCGAGCGACGAGGAAGTAGCCGAAATGGAGAAAGTGTCGGGGGTGATGATCCGTCCCGCGCCACACGCTCCGGCTCTCCCATCCGAAGTTGACGAGGCCACGGATGCAGTAGTCGCGGAGCCCGCAGCCATGGGTGGGGATGATTGGAAAGGTCGGAAAGTGGCGCAGATGTCACTATTCGATGCGCTGCTTGCGGCATAATTTACCTGTAATGGGCGACGGCATAACCGCAGTGCCGTCGTCATGCGCAGGCGCATGTCCTTGAAGGCGAATGGGCTTGATATGTGTTTCAAATCATTGCATCTATGAAAGCGACTGGATCCCGCGTGGCTCTCGAGACAGGGCGCAAAGGCTACACCCTTGGGGAAGGCAGAAGCTGATTGTCCCGCGTTTCGCGCGCGATTGGATGACGTCTGTAACCCGGAGTATATCGCGCACTGGCTTTAAGCGCTCCGCGACGATAACCGTGCGGTATTCCGTGCAGTCCGTGAGGCTCGGCAGGCGGTTGCCTATCTCTACGATCTGACAGAAACAGATACCGGTATAGTCCACCCCGACACATCGGCAAGTCAAACTACTTCTCAGTCTGTGGAGGGCGCACGATTATACAAACGACAACAATCAGTGCGGCGCCTTCGTATCGCGCCCCCAAAAGCCGGCGCCGATGTGCGCCGTGGAGCCAGAGCTGCCGGTGCGGCTGATACTCGCGCGGAGCGGGACAGTTAACTCACGATTGAGCGCGCACTCGAGGAGGCCGGCTGTTCGACTATGCGCGGCCGGAAATGGGAGCCGGCAACCGCGCAAACAAATTGGACGTATGCTTTACACGTCATGAAAAACGCACCCGTGAAAGACGACCTATCGCCATACACAAATCGAGGGAGCATATGAAGCGGATCGGACTCGCGGTACTGGCACTAACGGTGTGCAACACCCTTGCGCAGGCGCAGGAAGGTCAGCACACTGCTACAGGATCAGTGTCCGGAAGCGTCTATCTAGTGATGCAGAACGGCGACACTAAGCGGGGGGCAGGCGTCACCGTCTATCTCTTGCGCGATACGAAAGACTTGGAACGTTGGCGTGATACCCTTTGCCCTCAACGGGCGCTTGGCAGCATCAAGCTTCAATTGAGCCACCTCTCTACAATGGTCTCCAGATATAAGGCGATGGAAGCCAATTCACGCACAAAAACGGATCTATACGCAAAGGAACAAGCTGCGAGTGAAGCACAGGCCGATTCGTTTAGTCAAGAGACGATCCGCCAAAGGAGAGAGAATCTTGCCGCAGCCATAGTAGATACGGTCGGCACAGGAATGGAGGCGCGCTACCAATTCGCAAACGTGATACCTGGGCAATATGTGCTCTTTGCTGAGTGGGCAATCGCAGACAAGCCCTACGCATGGTGGGCGCCGGTCGAAGTACTTCCGGGTCAATCTGTAAAACATGACTTGGATAATTCAACTGAGAAAGGTGGCGCGCTGTATTGCGGAGCGCCGCCCAAGTTCCCGCAGGAACCGTGACGACGTGGGAACTGGTGAACGCGCTACCGGCTGAGAACGTCGCCGGCGTGCTGCACATGGTGCGCGCCGAGCACGGCGGCACGTGGAAGTGTCCGGCGTGCGGGGGCCTCGCAGCTCCGGCCGTTCAACCCGAACGCTGGCGGGCAGGGTTTCGTGTACTGGAGCGGCTGCGGTGAAAAGTCTTTCACGTCGTTGAGTGGGCTCCATCGGTCTGGCGTGCCGACAGGAGACGCGCTGTGCGAGCCGTCGCGCCGGCCGCGCGAGATTGAGGATTTGCGGCGTACGATCACGCGGCCCCAGTTCCGTCATGGCAACGAAGATCAAGGAGGCGGCTCGCGAGGCCTTCTTGGGCCGGGAAGGGCGGGAGCGGTAGGGGGATTCGCATCAACCATGTGTCGGTGACCGTGCACATCCCCGGCATCCCGGCCGTAGACTTACAAGACGAAAGAGGTGCGCGCGTCGCTATCACTTCGGTCTGTTTCCGCGGAGCCATATGGAATCCACAATATCAGCGCAAGAAGCTGAGAGCGAAAGAAACGAACGTATCTTCCAGAGCCTTCCAAAGCTCGGGTCCGATGCTTATATGGACCTGCTCAAACACGGGAGTGCGTCCGACCTGCCTGCGCCAGTGCTGGTTCGCGCGTATAGACAGCTCGGTACAGGCCGCGCGGCCGAGGCAACACTGGGCCGTCTGCTTACAAATGACGCCACCTATGGCTACCTGCGGCCGCTTCGAAAGATGGCGCGGCGAAAAGTCTCGAGCCGTGACTGGTTCAGCGCTGAGGACCTGGTAGACCAGTCAATCAGTGTGATCTCGGAGGCACTCGCTGGGCCGCGCGGTGACGGCGCATGCGAGCATTGGATCAGCTTCCTGAAGCAGCGTATGGAGGATGCATATCGTTTGTTCAACGGTCGCCGCCGTGGCCGGCAGGATCCGCCTCGGGCGGATCCGCGCCAAGATCCGGAGTCGGGACTATGGTCGGACCCAGCGGATGACCCAGGCGCACTTCACGCTTCCTGGCACGGTCGTGTGGACTCGGGACATGAGGAGTGGCTGGAGGCGTTCATCACGCGCACGCTCGCCACGATCACCGACACACGCATCCGCGAGGTTGCCCAGGATCTCTTTAGTGCCGCGCCTTCGCCAATCTCATCACAGGCTGGCATCGAAGAGGGCGGGAAGATACCTCTAACTGAGCGATACGGGGTCGACCGTTACAAGATCTACAGGTGGCGCCGAATTGCGCGGGCAAAACTCTTGGCAGCGCTCCGCAATCAGAATGAACGTGAAGTTGACCTAAGCTGGCTGCAAGACTCAGCCGACGACGAATGACAGCAGCGATCGCTGTGCAAGCCCGACGAACGACAGCGCAACGGATCGTAGAGAAACGGGCAAGATCACTGAGACATGATAACTATGGAGTCTAAGATGCCGAACACCACCCCCGCGACCGACCTCATCCAGCAACTGGTTGTACGACTAGAGCATGCATGGAACACGAGCCATGACGACAGGCTTGTCGATCGCTTGGCTGCCGAGCACCCATCGTTCGCTGAGGAACTGTACGACTTCTTTGCTGACCTCGTAGAAGCGGAGTTGGAGAGAGATCATCCGTGTCCCGAACTTGAGGCCGCTGACGAGCGTACGCGGCAATGGTTGGAGCGCGAGGGTTACAGGAATGTGGCCGAGGCGCGCCGCTTGGATGCAATAGGGCGAACGCCGACGCTTGGCTCCGCAGGATTGTCCTCTGGTCTATCCCCAGCCACACAGTCTGTTGCCTGGCCCGCGAATATCGCGAACGATCGGGAGCTTGGCGCGCCTCGGCCATTCTTAGGCCTGCTGAAAGAGGCAACTAGCAAACCCACGGCTGCGCTCGCGGTCGCGCTGGAACTGACAGCGGGATTTCTCGTCGATATCTCCGACAATGCCGACCTACTGCCTGACGCTGCGCGGGCGGAACTTGCCCATCGTGCGGAGAAAGCGTGGGGACTAGATCGGCGTCGTAGTTTAGCAGCACTGGCGACGGTAGACCACCAGTTTCAAAAGGCCGCTTCACGGGAGGGGCCGTACGAAGGTCACCGGGTGACGTACGCCGAGGTTGTTGCTCGATCCGGTATGAACTCGCAGCAAAAGCGGTACTGGCTTCTCTTAGCTTGACGATTCGTCGATCGTCTACGAAGAATAGGCGAGCTGAGCATGTAACCCATCGTTGTACGTCACCTCCGACTCTTCACCTCTTTCATGCGCACACTCGAGCACGCGCGCGCCAAAGGCCGCGAATACCGCACCATTCTCGGGGCCAATCCAGATGGGCTCTGTGGCCGTATCGTGCAACACATCGCTGAGATTTGGGGGATCGAAGCGGTTGCCATCAGTCGTGCTCAGATGGGGGGAAGTGTGGGGGAGGTTAATCCGAGCTCCGGCGTCCTCAAGTATGACCGTACGCTCTCGGACGCCGATAAACTCGACCTGTTCGCGCACGAGCTTGGGCATCTCGTTCTACACAAGCGACTAACAGATCCAAACATCCCTCGTGACCCGGTGCTAGGCTCTGCCTATACAAATTCCGGGTCGGGGGCAATCGCCCGTTATAGCCCGCGCGCAATGGAAGAGGCACAAGCCAGCGCGTTTGCGACCGAGCTCATATGTCCGAGTGCCAAATTGTTCGCAGATTGGCGCGCCGAGAACACGGCGACTGCGGCGTCGCTTGCTGAGCGCTTTGGCGTGCCGGTCAAAGTAGCGCATGCGCAGCTAGCGCATGCGCTTCACGAGTTCGCACTGGGGGCGAATGATCCGATAGCGAAGCCACAGCGCGCGATCGCGTTTACGCCACGTCAGCTTGAGGCGGCGCGCTTCACCGGGAAGCCTGCCCTTGTCGATGCGGGTCCAGGCACTGGAAAGACCGCGACGCTCATCAGACGGATTCAGTTCCTGCTTGAGGAAAGCAGCGCCCGACCAAGCGAGATCCTTGTTCTAACATTCAGCAACGAAGCTGCACAGGAACTGCGCGAGCGTGTCACGTTAGCGTTTGGCGCTGACGTGACTGAAGAGATGACAATCGCAACGTTCCATGGCTTTGGAATGACGTTCCTGCATCATCACGGACAGCATGTTGGCTACGATACTGCCTTCACGATACTAGACGAGGACACACAAGCTGAGCTAGTCACGTCAATCCTTGGAAGGGTGCCGTGCGGCCAGATCCTCACGCTCCGAGATCCCCAGGAGACCGTCGATGCAGTTGTAGAGCACATCAATTATTGCAAGCAACGGCTGCGCGACTGTGACGCACTTCAAGAATGTGTCAGCGCTTGGACACCAACACCTGACGAAACTGACGCGAATGCGGCGTCTGGGCAATTCGCCGGGCTCTATCGCGAGTACGAATCCGCCAAGCACGCAGCTAAGCAAATCGACTTCGCCGATTTGATCATGTTACCTCTGCGCGTTCTGGAACAGCAACCCGAAATCGCTGCTGCTTACCAAAGCAAGTACCCGTGGGTGCTAGTCGACGAGTTTCAGGATGTGACCCGCGCCACGTCTCGGCTACTCAGGCAGCTGTGCGGGCCAACCAACCCGCCTTGGGTGGTTGGTGACGCGCGCCAGGCGATCTATCGCTTCCTGGGTGCAGCGCCGGAAAATGTACGTGAGTTCAGTACAGATTTCCCGGGCGCTGTAGTCTTCGAGCTCGAGGAGAATTATCGGTCCGCCGCGCCCGTAGTTCGAGCAGCCAATGAGCTCGCGACTCTAATGGAAGATCCGGAGCGCGCCGATGGTCAGGTTTATGAGCGATGGCGGGCGGCTACCGATCAGACACCGCTCGGCGATATGCCCATCGTAATCGCTGAAGCGACGTCTGACTACGCGGAACGCGAAGGCGTTGCCGATCAAGTGCAAGCCTGGCTTGAGACTGGACAGGTCACACCTAGCGAGATTGCCGTTCTTGCCAGACGGAACATCGACGTGCGGAATATTATTCTAGCCCTAGCTGCGCGCGGTGTGCGAGCACAAGCAAGCGGTCTGCTGACCGCTGACGGGGCGGCGGGGGACCTCGCCGCAGCCGTCACCCTGACCGATGCGCCGGTTGCTTCGATCCCACGCGTCGCGTTTGCGCTTGGCCGGGCGCGGTTCCCAGTAGGCGCCATAAACGCTGTAGTGCATCACGCGCTGGCAACGTTCCGTAAAGACCGTGGGTTCGACATAGCTGCGCCCGATAGCGGTGCCGAACTCGCGTCAGAAGTTGAGTTTGCTCGGGCGTGTCTCACGCGAGGGCACTTTACCGCCGACGGGTTTGCAACGCTCGCCACATTCCTCTTCGATGGCGGCTGCTACCTTCGCGTCCTACTTGATGCCGCAGATGGTGCCGAGCGCGCGATGGCACTCATGGAGATCGTAAGCGCGCTATCGCTTGCCGTGAGCTACCGCGTCACGCACCCGGCTATGCCGCCTGCGCTTGCCCGAGTTGGCTTCGCCAGTCATCTTCGCGCACGGTTGGCTGAGACGACACCGCTTCCGATCGTCGCGCGCGCGCGACCGGACGCCGTTAGGGTAATGACTTGTCATGCGTCAAAAGGCCTAGAGTTCCCCTGTGTCATCGTCGCCGGCCAAACAGTACCAAAGGCGCGAGCGAAGTACCCTTGGCTCCCACCCTCGTGGCGCCCCGCCACGGACGAAGACGTCGAGCAAGGGGACGCGCTCCTCTTCGTCGGTGTTACTCGCGGCCAGCGCGCTGTAGTCGTGTCATTCCCGAAGCAGGCAGGAGAGGGAGTACGCGGCCACGCGAAGCAGGTTGTTCGCCTGCTGGCGCGTTGGCGCGCCGCGCACGAGTTAGAAGTAGTCTCATGGACAGCGAGCGGGAATCCTACCTCCGAAGTCACCGTCGGCCTCATTTGGGGTGGACACACACCGGCTGTGCTCAACCTGTCCGCGCTCGACACGTCAACCTGCGCAATTCAGACCTACCTGGAGGAGTTCTTGGGGGTATCCTTCCCGATTGCCGCGCGCGCACTGTACCCGGTCTTCTTCTCCGTTACGCGCCGCGTCCTTCGGCAGGTCGTCACGCGCGCCAATGAGACAGGACGGCTCGTCGAAGAGGCGGCAGTACGTTCGATGGTCGCCGATGCGTGGCCTGAAGGAGAATTCGCTGAGCATCCCCACATTGGGATCTACCTTGATGCGACGCTTCGTATGGTGCTTGATTTCGCAAAGTTGTACCGACCTGTAGGAGTGCCGATTACATCGTTCGATCCCGAACTCACCGTTACTGCCGAAGGCGAAGAGCCAGCAGTGCGGCTCGATCTGATTGGCCATTTTCTCCAGGCTGATGGGCGCATCGTCGCCCTTAGCTTCCGACCTGAATCACTCGGTGCAGACGCTAAGGATGGGGTTCTTAATTGGAGTGCGAAGCGCATCAATAGTAAGAAGAGGATGTCTTTCGTACTCCTGGAGCGGCGTACCCCAGGCATACTTCCGCACTTTTTTTCCGGAGCCGACGGGGAGATGTTCAGTTTCAAGTGGAGCACGCGGAAAGACTCGCTAACGAACGAGACGGCAAAGGTGATCGGTAAGCTGGAGGCGCTCTCGCACGGTGAGTTTGCGACCAAAATCTCGGCGTATACATGCGACCGCTGTCGCGCTCGTGTTAGCTGCCCTCACTGGGTGGGAGCACTCGGTTAGCAGATGCGCTAAACGCGGGATTCGGCCTACCCATCGACGCACATCAGCCTGAGTGCGGCCGTAGGAGGTGTAGGGCGGCCAGAGTGGCTGCTCTGCACCTCTTTCGTTTGTTACTCTGGAGATACAAAATGACCACAACGGCACACGGCGCAGACGCGTCGCAGGACGAAGCAGGGGACGAGCGCCACGGACCACCGCACGTCCAGCTACAAGTCCAGACCCCACGCGGGCTCTGGAGCATGACTGAGCCGGAAGAGGCGCCCCGCCGGCCAGACTATCCCATCTCCACAAAGATCCAAGTCGTGATCGACGACGCACGAACAGTCTTCAAGTTCGTCGAGAATGACAGCAAGTACACTTTGTTCCTGGGTGGAGAGATGCTTGCGCCCGAACGGACGCTCGCGAGCTATCATATTGCGCCCGACGCACTCTTGGTGCTCTCCGTCCAAGGTGGGAACGCGTGAGCGTTCCCGTCTCTCTGTCACTTGAGACCGTGCGCTGCGAACTCGCCGCTGCGACAGCTTATGCCGCGGCTGCGGGGCTCGAGCTTGATGCCAGTGAATTGAGCGAGAATACGCTTCAGTTTCATGTTGTGTTCTGGAACATGCAGCGCGAGCGATTCACGGCAGAATTCGATTGTCGTGATTACTCAATGTATCCGCCGACGATTGAATTCGTGGATGCGACCCGCACCCTGCGAGGTACGCCCGCTCTTTATCCAGCAGGGTTCCATGGAATGCCATGCGTATGCGCGCGCTATAATCGCAAAGCATACACAGAGCGCGGCGGGCCTCACGGAGACTGGCGGCTGGTTGACTGGCAATTACCTACCGGCAACGGGGTTGCAATCGACAGTCTGGCTATGATTCTAAGCGACCTTCATAGTAAGATTTCGCAGTCTGCAGGGAGACTGGGATGAGTGACAAGGTCCCCATCATCTACATCCCTGCAACCTTACTCGGTGCCACAGGGATGCTTCTCGCTAGCTTCGCAGAGGAGTTACCCTCCGAAGGCATTGTTTACTGGTTCGGACTCGAGCTCGGGCCGCGGGCCATCGTGGCGTCGCTCGTCGTCCCAAATGCCGACTCATCTCGTGGAGACATCGTGACTTCAGCTGCCGCGAACGCTGAAGCACTTGGGGCGGTTGTGGGAACCCCGCTCGTTCTCCTCGGACAAGCTCACTCGCACCCACGCGCGAATGTACGCCACTCGCCTGTCGATGACCGCGAGACGTACGCGCAGTTTCCCGGTGCACTCTCAGTCGTTGTGCCGTTCTTCAGCCGGAACGGGATCGACCTCTCACGCTGCGGTGTGCATCGTCATCTAGCGGGCCGGTATCAGCTTATCCCACGCGACCAAGTGCAACAACACGTGAGAGTCGTTCCTGGCATCGTTGACTTCCGGCGTGATCGATTCACTACTGAGATGTCCCGTGCACGTGCACTCTGAACAGGCGATAACATCGCCGCTCACGCCGGCCGACCGACTTCGTGTTGCTGATCGCTGGCGGACGGCGGAGTCGTTCTACCGGGAGCGCGATGACCGCACCACGCGTAATGTTGGTGACCTCGCGACACACGCGTACCGTGCCGTTGAAATCCACGTCGATCCCGGCGCCGCGGCTAATCTCACCGTGCAGCGTATGGCACTCACCGTAGCAAATCTCACCGCCCGTTGGGCGCGTCGGGTGCGTATTGTGCTCGCAGCCGACGCGCCTCTTGCGCCCATTCTCCGTCGGGACGGTGCGGCGTGCCTCAGCGATCGACTGATTCGCGAGATGTGCGCGGCTGACCCGTTCGGCGAGTTCAATATAGCTGTGACGGGCACAAGTGTCGCCAATGACGGCCGAGCACCGTTACGCCTCTTTGTCGGCCCATGGACGCTCCACCCACAAGCATTGAGCAGTGAAGACTATCAGGTGCACGCGTCATCGTGGACAGCTTTGGGGAGACGCACGGGAACGCAAGGGCGGCTTCTAGGAATCATGAACGGAGCAGAAGCAACCGCAGCGGCGGCAGGCTTAGCCGGCGCCCTCGGTGCCGCAGACCTTTTCAAGCGAGCTGTTGGTCACGTCCACGCGAACTGGATGCCTACATTCGCTTGGGATACCTGGGCGGGTATCCTCGACACCTCACCGATGGCATGGTCAACGGTTGGACATCGCTCTGTACCGGAGCACTTGGATTTCGGCGAGACTCTGCTCGCGGGCGTTGGTGCGATCGGCTCAGCTTTTATCTACCTCGCTGATTTTATGCCGCTCAGCGGTGCGCTCACGCTGCTCGACCGAGACGCCATCGAGATCACGAACTTGAACCGAACGCCGCTATTTACGGTCATGCACGCGCTCGACGAACCGAAGAAGACGGGAGCAGTTGCTGCGTACCTCACCGGCCGAGGTGTCAAAGTCGAAAGTCTGACGGGACCATGGCGGGAGCACGCAGCGGCGCTGGCAGAGCGGCCTTTCGACGCTTGGATCAGCCTCATAAATGAAGACGGTGCGTGGGCTGAGGTGCCGTTCCAACTCCCTCCTGTAGTCCTCCACGGTACGACGACGAGCGGCTGGGGCTTCGGTATGGGGCGACACATCCCAGGGCGCGAGGACTGCACGCTCTGCCGCCTCCCGCGGCCGGCCACGGAGTTCCGCGGGCCTTGTGCCCAGGGCGAAATCGCCCTGGGTGTGGACCGGGAGCCCGTCCGGGCATCGCTCCCGTTCCTCTCGACGGCGGCCGCCGCCTTGGTACTTACCGCGTACCTTCAGCTTGGGGAAGGATCTGCTGCGGTGTCATTACCGAACGACGTGTCCGCTGATCTAGGCTCCGGTCTCCCGGCGCTGATCGCCCTGCATCGTGGTCCAAGCGTGGGGTGTCGAGGATGCCATGCGCAAAGCTCTGTGGCATGGCACTCACGCGGCGGTAGAGGTCGATTCGCACATTACTCAACCCCGTGAATATGACCCGCAGCGCTCTGGCCAACTCAAGAATATGACGGTTCGGTCACTATCGATCGGACCTAGCATGTCGAATGACAAAGTCGTTGCGACTAGAGTAGCTAATATCGGCGAAAAGCGTCAAAGTGGTTGCGAATTTGGGTCGCCGCCGGCCAAAGGCGATGCGACTGACCCGCGCTCGGTCAAAGACGATGCGACCGTCACTACCGGGGTATTTTCTGGTAGATCTTTGTCACCGAATAGACTCAGGATCAACAGGGAGGTGCCCCCACGTTCATAAACTGCAACGCTAAACTGGCGCAGTGGTAAGGCCCAGTTGGAGCAGAGCTAGTGGTGCAGTAAGAGGACGTGCTTGCCAGAAGCTCCCAAATAACAAGAACGGCAAGGCGATAAGTGCGCCCGTAAGTGCACTCGGCTGGATGAGGACTTCGAGCACGAGATCGAAGACCCAAATCCGCCTGAGAGGCTCCAATAGGTCCCACGACGAAATCCTATCGCCCTCGTTAGCGGCTGCATACGCGCCGCTCTTCGATATGTCTGCCACCGGGCTGGTCGGTACAGTTTTAGCTACCTCCCGATGGAACTCGCGTAGGACGGCATATGCTTCGGCGATGTCTTGAAACCTGCGTGTTGCTACGGCACGCTCCCCCGGCGTGAAAAAACGGTCAGGATGGAATCGACTAGCGAGAGTTCTGAAGCGTGAACGAATCTCATCAAGACTTGCAGTCGACTCTAGCTGTAATAGGGCGCATGCCTCCACCATATTCATATTGTTACCGGAAGGTGCGGCGCCCAAGCCTTGCTTGCTATAGAGCGTATTGCCATAAATAGGAAGGCGATCGTTCGACGATCGCCTGACCACTTCAGCGTTAGCTTAACAGCATAATCAACGAAACTACCGCGATTGCGTTGGTGGCGCATCGAGAATGTCGAGTCCTACGCCGCCATTTGCCTTGTGATGAAGGATGACATACTTCCCCGGATACGCCGCGATCGCACCCGCGACGCCAGTGGTCTCGAATAGCGTCATAAGGTGCTCCGGATCGTAGTCTTCCAGTATCGCTCGCGTGATTCGGATCGTTCGAGTAATTGTCAGCTTGTCGTGCCTCCATGCCAAAACACGAAAGTCAAAGGCAAAGTCGCGCTCTGTCACGGGCCAATCGTGTCCATCGAACCACTGCGTGATTGCTGCGTCATGCACAGCGAACTTCGCAAATATTGGATCGCTGATCGTCATACGTTCCTCGATATATAGATCCCATGGTTGTCAACGCTCGAACCGCGGTCGGCAGCTAACACATCTAGCGGTGCTCCGCGCACGGGGGGGGCGGCGAAGCTCCGACGGTAGTCGTAATCACAGGGGCGCTGAGACGCTTCGCGGATCATAGGTGGGAGTGTTGCCACCCTATCAAATCAACTTTGATGTATATGATCGCTGTCGGCTCATACCTAACTTGGCCAGTCCGGAAAATTCTCGTACGCTCCGATTAATTCTTGTTTTTCACATCACCGTCAGCCGCAACTGGCAGTCAGTTGCAACGACTTTGGCTGTAGTCGCAACGGCTTTGGCCATTTCGCATCCTCTTTGTCATCCGACATAGCAATCACTAAGTAAGTATGCAGCAGTCTTCTTTTATTTGCCATCCAATTAGTTGTGTCCGTGCTTGCGAGCTTCTCCGGCCTCACCCGTTGAGACCAGTGGTCCGATTATCTGTTGTATAAGGCCTTGGGTAGCGCCGGTGTGTGCCTGAAATTCCGGTACCGAAATGCCACCCCTGTTGAGCCCGCCGTTTGGAATCCTGGGAGCCTGGTTCCCGGGTGGCCGGGAATCCTAAGAGCGGGCTGGGGCGGGGGTTGGGTAGGCCTAACCCTTGGGGGTGTTTTTGGGAATGGTGGTTGGTCACGGACACAACTTATAATTTCATAGTTCTGCAAAATTGGCGATGAAATAGAACTGAGCAGGTCAGACTTGGCGGAGCACGAGGTGCACGGCCGCAACCGACACCACAGAGACAGCCCCGAGCCTGGCCGATTACCCGTCTGTAACTGTCGGATAATTCCGGGATAACCGCCCAGGGCACCCAGGGAGAAACAGGTACCGATGGGCGGTGACCCCTCATCCCATCAGTTTCCGGCGGCGACTCGCGTTCCAGTAGCCCATAGCATCCACACATCGAGCGCCGCACACAGAACTACCCTTCCTGCCATCTCCGCCGGCTTTGAGAGCCACAACGAAAAACGGGGGTATCGCTGGCTAAATGGGGGCAGTACAAGCCGGATGGCCACCGCTGCGAGTAGAAGGACGTCTAGCTCTATCCCAGTGTGCCCCAGGAGAATCTCCTTACAGGCTTCCACCTGAATCACCACCCAGCCGCCGGCGAAACTGTCTGCTACGAGCTTGGCGAGCGACCAAACGGCCGGCAAAGCCAGTGTACGGAGCGAGCGGAAACCGAGCCGCCACGGCTGGAGGGAAGCGGCCAGCAGAATAACTAGGGCGATTCGGGCAGCAATGTGGAGCATTCAAGCCTCTTTGGTCGGGGAGGCTTTCTACTTATGGGTCTCGGACGGGAGGCAGCAGTAGGGCCGAGGGTGACCGGTCGCGAGTGTTCTAGCAGTGCTTGACTATCAGAGAGAGGAGGCATCCGCCGCCGGCGCCGGCTACGAGCCAGGACAAGAATTGCCCCACCGTCCAATCGGAGATGCTTGAGCGCACGGAGTCCCACCAAGCAGTCCTTCCCTTGTTGTCAGCGATCGCGTGAAATGGGGTCTGCTCAGATTTTGGTGAAAGGTGAGGCGAGGAGTTAGGCTTCAGGGATCGTTTTGGAGGTGCTGCACCACATGGATGCATTGACTGCGAGCCCGCTGTGCCCGTCTCCGCTGGAGCTACAGCTCGCCGAGATTCGCTTTGCCGCGCCGGAGCTGATCGTCACCGCAACGGCTCGCCGACGAGTGGTCGCCTGCCCCAAGTGTGGCCACGCCAGCACGCGGGTGCACAGCCGGTACAGTCGGACGCTCTCCGATCTCCCATGGCACGGGCTACGAGTGCGCCTTGACGTCCACGTTCGCCGCTTCTTCTGCGATGTACCGGGCTGCAAGCGGCGGATATTCACCGAGCGACTCCCGAAGACCGCCTCCTCCTATGCCCGGCGCACCGCACGTGCAGCGTCGGCGCTGGAAGCTATCGGGCTTGCTCTTGGCGGTCGTGCTGGCGCCCGGCTCGCAGCAGCACTGGGTCTCGCCGGTGCTCCATCGGAAATCCTCTCGATCCTATCCGCCATTCATGCCGTCGTAAGCGACTGCAGTAGTGACCGCGCTACATCCACTGTGCGGGTGTTGGGCGTGGATGACTGGGCGTGGCGCAAGGGCCAGCGGTATGGCACGATCTTGGTCGACCTGGAGCGGCATCACGTAATCGACTTACTACCGGACCGTGAGTCTGACACGCTCGTCGCATGGCTGTGTGCGCATCCCGGGGTCGAGTTCATCAGCCGGGACCGCGCAGGTGGTTACGCAGATGCTGCAAGGCGCGGAGCGCCCGGCGCCATTCAAATCGCTGATCGTTTCCACCTGCTGCGCAATCTGACCGATGCCGCACAGCACGCGTTGGAACGACATCACACCATCGTGCGAGCAATCGGTCTCGATGCAAAGCCGCCGACGCCGGTATTGCTGAAACGTGGTGGCCCTGTGTCACGCCGATGGACACTTGGAGCGAGCGATCTGCCAGCCAATCCACCGAACGATCCGCCGCTCGCGGAACAGCGCAAGCTCGCCCGGCGTGCTCGGCGACAGTCGCGCTACGACGAGATGATCGCGCTTCGTACGGGTGGCGCGTCGGTCGCGGCCATCCACCGCTCGCTCGGGCTCAGCCGAAAGACGATAATGCGCTGGACAGGAGCAGGCGCCTTCCCCGAGCGGCAGCCCGCAGTGAGAAGAGAGACGTCGTTAACACCACACGCTGAGTATCTCGCCGAGCGGTGGCGTGGCGGATGTCACAACGTGACCCAACTGTGGCGCGAGCTCCGCGACGGGCGCGGATTTCACGGTGGCCTCACCACTGTACTGGCGTGGGCCCGATTGCATCTGCGTGGAACGGTGATACCGAAGATACCGGAAGCATCGCTCGCGGTGACGGCGCGTCCGACATCACGTCCGTCCTCACGCCGCGCGGCCTGGCTGCTGACCGCTCCATTGGATCAGCTCAAAGCGCCGGAACTGCGCTACGTCGAGGCGATCTGCACCGAGTCGAGCGCACTTGCTGCCGTGCATAGTCTCGCGATGGAGTTTCGCGGTATGCTCAAGACTCATGATCCTAACGCGCTCGCGCTCTCGCTCGATACGGCCGAGCGCAGCGAGCTTCGATCCCTTGCTGCGGGTCTGCGGCGTGACAAGGACGCGGTGCTCGCAGCCATCCTCTTCCGCTGGAGTAACGGGCAGGTCGAAGGCCAGGTGAACCGGCTCAAGCTCATCAAGCGCACGATGTACGGTCGGGCCGGCTTCGCGCTGCTCCGACGACGTGTGCTCGCCGCCTGACTGCAACGAACCCCAACTCCGAGAGGCGAGTGCCTTCATCAAAAGTTTGTCAGACCCCCACTGCAAGCGTCTCGGCTAACTGACGACGGCGGCCGGATCCGAAAGGGTCCGGCCGTTCTTGCGGTTCATAAGCTGGCCGAGCCCACGCTGCCCAAACGACTGCTCGCGAAAATCGGTTCGCTGACTCTTGCGAGGATAGCCAAGTTCCTGCACTATAACGACGTTGGCAATCCTGCCGACAAAACGCAGCCCACTTTGGGGGTGGCGAATGGGACTCTTCAGCAACGAGGACAAGCCGAGCGAGGAGACGGAGGAACACAACCGGGGTCAAGAGGAAGGTGCGCACGAAACCCTCTGGGACCAGTTGACTACTCCGCGGATCTTTGAGTCCTCGGCTCACGAGAAGGGCAGAGAGAACGGCCACAGGAACCGACCGGACGAGCCCGATGAGGAGTCCGACGACGAGTGACGCGGGTCTGTAACGGAGCTCGGCCGAGTACCTGACCCAAGTCGGGGGTACTCGGCCGAGCTTACGTTTGATGTGGAACCGCCGCGGGATGCCGGCGGCGGCAACGGGTGGTTTAGCACTCGGCTTCCGCGCGGGAGGCCATCATCATCGACAGGAGGCGGGGCGGAAGCGGCTCGGGTTGTCCAGCGTCGGGCACGCGTGGCCGGCATGTTCGAGCCGGCGTGCGCTGAAGGATGTCAACGTGACGACGGCTCTTCTTGGTGCTTGCGGCGGTGGTCTCCATAAGGGCTCCAGGATTGAAAGGTCTCTGCGCTGTCGATGGTTCAGCTTTGTCTCCCGGCAGATCCCGAATCGAGAGTCCTGGAAAAGTTTTTCAAGATGTTTTGGCGAGTCGCTGGGGGGACCAGCGCCCCATGCGTATCAAGCATGGGAATCCCCCTGAGGATTAGCCACTGCCTAAGGGTCCCGGGGCATTCGGGGGAAAGAAGTGCCTCCTGGGCCGCCTCCAGCGGGACATCGGGGAATGAAGGAATCTAGGGTGTAGCGCCCATGGTCTGAGAGCTCAACATCGCCGAAGACGGACGCCGGCGTGATGTATGTAGGTAGTGCGACGTCCCACCGGTTGAGGGCGCACACCACATGCGGCCACTGTAAAGAGGAGAGCGCCTACCGCCATGCGAGGGAGGGGCGCATCCAGCTGGCACCTGTCGCCATAGCCGGTAATACGAATCCCACCCCAGGCGACCCAACGCTCGATGCCGGTCCATCGGCCGCTCGTCAAGACCAGCACCAGACAACGTGGTCGATATGGTCCAAGGTCACGAGAAACCCGTTAGGAAACCACGACCAAATGGGCCACAGGTCAGCGGAGGCTCTTAGCACCCGGGACAGAACCGTGTGGGGTGACCGCGTGTCGCTAGGGGAGGAATCCAAGGCCAGCATAGTATCACAATACAGGTCCTCTCCGGCCGACCGCTTGACGACCTTAGAACTGTAGGCAGCGCGAGTGAAGTTGGTTACAAGCTGCGCTTGCGCGAGCCAGAGACCGGCGGGATTATAGGTAGTACGCTCAGGCTCGTATGTCTCGTCGGCAGCACATTGCCAACGACGAAAATAGCGGTGCGGGCACAATCCGCGTAGGACAGCCATGACTTCGTTGCTTGCCTTAACACCAACCGAAAACATCAATGCCGGATAATCCCCGAGATGGAGTTTCGGGAACGCGCTCGCAACGACAGGCGCTTTCACAGTTTATGCGATTACTTCGGCTCGCTCATCCATATTGGGGAGGCCTAACCAAAGGTCTCTTTCTAGGCATCATCTTGGGCTTGCTCGGGCTAATAACTCCCTACGCCTCGAAACTCCTATTCGACAATGTGTATCCGGCTCGCGACCTAACGCTACTAAACGTCGTCGTCATCGGAGTAGCGGTCATATCTATAACGACCACGACGATGGGGGCGCTACGCGGGTACTACGGCCAAGTGGTCACAGGGAAGCTGGGAAGCGCTGTCGGACTTCTGTACTTCAATCATGTACAGCACCTCCCAGTCGCATTCTTTGACGTGCATCGGGTTGGCGAGGTCATGAGCAGAGTAGGAGACATTCGCACCGCGCTCGGAACCGTCTCCAAGGTTATACAGTCGGTCTTGGTAAATGGCGTTTTTCTCATTTGTGTTCCACCCTTCTTAATCGCACTCAGTTGGAAGCTCTCGTTGATTGCCGTCGTGACTACACCTCTTACTGTTGGTGTTACTGCGATAACAAGCCGAGCCGTTCAACGGTACTTTCGACTCAGCGCAGAAGCGTTCGCCGAGCTTAGCGCGATTCAGGTCGAGGCATTCACGCACATTCGCACAATCAAGGCAATGGCCGGCGAGCACACGTTTTTCGCCAGCGCGCGCGCCCAAACAGTCAGTACGATTCAGGCCCAACTACGCGCGGCCCGCGTCGGCTCGATAGTGACTATTGTTAATGGGGTCGTGCGCATAGCGGGTACGGGAGTTCTAACCTGGTATGCGTGGCGATTGATCATCGCGGGTGAATTGACGCTGGGGACCTACGTAGCCTTCACGGCCTATCTCGGCTATCTAACAGGACCAATAGGTCAACTAACGGATCTCTTTTCGGACTTTCAGCAAACGGCAGTCTCTCTTACCCGCGCATTTGAGTATCTCGACATTCTCCCTGAGCAGGACCCGCGCCTCGCTTACGTTCCGCCGTCTGCTCCGACCAAAGGTCGCGGTAGTCTGAAGCTAATCGCGGTCAACCTATCCTATGGGTCGGGAAGGCCTATCCTAAAAGAGATATCAGCAGTTCTCGAGGCGGGCAGCATCACGGCTATTGTCGGGCCGAGCGGCGCCGGAAAGTCGTCAATTTTACGTCTCCTCTGCCGCATGAGCGAACCAACTTCCGGGCAAATCTTGTATGGAGACAGCCCCATCAGTGAATTGAAGATTGGCGACTTCCGTCGCGACGTCGCGGTGGTCTGGCAAGACCCGGCTCTTTTTCGGGGCACCATTTGGGACAACCTCGCAATGGGAACTTTGGCGGTGTCGATGCAACGAGTTCGCGAAGTGGTGGCACTGTGCCAGCTCGACAGCCTAATTGACGAGCTTCCACAGCGGTACGAAACGCCAGTTGCAGAATGGGGTGCGACTCTATCAGGTGGACAGCGGCAGCGGATTGCAATCGCACGTGCCCTTCTCCGGGATACCCCGATCCTGTTGCTCGACGAAGCGACCGCGCAAGTCGATGTGAGAATGGAGAGAGAACTATTGACGGCGTTGTTGTCGTGGGCGACGACCAAAATCGTTGTAATTGTGACGCACCGCGTCACGACCGCAGCGATAGCCAATCAGATCTGCGTTGTGGAGGCGGGGAGAATTACGGCTTCCGGTACACACGAAACGGTTACGGCTGCGAGTCCGATGTATCGCGAATTATGGCAGGCAGCACAAGCAAGTGACACCTTTGCGGTTGATTGTCCTACAGGAATATTGCGCGCGCGCGACGGGTTGCCTGCGTTCGGGTGACCGCCTGGCGCGGATGGCTCAACACAAGCTCCTGGCTAGAAGCACGAGTAGTGTATCGACCACACACTGTCGTTGAACTCTAGGAGAAAAGATGGTGCTTCCAACATTGCTGGAGAAAGATCAACGCGCACTTAGCGATGTCGCCTCTGACATTGGCGAGCAGCTGTGTCGTGCGGCACTCATCGATGGCAAGACGCGGCACTGGCCGCGTGATTCACCAAGAGATATTCAACCAAACTCGCACGACCCAGGCGATGCGACCGTATACGCGGGAAGTGCGGGCATATCTATTGTCCTGGGCGAGTTGTTACGCGCGGAGGGGTCAACAAGAATAGAGGAGGTCGCAGTCGGTGCTCTTAGACATGCGCTCGAATCCGACAGCACGGTCCTTCCAAGTCATTGTGGCTTCTTTAATGGCCGAGTCGGTTCTGCATACGCGGCCTTCCGCGTGGGAGAAGCCGCCGGAGATCCTACCTTTATCGAGCGCGGTCGTCGCATTGTGGACGAGCTTCACGGACATGAGTCCGAGGATTACGGAATTGATGTCATCTCTGGGGCTGCTGGCGCAATTCCGGTTCTGCTTCGCCTCCAACGCGAGTTCAACATAGATGTAGCTGGCGCCGTAGCGGTCGGACTCGGCGACAATCTGCTCGCGCGCGCACGGAGGGAACCGACTGGATGGTCCTGGGATTTCGCGTCAATTTCTTCGGTCCGAAACCTGTCCGGTTTCGCCCATGGCGCATCGGGTATCGCCAGTGCTCTTCTCGACTTGTTCGATACAACTGATGACACAAGATATTTATATGCAGCCGAACAGGCTCTCCTGTTCGAGCGTCAGTTCTTCAATCACCAACTGTGTAATTGGCGCGACAATCGCCATTCAGGAATCCTCCAATTGCAAGAAGCGCACGGCATTGAAGGCGTAGCAGGATTCTTGTCAGCTGGCGGGAAACTCAAGCCCTACGAACCCTCCTATTCATGCGCTTGGTGCCATGGAGCTCCGGGCATGATTGACGTGCGGCTCCGCATTGGCCTTTTGCTCCATGAGCCAACTTGGCTTGAAGAGGCACGCCTAGCCGAAACACCAGTAACTGCGTCGCTCTATACGACAACAAATTACTCTCTATGCCACGGCTCACTTGGGAACGCAGAGGCTTTGTATCGTGCGGCGCGCGTGTCAGGCGACGTCAGGCTCGGACAAGATATCTTGACATGGTCTACTCAAATACCGACGTGGCATGAGTCACCAACGCTGAATTGGCGGCCGTCTGGCGCTGCCGCCGACACGGATAAGGTAGAATACTCACTTATGCTCGGTCTCGCTGGTGTGGCTTACTACTGTCTCATGCTTGCCAATCCCGATGTGCCGTCAATCTTATTCCCGGGAGGGGCGGCAGGTTCTCGTTCTGAACGTGCGGAAAAGTGGCGCGACGGCTGCGACGCCGCATACTGTGACCACTTCTTTCGTGAAAGTATTCGCATTTCTTCCAGTCTAGGTAATGCGCTCAATCCAACCCGGGTTCCCGGCAACAATAGTTCCGCGCCACGGGAGCTTTACGCCTCGTTGCTAGGCGTACTGACGGCGGCGGAAGGAGTAACTACCGCTCTCTTACAAGACGCGTCAGCGATTGAACGAACACGATTCCTTCTAGAAGTCGACTCTGAAGATCACTTAAGCGACAAGCTCGAGCGGCTTTACAGCGAAGCAGTAGGTGAGCGATGGCGTAACCTGCCGTTACGCGTGGCTCCGGGAGTGCGCGTGGTCGAAACGGACTACGATTGGGCCGAATGGTCACAACAGTCAGAGGCAGATCGCCCACCAGTGCCCCGGGCCGTCGCTCAGACTCACCTGCTCGTGTGGTCACATCGTGGTGTAGCGCAGTACAAGATAGACGAGTTGTCAGCCCAGCTTATCGCATACATGGATCGTCCATACGTGTTAAAGGATCTATTGGACGAGACGGGTGTGGCGGACGGCGAAACGGACGAGTTGAAAGTACGCGCTGCCGTCAGTCGTGCCGTTGAGCAACTATATGCGGTTGACGCATTGATCATTGATATTCCGCTGTTCGAGTAGCGCTCTCACGGGGCGAAAACTTTGTATGGGCATGAATTTTATTATGTCGGCTACAAATGAACGCCTTGTCGTACCCAAGGCAGCCAGATGTGCTCGCGCGGGACTTTTTGATAGACTGCTCGTTACACTGAGCTTGCTACTCTTGTGGAATGCGACAATTGGTGTACCGGCACAAGGCCAGGGAATACTGAATTCGGGATTCGAAGTCCCTAGCGACATCGATCCAGCTCATGCCTGGGGGTGGAGTAGCGATCAAACTGCGTATGAAGCGTTGAGAGACTGCCGTGTTGCAAAGACGGGCCGCTGTTCGCTGTTAGTGCGCTCCGCGCCTTCTACGAATGCGTCTGACACCGGTACCGTCGCTCGCCAAATCACCGCTGCCGCGTTAAGGTCCAAGGACGTGGAAGTTCAGGTAAGCGTCCACATCGGCGCTGGCGATGGCCAAGTTAGTCTTTGGATCCGTGCCGACGGACCTGACGGCCGGAACGAAGGTTTTATTGAAACCCGCCTGCAAGAATCAGCAGACTCGACACAATGGACTACGCTGCGAGCTCGGCTGCACGTTACGCACAAAACGCAAGCCTTGACCGTCGGTTTTTTGGTCGTCGGGAGACGGACCGTCTGGTTCGATGATCTACGGATACTCGTAAACGGTTCTGACTACGATACTGTCCTAGCGGCCGAGGTACAGCATGCGGTCCCGGAACGAAAGCTTCGTCAATATGCCACTTCGATGGGAACTTCTAATCCTCTGATACCGCTTTCGGACACGGCCGCGCTCGCGCGGGTCATCGACGGTGCGCGAGTTGTTGCGCTCGGTGAAGCAACGCACGGCACGCATGAGTTTTTTGCAATGAAGGACCGCGTGATACGGTCGCTCTTCGAACGAAACGGTTTTACTGCGGTATTGATGGAGTGTAGCATGCAGCAAGCTCGGCGCGTAAACGCGTATATACTCACTGGCGCTGGAGATCCTCGTAAGCTCGTTGCAAACCTTGGATTCTGGTCGTGGGACACTGGCGAGGTAGTTGAACTGATCAGATGGCTTCGGCTATATAAGCTTCAAGGTCATGAAGTGGAGTTCTGGGGATTCGACACGCAATCCCCCGAAGGAGCGATGGACAGCGTGATTGCGTTCTCACAATCGACAAACCCTGCTATCGCAGATCGGATCGCCCGGCGCTATGCTGCAATTCGTCCAATATTACAAAGGCTTCCAGCAACTGGTGGCGGCACCGATTCCGCAAGTTCACAATTCTGGGTTAGCGCTTCGCGCGACGGGCTTGCACTACTGGATCAGCAGGTTGGATCGGACGTTAACGTCGGTTCACGCGAGAGGTGGGCCCGCCTATATGCAAATATTGTTGTTCAATCAGGCCTGCAGTCACTTGCCGCAAGCACCCGAAACGGATTAGTACGGGATAGTATTATGGCGGCGAACATCGAGTGGATTATCGCCCAGCTGCCAAGTACGGCACACGCAGTCGTTTGGGCGCATAACGGACATGTAGAGCGGAGCCAGGCATCCATGGGCTGGCATCTTAACCAGAAGTTCGGTGATAAGTACCGAGTTATCGGGATGACCAGCTATGAAGGAAGCTACCTTGCGGCGGGCCCTAACGGTTTTCGGGCTTATTCTGAGGGTGTCGCGCCCGTCGGTAGTATTGAGTCGGCTCTTCATCGTTTAGGGGTTCCGATCCTGCTATTGAACGTTCGCTCGTTGCGAGCCGATCCAGCTATGATTTGGTTCGCCGAACCACACGAGTTCCTTGCCGTTGGCGCGATTGCGGAGGAACCATCGTTTTCCCCGGTGACCTTGGCGACAGCGTTCGATGGGCTAATTTATTTCGCTCATACTTCCCCATCCGCTACTGCGCTTTCGCTGTTGCTACCGGCCACAGTTGCAACGCACGGCTTCATTCGATGGAGCTACGTCCCACTGCTGGTAATTATCGTAGCAGTCAGCGCGCTAACCGGGCTATATGTTAAAAAGCGCGCGAAGTAGTCCCGGCGTCAGCGACGCTCACCACCACCGTCATTAGACGCTGTGGCCCACCGAGTGCTAAAGATTTGGGCGCGCGCTAGACCTGAGCAAAGAGCCGACCGATGTTCGGCCAACTTGAATCGCACGCGTTGTCGGATGTTACGCAGACATCGATTTTGTTGTCTCTTAGTACCGCCCGGACGCTAGATCACCGTTAGACTATACGATCGATTCCGGACGTGCGTTTGACAAATAAATGTTCCGCGCGCCTGCGGATGATGGGACGTTGCTTATACGCTTGTATCGCGGAAACGAGATCGGACATTTTGCACCTGTAGCCCTTCGCAGCGTATCGATGGGTTCGGCATAGGCATTTTAAGGTGCTAACGTTATTTGGATTCGACTTGCCAAGGATGCCGGCAGCGAAGCATTCTAGAGTGTTTGCGCCTACAAAAAGGACGTTGTCGCCTAAACTGTAAACCAGCGCTGATATTTCAAAATCCTCCAAACGTGATAGCAAGTGCCGCGCATCACGGAACACTGCTTTGTTTACATCTATCGTAGTGTAGTTGACTTTGCCTGTCCCACAATCTTGCAATGCGTATCGTCTCCCGCGCAGCGAGTTAAGTCGCTTCTGATCTTCACTGTTACCCGCAGCGATATCCACGTCTCCAAACGGCTCGGCTCCCGTTAGACAGTGCCGTATGTAGCCCCCGTACAAGTACATAGAGCGAACGCCAAGGCCGGCTATACCTGTAACTGAGAGTAGACGTCGAACTCCGGCGGCTAGTCGAGGAAATTCGTCCAACCGCCGTATCTCTAGCGGAG
Source organism: Gemmatimonadota bacterium (assembly GCA_003155795.1). Taxonomy (GTDB): domain Bacteria; phylum Gemmatimonadota; class Gemmatimonadetes; order Gemmatimonadales; family Gemmatimonadaceae; genus Fen-1247. Next base: position 71,771 of record PMEM01000043.1, read on the forward strand.
ACTGATCCATATAGTTGCGTTTGAGTCGCCATGCAAGTTCGCATTCGCTGCGTTACACAATTACGACCCCCCCCGAATGGCGCGCGACTTCTTCGGGATTCAGTTCCGGAAAATCCTTTGGCAGTAAGTCGATAATTCGCAAGAATTCTGGGAAAGGAATGCCATAACCTCTTGAAGCATACTTATACGTTCTTAGCAGCGAAATCAGAGCTCGGCTGGGTGAAATGCGATTCACTGTCAGCAACCGCTGCGCGACATGCTCGAAGAAGTGTGATCCAATCAAGAATTCTCCGTCATGGAACGCGATCTGACACACCGTGAAGTCGGCGTCGCGAAGTACGCACGTTGGGTCTGAATAAATTACTGGGGAACTTACTACGAATGGCGAAGCCGTCAGCTGCGCCGCGAATTGCGCACGGGATGACTCGCTCACGAATGCCACGTTTACATTGGCAGTTGTCTCGCGTGTCCATAAAGCGCGGACTGCACTGCCAAAAAGCGTGTACTCTGACGCGGGCAAAGCCGCCAAATCGTACCGCTCCAGCAGATTGCGCAGGGCTCGCAAGACCGACGGGGAACTCTCAGTTCGCATTCGTTGGCGCCCGCCATTTAGTGGTCTGCCTCTTATCCGACTTCCAGCCATACTAAGGTGGAGTTGAGCTCCCGTTATTGCAAGACCTTGACGTCCCACCGCAAAATGGGTCTAAGGTTAAGTTAACCCGGGTCTGGCCGCACCCGAACTACGGCGAGAGCTAGGGTGAGTTGGGCATGGTTTCGAAAGCTTCGACGCTAAGGTCCGCGCCAGATCTCGACTGCTGTGAGCCCCGATTAGACGGGACGCTCTGGGAAGGTAGTTTCACTTCTCAGAAGGGGCTATCTCAATGGAGACACATCGGCGCGGTGCAGATGGCAGGGAATCAACTGACTCGATCGGGGTACCGCTCAGCCGGAGCGACATCATCCGCCTTCAATCTGTATCGTGTCACTGGTTACTCCAAGCGGCTCCGCCACATCGCGCTGCCGTAAGCCAAGTGCCATCCGCCGGTTCCGGACTGATCTCCAATCGTCTTCGGGTCCCCGCGCTTACGCTGGCCGAACCTAGCGCGACGCGGGGACTGCCAGCGTTATTGGTGAAGATCGCCCAGTCGATGATGCTGGTTCACCCTCCCGACGCTGACAAGCCCGAAAACCTGATCGCATCAATCGATGCGGCGCTTGCAACCGCGAAGTTATAGCGAGTCGATTGTATGACGTGTGTTGCGAATATTGGCTGGTGGCGGCGACCCGTCTTTTTGATTGGCCAGCGGAGTTTGAGGCAACAACAGCAAGAGTCGTTGTGCCTCCGACTCTCGCCAATGACGAAGATGGACAAACAGGCACTGTCGAAAGGACCTACGCAAGCTGCCGCCCGTCGAGACCGGCGAGTCCGCGAGACTGCTGGCGAAGTTCACGGAGCCACTCGCCCGCTCACCACTTTGAGCGCGCGCGCGAGCACTTCATCCGTTCCGTCCCGCAGACCCTCGAGTGTCGGTGAGACGGGAATCGTCGGGTGGATCCCGACACCGTGATGGGGCGTTCCGTTGCGCTTCTCGACGCGCATCCCGGTCCAAATGACGCTATACCCGCCAGGCAATGCGAAGGGGTCGATAGCGCCGTTCGTCCCTGCGGTCGTCTCCCCGACAATGGGCCCGAGGTGGTTCTCCTCGACCACGCCCATCGTCGACTCCGCATAGCTCACCGCGCCAGCGCCGGTCAGGAACACCACTTTCGCGGGCAGGCGAGGCAGCAGTGGCGCGATGACCCAGCCGACGTCGGCGTAGCGCATCAGCGTGTGATCCGGGCGAAGGACTAGTGGCAGTTCAAAGCGTGCGGAATAGATCGTCGAGTCGCTCAGGTGCGCGAGGAGCGCGGGCGTGTTCAAGCCACGGCTTGGGTAGCCGCGCATATCGAAAACGATACCACGTGCTGCCTCCAGACGCGGCATTGCCTGCGCGACATCCCTATCGGTCACACGACTGAGGTCGACGTAGAAGATTCCCGGTTGCAGCTCGGCGACTTTATCCGGCCGTGGCTCTGCTGGTGGTTGTTGCAGAACGCGTGAAAGTCGTACGTCGCGCAATGGCGAATTCGCCTGGAGCGGATCGCGCAGACGTAGCACGGCGACGGTGCCCGGTATTCCGAGCAACACCTTGGAGAGCGCGGCGTGACGGACCCATTGCGTTGTCGCACCCGAAGTGCGGGCCTCGGCGTCGCGCAACTTCGCCATAGCCGATCGACCATCGACTGCCACAATCTCGTCGCCGATGTGCACGCCCAGCGCGCGCGCCGAATCACCGACGGCGAGCACAACGATTCGGTTTTCCACCCAACCAAGGAGGACGTCCGGCGCGGCCTGCACGACGGTCGTCCGAAGGACGTTCCCGTGCCCGTCATGCAGGGCGGCGATGAGTCGCTGCAGCGTCCCGTCGAACGCAGTAGCGTCTGAGTCGAGCGCGGCCTCGTTGAGGGCCGTGCGAAGCGCCGCCGGCCAGTCGGTGTGCACGACGTCGAAGTACGGATAGAAGTGCTGCGGGACCATCCATAGCAGTGCCACGTCTGCTAGCCGCGTGGTGCGATCGTCCAGATCGAAGCGTTCCGTCGCAGGTGTGGGCTGCCACGTCGATCCGGCCGATGCAGTCGCAGTGAGCGAATCCGGCACCGCTTCTTCGGACAAGGCGAGCGGCACAGACGCGGACATGCCCGCGCCGAGTTGAGCGACGAATGCGGTGTCGGGGCTGGGCACCGGCATCGTGCGCGACGGTCCACAGTCTGTGACGGTGACGTCGCTAGGCAGTCGGCCGGCCGACGCGGAGACGCGTCGCAGGCTACTGTGATAACTAGCCCGCGGCAGACCCGCGGGAGGATCCGGCACACCGAAGCCGCAATGCTCCCAGAATACGACGCTGCCATTCCGACCAACGCTGTCAGTGTGCCGTGAATGCGGCGGGGCCGCCCCGTTACGATAGAGGTCAACCGTAGGAGCAACGCGCGCGAAGAGCGCGCGAAGAGCGATAATGAGACTGTCGGCAGTCGGCACATTCTCCACCACGCGCATGCCGTGCACCGTGAACTCGTTCCAGTTCGTCATCAACGCGACGCTGCCGGGATACCAGAATCGCACGTAGCCCACGAGACGCGTAAAGGCGATGATGTTATCGAGAGCACGTGCGGTGAGCGGGGGGAGCGGCTCGCGCCGGGTCGCCGTGAGCCCACGTCTCGTGCTGCTGGCGGCGACACGCGCAACTCCGATGAGTATGTGCGGTGACCTTAACCCGAGCACACTCGCACGCTGCACCGAACCGACGGACCCAGATTCGGAGCTCCCAGGACTGTGAGGGCGCGAAATCACGGCGAGCTTAACATCGTCAATCCAGAGGCGCCCGCGGCCTAGGGACAGCGCTCCCAGCCCGATTGATGAAGCCCCGTTGGCAACGTCGAGGTCCACTGTGACCGACGTCCAGTCCAGGTTTCCGCCGACATAGCGACGGTCTTGCGTCGTTGCGAAGGCGATGAGCTTCTCGCCGCTATCTGCACAGACGCAGACCGCGGCGCTTTGTCCGCCGAGTGCCGCGGCTTGCGGGGCGGTGGAGACTTCAATCCGACGTCCGGTGTACGCAGCAGCTGAGACGCCGGTGCCGGCGTCGGCGAAGCCCGTAGGGTCAACGTTGGTCGACACTCGTAGACCCGCCCGTCCGCTGCGCACCTCGGTGCTGTCGGCGACGGTCTGAAGGTGGGTGACGGCAACGCCCATCGCGAACCAGCGGTTGAACGACGCCGATTGTGCGACCGCGGAGGCCGATGCAGACACTGTAACGAGGAACGCAGCGAGCAAGCTAAGCGATGGGTGGCGACAGGAATGCATCTGTAGAGTGTCCGGATACAAATCGGCGGTGGCGGCAGCGGGTTCGTGGTGCCGCACGAGTCGAAGCCTCTGCCTGCAGCCCAAACGGTCTGGGTATTGACGCGTGGTTGCAGTATTGCCCAAGCTACCTGCGCACGTTGGCGTTTGTAATCGGTGCTCTGATCTCATAGAAGCATCTGGTGTTGCGGCATGATTCGCAGTTCGCTCTCCGCGTGCGCGGATGCGGCGAGCAGCGGTACTTCGATAGGAGGTTAGACTCATTTACTTCGAGCGATTGATAGTCATCTAAAGTACCTCACTATTGCGGTCGTGGAGCAATCTGGAAACATCGTTTCGGAGAAGGGGCTCTACCACGCAGACTGCTGCGCTCATTTCCACCGTGGAGCCGTATCGGCCAATCGAGGCAGGAGTAGAGACATTTCCATTTTGCCCATGGGTTTACGATGTGCTGGCCCCGAGGGGATCGGTCTTATTTGGCGCGCCAATGTCGCACCCCAAGGAGCTCGAGGCAATTTCCCACGCTAACTAAAAGCCGGCTGAGCGAGACGCGTTGTTACTAGCTCGCATAGTAAGCGGCCGCCTCATTCCGGAAGTCTATGCGCGAGCTGGCCCGCAGGGTGACACCGTGCGTGTACTAGTACCATTGCGGCGTTTCGCGTTCGCACCAAATGGACATGGGTTCTCGACGTAGCGGAGCTAGATGACGCCGTTGGTACAAAATGCACCGTATTGCTACCGCCGCCATACTGAGTTAAGACGCGCTACTCGCGCGCGCGCGCAGCTCGTCGAGAAGCAGTTCTGACACGCGGGCCTTTCCCGTCACTATCTTGCCGCGAACGGCGAAACCGCGCTTAAAGTCTCCCGGTAACCTACCCATAGTATCATGCAGGTCGATTCGTACGACTACCGCAAACCGTCCGGTACCATCAGTCGGCGGAGACATCGGAGTGCCCGCGGTGCCAAGTCGCGTCGCAGATTCGGGGGCTACCGAGACCACGCTACCGTGGAGATCCCGGCCCTTCAAGAACAACGCAGAGGGAAGAGTCAGAATGACGGCTTGGCCGACGCGCACATCGTGAACATTTCGCTCATCGACTAGCAGGCGCGCTGTCCAACTGCCGAGATCTTCGATCTCGAGAATTCCCTCGCCGGCTGATACGGACGCGCCGATGAGATCTCGTGGCCGTTCAGTGAGCACGATTCCGTCGATCGGGGCAGTAAGATCCACTCGTCGGCGTTCGCCACGCGCGTGAGCAACGTCAGCGCGAAGTCGATCAAGCTCAAGAGTACTCTTGGCGAAGTCCAATGAATCGAGCTTTGCTTGCTCGCGCGCAGCAACCGCCGACTTCACTCGTGCTTCTGCCGACTGCACATCAGCGATCGCAAGATCAACATTGACACTCTTGCCGATCGTATAGGCTTTCAGCACTGAATCGACGTTGGCCCTTAGGCTAAACTCCATCAATCGCTGCCGAAGAGCCGCTTGCGCCTTAATTACATTTGTCTGTTCTTGGGTTACTTGAGCTGTCTTTTGGATCAGATCGAGTGGCGCAGTAGCTCGAGCACGGTTGAGCTCACCGCGACTCTCATCGTACTGGATTTCGAGGCGTTGTAGGTCCGCGTCGGCAGACACTGGATCTAAGCGTGCTACTATTTGTCCGACTTTGACTGGCTGGCTAACGTCAACATCCACCTGTGTAACAATTCCGCCAATTGAAGGGCGCACATTCGCGACGTGGAGTGGCTCTAAAGTTCCATCAGCGCCGACAGATACAGTCACGGAAAGCAAGAACGCGGTGAGAGCACTTAGCAGCACCAGCGTCGCAAATGCGCCGATTGTAAGGCCAACCGCGCGCTGCACAATACGCTGCCCCGGGACTATGACGTCATCGAGCGAGGGCAGCTCAAACACGTACTTCGCGTTAGCCGAGTTAGCCATTCGGACAGCTTGTTGGCAAGTTGGCACTAACTGCGCGGAGAGTGCACCAAAAAAGGAGTCACACCTATCACATTCGCCAAAGCACGTACGACTCCCCTCCGACTACGGCATGTAACACGGAGCGCAGGTCCACGACATGTCTTGAGTTGGACACGCACAGGATCCGCAACTTTGCTGACAAGTATTGCATTCGCTATAGTGGCAGCTCATCGGGCACGTTGTGCCGGCCGTACAGGCCCAACACGTCTTTACACTTGGACAAGTACAATATCGGAGCTGGCTGGTTGAATCTCCTCCGTAATACGTTGCCGTCCCTCCTGCGACCTTCGCAAGCGCGCTGTCACCCAGCTTTCGCAGTGTTTCGCGAGTAATGGTGAGCTTGCGCCTTTGTGGATTGTCCATCGCCCCCCCCGTGTGAACAAGTATGTGCACCGGTGGCCCGTTTGCTAGGCCAAGACGCCACGGCGCAATTTTACCCTCCCGTAGTATGCGCCAGCAGTATGCCGTAGCAAGTGTTAAATCAAGACATTATCGGGTAGTTTTAGGACACGTCCTTTCCACTCAGGCGGAGCTTCTTGTGCAGATAGGACGACAAGAATTCCGGTAAGATCGCATAGTATATCAAGGGCATGGTCACGAGAAGCCGCGTCGAGAGACATCGTGGGTTCGTCGAGTATATAAACTTGCGATGTAGCGATGAGCGCACGAGCAATGGCAAGTCGGGCTAAGACAGATGGGCGCAGCTGGCCGCCGAGCGGATCGAGGCGCGTTTGGAGACCGAGAGGGAGACTGGAAATCTCGACATCGAGACGAAGCGTAGCGCAGACGTCGCGCAGGGCGGTGTCCGGGACCCCGCTCCTTCCGCACCGGAGATTGTCTGCGATAGAGCCGTGATACCAGCAGGCTCGCTCTAGCAAGGCACCCACGTCTTGAAACTTTGAATCGCGAGATGAGATGTTTACGTCGATGCCGTTCCACAACACACGTCCACTTTGGGGTTTCAGAATCCCCAATACTATCTGGCCAAGCATCGTCTTCCCGCTACCGGACGGACCTGTAACCCAAAGCCGATCCCCTTCGAGGAGAGACAATGAGAATGGCGGCGAGTTCGCGCACGCAGCGGCGCCAATCTTGACATCTTCCACGCAGATTCTTGTCACCCGTTCCCGCACAAGCGCACCCGGCACAGACGATGCTGGCTGACTCAACTTCCGTTCTTCAAGCGAATGCGGAGAGAAGGCAGACGCGGCGAGTTTCATATTCTCCTCAACTGCTCGAAAACATAAGCCAACCACACAGGCACCCACGAATTGTCGAAATGGAACCGTAGCCGACCACTCGATCGCTATTACAACGGTTGTCGCAAGAGCCGACAGGGCGAGCCATTTTAGGGGGCCCAAGTTCTTTTTCTCGCGCTTGGATTCGCTCTGTGCAACTCTACGCGTCTCTAATACATATTGTAATACGTTAGAGCGAGTACCGGTCGCAGCGAATGTTGGCATACCCGTCAGCGAGCGCGCGACCGCTGCCCTGTGACGAGTCCAATATATATTCTCGGATTCTGGAGGATGAAGGACCGCCGCAATAAAGGTGGCCCACAGGCTTGTTGTTAGGACCAATGCTGACACAGCCAACGAATGAACCAATATTGATTGGCCGGCCGGTGCACACAGCAATGGAAGAAGTGTTCCGGTAATCAACGCCGCAGTCCACGTACCCTTCGCTGCACTCGATCCTGCAACTGTATTCGCCTCGAATGCCGCTAGCTGCCACCTACCGACGTTACTCTTGGAAACAGTAGGGGTCGCGGAAGGCGGGAAAAGTGCCGACTGGGCTATCGTCAACCACAAGCGTTCTCGCCGCGTTACTGCTTCTTCCAAAGCGTGGGCTAGGACAAGTAACGAAAGCGCCGTAGCGGTCGTCGCGCTAACGGCGGCGATGACCGTTGGCGCAACGTCGTTTCTAGTGAACGCGACGCCAAGAAGCAATCCGGCCACCAAAGCGCCCAGGACGGCGACCGTGAGTTCGTACGAGGTTACCGTATTCAGCGCGCCTCGGAGAGAACTTGTGCAACGAATGATCCAGCCCAAGACACTTCGTGAAGGTTTGCTAAAGTGGAGAGCTGTCCCTCCGAAACGCGCTATTGCCTCACTAGTTGCCACGGCCCTGCGGCCCGCGGCAGGATCGACAATTGTAATCTCTGATGCACCTGCGTGTTCTAGAATCACAAAGTGCATGGGCGTCCATTCCAGAATTGCCGGAGTTGATAATAGATTCAGCTGCGTCGGCTCAATTGCCACGCCAACGCCGTGTAAACCGGATGCATGGGCAATGGCCAACAAGTCAGCGGCTGTCATGACGTCGCCGGACGCCTGAATCGCGAGCGTCATATCCCGGGCGTAGTAGTCCAACACCATGGCGATACAGACAAGACCGCAATCGGAATTGCTGGACTGCCGAATTATGCGGACACGCCCAAACCTCTTGAAGGGATTTCTCAAGCGCCGTGCCGCGGAAACGAAGAGCGCGATAAGTTGTCAGTCACAACTGGCGTTGCGGACAGGGGGTAGCGTGGCCGCGTGTATAGCCGAGAGCCCGCCGTGATGGTGCGGTTGCGAAAGCGGTATAGTTGCAATTCGAGTGCGATGCCTCAGAAGAACCAGCGGCGGTAAATGATTCTCCTCGGACCTTGGGCTCGCCACGAAGATTGGCTCTAACGAGTAGGAAGCACAGTTCCGCCCGCAAGCGAGTAGAGATCGAGCGGCTGACTCGGCGCTCCCGACAGATTTAACGCATTAAGAATCATATCCAAGTGTTCAGCTGAAACGCGAAATCCCATCGCTACTAACCGAAATGTGCGGAGCAGCGTGATGTAAGCCGTGGCCGGCTCAATGTTTCTCAGAACGAGTAATTGTTCCGCGACATGCTCGAAGAAGCTGTGTCCAACGATGAATTGCCCGTCATGCCAGGCGACTTGATCTATGGTAAAAGCACCTCGTTGCACAATTTGAGCGGTAGAAATGCCATTTCCGTTGGCGATTTCAAGAGCAGCGTGGCGTAGCGGTACGCGCGTGAGGAAATCGACTTCCGCTGCTCGGCTCGTGAAATGGATCCGTACCAGCGCAGGTGCTTCCCTTGTCCAAAGTGCCCTAATCCCATCGCCCGAGAGCGCGTAAGATTTAGCCGACGTTCCGTTTAGTCTAAAATCGCTCCTAAGGCTACGAAGGTGCTCGGCAATTATTGGGAAGCGAGCTTCGTCCTCTTGGGCGACAGCGTTCCAGTCCGCGATATTAGTTGTCATTCGAGGACTGACCAACGCCGGCTTAGGCGGTAAGAAGGGCGGGGAGACCGGTACCAACCCGGCTGAGAGGTCGTACTAGCTGCGATTAGGTGTACTTTCATTTACGCGTTAGTGGCATCATGGGATGGAGGGGGTGTTACCGCTCGCACTCGCGCGAACGCAGACTCGTGGAAACGACGAATGAAATCGTAAACTCTCTGTTCCTCAACCGGGTTAGTTGTTCCTACCATTCGGTTTACGTGCATGTGGGTGAGGCTCAGAGCAATGTCCTCGAGAGCCGCTCCGAGCTCGCCGCAGCGCAGCAGATCGTGAAGGCGTGCCGCCGAGGCCGCAACTCGCATCGATCGTCGCACTAATTCTTCGCATGCATTTGCAAAAGTGGGCTCCGTTGCCGCGTGAAGGCCAAGGACGGTTTCAATATCGCCGCGGTTAGCACGATACGCTTCACTCCACACGCGGCGTGCGTCCCCCGAGGGCGGGCGTAGACGTCCAAGCAAGAGTACACGCTGCTCAGCCGTAAATTGAAGATCGGCAAGCAATGTATCTATTCCTCGCAGTAAAATCATGTCGCGAGCATGCGCATTCTCATCCCCTGGGTAGCCCCCCAGTACCGTAATAGCAAAGTCACTATCGGCGCAAAAAACATCCTCCGCAATGGTAATGGAACGACTCCCGCCATAGCGTTCGATCTCGCGCGAATAGGTATCGTAACGCAGGGACGTGAGCAGGCGGTTATCGAGGAATTCTTCTGATCGCGCTTCGAGATCTGGTAAGACTTCGCACCGGATCCGAGACGGATCGCCACAAAGGCGAAGCCGAATATGCGGTTTTGGATCTGAATACCGAATGAAAAACCAACGATCGATGGCGCCCGAGTCACGCGCCGTCTGAATCACGGGTGCGACGAGATGGCTAAGAATTCGGTTAGTCGTCCCCTCACCTGCGAAGAGTTGCGCGTACGTCCATCCAGACGTCGGCGTAAACTTTCGTCGGATTGAGGTCGGCGCGATCGTTACTGTGTTCGGCGCCATTACTTCTTCCCGACTCGTCTGCCGGCGTCGTAAGAACGGAACGATCAGTTCGTGGGTGAATCTTCCCTCTGGTCCTTCTACCACGAGAGAATTGTCGTCGGGATATTGCTCCGCCAGTTGTACGGCGTGGTGCTTTCTGATCGACTCGACGACAACATCCACAGCGATCGGAAGATCCAGATCCAGCGACAGTAAACTGTCTCCCTCTGAAAGGAGTACTCGTCGCGGGATACCGCGCTCGTTACGGAGCAACTGGAATGCTTGGTACGTAGCGACTCTTGCGGTACTCGGCTTCAAGGCTAATTCGGATGCAGCAATTCTCCATTGAGCGCGGCAGAGGACCGCCTGCCCGTAAACCACTCGCGGAAGAAAGGGCAATTGTTCCAGCCGCCCCCAAACCCAAGACGCGCCGAACAGTACGCCTTGTTCACGTAGAAGTGCGAAAAAGCGGTAAATCGGGAGGTTGCGAGGGTGACTCAAATTGTGCGCCGTAGTAATGCGCGGCAGGACCTCGCGACCGAGACGGCGAGACCACAAAACTACACGATCGTCCCGAACGGTTACGAAGAGATCAGATATGGGAATCTGCTGCGACGCTGGCGCTCCAGATCTTCCCAGGAAAGGAATTTCATAGTCGCGAAGCACGGGCCGACAAAGGATGTTTCCCATGCGTCCTTCAGGCAGATGCACGACTTCAGCGAGAGCCTGATCGGGGAATAGCGCTGCCTCGCTACTGAGAAAGCGCTGTAGCGCATGCGTAAGATCCTCATCGCAGTGACAGAATCGGCCCAGCAGATTTCCACCGGATGGCCCGGTAACCATATGAAATAGCACTCTAAGCGGGCTAGGTGTGCTTCCGGGCCGTACATCACGCACCAGCGTAACGACTGCAGCTATGGACGATGGTAACGGCGACGGAGTGCGTGACGCAAGCGAGGCAACGTCGTCGGCAGTAAGCGCGACTTCCACAGCCCCTGATTTCGCGGCACGTATTACAAGACCAGCCAAAACGGCCTGGCGAGCTCCCTCAGCACTTAGCTCTCGTAGATCACCTTCGCTAACGGCGCCTTCAAGACCTAGGTTGTCTAGGCCGATTCCAATTTCCGCATCGAGTGCCTCCGCGAGCGGCACGAGTTCCATCTCATACCGTTCGCGAAACGCGCGACGGAACGAGCGAAGAGGATCGGTCGGTAGCGTTATACGTTGGAGAAGATCAATCCCCGCCTCAATCTCATGCATCTCAACAGCTCCGATAACCGCAGCCTCAAGACTCGTTGACATGTCTACTTGGAAAAGCCGCGCAGGATCCGCCCGTACCGGGAACTCGCCCAGGAGCTCGGCGATCCCGTTATAGTCCTGTACCGAGCAGCCGATGCCACGAGCGTCGATGTTTGCAAGCAGTTCCCGGGCGCGTTTAAGTCGATCGACCGTTGGCGCGGTCACCTCCTGCGTAGATAGCGTGTCAATCATGCCGTCGAGTGCGGCCATACCGGTCACCAACGGCTCGATATCCGCCACGATGATTTGAGCATCAAGGAGTTCATACACGAAATCGCGCGCCTCGTTGACTGAAACGTCTTCGTTCACCAATGCAAGTGCCAGTTCCGCGATCGTAGCTCCATTCTCAGCAAGTCGAATAACTTCGTCCAGAGGGTCTGACCGGTCGACAGCAACAAGTCGGTACGCCCGATCCCCACCTTGACTGTATGCTTCCATATAATGAAAGCGGCCCCCGGCTGCGTACAGACTTGAGTTCGGTCGGATGGTAAATACGGGTCCGAATGTACGATTAAGCAGAACTGCATCGGCTAAATCGCCAAGAAATTGTGTGTCCAACCGAGTGGTACGCCGGTAAGTTTCCCGGCTTGCGAGGCGTAGATCCGTTTGGTCGCCCACTGCCCCGAGCGCGAATCCGGCAAACAAGCCGAACGGAGTCGCACGTGCGGACATGCGTGCGAAATAACGAAACAGGCTGCGACCAATGCGATGACCGCGCTCTGACTCTGGGTTGATTTCCCAGGCGGCAATTCGATTGTGAAGATCCGGAGTAGCGAGATAAATCGCCTCGCGCACTCCACGCAACTTGAGAACGCGAGTCATCAATCGCCAGACACTTGCATCGTCCGCAGCGATCCCCTCGCTAAGTTCACCCGACTCACCAGCGCAAGCAAGTCCTACCGCGATCGTCTCTCCAACCATAAACTCGTTCGAGGCGAGGAATGGCGTCCTTAAAGCAAAGAACCCACCCGCAGAATAGCCGGTCAGCACTGACGGTACGGCGGACAAAGCTCTTGAAGGAATCGCTGCGTCGCCATCGTGAGTTGTATTCATCAGTTCTTTCGTTGAAGGATTTCCGCCAGACCGAAGTGCAATCCCTTTTCACCTGAATTCGGGAATCAGCACTCCGGGCACTCAACAGGTGGTAGCACAATTCACGCGTCCCGTAATCGCCTAACAATGCAATCGACAAATGCCTTCGCGTCCATCTCCGCGCGGATCTCGAGAACCCCCATCCCTGTTAATTCCCTACATTGTTTGTCGAGTCTACGATGTTCGCTATACCCAAGGAAGGTAGCCGTCCGCTTCATGCTGAGGTCGCGGTCCATAAGACAGGGAAACGCGCGAACGAGCCGCGCTGCAGCAACCAACCGACGCGTCGAAGTAATTCGCGCTCGGAAAATCCATCTATCAAGTGAGCGTCGTGTCAGTCCAGCTGCAGCCGCCAACTGCTGCGCCGACTGAGGAGCGATCGGGGCTGTGAACATTAGAGTGATCGCGAACTGCAATCGCTCTGGGAGCACAGAAATGAGGGGACTAAGCCGTTCGGCGAGTTGCAGATCAAGGCCGGCCATGGGCAGCGCAGCGAAAGCCTCCCCCAACCGATCCATTCCAGATGTCGGATTTCTAAGGACTACATCAACGTATGAGACACGGGACAGTACAAGTAACGCGACGATAAGCCGCGGTGTCAGCGAGCCATACAGCACGACTGGAATTTGGCGCCTGTGTAGAGCGGCAGCGATCGCGTAAATGTTTGTCTCGTCAGTCAGCGCCGGATCCAACACGAGAACGTCCACACCAATCCGCACCGCTTCAATATCGAGCCCGCAGACGATGTGTTGCGTCTGATGAGGACCCACGCTGAGAAGCGCTGTCCGAAGGGAGGCAGCTGCGAGGGCCGGGAGCCGGATCAGCACATGCACGTCAATTGGCCTCAGAAGGCGAGCCATAAATTACCACTTCCCGTAGACATCGGCGTCACGATCAGCGCGAATCGTGGTTGGAGGCTTCTGATATCGATCTATCCCGCCGATGCCCTGAGCGAAAAGGGGTTGCCCAGCGAGTAATTCAAATTCGGGCTTCCACGCGTCAAGTCTGTGAACCTAGAGAGCCGAACGAGGCGAGGCACTCGTCCGAGTCGGACCCGGACCGTGCCGCCGCCAACCGCCTGCAATGGTACCTGAGGGGTTGTCGTCAAAACTCGGTATCGCCCAGGGGCCTTCGAGATCTCAAACTAGGGCGGTCAGACGGGTGCGATGAACTGCCCGCCACAAATGCCCCACCCCCACCTCGTGTCGCTGGCTGCCGCGGGTCCCCCATTCTCCATCGCTGTCGACACGGCGTTTGGGGAGGGGCCGCACCGCGGGTAGTCGTTCGGAATCGGGGCGACCACTGTTGGCGCTGGAACCGCGAACAACCATGCGCCATCTTTTCCAGACGCACCTCGACGCGAGCGCTGCTTAGCGATAAGGAGTCAATCGCGCCACGCGGGTCATAAGGGACCTCAGCGGTGAGATGTAAGGAGCGGGTGAAAATTTCAAACGATCATTGACACCTTGTGCCCCTGGGTGCGGAATTCGGGGGCCTCGTAGACAACATGGTAGTGCGAGTTCGTGATGTTTATGTCCCCGTTCTTGGTGAAGTAGACCTTTGAAGAACGGACCGGGAATGCTCGAGAGGAGGCTTCGTCACCCGAACAGGTCCGTACAGGTAAGGCCACAGTGTTCTGGAGATCCATCGGTTTCTTCCGGTGCCCCTTTACTCGTGTATTGCTCATTCTCCCTCCGCGGTTTGCTGCGATTCAATTCTGTCGTCTTCCAGCCAGGCTAATTGGCACACCCAGCCCTATAGTGGGTGTCCAAGTGGCCCAACCTGACAGTCTTTCGTCGGCTGAGCGCGCTACCCTCTACCTCGGAAAAGGCGACCAGCGGACAAAGGCTGAATCACTAGGCGTAGAACTGGGTGCGTTGGGGCTGTCTTTTGTAGCCCGAGGTTTTGGAGTGCGCGCCTAAAAAGGCGTAGGGCGTATCGTCTGCATGTGGCCACGTCAGTCACGAGCACGCAGCAAAGTCAACGAACCACTCCGAAACAAGGCGACCGAAATCACCATGTCCGATTCCCCCTCTCTTTTTCCGAACGATGGCGCAGGCGGCGGTTCCCGCCGGCGGGCTCCGTCCAGTGGTTCAATCGTGACGCGGAATGCCGCTGTCCCGGTTGCCCCAGCGTTCGGTGTGCGTGTGCGCGATGCTGCGACGAACACTTACTCAGAGCACATCGTTGACATCGTGACCGGTCCGCTCGGTTTCACGGTCATACACGCGCGGGTGTCTGTCGAGGATACGATCCCGCTCGAGCTCCCGACCGGAACAGAGAACGACGACATCATCCACGAGAGCGATGCCGCAGAACGCAATGGCGGAATCGTTTCGATCGACGTGACCGATGAGACTCAGTTCTTCATCGGACCGCATGGAAACCCGATTCGTCTCTATGGCGATGATGGAGTAGAGGCCGCGCGCGAGTTCCTTGCGCGCGGTGAACCCGCCGTACCACCGCCGCCACTCTAACGCAGATAGTTCCTGCATCTTCCAGAGACTCGCAATGCCACAGTCCTCCGCTTCGCCAACTGATCTATTCGGTCGCAAGATCGAGAACGTGTTTTCGTCAGTGCAGTCCGTGCCCCACACCGCGGACCGCGGCTTTGGTGCGCCTGCGCTCAACACGGCGCGAGAGGCGGTCCGGCAGGATGCGGTGAAACATGGAAACAGCGATCCCTCGTCACTCTGGTCGGAACGCCGGATGCAGCTCAGTCCGCGTAGCCGTACCGAACATCTGGCGATCGGGAGCGGCGCCCAGAATGAAATGTTCGCGTTCACGCCAGGCTCGCGCGCGGTTGACCCCAAATCGGCCGAAGCGTTGCCGTATAGTGACTACTTCGACATGTGGTGGAAGCGACGCGACGTTGATGCGAGCGAACGAGATTACTTCGCCCATGCGTTCGCACGGAGCCACAAGGTTATAGCGACGCGGAGTAAGCCTGGCACCACTGCAGTCAGCGTCGCTGTAGCAGGACTCGTGTTCGAGTCAAATGGAACCGATCTGTACGACGCGCTGGATTCGCTTGCCTATACGGTTCGCGGCGGTCCGGCGATGTCAGCTCGGCCCGCCGCACCGGAACCATCAGCCTTGGACCTCATCGCCCAGGCGCGAGCTCGCATGCCGGAAGCCGAACGCGCGCGCCGTGATGCGTATTCCCATTTCATGGGCCGTCGCATCGCGCTCAGTCGATCGCGCGATCGTGGTTTCCTGCTCACAGTCTCAGCGAACGATAAGCGACACGCCGCTACCCTCGGGATCACGCCACCAGAAGGTGACCGTGCGTCTGAAATCACTGAAATTGCCAAGTTCTTCGGGGAGTGCGCTGATATGACGCGCGACCTTGAAGATGCAGCGTGGTTTGGACTGACAAAGGATCTCCTGCCAGGCGAGGCCATGGAGCGCGCAACCGCGCAGGTGCAGCGAGTGGAGAGGTACCAGAACGATAGGTACATCGATCACTCGGCACGGGCGCACGGAAACTCGGATGGGCGGGTTGGCGACTCAGGTGATCGAACCGATAGCCTCTTGGAGCGAAGTGCAGTGCTCGAGTCGGGTGCTGATCCCCTAGGTGAAAGTGAGGAGGTATCCGATGAAGGCCGTACTGCATGATGCACTTCGTACTGTGTTTCGCCCGGCGCTTGGCGGATGGATGCGGTCACAGGTGGGCGTAGCACCTTCTCGCGTGTTGATCACTCCTCACGAGCCGAGTTCGCCAGCCCGCTGTGGTGCGTGTGGCGAAACACTTCCGTTGGTAGCAACGGCAACATATCCGGATATGGACCACGGGATCGGCTCGACGCACACTGACGTGGTCGTTTGCGAGCTGTGTGGGGGATGTGAGCGAGCAGCACTCGGCGTGGGGCGACCAATTGGATTGATGCTGTGCCGTGACTCCGCCGATCTTCGCGCGAGCGCATCCGACCGTCAGTAGTCCGCACTCTTTCGACTCAAGCAATACAAGCAAATGATCCTTTCTAACGGCCAACACGAGATGTTGACTGAATCCCGATTGACTTCGACCATTCCATCTCAGGCAATTACGCTGACGGAGCCGTGGGCTTCCCTTGTAGTGCTGCTTCTCAAGCGCTACGAGACGAGAGGCTGGCCTACGCGATTCAGAAAGACACTCTTCGTTCATGCCGCGAAAGGGATGCCACGGTATGCACGTGAGGCTGTGTGCACGTCACCATTTCTTGAAGATCTCACTGCTGCGTTCCATGTAGATACGGCATCGCAAGTTCTCGAGGTACTCGATGCTCGACGTGGCCATATCATTGGCCAGTGCGAGATCAGAGGATGCCACCGGTCAGAGGATGTACGTGGCACTCTCTCCGATCGGGAGTGCGCTTACGGAGACTACAGCGATGATCGTTATGCATTTGCGATTGAGCGCGCTGTGGCATTCGACTCGTTCATTCCGTGTCGAGGCATGTTGGGCATCTGGACAGTTCCTGCCGATACACTCGCCGCGCTCCAACGCGCAGCCTAACCGGAATATCGAATGGGCGCGAAAACAAAGATAGAATGGAGTGACAGCTCGTGGAATCCGCTGCGCGGATGTTCCAGAGTTTCTCGAGCATGTGAGCACTGCTACGCTGAGGTGGTAGCGGGCCGATTCTCGGGTCCAGGGTTGCCTTATGAAGGTCTCACGCGCGCGACGACAGGAGGAGCGCGTTGGACAGGGAAGATCATGCTTGTTCCCGAGCATCTTGCGGATCCACTTCGCTGGAAGCGCCCGCGGTTGATCTTCGTCAACTCGATGAGCGATCTGTTTCATCCCAATGTGCCGGATGAATATATCGCTGCTGTATTCGGCGTCATGATGTATGCACGTCGACACACGTTTCAAGTGCTTACAAAGCGCCCGGAACGTATGGCAGCTTTGCTGCCGACGCTGACCGCACTTCGATGCCATGTGACCGCGAGCGAGATCCTCGGGTACACCCCGGCGTGGGAGCGCACGTACCAGCCGGCGGATGCGACGTTCCCACTGCCGAATGTCTGGCTCGGTGCGAGTGTGGAAGATCAGCCGACCGCGGATGAACGTATTCCGCACCTGCTCAACACACCCGCAGCGGTGCGCTTCCTGTCGTGTGAGCCATTGCTCGGGCCGATCACACTGACGGTTCCTGGCGAGTCGGGGAAGATCCGGATCGACGTTCTTACAGGTGGCTGGGCTGTACCGCGCAACGATGGATCGCATCACCAGGAGCCGCGCATTCACTGGGTAATTGTGGGTGGCGAATCTGGCGCCGGCGCGAGGCCCATGCATCCGGATTGGGCAAGGTCACTTCGAGATCAATGCGTTCGCGCCGGTGTCCCGTTTTTCTTTAAGCAATGGGGTGAGTGGGTTCCAATTGCGGCTCCGGGGCTGAACAACGACGCTGACGAACCCAAGCTAGCTGTATTGTCCCGAACCGGAGAGTGCTTCTCGGCGACGCCTGCTGAGGCGATGTTAGCCACAGGATCGTTACACGCAGTCCAAAGATTAGGCAAGCACAAAGCCGGCCGTCACCTCGATTGCCGCGCGTGGGACGAGATGCCGATCGCATGTGGCAGCGTTGCGTCCCAGGACGCGTGACGGTGAGTTACAAGCTGATCCTTAATCGACTCGTAAATGAGCTGCCCCGATTCGCGTACAACTACGCAGACGAGCGCCAGCTACATGAAGGACTTGCCGCAGTACTCACGTCAGCCGGCATACGTTTCGACCGTGAATACATAGCTGGTCCCAAGGATCGATTCGACTTTCTCTGCGATGAGGGGGTCGTGATCGAGGCGAAGATCAAGGGGACGTTCTCCGAGGCACTACGCCAGATCGATCGCTATTGCGCTCGCGATGACGTCAAGGCTGTCCTTCTGGTGACAACCTGTTTGTGGGGTCAGGCTCGTGGGTGGCGTGACGATGCTGTGCTACACACGAAACCAGTCCGAATGGTTCGTATCGGAAGGCAGGCGTTTTGATAACCTTTGGGCAGGTCTCACATACCGGAACTCGGTGGGTGATTAATTGCGAACCGCACGTTCGCACACGCCTCAAGCGCGTGTTCCCGCGAGCTCCACAGTATGCCTCCGAGAAGATCTCGATATCGGATACGCCGGAGAACTGCCGCGATTTGCTCTGGTTTCTCGATCGCTATCCCATGCAAGTCGACAAGCCTGAATTACTCACTGGGCGCGCGCGAGAGCATCTGGATACGGAAGCGCGGCTCGCGGACCTATTGGCTGCCAGGCATCCGCCACACAAGGTCGTACTCGCACAACCGCCGCGTGAGTATCAAGAGATCGCCGAGAACGTGGTTGAGCTTATGGAAGGATTGCTCCTCGCTGATGAGGTTGGCGTCGGGAAGTCGGTTTCAGCGATTTGTTCGATGACGCGGATCGAAAACCTACCAGCTCTAGTGGTTTGTCCTGCACATCTGCCTGACCAATGGGCGGAGATGATTGCGCAATTTGCGCCTGATCTCAAGGTTCACATTCTGCGGAAAAGTCAGCCCTACGATCTTACACGTCCGGAGCGCGGGGGGCAGCGGGACTTGCTCCCGGATCGGCTACCAGACGTGATCGTTACGAGTTATCACAAACTGCGTGGATGGGCTGAAACGCTCGCTGGCGTTGCGCGCCTTGTCGTATTCGATGAATGCCAGCAACTCCGCAATCCTGATAGTAACATCTACGCTGCCGCGAAACTCGTTGCTGATAAGGCACGACGTCGCCTTGGACTCTCTGCAACCCCGATCTACAACTACGGGTCGGAGTTCTTCTGGGTTGTTGATGCGCTTCGACCTGGCGCGCTCGGCCAACGTGATGAGTTTGTGAGGGAATGGTGTACGAGTGACGATGGAAGAAAGGCACGGATCTCAGACTCCGTGGAGTTCGGAGCCTATCTCCGCCGCGAAGGGATCATGCTGCTTCGTACGCGCAAGGATGTTGGCCGCGAGTTGCCGCCGCTTACTCGGGTCGTTCATACCGTTGCGTCGGATCCTGCTACACTCAATGCGTTGAAGGGCGATGCAGTAGCTCTAGCACGCATCGTATTAAGCCACAACGAGCAGTATCGCGGTCAAAGGATGCAGGCAGCGGGTGAGTTCGATTCACTCATGCGTCAGGTAACGGGCGTCGCAAAAGCCCCGTATGTGGCAGAGTTCGTCAGGTTGCTGCTTGAAGCGGGCGAGCGCGTGGTCTTGTTCGGGTGGCACCGTGAGGTGTATTCGATTTGGCTCGAGGCGCTCAAGGACTTTAACCCGCACCTTTACACAGGGAGTGAGTCGGCGACACAGAAGGCGGCGTCGAAGGCGGCTTTCGTGAGTGGCGAAACGAAGCTGCTCATAATTTCCCTACGCGCCGGTGCCGGCATTGACGGCTTGCAGGGAGTTTGTCATATCGGCGTGTTCGGCGAGATCGATTGGAGCCCAGGTGTCCACGAACAATGTGTAGGCCGCTTTTACCGTGATGGCCAGTCAGATCCTTGTGTTGCTTACTTTCTGCTGTCCGAGGACGGGGCCGACCCAATTATGGCAGAGGTGGTCGGTGTGAAGCGTGAACAACTCGAAGGTGTCAGGAATCCCGGCCATGCTCTCGCGGAGCGCATCGACACAGGGGAAAACAACATCCGCCGGCTGGCGCGTGAGTTCCTGGCGCGTAAAGGTGAAACCTTCGAGGGAGAGGATCCGGTAGCGATCCACCCAGAGGGTGAATTGGCGGTGTGCGTATGACAGCCAGGTACGAGCGGCGAAGCGTACTCGGGCCAACCTTGAAGATCGATCCCAGCGTGCTCTCGATCAAGGATGCTTTAGCATTCAGCGCCGCACGGGACGCAGCGAAGCTGGCGGGCAATCCAATGCCCACGGTCGAGGAGTATTTGAACAATGCCGCTCGGCGCTCGATCGCGCCTGTAGACAAGACGCTACCTCACTCAAAACGCGACCAGGTGTCCGCGGCGCTACGTGTCGCCACCAGTAGTCAGGAGGCGGACGCAATTTGTCCGCCGGTGGTGACGCTACGCCGAATGGGTGATTGTATCGCGGGATCAGTTCTTCTGGCGCCACGAACAAAGAAGAACAGTACAGAGCTCGGCATCCGTCAATCCCCAGCGTATCGCGCGTATAGGGGGGCTGCACTTCCTGCGATCCGCGATGCGGTTTCGCAGATCGGCTCACTTCAAGCTGATGTCCGTTACAACGTTTGCGCTCATTTCTACCCGGACAGCTCGGGAAATAGAGCCGACGCCAATAATTTTTATGCGTCTCTCGCCGATCTACTCGAGAACGCGGGCTTGATTCCCAACGATCGCCAGTTCTGCAGATGGTGGGGGAGTGATGTGTTTGTTGACCACGGCACAACTCCACGGACTGAATTCGTAATCACCCCCATCGAGATGGTTACTGTGACTGTAAGCCCGAGTATGTGGCGTCTTCTCTCGCGCGGGTGCACTGCGTGACCACTATGCAAATCAAGATGGATGTCGATGGTTTATCCCCCTTGCCAGGAGATGTTCGATCCAACCTGAGCGCCACTACTTCGCGGGAAATCCGGTTCTATCGCGCGAGCGAACGCCCGTATGGAGTCTTCTCAAATCTCCATCGACGTCCGATTAGTTTCGAAGGCCGCGATTTCCCCACTGCAGAGCACGCATACCAGTTTGGCAAGGCGCGAAAGCCAGCCGTACAGGAATGGTTAATGGCCGCACCATCTCCGTCTCTTCTCGCGATGGCTGCTCACGGATTGTACGCGTGGGACATTGCGCCTGGATGGTCGCAAGCGAAGGTCGATCGAATGCGTTGCGTCCTACAGTCAAAGTTCTCTCAACACGCCGATTTGCGAGAGATTCTCATCGGAACTGGCGACGCGCGCCTGGTTGAATCGGCCACTGCTGATTCGTCGGTCAACCGTTTCTGGGGAGAAGTCAACGGACAAGGCCGAAACATGCTTGGAACACTCCTTATGGAAGTACGTGAGTCCATCTTGGCGCGCAACGAACATCAAGACGACGGTGGTGGTGGTCTGTAGCCAAGCGGATGGGAGTCCAGTTTGGGTGTAGCGTGCCCGACGCAGCCGCAAGGGTGAAACTCCGGCGCGAACACTCATGGATAGACGGGGATCATAGCTGCAAATGAGCCTGACGGGTTGCAGATCGGGATTCTAGAAGCCCGACCAAAGACGAGCGCGTGCCCTGGGGCAGAGAGCTGCACGAGGTAGCTACACCCAAACTGGATCGAATACGGAACAGCTCGCGCAGGTGCAGTTCCGCTTGTGGACAGCCGTGGAGGTAAGAAGATGAGCCGGTCCGTGAAGTCTAGGAACTCCATTCGTTTTGACATCCCGGTCCCGCCTGTGGCATACGGTCGGGAACATGTCGATGCTCAACTACCGACTGGCTGGCGTCGGGGAGTTGTAGTAGAGGGCCGCTCATTTACTTCCTACGGCGCAGTCAACCCGCACGTCGTTTTTGTTCGCACAGACGGAGCGGAAGTCAACATGATCCACGAGACATGGCGTCCTGATTGGCGTAGTCACAGGGTGTGGGCCGCCTTTGCGCCAGGTGAGGACTATCCGTTGACATTTGACCGTTGGCACTCGCGGGCTAGATCGCCGCGGTTATACATGACGCCAACGGCTGCGATTCAGATGTTGAACCGCGAATTTCCGATGACAAGACGGCGGAGCCGTTGAGAGGTCGTATATGAGCAGACACAGAAAGTCACCAAATGATCCGGTAACAGCGACGGAAGCGAGTACTGCTACGCGGTGTGCGCGTCAGTATTATCTCGAGCATGTGGCCCTGGCTCCGATTGGCGCGGATGCGCAGCGTAGCCGCCGCGCTGGAACCGAGCGTCACAACGAGTACACTCGCCAACACTTCGGAGTCGGTAAACGCCGGAGGCGTTCGCTGCTGCGTACGATACTGGCTGCTCTCGGCTTGCTGGCACTCGCGTGGTTCGCCCTTCGCGCTGTTGGGTTGATCCGATGATAGCGATCGCTGTGTTTGTACTATGTCTTTGCGTGTTGGTTTGGTATCGCGCTACGCGCAAACGCGCCGGCGTGTCCTTGGTTGCCGCTGATGTGAGTGGTGGTGGGCGTCGGTGGACGTTGAGAGACCCGCGCCTTAACGTCGTAGCGGTGGCTGATCATGTGTTGGGCATTACTGATGCGGGTGGTCACCGGGTAATGTTTCCTCACGAGCTCAAGCCGACACGGAGGGCGAGAAAGCCATATACGGCGGACGTGGTGCAGCTCGGCGCACAGATGGCCGGACTGCAAGCCGAAGTCGGGAGTAAGTTCGCGGGGTTCGGTATCCTTGAGTATAGTGGCGGCCGGCAGTTCCGTATCGAGTGGAATGAACAGGTTGCCACGACGCTCGAGCGCGCCGTTGGCCTTGTTCGGACCCTTCGCGCCGCACGGACGCCACCGCCGCGGACTCACAACGAAGTGCATATCTGTCAGCACTGTCCGGTCAGAGACTCATGCGACCAGAGGTTGTCATAACAATTCGGCGACGTGTGGCGCTACAGGCGCAGGTGCATCAGTGAGTAACCATTTGAGTGAGGGATAATATGTCACCAAAAGTGCGTGACGTTTCAGATCGCAAGACGCTTTATATGAGTGACATCCGGAAGGAAGGTCGCATTGCTGTTCGTTTCGGGTCATTCTTTGAGAGTGTGAACAACCCTGGCCAGTGGGTCGCGGATATTGAGTGGCGCGGTGAGCGCCGCTACTTCAACGTCGACGGTGAGGTAGACCGGGAAAGTTTCAAGCGCCTCCCTGAAAACCTGGATGTTGAGATCGAAAGTGTTGGTCGCTCTGGACTCGACAAGGTTGCGATATGGAAAGGCGATCGGCGAATTGACTTGCACGCTGAGAAGGAACGTGCTGTAGTCGACGAAATTGGTGGCGCAACGAGCTCGAACGAAGTCAGCACCCCTGCGGCCGCCCCCATCTCCCTCGATCAAGTGCTTAAAGCTTACGCGAAGGCGTTCCTCAAAGCCGTGCCAATGGTGAATGAGTTAGATCCCGCAGGAGAGCAGGGACTGACGGCCGAGAAGATTGTGGCTACAGTTCTTACGGCCTATCTAGTGTTGCTTCCAACGGTAAGAAACATTTCGGGTCCGCTAAACAACGGAATGGCGGAAGGCAAAAGATGTGGATGCCGTTGTCGTTAAATGACTTACGGCTGGCGTTTAGCTGATTTTCGGGGCCTTGAAAACAACCGATCGCGGCAGTGGGAGGCGCGCGGTTAGTGCGTCTGCTGCAGTGGAGGGCGGAAACGCGAGGTTAGAGTGGGGATGGAGCTCTCATGGATGGCCGTGATTCTTCGGGCGCGGTAAGAATCTCTGCGCCCGAAGAATCAGTCACCCAGTTCCAATCTCGGGAGAATCCTTTATAGACCGTCAACCATCGGCGAAACTTGAGCTGTACTTCTACTTCAGTGGCTCGGGTGACGATATCAAGGAGCGAATACTTTCTTGCTGCAATGGGCGCATGTGCGCCGGCATAAGTTTGTAGTAACCCATCGTAGTGCGGATGTCGGCGTGACCCATCGCCTGCATAACGATTTGGGCGGAGTGGCCGGCCCCAAGCCAGGTGGTAACGCGGCGGTGGCGCAGGTCGTGTTGGCGAAATCCGTGACGGATTTTGGCGATGCGTGCGGCCCGCATGAATGGCTTGCGAAAACACTGGATCCGATCGCCAGCCGAAATACCACGGTCGGTGGTGGTATGGTGAAATACCCAAGGCGATGTGAGCTCCTGCGAGCCGTAACGCTGATCCATGAAACGCCGGTGTTCAATAATCGCGTTTCGCAAGTGCGCTGTGATTGGAACGACTCTCGACTCCTCAGTCTTGGTATCGTGGGTGCCTGGTCGCGAGATAGTGTGTGCGATCCCATCGGCATCGCGGCCGGTGGCGATGCGTATCATGCCGTCATTGAGGTCGAAGTCTTCCCAACGGAGAAATAGCGCCTCCGAATCGCATCGGACTCCTGACTCGCTGAGGAGTAGCGTGTAGAACCATAGCATTGGATTGTGCTCTGTCGCGCCTAGCAACGTCAATAGTTCGTGATCTGAAAGGATAACTGGGTGAAATTTGGGAATCTTTGGGAGTTGCGGTATCGCCTTTGATACTGGGTTGTCGTGCCTTAACTCCTCCATCTCTGCGCGCCTAAATACAAGGCGCAATATTCGTAGGTCCTTGCGCACGGTGCGCTCTGCGATGGGGGTCGTGCGTTTGGAGCGGTTGGTTAGTTCCTTTTCGCGATCTTTGGTACGCGGTTTCGCAGGTGGTCTTCCGGGCGTACCGCTGGGGTGGTAATTCCGTCGCCAAGTTGCGTATTCAATGACGACCGCTGGTGTGACTTGCACTAGATCCGGGTTGCCGCGGGATGCGAAAAACGCACGAAGCGGTGTAAGAGAGGTTCTGTAGCAACGTTGAGTTTGCGGTTTCCGCGTCGCCAAATCATAGTCGTCGTAACGTTGTATCAACGACAGCATGTCAGTCGCGATCTGTGGTGATAATATGCGGTGCCTTTCCGCACGCTCGGCATTATTGGTCAGTTCGGCGTACTGCGACTTCGCAGCGGCCTCAGCTATAGCGCGATTGGTTGTCTTGACGGTAAATCGGCAGCGTTTGCCCGCAACGCATAGCGAGACCCGATATGCGTTGCCCCGTCGCTCTATGCAGCCCGGCGTCTTTCGATGCCGGCTCATCGGTTTGTCTCCCGCGTGCCACTGTTTGCGGTTTGTTGTTGAGCAAAGGGGAGAACATCTTCAAGCGGCGTCGTAATGCGCTCGTAGGCAGTAAGCCACTGACGGACCTCGCCGACAATGAATACAAGTGCGCCACCGGTGTCTTTGCGAGATGGGAGTTGAATGAGCCCTGTCCGCGGGCTTGTGTGTCGGTAAACCCAGTTGCGTGACTTCCCCAGCGCTGCGGCAAGTTCGGTTGCCGACAGACGCACCGACTCTGGCATAGTCCAAAACCGATCTCGGAGAGGCGTATCTAATCGTGGTTTGGAGTCAGTATTGGAGACGATGTCGGTTCTGGACGTTGAGCATTCATCGGCCAGCCGCTGACCGATAGCGGCGAGATCATGTATCACGGCATCACACAGTGAGCCTCCGTCGACCATGCACTTGAATGATTGGAAGTCGGCACGCCGCCGTTCCCATTGAGTTATGCAAGCGTGTACCAGCTCAGCCGCGTGACGATTTACGTCGTCTGCTGACGGACGTTGATCGGGGACGTATTCGGCGGAGGCGGGCGTTTGGCCCTTCTTGGGTGCGGTGGTGGACTTCGGCTTAAGCGCATCTACTATCGGCTGGTGTTTTTGCATCCTTGCCCCTGCGCCTGCGCGGCGGGAGGCCTGGGACGAATTAGAGCCGTGGGGAGCTGACCCGCGCGACTAAGCGATGCTCCGTATCGCCGCAGTCGCGTTTGAACGATCGAAGAGCAGCGGATGGACACCCCTCAACGATTTTGGAACGGAGAGCCATACGTAAGGGGGGTGCGCGTCGTGGCCGGGTAGTGAATTTCGGCTCGGCAACAATTGCCGTAGATGTGCAGATCCTTGCCGCTCAACGTGTTACGGGAGAGAGTCTCGCCTTGGATGGTGGTTTGCGATATGTTTTGGGCTCATCCTGTTTGAGGTTTTGGGCTCTGATGGATAGCGCCGTGTTTGGTAAGCAGATCAAAGTATTTTTCGGCGCCAAGACAGAAGTCAATGCGGTTTATGCGCTTGTTGAGGCGGCCGAATTGATCCCGTCCCACGATTGGGGCAGCTTACAACCGGATTCCAGGTATCCGCGGGCCCTTCAGGGACGTGCGTACTCTGGTCAGTTCGGCCTGGCGGCAGCGGCTGTTGTTGCCACCGAGTTGCTTCAGTGGGTGTATGTCCTTGATCCTACCAAGTTTCCCTGGGGTGGACCGCCGGTCTGCCTTGGCAAGGGAGACGTCCTTGCAGGAAACCAACGCGCCATCCTTCTGCAGCGCGCCGCGCTTCGGGGAGATGCGAGGCATGTAGCGGCATACGAGAAGTACCGAACAGAGTTGTTTGCCACCCTGGATTATTGGGGAGTGGGCGCTGGCGCCGTTCAATCCTTGAGCTCCCCTGTGCTTGTCCGGATACTGGATGAGGAGCAATGGAAAACGATCGGGGACAAGGAACGCGAAAGACGCCTGCGGCGTCTCAACATGCTCTCAGATCGAGCGCCAACGAAGGCCTACGATGTGCTCTCGGACGGTCTCGCTATGGCTTATTCAGTGCTCCATATCGAAGACCGCAGTTCACGGGATACGATCGCAACTCTCGCTCGGCTCATTGATGGCTCATCGCTCGATGATGTGTTGAGCGGATCGCACGGCTATGCAATCGTGTCAGCCCTAACTCGCTTCGGCGCCCTGACCTCGTCGGAGCATCCATCGCTCATCGAACCAGCCACGAAGAGACTGTCTTCAGCCGGCCGGTCGCGCGTCACTTGGATGATCCGCGCACTTGTCGTTAATGATCGAACTGTGCTCGGTTCGACATCGGATCAGGTGCTTCAGAAGCTGGATCGAAGTTGGGCGAATCTGTTAACGTTTGCGCATGGGGAGGCAGGTGACTTGGTTCGCAAGCGGTTGTTCCAGGCGTTTGAAAGGTTGGGAACAACCAAAGCTGAGGGTGGGCTTACTGCGGCGCATGGGGAGCCGGATCCCAGGTTGCGTACACCGGCTGAGCCGAACAGTAGATTGCTAGCGGAGTGTCTTGAGAGCTTGGGGAAAGAAGATGTGGCCGGGTTCATGGCTAAGTGGTTACCGACACTAATACATGACGATGCCGAGGCCGAAGAACCATTATTCGCTGGATTTGAAATCCCCGTTGAAAAAGGCGAAATTGCCGAGCGTGCCGTCCTAGAGGACGCTCTCCTAGTGATCCAGCGGCGGGGATTGACACGTTCCGGCCGACAGTTGCCCTATCCCGAGGACTATCTGTCTCCGACGGAGTGGGCTGCTCTTGAGCCCCTCATGCCCCATCCCACGACGCGCCAATCGCCGGCAAACAGAGGGGGACGCCCCACTCACGGTAATCAGGCGCTTGCTGCAGCACTTGTATATGCGTTTGAAATCGGTGCAACTCCAGCCACTCTTTTTTCAGTTTGGCGGGAAATGCCAACGGTGTGGACTAAGCGCGGACTCGTTTGTCGAAGAACAACGCTCCAGAGACGACTGGCACTGTTTGACACAATGCCTGAGCGCCGTGCCGAGTTCTTTGCATTAGTGGCAGAAATTGCTGCAGGCCGTGAAAGCAATCGGTTGAGGTGACGCACATCGCTGCAACCGCATATTAGCGGTGTATGGCAGCATGGCCGGTGAGTCGCCACGTCATGCGTCGAGCAAGTTTTTTGTCGGCAGTGGAAGATAGGCGGCGAATTAGTCGACGGTACGCCAAAGCCTTGAACTACCAGTTGGATAGAAAAGTCGCCGACTGGATCTCTCGGAGGAAGCCGAATCTGTCACGGTAGCGGATTCGAGCCGTTACATCGAGCCATCTTCCGATCGACGAATCCGTCGTAACCTGTTTGCCATCTTTCATCATGGACAGCGTTCGCAAGTCGAGTTCGACTTCTCGCGATGCTTCCGGCTCGAGCGCGATCCCAGTGAAAATAGTGGCTCTGTAAAAGATCGATGCGTCGACCTTCGATACGACATCAAAGACTAGATGGATCTCGTTTACGATTGTATCTGCGACATTTACGATCCGGAGAACTGGTCCAGTTGGACCTGCCCAATGCCCGCCATCCACGAAACCACATTGAAGGGGATCCTGTGCTACCATGCTGCCTGTTCTTGTTCCTTTGGCGCGGATCAGATATTCGAGCTCCTGAAGGCTGAGCCGACCCACCGTCGCTCCGCGACGTGTGTAAACGAACGACGATGATAGTGTGGATCCAATATCGCGTAATGCGTAGTAAGGGTGCGTTTCGGTCCAGAGCACGCCGACGATGCCGACGGTCTTTCCGTCCAACGTCACATGGGCTACACGCATTTCTATTGATGGTGACGTGTAGGAGACGATGATCTGCGTGAGTCTATCTGCATCGAGTGGCTCGGCAATCCCAAGTATCCGGCCTCCGTGTCGCCGATCTTCCACCCCAAGGAGGAGATAACTATTCTTTTCACGCTCCGTGACGTTTGCGAGAGCGAGGATATCCTTCACGAATTCGCCCTTTTGCTCGGACACTGCTAAGTCGTAGCCCGACTGCTTGAACTCGACATTACGTGATTCATCTTCTGCTATCAAGCCGCGTAGTATTTCTTCGGTGAGTGGCCACGGAGGAGTCATGACGTGTATGTAGTAGTTGCAGAGATCAGTTGCAGAGATCGCCGGATGTTAGCAAATCAGGGACGTCATCGAATCGCAGTAGAGTCGCAGCGAACATCGCACCGTCGTAATCAAACCTGCCTGAGCTGCTGCCGGTTCAGTGGACACACGGCTAAGCTACATGTTCTTGCTGCTCGAAGTCCATAGGGCTCAGATAGCCCAGCGTTGAGTGCCTCCGGATTGGATTGTAAAAGCGCTCGATGTAATCGAATACGTCGGAGCGGGCTGCATTCCTGGTGCGATACATCTTCCGTGCAGTACGCTCGGTCTTGAGCGAAGAGAAGAAACTCTCCATCGCCGAATTGTCCCAGACGTTCCCAGATCGGCTCATGCTGCATGTGACGCCGAGTGCGCTCAAGAACCGCTGGAATGATTCGCTCGTGTATTGGCTTCCACGATCCGAGTGGTGAAGGAGTTCTCGTTGAGAGCCAGTTTGCGCTCTGCCACGTCGCCACACGGCCATCGTAAGCGCATCGGTCACCAGCTGTGACGTCATCGTGGGTTGCATCGACCAGCCGACCACTCTGCGTGAATACAGATCCAACACCACGGCCACGTACAGCCAGCCCGCAGCGGTCCAGACGAAGGTAAAATCAGCAGCCCATTTCTCATTCGGCGCAGATGCTGTGAATTGTCGGTCCAGAATGTTCGGTGCAAGCGCACCGATATTCCGCTCGCCGGTATCCAATGGGCGAGCCCGTCGCCTAGGTCGCGCTCTGAGTGCCTGCACTCGCATCAGACGCTCAATCCGGTGCAGACCACAGTGATGGCCAGCGCCCGCGACATCACGCCACACGCGACGAGCGCCGTAAGTGCGGTCGCTGGAGAGAAAGCTGGTACGCACTTCCTGTCCGATCATCGCATCGCTCACACTACGCGCGCTCGGGATACGCGTAAGCCAAGCGTAGAATCCGCTGCGCGAGACACCGAGCGCCTCGCACGTCAGCTCGACCGGCCAGATCACTCGGTGCTTCGCCACAAAGCCGAATTTCATATCGACTCCACTGCGAAGTAGGCCGCGATGAGTTCAATCGGTCACTGCAACGGTGCGTACAAACTGCATCGACGGCGTGGAATAGCCAAGAGCTTTTCTTGGCCTGTCGTTAAGCTTTTGTGCAATCACATCCAGTTTGGCTTGGGTGAACACCGACAGGTCGGTGCCGTAAGGGAAATACTGCCGTAGTAGGCCATTGGTGTTTTCATTCGTTCCTCTTTGCCATGGACTTTGCGGATCGCAGAAGTAGACTGGCACTCCAGTGCGCGCGCTGAAGGCTTCGTGTTCAGCTAGCTCCATTCCTCGATCCCAAGTGAGTGATGCCATTAGCTCCTCCGGAAGTTGACTGACCTGGCGCACGAGCGCCTGTATCACGCTGGCGCTGTCTTTTCCCGCAACCTGCACGAGAACCGTGAAGCGCGAGCGTCGTTCAACCAACGTCGCCACATGCGTATTCCTGGCGCCCGCGATGAGATCGCCTTCCCAGTGGCCAACGGTCGCACGCGCTTCTATCGCGACCGGTCGGTCGCGGATCGAGACGGCATTACGAATACGCCCTCGCTCTTGTCCTGCAGTGGTGAAGTGTTTGCCGCGTCGCATCGTGCGCTTACTCCGCAGATGCGTGATCAGCGCCTTCTGCAAGACGCCGCGCGTCTGAATGAAGAGGCTGCGATAGATTGTCTCGTGCGAAACCCACATCGCACGATCGCCGCCGAAAGAAATGCGTAACCACCCGGCGATCTGCTGTGGTGACCAATCGTCCTTCAGCTTCTGAGCGACGATCCCTCGCAGTTCATTGTTCGCCGCGAGTACACATTGCTTGGGTCGCTTGGTTTGTGTCCACGCTCGTACATCCGCGCTCGCAGCTCGATATCGCGTCCGGCCATGATTGCGGGCGACCTCACGGCTGATCGTCGATGGAGGTCGTCGAAGCCGAGTTGCAATTGCCCGAAACGACAGCCCAGTCACCAAGCCCCTAGAAATCTCCTCCCGGTCCGCCAGCGTCAAGGCCCAGCGTGCTCGAGTACGAGCCGCCGGTGCGACACCGCCGTTCGCCGTAAGGACGCCGTGGACAGAACCCGGCGCTTTCCCAAGCGCTCGGCCGATCTCGCTGAGCGACTGGCCCTGCTTCCATCGGAACCATAGGTCTTTCTTCTGCTGCGGGGACAATCCAGGTCGACCGAGCTGCGCCATTCGGGACACTCCGGGAGGATGGTTAAATCACTCCCGTTGCAATCACCCATTGAACCCACCG
>PMEM01000018.1 GCA_003155795.1 Gemmatimonadota bacterium
CGATGCACGATCAGAAGGTGCTGAAGGTGCTCCACCTGCTCGTATTACCCTAGGGAGTACTGCGTCTGCGACTGGGACCGGTCGCATTAATCGTTGCTCCAGAAGATCTCTCTTTGCGGGCGAGAGCGCGCCTTGATATCGCTCAAGAAAGTCGTCGATCATTCCCACCGCCGTACACTCATAATGCGCATCCTTATAATAAGAAGCACGGAATTAGCATGATGGACCATGCCAACGCGCCGAGATGCAGCGTTGCCTTACTCTATCCTAAGTCTTTGATCGTTTGACGAATGCACCCGCCAAACAGGACGTAATAACAGACCTCGCACCCTTTCGGCGAATCGACAATCGAACCCGTTATTGACCATTGTTACCCTACCACTTCGAGATCTCTGCAGCAACCTTCTCTACAACTGGGCCCCAGTCTCCAGGACTTCGCTGACGCACTACCTGGATGCAGTTATACCAAGGTGTGTGCTCGTCCAAACCCCAACGCCAGTTGGATTCAGTATGCACCATGACGAAGGTTGGGATGCCAAGGGCTCCGGCCAGATGTGCCGGGCTGCTACACACCGTTACAACCGCGTCAAGTTGCTCGATCAGCGCGGCCGTGTCGGCAAAGTCAGTAATGATATGATCCAGTCGGATCAGAGACGTTCCCTCTGCCTCAACGGCACATGGCCCGCACTGCAAGGCGTAAAAG
This sequence comes from Gemmatimonadota bacterium, assembly GCA_003155795.1. Classification (GTDB taxonomy): domain Bacteria; phylum Gemmatimonadota; class Gemmatimonadetes; order Gemmatimonadales; family Gemmatimonadaceae; genus Fen-1247. Next base: position 704 of record PMEM01000018.1, read on the forward strand.
GTAACGTCGCGTAACTGCATCAATGGTCCTAAGTCGAGCACATCACAAGAACGTCGGTTGTTATTCAGGTTTTCGGGGTTGCCTGTCCAAGCTACGCCGATTTTCAACCGGGTTCCGGAGGGTGCTTTCGGAAGTCGGGGGCTACATGAAGGCGCGACCAAATAGGGAGTTGACCTGAGACTCGCAGCTGAAACCCCAAGTAAATGTGGAACCGCCAATAATGGCACTTGTGCCGTAGCTCCGGTTGGACAACCCTCAGAGGCGCTGATTACCTCAACTGGCCGCTGCAAGTTCGCCTGGAATAAGCGAACAAGGGATTTGGCAACCACGAGCGTCACATGCGAACGAGCACGAGCTAATACCTCTGGAACGAATCTCACAAATTGCAATCCATCTCCAAGCCCGTCCTCTGAATGAACGATAAGTCTATCGCCGTCTCTTAGTGGAGAACCATCCCACCAAGGAATTGCGTTGAGACCGTTCCTGAAAGACGAATTCTCGGGAGAAGCGTACTGCCACATGGCTTGCCTATCGGCGAAGCCGCCGAGAATGTCGCCAGCTCGCAGGCGAAGAAATGACCGCCGCGCGCGAGCTTCAGGGCTGATTGCCGGTGTCGCAAAAGTCGCCTCAACGTAGCGTTGGTAGTCTACACGGTCTCCGCGAGCAAGGGCGACCTCCGCGAGCCCACAGAGCCCTTCCAAGACTGACTCTGGAACCTCTGTCGCGTGGGAATACGCCTTCTTTGCGTCCGCGAGCAAAGCTTGAAACAGGCACACGTCGCCGAGCATAATCCATAAGGAACCATCGCGCGGAGTTAGCCTAGCCGCCTTCCGCAAAAGACTGGCAGCTTTAGCAAACATTCGGAGATGAACGTAAGCGAATGCAGCATCTCGAAGAGTTCGGCAGTCGTTTGGTCTGCAAGTGAGCATTTCACCCAATACGACAACCGCCTCAGCGTAGCACTTAGACTCCAAGAGACGTTCAGCCTGCTTGTTTGATTCAATAAAATCGGGCATACCAGTGACCTTTGTCATAGTCCGGGGAGTTTCACGACCGTTCGCCCCCACTGATAAAGCGGCGTAAGGCTAGTATGCATTCACTCCTGCCTACGATTGCGTCCGTTTGAACTTCTATGTCCCTACGAGCACCCCTAGGACTGCGTAGAAGATGTCCGTTGGGTCCGCTTCGCGCGTATCTCGGCTTCTTGAACAGCGTCGATTTCGTAACAATGTTCCGGCCCGGGAAAATGTCCAACGCGAACCTCGTGGGCATAGGCACTAAAAGCGTTTTCAATATCGGATCCTATATGTGCATACTGTTTCACAAACTTGGGAGCAATGTCACCAACGAAATTGCCGAGAATATCATGGGATATTACAAGCTGTCCGTCAACTTGTGGGCCTGCACCGATACCGTAGACTGGCACATCGAGATGTTCTCGGATGTATGCGGCAGTTTCTGATGGCATTGCTTCGAGGATTAATGAGAATGCTCCAGCATTCTGCAATGCTAAAGCGTCTTCAACCAAGCGATTAGCAGCGTCGAGTGATTTACCTTGAACTCGATATCCGCCAAGTTGAGAAAGGCTTTGTGGTGTGAGCCCCAGATGGCCCATCACGTTGATGCCCGCATCTACCATGGACCGGACACGTGCACTGATTCGCGCGCCTCCCTCGCACTTCACCGCATCACATCCAAGCGCAACAAAATGTCCAGCGTTAAGAACAGCATCCCGATCTGCCGCTTGATAAGACATGAACGGAAGGTCGCCAATAACGAAAGCGCGCTTTACACCGCGGCACACGCTGCGGACAAACACGAGCATCTCGGTCATGCCAATCTCCAGCGTGTTCGGCAGGCCCATCATTGTCATCGCGGCAGAGTCGCCAACCAGAATCATGTCAACGCCTGCACGCTCTGCAAACACTGCGGTTGGATAGTCGTAGGCCGTAACGAATACCGTCGACTCATTACGGGCTCTCATCGCAGCGAGGGTTGCAACCGTGACTTTCTTAGCAGTCATTAATCGTGCTCGGTTTTGGATGTAAGCATTGCTATTGACGGGCTACGACTAGATCGGCATGGCACAGACGATGTAAATCATCAACGTCTCGTTTATTACGATATCCGCAGAAGCTATGCAGCATCGATTTACGCTCCCGCTCAATCGCAGGACATATTATCCCGGTCATCGCCTGCGATCCTGAGTCGAGCGCGTCGGAGAGGATGCCTCCTAAAATCAGGCATGATCGGGAAAGCGCATATCCCGCTTGGATAACAAGCTGGCAAGTTCCAGTATACATTCTCGAGTTATACCTGGTAAAAGGGTACCGTTGATAGATGGCGTATATAGAATGCCGCGATTCACCAAGAAGATGTTCTGTCCAGAGCCTTCACTTAGCATTCCATCGGATCCAAGCGCAATCCCCTCGGCAAAACCGTTTGCCGAAGCTTCCATTTTAATGAGTTGACTATTTAGATAATTCCCCGCCATCTTTGCCATTGCTGGAATAGTATTTGGGGCTGCGCGATGCCAACTTGAGACACACACATCTACCCCGTGCTCCAGCGCGCTATTGCCAAGATAAGGACCCCAAGGCCAACAAGGTAGATATACTTCGGGGTGACTCTCGAACGGCATCATTCCGGCCGCGCCGTATCCACGGACAACCATCGGACGAAGATAGCAAGCATCGACGCCATTTCTGATCACCAATTCGCAACATGCAATTGCCAACTCCTCAATAGTGAACTTGATCTCGGTATGATAGATCTTGCAAGAATTGTAGAGCCGTTGGAGGTGATCCTTAAGGCGAAAGATCGCTGGTCCGTTCGAAGTGTTGTAACATCGAATCCCCTCGAAAATGGAAGAGCCAAACTGCACTGAATGGCTAAGCACATGAATGTGTGCGCTGGCCCAAGGTATAAATTCTCCGTCCCGCCAGATCCATTCTGTCTCTATAATTTCTGACATTGGTAGAGGTATGAGGGGATACTGCGACGTAGGGATATGCTAAACTCCGATACCCCGCTTTCTCGGCTAGTCAGACCGTCTTCTGCCCTAGCACTGTCGCCACGACAATACAAACGGCAGCAGCACGCTTCTACGGTTAATCACCGGTCGTGGAGAATGGGCTCGAACTCAATCCGAACATTAGAACAAATCGTAGGTAAATAACCTTCTCAACACAATACATCGACTTGATCTCGCTGGTCATCCGCGTTGCATCGCCTGAAGGACTGTAATAGTCCGGAGCTGCTGCGTACTCTTGTGCACATACGAGTCAATATCACTTCGTGAGGCGCAAAGGATCACACTCCTGTCTATCCCCCGATGCTCTGCTCCCCGTTTCGTGAGACAGATTCAGGAGCGCACTGTGCGCTCTTTTGCCCGGGCGACGCTCGTCGCCTGAGGCTGGCCCTGTCCTAATTCCTGCATGCGCCGATATTCTGACGGCGCTCGGTAGCGAAGCGCCGAATGAGGTGCCACACCGTTGTAATCGCCGATCCAGCCTGGTATCTGATCAAGGACAGCGGCCGCTGTGCTTCGGTCTGCCCCATTGAGATAGTCTCGTCGGAGCGTATTGACGAAAGCCTCCGACATCCCGTTCGACTGCGGACTGTATGCCGGCGTCGTCACCGGAGACAGGCCGAGCCGCTCGGCCGTGCAGACGGTGTCGAGCGCAGTGTAGATACTTCCGTTATCACTCAGGAATTGCACGCGCTCGACAGGCGGCACGCTGCCGAAGCGCGCTCGGGCAGCGAGCGTGAGAAGCTGCTGTACATCGGTCGAGCGATACTTCCGCGGCACCGCCACATGCGCGATTGCTTCGCGATCATGGCAGTCCAGGATGAAGCCCAACTCGACCAGCTCCCCATTCCAGCACGAGATCTCAAGCGTGTCACTCGACCAGCGTTCGTTCGAGCGTCCTCGCATAATGCGGCCGGTGTGCGCACGCCCGCTCCGACGACGTCCAGGTCGTGGCAAGTTCCACGCGTTAATCTCCATCACGCGCCGAATGCGCTTGCGATTATACGAAGTATCGAAGGTGCGATTGACCATCGCTGTCACACGCCGATAGTCGTAGGAACCACGCTGGCGGATAACCTCGCGGATCTGTGCAGTGACCGCGGGATCATCGGCCTTCGCATATTGCACGGGACGTCCGTGAGTGCCACGGTACGGTGTCGCGCGACCGATTGAGAGTGTGCGGCAAATCGCCGCGATTGAGTGTCCTGTCATTTGCTCACAACGCCGTACCAAAGAGGCTTTTTTTAATTTCATCACGAGCAGCCTGGAGGATCTCGACCTCCATGGTCTTACGACCCAGGGCGCGCTCTAGCTCGCGGATCCTCTGATCTCGTACCTTGAGCTCCGAGATCGGAACGACATCCTCATTGGCTGCGACCGCGACTCGGGCACCGCCATTGATACGTCGCTTCCAGTGCTGAAGGAGCGAAGGCTGTATGCCCAGCTCACGGCTCAGCTCAGCGGCCGTGATCTCGCCGCTTGTCACACGGCGAACTGCTTCCTGCTTGAACTCGACGCTAAATAGCCGCCGCCCATCGGAACCCTTCTGATGCTTCTCCATGGTTTGACCCCGCTCCGAATGACTGATAATATCTCATCCGAAACTGTCTCGCTGAATTGGGGAGCACAGCACCGAGATCAACCCCTATTCGGAGGACCTGTCAGTATACCGCCCATGTTGGAATATTATACCTCAAAGCTTCGTGGTGTTTCCGGTAGTTACTGAATGTTTCCGGGGTCTACCTTTATCAGTCACTATGCGCAAAAGAGAGCGGACCCACAATCCGGCTTCATACGGCTTGCGGAAGGGACGCTCCCCGAACCCAAGTTGCAGGGGCCTGTAGCATGATCTCTCGGTCCCGTCTGTTCGCTCCCGTACTACTAGGCATATCCACTTTCCGCGCTGATAATCCACTCGCCAGTTCGCCCACGCTTCCTCGGGAGAGGAGTACGGGATTCACTCCGAGTTCCGAGCAAATATTAGGGTAATGAAAAAGACAGATTAACTCCCCTACTTAGTCCAATGAGAGCTGGCCTAGGGTTCGGTGGACTTGATTCTCAATTTATAGTTAGATTTTTCTCTATGACGCCCTCATCCCGGTCAGGACTCGATTACCGGCCCTCATACGTTGCTGCTACAATTGCAGCAGCACTTGTATTCGTCCTTTACTTACTCACGTTGTCACCTACGACCGTGATGTGGGACACCAGCGAGTACATCACAGCTGCTTACACCTTCGGATTGCCGCATCCACCGGGCAATCCGTTCTTTGTACTTCTTGGTAGAGTCTTCTCTCTTCTTCCCATCGCCCCCAACATTGCGATGCGGATTAACACGATGGCTGCGCTCTGTAGCGCAATAGCAGCTGGTATATGGTTCTTAATCACCGAGCGCGTCCTGGCGAGTTGGCTGCAGCGGCGGTGGCAGCGGATCACTGGCGGTGCCATTGCGGTTTTAATTGGATCTACCGAATTCACTGTTTGGGCTCAATCGGTAGTTAATGAGAAAGTGTATACAGTTTCTCTTGTTGGCATTGCGATCATTGCATGGCTAACGGTCCGCTGGTGTGACAATCCTGACGGCCCCAAGGCTGACCGGCTGCTTGTATTAGTAGGCTATTTGAGCGGGCTTGGCTATGCAAACCATATGGCGGGTTTCCTCGCGCTCCCGGCAGTCTGCGTCGCCGTCCTCGTTGTTCGACCACGTACCTTTCTTAGGTGGAAGCTTGTACTTGCCGGGGTTCTCGCGATCGTGCTTGGGATGACTCCGTTTCTCACTCAACCGATCCGGGCGGCTTACTTTCCTCGCATTAATGAAGGCGAAGTCACCGGCTGTACTACAAAGCTGGCCGTGGGTTGTACGTTCAGTAAGACAACGTACGATCGGTTTATATACAACTTTAATCGCGACCAATATGGCAAACCATCTGTGCTTGACCGCCAGATTTCCTATCCAGCACAGCTCGGTATGTGGTGGACATATTTCAGATGGCAGTGGTTACGCGATCCAGACGGGACACATCCGGGACTGCAGGCTTTCCTCACATGGATATTCTTATTGCTTGGGTTACTAGGTGGGTACGTTCATTGGCGAAGAGACAGACGAACCTTTTGGTTTTTCGCGTCGCTTATAGGAACGTTGACATTCGTGCTCATTTTCTACCTCAACTTTAAGTATGGATTCTCTCAAGCTCCGGACCTCGGGCAGACTGTCCCAAGAGAAGTACGTGATCGTGACTACTTTTTCGTCTGGAGTTTTAGCGCTGCCAGTGTTTGGTTCTCTCTCGGTCTCCTGTTCGTATGGAAACAGGTCGCAGAACTGTTCGGCATGGATACGTCGCGTGCAGATGGCGAAATAGTTCCAGTTCCGCGAGGCAGGAGTTGGATCGCAGCTTCGCCCTTGCTACTAATTGCCTTTATTCCCCTGGTCGCGAATCGATCATCAGCATCACGACATGGACAAACGGACACTCGCGATTTTGCCCACGACTTGCTTGAATCAGTCGAGCCGTATGGCGTCCTTATAACTGTTGCGGACAACGACTCGTTCCCGCTCTGGTACGCTCAGGAGGTAGAAGGAGTCAGAAAGGATGTGACAGTTTTGTGCACATCACTGCTCAATACTGACTGGTACACGCGACAGTTCATACGAAACCCCATTCGCCCATACGACATTCTAAATGGACCACCAGTCTACGCTGGACGTAACTGGCCTATGCCTAGGGGACCACTCATAAGTCTAACATTTGCACAGTCAGATGCTGCACCGCCGATTGTCCAACTTACCGAGCCGCAAGAACTTAAGACGAACAGCGGTTACAGTTATACTATACATCCGCGTGACCTCGGTGATGGCTATCACGGATTAGAGCGAGCTGATCTGTTTGTGCTGTACATCATCCGAGACGCATTCCCGTCAACGCCAGTATTCTTCAGCCGTACAGATGGATCCTATCCTGAAGATTTGGGGTTCGGAAGCTACCTGGTGACAACTGGCTTGGCTCGGAAGCTAGTTACGAACCCACCGACACCATCGCCAACTATGGTCAATATACCAGGCGATGGGTGGCTTGATGTCAGTACGACATACTCTCTCTGGACCCAATCTTTTGCGGGGACTAAATCTCTCCAACGACTTCATCGTTGGGTTGACAAACCATCGATTGGAATCCCCTACGGCTATGTGCGTGTTGGTTCTATCTTGGCTGCTGGATTAGCGCAATCAGGCCGTGAAAGTGATGCGCGGCAGGTAATGGAGACAACTCTCGGTGTAGCACGTAGTACACAGCTCACCGACCTATTGGCAGCGACCACGTCGACACGGTAGCAATATCAGACATTTCTACGGGAATATGAGAAAAGCGCTGGTCCAGTGACACGCTTGAGATCTCGTGCTGGAACGGGGAGCTGGTCGAACTAGGCTTCATCCTGGACTGCCATGATCACGAAGCCATCGCGCATGTAGCTGTGCCTCGGAAGTATCGCTCTGCTGATGTGCAGCAGCTCCTCACACTCGCTGTACGCGCGCGTTTCGGCAGCGTACCGCCTGTCGAGTGTGTGCAATTCTTGAGTGACAACGGAAGTATCTACACTGCGCTCGACACGGTCTGCACTGCGGAGCGGCTTGGCCTCTCTCCGGTGACGACGCCGGCATACAGTCCGCAGTCGAACGGGATGTCGGAGGCATTCGTCAACACGCTCCGACGAGACTACCTCGATGGGGCAGATCGTAGCACAGCGGCCGCGGTGCTCGATCAAATACCAAGCTGGATCCGCGATTACAACGGCGTCGCTCCACACTCAGCACTCGGCTATCGCGCACCCATGGAGTATCGCGCCCTAAGGGCGGAGCGGCAGGATGGTCAGGCGGCGAACGTCGCCTGGCCAAAAGAGCGCACTATGTGCTCCTGAATCTGTCTCAAGAAACGGGGTGCAGAGCAGCTTAGGACTTAGTATTGATGTCATTTGCAAGATTCCCGGTCAGTATCAAAGTAACTCTATTAAGTGCTTGTTCTAGCAGTCACTGATCACTGGCGCGCACGTCAAAGGCTGCGGCCAGAGCTTTGATCGTAGGATAGCGGAAAAGGTCGATGACAGTAATGGACCGTCGCGTTCTTCCGTGCAGCTGTGCAAGGACGCGTATGA
>PMEM01000029.1 GCA_003155795.1 Gemmatimonadota bacterium
GCTGCGGCTCGAGCATCTGGCGTCGGCTGAAGGCGAGGAGTTGTCGCGTGAGAGCCGCGGCACGCACGGCAGCATCGCTGATCTCGTTTACATCGGAGCGCGATGGATCATCTTCCGGCAGGTCGGCGAGCAGCATAGCGCTACAGCTCGTAACGACCGTAAGCAAATTGTTGAAATCGTGTGCTATGCCACCGGCGAGCTGGCCCACGGCCTCCATTTTCTGGGATTGAAGCAGTTGTGCCTCCAGCTGGACCTGTTCCGTCACGTCCTGTGAGTTTACGACGACCCCACGCACGTCGGGGTTGTTGAGCAGGTTCGTCATTACGGCGGATGTGTTTCTCCAGGTCCCGTTCCGGTGACGACGGCGAAATTGCAGACGGACAGACGCGCCGTCTCTCGTCAGTACCTCTGCGAACGCGGCCTTCACAGTCGCGATGTCGTCCGGATGCTGGCGTGAGAACGCGGGCGAGTTCGCCAGCTCGCTCACCGGCACGCCCAGCAGGCGCTCCTGCGACGGGCTGACGTAGCGCGGTAGTCCATCGGCGTTGAGAATCGCCATCATGTNNGACGAGTTCTCGATGACCGCACGGAACTGACGTTCGCTGGAGAGAATTCGGTCCTGACTTGCGACCAGCTCCGCGTTGGCACTCTGTAACTGAATGGCGTGCACCTGAAGGTCAGTCGACGCAGCCTGCACCTGCGCCGCCATGCTGTTGAACGACGTTGCAAGGTCGCCAAGCTCATCGTTGCGCGACACCGACACGCGTCGTGTGTAATCACCGTTCGCGATATCCCTTGCGGCATCGCTCACAAGGATCAACGGCTCGGTTACCCACTTGCTCACGATGCTGGCCAGCATCGTGCCTACAATGACGAAAATCAGCCCGATGAACGCGATCCTGGCGAGGAACGGCTTTCCTGCAGCCACCGCGCCGGACCGAGGGATCTCAACCCAGACACTCCATGTTGTATTGGGGACAGTGGTAACGACTCCAATCTCGCGCTCACCATCGACGGTAGCATATTCCCACGGCCCTTGTCTTCGACTCTCGCCTGGCGGCCCGCTGACGATCCTGCGGAAGTCAGTCCAGATACTCCCATCAGCATTTCCGACAAGGAGCCGCGCGCTTGGTCCAATGATCGCGCCGATTTGCGCAATTGCCTGTGCCGAAGGAACTCGGCGGTATTGCACCAGCCATCCTATCGAGTTGCCAGACTTGTCTACGATTGGTGTGGAGGCAGCGTACGCAACGCCGCTGTCAGTGCGACTGAATCGTCCGATGCGCACGCGATGGGTGGATAACTGCGGGCTGTACGTCTGACCGGTCGGCTGGTTAGCGGGAGGTTCGGTGTTGGCGGCGGCGAGCAACAATGGATCGATGGGGAACGCGGCGCCGTGGAACAGCACGACCCGTCCGTTGCGGTCCACAATCCCGCCAGACACCGACTGCCCATAGCCGTCAGCGTTGCGTCGCCGCTCCTGCTCCAGAACGGCGTGTGCTTCGTTTCGCGCCTCATTGGTCGGGTGCTCCAGCAAGTTGATGATCCCCGAGTTATCCGCTACTCGGCGAAGATCTGCGTCGGACCGATGTGTAGACTCCCCAAGGATGTCGGCGAGTTGCTGCGTCGCGCTTGTCAGGCGTGCATTGGTCGCGGCGACCAGCACATGCTCGATCTCACGGTACGATAACCAGCACACCGCCGCCACGACGATGATGAGCAGGGTCGAGATGAACAGCGGCAGCCTTCGACGCAGGGATTGAGGTGTCAGAGTCATTAGCACGACGTATTGACGAATACCGGACCCCATTAGTCTCGGCGCAGCGCCACAGAAACACATTCTGAAATGATGTCACACGATAGCGGTGCGGTAACGCTCGTTCGATAGCTCGGCATTGCCGCGAGCCGTGTGGGCGCGCCACGGGCGCAGGTGGAGAGCGCTCTCACTGAACCATGCACCCTGGCGCTCAAAGGCCCTCGCCCTTTTAAAGGACCATCTAAACAGTCTTGGGCTTAATCCCGGGCGCTGGGTTGGGCAATGAAATGCCACAGAATCGCGATAATCGCGAGCACCAGCAGGATGTGGATCAACGCTCCGATTGCGGGAAAGACGAAAAATCCAAACGCCCAGAGCAGCAGCAAAACCAATGCAATAACCAGAAACATGATCGGCCTTAGTTGATGGTATGGGTCGTTGCGCGACGCACGACGAATGTAGGGTCGACCGGGCCGAACCTTGCATTAAGTAGCGGAAAAGAAATCGCCATGGTCAGATCGTCGACCGCGGTTGGGGCAGCCGCGGGGCGGCGCGGGGTATCGGTGCGGCGGGACTCGCGGTGCAAGTGCCGATTTCCGCGCGGGTGGTCGATACTACAAGCCTGGGATAACTCACGCAGCGGGGAATACCGGCTGCCAGGCGGAATCGGAGGATTGATGGCACTCACAGCGTGGCTGGGGACGGTGGCTGAGCATTGGATGCTCACGGTGTTGGTGCTGTGCCCGATAGTGATCGTGACGATGGCGCTGGCGGCACTGAGCTGCGAGGTGTGTGGGGCGCCGTTCGGGGTTTTTCGTCGCCGGAATCGCACAATCGATCTATGCCTCCGGTGTGCGCTACTCCACGATATAAGGCGTGCAAAGGACAAGCGTCTCGAGAGGGATGCTGATACCCCTGGCCCGGCGGCTGACGGTCCAAACTCGACAAATGGGCCCGAGGCTCAGGAACGTCGCGCCGAGCGGCGAGAGGAGCGCGTGCGAACCATGGAATTGCCAATTCAGATGGGTGCAGCCGGCGGCTCGGGGCCGCGCTAAGGCAAAGCCACCTGAACTGGACGGAGCGCCAGGTTCCGGACCGATTCATGGACCCGAACCATCTGGAAACGTGTAATTGATTCGGCTGGCTCGAAATGTGATGCATTATTCAGAGCTGGGGCTCTGTCAATAATCACAAACCAAGAAATCAAATGGCTCAATACAAGACGCTCTCAACGATTCGCAGGCACCTGAACCTACGGGGACTTGCAGTTGTCGGGATGGCCGTCGGCCTTGTCGCGGCTTCTGGATGCAAGATCGACAATGCACTGGGACCGAGTAACAACCAGGCGATCGTGCAATTCATCAACGCCGCCAATAACTACGCAACTGCGGACCTCTTCGTCGATGGAGTTGACGCGCTTCCTGGCGTGCCATATGGCCAGGGCACGTCGATCACCGTGAGCGCGCCCACGACGCCCCGCAGCTTCGCTGTCCGCAGCGCGCCAGATACGACGACCATAGCCTCCAGCCAGCTGGTTGTGGCCAACCAGGGAACGTACGCGCTGATCCTTACTCAACGCGCGTCTGGCGCGGGTTTGCTCGTTCTGCCCGACACGGTGTCGTCACCGCCGGTTAATTCGATCGGGTTGCGGGTCATCAATGCGGCGCCTGCTGCGGGTGTGGTCGATGTCTATATAACCGGAGCTGATAGCACTACGCTCACCACGCCGGTCGCGACGAATATTCCATTCGAAGGCGTGATGAATTACAAGTACGTGGGTGTAGGCACTGTGCACGTGGTGCTCACCACGGCAGGAACCAGGACGATACTGCTCGACGTGAATGCGAGCCAGCTTACCGCAGGTCAGGTACGCTCTGTCCTTGTGATTGACGCTGCTGGTGGCGGATTCCCGCTGGCTGGGTTGGGCATCCCGGATGTAGGGTAGCCCCAACCTCGAAGCATGTTGGTCAGCGGATTATCTGGGAAGTACTGTCGGCAGGTACAAGCCTGCCGCAGCCGATCCGTTGCGTGCTGACAACGAAATTGTCGATGTACCGGTACTGGTCGACTGGTGAGCCTGCATTCCAGTAGTTCTCGAGGAAGACCGTGTTGATACCGTAACCGGCGAAGCTTCCAAGCCAGTTGAGATCCGTGTGTCGTGCTTCGAGATAGTCGTCGATCCATAGTTCGAAGACACCGTTCGACGCACCCGCGTCATTGAGTCGCACATGCGCCTCGGCGCAGTACCACTTGCCGACGTGTGACTGATCAAAAATCGGGGTTCTTGCGCGTACGGCCCCCAGCCACCGTAAATGTGGGAAGTCGTTGTAAGTAGTTGTCTGAAGATCACCGGCCGCGTTTGTACCCGAGTAGGGATCTATCACGAGATAGTTTGCGCCGGGCTGGGCGTCCGCACCACCAGACCAGACCGGCGCCCCCATTGCCTGCGCCCACGCGGGTGACACGAGAACCTGCGCGCGCGACAACTTGTCGCCACCACCACCGGTCCACGTTGAATCATCGCGCACGTACAGGCGCCAGTAGATGTCTCGATAAATCGCCGTCCCACTATCTACGGGATGCATGTACGGCGTTGGTGTCTTGCCAAATGCCAGTTTGAGGGATCCAGCATCAACCTGTCCCTTCCTGAAATGCGCACGCATTCCGGAGGAGCCACGTACGCCGATGCTGTCGGTCAGCTCGAAACTGGAATCGCGATGACTGTATTCGAAGTAACTCACGAGTCGATTGGTCTCGAAGTCATCACAGAATATCCATTCCGGCTTCGCGGCATCGCATTCATGCACGACCGGGTTGTTGCTAGCTATAACAGGCAGGGCGGGCGTAGTTAGCGCAGGCGTCTGCGCCGGAAGGGTACCGACCAACGCTGACAGCGCAATGAGGACTGTGAATGCAGTTGATTCCGTCATTGCGCTGTCGGCGAAGTTTGAATCAGGCCTTTGCTCGCTGGTACGAGCCGGCTGTCGAGCGCGCCGAGATGGCGAGGCGATTCCATGAATTGATCGTCACGATTACCATGGTCAACTCGACGATCTCCTTTTCGGAGAACTGTTCCTGTACGGTTTTGTACGCTTCGTCAGAAATGAAACCGTCAGTGACAACTGTCACGGCTTCGGTCCAGACGAATGCTGCGCGTTCACGGTCCGTGTAGTAGGGGGATTCGCGCCACGCCGGGAGTCCATAGAGGCGCTGCTCGGTTTCGCCCAGTGCGCGAAGATCCTTCCAGTGCATGTCGATGCAATAGGCGCAGTGGTTGATAACGGATGAGTACAGCTTGATAAGGTGAACCAGGGGTTGCGGAATACTTACCTGATGGAGGTACTGTTCCATGCCGGCCATGGCGCGGTAGGCTCCCGGGTCCACTTTCGTATAATCAAAACGGGGTTGCATGAGGCTCTCCATAGAGCGGTTTTGCGATAAATGACTACATCTATATAGATAACCATTTTTGCGGGTCTCTTACTAAACGCGGCGGTGTTTGCCATTTTCGAACGGCTCAAACGTACTAATCCAGGGCACTTATCCCGCAAACTGGCAACCCATGACAGATAACGACGTAACGCGGCGAGATTTCCTTGCCGGAACCGGGAAGTTGGCTCTTGGCGCCATGGTGGCGCCGCGGATGGTGGCTGGCGAGATGACCGGACGCCGATCCGTCGGCGATGTTCTGAACGTCGCAATAGTCGGCTTCGGCGGCCAGGGCTCGGTGAACGCCGAGGCGCTCGCAGAGCTTTGCAACATCGTCGCGATTTGTGACGTCGATGTTGACAGCGCGATCGAAAAAAAGCTCGCCGACACCGACGGGAAGGGGACGCCGTCGCGGACGCGTCTCGCTGCACAGATTACAAAGGCCGTGCGTTACCGCGACTTTCGCGAGATGCTCGCGACGCAGCACGACATAGACGGAGTCGTTGTGGCGACACCGGACCACAATCACGCTGTCATCGCCAAGGCAGCGATGGAGGCGGGGAAGCACGTGTATGTTCAGAAACCGCTGACTACTACTGTGCACGAGTCGCGCGTGTTGCGACAGGTCGCGCTCGCGAATCCCAAGCTGGTAACACAGATGGGAAATCAGGGTCACTCTGGCGAGGGTGCACGTCTGATCAACGAGTGGATTCAGGCTGGCGTTATCGGTCCGGTGCACGAAGCGCATGTGTGGACCAACCGACCCAAAGGATTCTGGCCGCAAGGAGTTCCGCGTCCGTCAACCACCAGGCCACCCGCAGATTATCCGGAAGACGGATTCGGAACGTCGTGGAATCAGCGCAGGCTCGATGACGCTGTTGCGTACGCAATGGGATCATATCCGATACCGGAAGGTCTTGACTGGGACATCTATCTGGGCGGGATTCCGGAAGCGATTCAGTATCACCCGATCTATCATCCATTCAACTGGCGAGGCTGGACCGACTTCGGCGTTGGTGCACTCGGCGACATGGGGGCGCACCTGATCGATCAGCCATACTGGGCTCTTGGTTTGACGTATCCAACCAGCATCGAAGCGACCTCGACACCGTGGGGGATGATGGAACCGGCCGAGCCAGCGCGACTGACTGCGAGCAACAGGGCGCGGCGCAGAGAGGTGTCGTATCCCATGGCGACAACAGTGCACTACGAGTTCGCGGCGCGCGGTTCGCAACCGCCTGTGCGATTGAACTGGTATGATGGTGGACTGTATCCGCCGCGGCCGGCAGTGCTACCGGATGACGTGCCACTCAAGACAAACGGCGTGATATTTGTGGGCGAGCGCGGCATCCTCATGAATGACACATACGGCCAGAATCCGCGACTGTACCCTACCTCGCTCATGGCTGAGGCAGCGCTCGTTCCCAAGACGTACGAACGAATCCCATGGAGTCACGAAGTGAACTGGGCCAAGGCTTGCATGGGTCAGGCAACGGCAAGTTCGCCGATCGAATACGGTGCTCGGCTCACCGAAACGATGTTGCTTGGTGTTGTTGCACTGAACACGGGTCAGGGACGCAAGCTGTTGTACGACGGCGAGCGCATGACGGTGACGAATATTCCCGAGGCCAACCAGTATCTGACACGTGAATATCGTGCGGGCTGGGCGGTCTAATTTTTTCACATTCGAGGACAATCATGTACGGTAAAGCTGGGAAACGCGTGAGTGCATTCGCTGCATCTGCGTTTCTACTGATTGGTTGCGCAAGCGCATCGCAGAATGCGGAGCAGGCTTCGACTTCTGCTGGTTCCGCGGGATGGCAAACTCTTTTTGACGGAACGTCGATGAATGCGTTCCGCGGCTATAAGAGTCAGACGATGCCGAAGGGTTGGAGCATCGTGAATGGAGAGCTTTCCAAGTCCGGGAGTGTCGAGGATCTCGTTACGCGACAGAAGTTCGCCAACTTCGAACTGTCATTTGACTGGAAACTTGGGCCTGGCGGCAATGGCGGTGTGATGTACCGCGTGACAGAGGAATACGACCATCCGTACTGGAGCGGACCAGAGTATCAGTTGCTCGACGACGCTGGTCATCCGGACGGGAAGAGTCGGCTGACCGCAGCCGGTTCAGATTATGCGCTGTACCCGTCGCCTGCTGGTGTTGTGAAGCCAGCGGATCAATGGAATTCGAGTCTCATCGTGGTGAAGGGCAATCAAGTGCAGCACTGGATGAATGGTCAGAAGCTACTGGAGTACGACCTGTTGAGCCCTGACTGGCTTGCGAAGGTGAAGGCGAGCAAGTTCGGTGCGTGGCCCAACTATGGGCGCGCGACGAGCGGGTACATTGCGATTCAGGGGGACCATAACGGCGTGCTCGCGATGCGCAATATCAAGATTCGCGTATTGAAATAGTTCGCCGTCGTAATGGAAGAATGAAATCAGCCCGAGGCTCCGGCGGCTGCGCCGGGCCTCGGGCGAATCATATAAAGGATCGACGCGACAACGAGTGTCACCGCGACACTGATGAACTCGCGGCGTGAGGCACTTGTAAGCATCCAGGCTACCACAATACATGCAATCAGTGGTATGGCAGGTCCGCCGGGCAGCACGAACGGCGGACCATCGCCACGCACGTCGCGACGCGTGAGCCGAATGCTCGCAAGACAGGTTATGAGATACACAATCAGGACTGAAACAGTCGAAAGTATCACAAGTGTACGAAATGTCCCTGTAATTGCGAGTACACAGGTCAGTGTGGTATACACAACTATCGCTGCCGTCGGTGAGTGAAACCGTGGACTGACAGTGGCAAGTCGCCTTGGAAGAAACCCGTCGCGCGCGAACGCGAACAGCAATCGTGGTGTTGTCAGTATGTCACCACTGACATACCCGAATGCCGATATTGCAGCTCCGACTCCAAGCAGTATGCGCCCTGTGGGTCCGAAGGCGCGCGCGGCTACGGCAACAAGCGGTGCATCCTGATCAAGCGCGAGATCCGGTCCGAGTACTCCTTGCGCCACCAATTGTATCGCGATGTAAAGCAGTGACACCGCGCCGAGTCCGATCAGGATCCCTCTTGGGACAGTACGCGATGGATCCTTCACTTCTCCGCTAGACGTAAGCGCACCCTCCACTCCAACAAACGCGAAGATCAGTATCAGTGATGCACTGCCGATCTGTGCGACCGTGGGCATGGACGTCCATGCCAGATGAGCAGGAGTGACGAAGAATGCGCCGACGACCACAAGCAATATCAGAGGCAGCAGCTTTGCAGCGGTTATCACCTCGACGATGTCCATTCCAGTACGGACGCCCCTGATATTGATAACGGCGAGTCCACCGTAGAGGATGACAAGAATTACAGCGCGCGGGATGATGCCACCGAGCGACGGTGCGATAGCAGCGATGGAGCCCGCAAACACGGTTGCGACTGCAGCACTTGCGCCCACCTGACTCAGCCAGAACAGAACACCGCTCTGAAAGCTGACAAAGGGGCCGAACGCGGCCTCGGCGTACGCGTATGTACCACCCGGTGCGGATACGCGACTGCCGGCCTCGGAGAATGTGAGTCCAATCAATCCGATCGCGATTGCGCAAACGATATATGCGACAATCGCCGATGCTCCCAATATGACTGCTACAACAGCGGGGAGGACGAAGATTCCAGAGCCGACAAGGTTATTTGCGACATTGGCCGAGAGTCCGCGCACGCCGATTGCGCGAATGAGACCAGTATCTGCGACTTCGCTTGGCTCTTTCATGCTGCGGTATTATCTCAGGTCGGGGTGTTTTGTGCTCGCATCGGCTACTCGTCCAGGCCGGAATATTCCGGTAGCGAGGCGGAGAATGTAACTCTAATCGAGATCGTCGGCCGGCTTGGGTTGCTACCGGCTGGTGTAATGGCGCCGTGGCCTGAAAACCATGGTGGTTTAGTGTTTACGCTCGTTACTGCCGGCCAGCGAGCCGTGGCCAAACTTGCTGAAGAGTCTGATGCGGGTCGCGCGCAACGTATATCGGCACATCGCGCTCTTCGCTGACTGACCAGGGACGTTTGAGGCGCCTGACCAAGCTCACTGAACCCCAGACTTTGCGCAGCTCCGTCGGATCGTCCTCAAGCGCGATGAGAACGTTTCCCGGAAGTGTCCCGGGTCCGAAGAACCAGAAGGAACCCGCGGCCGATACTACAGGAGGTAAGCCGAACTCCTTGCTGTAGAATTCTGCGGCACCGGCCTCACCGTAGTTTCCAGCCGCGATTACTGCTTGACGTTGTTCATCGGGTGAGAGCGAACGGTACACCGATTGGAGCGCAGCAGCTTCGTCGCGCCATCCAAGCATGTCCGCGTAGTCCTGCGGCAGACTACCCTTGAGTCCGCGATTTGTGCGAAGCGCGGCACCGCCGTCAATCCGTGCCGCGTACTTTGCTGTTGCGCTGACCGATAGAATGGGAACTCCGATCGGGAGTGTGATGATCGAGAAAATTGTCATCACCACAACAACACCCCATCTTGTTATACCGGCGGCCCGTGGCATGCGAGCGAAGTACATCCGTTCGAGCAGTATTCCGCCCGCTGCGAAAAGCGCTGGATAAATGGGACCGGCGTAGTACGGTTTCCCGTGGAGGTACAGCAGCAGTAGGAATGCAAAGATGCAACTCAGCGAGACAACGGCGAATGACTTCAGTGGATTCCAGAACAACATTGCTGCGGCGCCGCCAATTACAATGAGCACACCCAACGGATCCAGGTAGAGAATTGGTGCGGTGAGAAACTCTGTTACCGACACGTGCTCGAGTTGAGTTGCTTTGAGATCCTGCATCTGTGCAACGACGGGAAAGTGCAGCGTAATCTGACCGACTATACTCGGGCTTCCAATCAGGATCATTATCAGCACCGCTATCCATGGCCACGGTGTGAGAAGCTCACGTCGCATGGACGTTGCCAGCACTGCAACCAGGGCACTCACGCACAGAAACAAAATGCTGAACTTGCTCAGCAGTCCGAAGCCAATCGCAACACCGAATGCGAGCCACGCATTCCTCGTGTCTCGCGATTCGGAGCGTGCCCGCACTACGTAAGCAATCGCAAGCAGCGCCGCTGTCCAGCAGATCTGATCGAGGACCACTGGCTGAAACAGCGTTGAGTTGCGTTGGAAGAGCGGTGAAACGAGCACGGCGAACGCGGCGAATCCCTGCGCGAATCTTCCGCCGCCCATCTCTCTTGCAAACAGCGCAGCAAGCACGATGAGAGCCGTGCCTTCAATGGCGGGGAAGACCCGGGCCGCGGCAACTGTTTGGCCGAAGATCGTCTGTGACAACGCGCCGAGCATTGCGATCGCTGGCGGGAAATCCATGTGCCAGAGGCGGAGATGATTTCCCATGGAGAAATACAGGAATTCATCGCGGTGAATCCCAAACGGCGTGACCGCGAGAACCAGCCCGTGCAGCGCGAGGGAGGCGATTGCAAATAAGGCAATCACCGAGATAGCAGCCTTTTCCGGCCGGTTCAGCGTGCGGACCATTTGCTCTCACTCATGGTGTGGACGGTTGAATCATGCAGCGACTGCGGTAATTGAAGCTCAAAGGGAGGATACGCGAGAATAGACACGTCCGAGGGCAGTACGGGTTGCCCGCGACGGTGCCAGCCAGCGCCGAATGCGTCAGAATGGTATTATCGATACGACGCCGAACCTCGCCACCGGATGGCTGGCGACACTACTTTCTATTTTAAAGAACTGATTTCCCCGAGGATACGACTGCAATGGCGGTTCTTACTCATTTCGAATGCACTAAATGCGGTGAACATATAAGCGCCGCAGAGCCTCAGACCGTTTGCCCCAAGGATGGCGGTTCGCTCTACGCCCGGTATGATCTGGAGCCGTACCGCGGACTCGCGTCGCGCGACTCCTTGAAGGGGCGCGCCGCGAGCATGTGGCGCTATTCCGATGTGCTTCCCCAGGTCGAACCCGTGACGCTCGGCGAGGGATTCACACCGATGATCCGGAGCCGACACAATCCCAACCTTTTCATCAAGGACGAGGGGCTCAATCCAACCGGCTCCTTCAAGGCGCGCGGTCTCTGTGCGGGTGTAACCATGTGCAAGGCATACGGAATCAAGAAGATCGCGATCCCCTCGGCCGGCAATGCGGCGAGCGCGCTCGCGGCGTACTGCGCGGCTGGCGGCCTGGAAGCGCACATCTTCATGCCGAAGGACGTCCCAATCGCAAATCGCGTGGAGTGCCAGCAGTATGGTGCACACGTAACCTTCGTCGACGGACTGATCAGCGACTGCGCGAAAATGGTCAACGAGCGCAAGCAGGCAGAAGGCTGGTTCGATATCTCGAGCCTCAAGGAGCCTTTCCGGGTTGAGGGGAAGAAGACGATGGGCTACGAGGTCGCCGAGCAGCTCGACTGGAAGCTGCCTGACGCGATTTTCTATCCGACCGGGGGCGGGGTTGGGCTCATTGGAATGTGGAAGGCCTTCGAGGAGATGCAGTACCTGGGTTGGATCGGGTCCGAAAGGCCGAAGATGATCGCCGTACAGGCGGCAGGGTGCGCACCGATTCCAAAGGCGTGGGATGAGCACAAGCCGACGTCGGAGTTCTGGAACGATGCTCACACCATTGCGGCCGGCCTGCGGGTGCCCAAGGCGTACGCGGATTACATCATCCTGAACATTCTTCGCGACAGCAAGGGAACAGCGGTCACCGCGACTGATGCAGAGATGTTGCAGGCGGTCTCGTCGCTGGCTTCGAAGGAGGGGATCTTCGCATCACCGGAAGGGGCTGCCACACTTGTTGCCTACGATAAGCTCATTGCCTCGGGCTTTTTGAAGTCGAGTGACAGGGTGGTGCTATTTAATACGGGTTCGGGTCTCAAATACATAGATGTGATCGACGGAAAGCGGTAAATTGGGGTCAGAGTGCCCTTNNAAGGGCACTCTGACCCCAATTTCCCTAACTGAGACTGGCATGACGCGCATTTCCGTACACATCAAGGCAATAGCTGCAGCCGCTGTTCTGATTGCGCCGGCGGCGCTGTCTGCGCAGTCATTCACGGTTCACAAGTACACGATCGGCGGCGAAGGTGGCACTGACTACGTCACCGCTGATCCTGCATCCGGCCGGGTATTCGTTTCACGCAGCACCCACGTGATGGTCGTGGACGGCGCGACGGGAAAGGTCGTCGGCGACATTCCGGACACCCCCCGGATGCACGGCATCGCGCTCGCTCCAAAATGGAATCACGGTTTTACGACCAATGCCGGTGATTCAACGGTCACCATGTTCGATCTCAAAACGCTTGCCGTGATCAAGAAGATCCACGCGGGCATCGACGGGCTCGACGGCATCATGTACGATGACGGCACCGATCGGATCGTCACAACCGATCACAGCCACCCCACCGGATCAGCGGTGATCATCGATCCTAAGGACGGCACGGTTGTGACGACCGTCATGCTCACGGGCAATGGCCCGGAGGGCGCGGTGGGTGACGCGAAGGGAAGAATCTTCGTGAATCTTGAAGACAAGGGTGCGCTCGACGTAATTGATACGAAGACGTGGAAAGTCATCGCAACTTGGCCCATTGCTCCGTGCGACGGACCAACAGGAATCGCGATGGATCGCGCAGCGAATCGCATCTTCTCGGGATGCGGCAAGACGTCAGTCGTGACCGACGCATCAACCGGCAAGGTGGTCGCGGAGATTCCGAACGGTGAAGGCGTTGACGCGTTCGGCTGGGATCAGTCGCAGAAATTGATGTACATTCCCGCCGGTCGCGATGGCAACGTAACTGTTGTGCACGAAGACTCGCCTGACAAGTACACAGTCATTGCGACGGTTGCGACTCAGCCCGGTGCCAAGACAATCGCGGTGGATCCAACGACGCACACAGCGTATCTATTCCAGCCGGAATACGGACCTGCACCAGCTCCACCAGCGGGAACGACTCCGGATCCAAATCCGCGTCGTCGGCCGCGTGGTCCGATGATCGGTACGTGGTTTATATCGATCACGCATTAAGAGTGAATTGGGGTCAGAGTGCCCTTTNNAAGGGCACTCTGACCCCAATTTTTTTCTCCGTCGTGCCCGATTAGGGTGCGACGACGGATTTTCGCGGGTTGGGGAGTAATTGCCCTTGACGAGAAGGATCGAGCAGACCAGTCTTACTGGTAAGACAGACAGGAGACTGCATGAATGACACCGCCGCGACCACTCTGTCCTCAAAGGGTCAGGTCGTTATCCCCGAGGAAATACGGTCGCGCCTTGGCCTCAGGGCCGGCGCCCAATTCGTCGTCGTGGGTGATCGCGACGTCGTGATCCTCAAGAGGCTCGAACCACCCGCAATGAGCGAGTTCAGCGCCCTGGTCGCAAAAGCACGCCGTTCGGCGAAGCAAGCTGGCGTGAAGCGATCGGATGTCGTTAAAGCGTTAGCGAAGGTGCGGCGTGTAAAATGAAGGTGGTGCTGGATACGAACGCACCATCGCTCCCGGAACAAGTGTGCGAGGATCCTGACGATGATAAATTCCTCGCTGCGTCACTTGCAGGCAACGCGCCGATTATCATATCCGGTGACAAACATCTCTTGCGCGTGTCTGGATGGCAAGATGTCGAGGTGCTCAAACCGCGAGCGTTTGTCGATCGCTATTTACCTGCCCACGATCGGTGACATCGCGTGTCCGGCAAATCGGGACCAAATCAGTGTCAGGTCTTGCGCCGTGCGCGCTGACTGACTCGCTGCGCAAGGCCTGACCCCGATCTTCCGATCTTCCGCGTTCTTCCTATTCAGTCCGTGCAGCTACCGCCACATTTCGATCGAGCTTCCAAAGCGCTGACAGCACCACCACGAAAAGTTGCAGCGACACAAGCACCGAGATCAGAACTAGCGTGATAACGATCGCAGCAATCAGTTCGAGCACACCGTTGACGGAAACCGACACCCGTTGGTAGAAATGAATGGCGGCGAGGGCGATCACCCACGGAAGTATTGCGGCACACCACCACACCAACAACGTGCGACCGGACACGCGACGCATCGCGAGCGCGCGCTCCGATCGCGTCAGCCAGATTACAGGTGCCAGTGCGTACGCGCCGAGCACAACGGCCGTCAGGCCGACCAGGGGAGCGAGGAGATACCGGGGCATTCCCCTCTAAATCTAGATGTAACTCAGCCACCAGTCGGATCTGCGTTGTTTCAGGGCAGCGTACCAGCGGCACATGGGGTACAGCGACAAAACGACGACTGCCCAGGTAAGGTAAATGCCCGGAAGCCCAAAGCCCCATCCCGGGGGCGTCGCGGTCGGAAACTGTGTGATCGTCGGGGATTCAAACATCCAATGCACCTGTCCAAACCGGACAAAGCAGATAATCAGCGCAATGATGTGGATCACCGTGATGTGTACCATATAGTAGAACAGTGGCACCTTGCCAACGGTCAGAGCGGGGCGAAGAAAACGTGGTGTTCCGGAATCAACAACTCTGAGGAGCAATACTGCAGGGCCGAGCGTCATCAACAGGAAGAGTAGCGACGGGGCGTACTTGGTCGTGTTGATGAAGGACAGGAAGGTGAACCACGGCGAGCGCTGAGTGGACCACGGGTTCGGATCACCGTAGATGTTCAGCGTGCGCAGAACTACGAAACCGGTTACGAGCCCAACACCGAGTCGTAACAGGAAATCACGCCGTCGATCGGCGTCCCAGTTGAAGACCTGCCCGAGCGCGTATCCCGCAGCGGTCACACCAATCCACGGGATCAGTGGATACGCTTCGAAAATTGTGAATCTCGGCGACGAGATTATGAATCCTGGAACGTGGAGTATCGACCACACCGGTGCGAGCGCTCCGAGCGACGCCGGATTTATGGGATCGAGCAGGTTGTGTCCCGCGATCAGTACGACACCGAACCATCCCACATATTTCACCGGTAGATGTACGAGCGCAGCGAGCACGATCATGGAGCAGCCGAGCGCCCAAAGGACGGACAGCAGCGACAGGCGGTAATCGAAGTTGAATTGCCAGCCAAGGCAGCGCGTGACGACGAGCTCAAGGAAGATCAGCCAGAGCCCGCGAGTCCACAGGAATCGGCTCAACTGCGTGATTGTCTTCCGGCGAAGCGACAGAAATGCACCAGTGCCGGTAAGCAGGAAGAATACCGGCGCACAAAAGTGCGTTATCCAGCGAGTGAAGAACATCGCTGTCGTGGTAGTGGCGAGGTTTGTCGGATCGATGCCAGGCGTACCGACGAACTCCCGAACATGATCCAGCGCCATGACGATCATGATTATGCCGCGCAGGACATCGACCGACTCGATTCGGAACCGAGCGGGTCGGGTTGCTGTGGTCATAGCGGGCATGCCAATTGCTCGCTTATCAACCAGGGGAGGATCGCGTGTCGGTTACAGTACCGATCGACGCACTCGGCTAAACCAGCCAGTAATATCAAGACCTGCTCCCGTTTTTGCACGGTTTTCAACTGCAAGGCAATTATGAGTATCAGCCCATTGGCCGGCAAGCCGGCTCCGCGTGACATTCTTGTAAACGTTCCGCGCCTGATGACGGCGTACTACTCCCGTGTCCCGGATCCGGGTGTTCCCGCGGAGCGAGTAGTCTTTGGAACATCTGGACATCGAGGCTCGGCGTTCGATACCGCATTCAATGAGGACCACATCCTCGCGATAACACAGGCGATATGCCTGTATCGCAAACAAGCCGGTACAGACGGCCCACTGTTTCTCGGTATCGATACACATGCACTGTCCGCCTCTGCATTCGCCTCTGCGCTGGAAGTACTCGCTGCAAACGATGTGACGGTGATGATCGATGATCGCGATGGATACACGCCAACGCCCGTCGTATCACATGCGATCATTACGTATAACAAGGGACGCAAGACAGGTCTTGCAGACGGGATCGTTGTAACACCTTCGCACAATCCGCCAGCTGACGGCGGATTCAAGTACAATCCAACAAACGGCGGGCCGGCTGATACCACAATCACCGGCTGGATCGAGAACAAGGCGAATGAATTCCTCGCCAACGGACTGAAGGGCGTACAGCGCATCCCGCTCGAGCGCGCGAGGAGTGCCGCAACGACGCACAAGCATGATTACATGGGTGCGTACATCAGCGATCTCGGCGCGGTGATCGACTTCGATGCAATCCGTGGCGCCAAGCTCAAGCTTGGTGTGGACCCACTCGGCGGCGCTGGAGTTTTCTACTGGGCGATGATCGCGGAGAAGTACAACGTGCCGATTACCGTCGTGAGTGACGACGTAGATCCGACATTTCGATTCATGACGGTCGATTGGGATGGCAAGATTCGAATGGACTGTTCGTCGCCATACGCGATGCAGCGATTGATTGGCCTCAAGGATAAGTACGATGTTGCATGGGCATGCGATACGGATCACGACAGACATGGAATAGTCGCGAAGAGTGTCGGACTGCTGAATCCGAACCACTATCTCGCGGTTGCCATATCATACCTGTTCGATCACAGGCCGATGTGGTCGCCAACTGCGGGTGTTGGAAAGACTGTTGTCAGCAGCAGCATGATCGATCGCGTCACCGCGCGACTCAAGCGACCACTCAAGGAAACTCCCGTCGGGTTCAAGTGGTTTGTTGACGGATTGATGAACGGAAGCACCGGTTTTGCCGGCGAGGAGAGCGCAGGCGCGTCGTTTCTACGGAGGAATGGTACGCTATGGACGACGGACAAGGACGGAATTATCGCCGGCCTGCTGGCGGCGGAGATGACGGCAATTACGCAGAAGGATCCCGGTGAGCTGTACAAGGACCTCACGAAGGAATTCGGCGATCCTGCCTACGAGCGGATCGATTCGCCAGCTACAACGGAAGAGAAGAAAACACTCTCGAAGCTGGCTGCAAGCGACGTAACCGTCACGCAGCTCGCGGGGGAGAAGATCGATAGCGTGATCACGACCGCACCGGGATCGAGTGACTCAATTGGCGGAGTCAAGGTGAGCGCAGCCAGCAGCTGGTTTGCCGTGAGGCCGTCGGGGACGGAGGACGTTTACAAGCTCTACGCGGAGAGCTTCAAGGGGGAAGATCATCTCCGGACCGTTCAGTCGGAGGCACGGACGATAATTCAGGCGGCGTTGAAGAAAGGGTAAGGTCATTCCCGCTTTCGCGGGAATGACTGATACATCAACGGTTGTCCATTACTCCGCGCATGACTGCACCGAGTATTCCGCCACCGACTGCGGCCTGGGTATTGGACTCGCCAGTGCCGACTGGCGGATGATAGTACATCGACTGGATACCGATGCGACCGGGTCCGGTAAATCGGTTGAAGAATATCTGGCCGCCGCTCGCAAATAGACCTGTGGCGACGCTCTGCGTCTCCAGTTCCATTCGGACAGACGGGTCCTTGTAGATCCAGCCGCCGGGTTCGACGTCGATCTGCTCACGGGGCTGCAGCGTAACCTCGAAGACGTTGCCATAGCCGTGCAACCAGACGATCGCGTCAGCGCTCCGCGCGTTGAACGAATCGATGAACAGACCACTCTGACCGAACAGGATGTTGCCGATCCCGCTCACGCGCTGAAACGTGAATTCTGCGGCGTCGGTAGCGGCGAGGAATTGATGCTCGCGTACATCGATTGACTGACCGCGGCTCAGGTGCAGCGGAATAATCTGCCCAGCCCCGTCGCGACTGAAGGCGATGTGACCCGCACCGGTCGCTTCTGTCATGAAGATGGGCATGCCAGATACCAGCCGCTTGAACGAACCCGATAGTGACTTTACGCCGATTGAAACCGTTGGATGCTTCCAGAGCAGCACGTGGTGCTCGAAATACACGTGAGTTGATGCAATCTCCACGTGCAGTACAGGTACTAGTTCGCCTTCGAGATGATACGTAACTCCGCCGAAGGTCTCGTTGCGGATAGTTGTCGGATGCAGCTGCGGTATGGCCACGAGAGGGAGGGTTGATTGTCTGGACGAAGAAATTCGCACTGTTGGCATCTCGACGCAATAACGGCTGGCAGAACGGCCCAGAACGGCTACATTTGCGACTGATTACCAATCGCCTGCAACGGAGCCCGGATGACTGCTTCGGAATCGGTTCAACGGCACCCTGATCGCGTAATTCATCTGGAAGACGCGGCTGAACATCGCCGGGAGCGCGCAGACCTGGCGACGCAGGCGCTTACGTCGATAATGTTGCTCAACGCCGTTCAGACCGCGTATTCTCATCACGAGATCGATGCTTTTGTCGCGCTGAACGCGGCCGCGGCCACAGCGCTTGCGATTGTCGTCATTCGTGGCGCGGTCCGGATGAAGAGAAGCGAGGACGCCGCGTCGCGCGGGGCAGATGTGGTAGGTGTGGTTGGCGGCCTGGCTGCGGTCGCTGAAGGTCTCCGTCGGCTTCACACCGCCGATTTCACCTTTGGCCACAAGCATTTTGCGCTCGGCGTGGCGACCGTGCTGACGGGCCTGTTGATGGTGACCGTGGCGCTGTTCACAGGGCGCCTGCAGAGTCGCCGCGTCCTTGCAATAACGGACGATGGAATCCGAATGCGATTCAATCAGTTCAGGCAGTTCAACATACCGTGGTCGGACGTTGCCGAGTTAAAACTCGGCAACGGACGTGCACAGTTGGTGAGCAGGACGGGAAAGGCGCGAGCAGTTCCCCTGACGCGTCTGCTGAATCGGGATGAGGTACGCGACGCACTGACTAACGCTGCGGTCGCGAGAGGGATACCGATTAAATAGTTGAGCTACGCAGATTCAGCTCGGCGCCCTGCGATCGCCGGCGCGATTGGAGCGGCAGCGTGAAAGCGCGCTGATTCCGGTGCGTCGAGTGCCCGGACGACCGCATTGTAACCTGCATCGATCAGTTCCCGTGTAGCATTGAACGTGAACGATGACCAGAGCCCCACATCGGGGCGGATATGCAGCGTTGGGACTCGACCGCGCGCTGCCTGGATGGCCGCTCGCTGAGGTTCGGCAAGAATCTGCACCACGCGGCCATGAATGCCGACCAGGCCCTGCCTCTCCCATGTAGTGTCATCGGAATTGATGACCTCGCTCACGTCGATGGCGATAATGCGACGCGCTCCCCAGTGAATTGCTTCGAACAGTCCGACCATTGTCTTGAGCCCACCATCAACAACGATGTCGTCATCGGGGAGAATCATCGGCGGGAATACGAGCGGAAGCGCTCCTGATGCATATACCGCGTCAACCAGCCGGATACTGGTATCGGCGCCCCAACCGAACCACCGCTCGACGCCGTTGCGGAGCGACAGGGCATTCACACGCAGAGGACGGGAGATGGAAGCAAAGGTGGCACTCCCGATGATTCTCTGGATCAAATGCCGGTAATGCTCCCCATCGTACAGCGACGCCTGGGCCACTCCACCAAGGACGTACGCCTTGATGTTGCGCTTGAGAACCGCCGCTTCGGTGACGGTGAGGGCATCGTGTTCGAGCTGCTCTACCGAAGCACCAGAAGCCCATCGGGCGCCAACCAGAGCACCAATGCTCGTTCCGACTATAGCATCAATCTCGATCCTGGCTTCCATCAGAGCGCGGATCACTCCAATGTGCGCCATGCCCCGCATGGCGCCGCCCCCCAATACGAGGACAGTGTGTGGCGTCCCGTCCTGCGAAGGCGCCTGGTCATCTACCGGAGCCAGTTCGGCGATGGGGAAATGCAGCGGCATGCGTCTATTTAAGTCTCGGCAGCGCGCGTGGTAAGCCCCCCGTTGATGCTCGGGGATGCGTATCTTTCAATGATGCGCAACTTCCCAGCGCCCCAGGCGATTAGTTGAGGGCGATGCCGAAAGAGTATCCGAACCGGATCCAGAAGGCGTTTGATGAGATTCGCTTCGGACCAGCCCGGACCCTGAACCTCCGGGAGTCACTGCCGACCGCCGACCAGGCGCGCGCACGTACGGAGAGCTGGGTTCGCACCAAACAGGTCGAACGCGCCGGCGAGCTGCTCGTCATAACCGGCCGCGGGAAGGGGAGCGATGATGGTATCGCTGTCGTACGAAAAGCGATTCTGGCTCTCTTCCCTTCGCTCCGACGCCGCAACGTCATTACGAAGTGGGAGGAACATACCGCAGGCTCCTTTGTGGTGACCCTGGCACCGATGTCTGCGATGTTCGAAGCGCCAAAACGCCGCCGAGAAAAGGATGTTGCCGTACCGATCCCGCAGACGCTTTCAGCGCTCTCGCCCGAAACGCTCAAGCTCCTTCGAGATCTCGCCTCCGCATCTTTGATGATGCTCGGCGTAATTGGCTCCGAACAATTCATTGAGTCGGAGATGACAAGCAAGTTTTCCAAACTCACAGCTGCTATTGCGGATTCGGAAGATCCAGAACTGGAACTCCGCGCTGCGATTCAGCACGCCCTCGACGAACTGGACGAATCTGCATGAGACTCTCCCAACTTGCTGCGACAGTTTTTGCGGCATCGCTCGCGGCCACCGCGGCTGCGTCCGCGCAAGCCCAATCAACAATTGTCGGTTTCGGCAGCACGCAAGCGCAACAGCAGCGCGCGCTCGAGGCCAGGGCCGCAAGCCTCGCCTCCCCTTCGGAAGCGAAATCGCTATCGCGCGAACTGTCCAAAGAACCACACATGGCCGGTACGCCGGCACAGGCGAGAACGCGCGATATCTTCGCGAGCGAGCTGAAGAAATACGGTATCGCTCCGGAGATCCGTACCTATAGCATCTACATGCCGCACCCGACCAGCGTCCACCTGTATCGAGTGTCACCAGATCCAACCGAGTTGTCACTTCCCGAAGGGCCGATTGCGGAAGACACAACGTCGTTCAGCTACCCGCAGATACTCACCTTCAATGGGTACGGCGCTGCAGGCGACGTGACAGGCGAAGTGGTGTACGTGAACTACGGCCTGATCCAGGATTACAAGACCCTCGATTCGCTGGGCGTCTCGGTGAAAGGAAAGATTGCGATTGCCCGCTACGGAAGATCATATCGTGGCATCAAGGCACGAGAGGCCGAGAAGCATGGTGCGAGTGCGCTGATCATCTACAGCGATCCTGCGGATGACGGATTCACGACGGGCGACATCTATCCGGAAGGACCGATGCGTCCATGGACCGGTGTGCAACGCGGCAGCGTTTACAACGGCAATGGCGATCCGACCACTCCGGATTATCCGAGTGTTCCAGGAGCCAAGCGCGTTCCGCTGGATCAGACTGATCTGCCGCGTATTCCGGTAATTCCGGTGTCGTACAAGAACGCCGCCGAATTGCTGAAAGATGTATGTGGAACAGACATACCGCGCGGTTGGCAGGGCGGACTGCCGTTCCGGTACCATGTTGGACCGGGACCCGTACGCGCACATCTGGTCGTCACGACCGACGCAGCAACAACACCGTACAAGAATATCTGGGATGTGCTCGGGACTATTCGCGGCTCGGAATATCCCGATCAGCTCGTCATAATCGGAGGCCACCGCGACGCATGGGGACCCGGGACTGCCGATAACATCAGCGGAACCGTAAGTGTGCTCGAAGCGGCTCGCACGATCAGCGATCTCATGAAGCAGGGCTACCGACCCAAGCGCACGATAATCTTCGCATCATGGGACGCAGAAGAGTGGGGATTGATGGGTTCAACCGAATTCGTCGAACAGGATTCGGCTCGACTTTCCAAAGACGGCGCGGCCTACATCAATTTCGATGAAGTCGCCACAGGTCCATCACTTGGTGCGAGTGGGAGTCCATCGCTTCGTCCGTTCTTTCGCGACGTGACGAAAGTTGTAGCGAGTCCGGCGGGTGGAAGCGTCTACGACGCATGGCGGAAGAGCGATCGCATTACGTCCGATACCGCCCAGCCGGCAATCGGAGATCCCGGCGGCGGCTCCGACTTCGCTGGCTTCTACAACCACCTTGGAATCCCGATCGCCGATTGGGGCTTCGGTGGACCGATGGGTGTTTACCACTCCGCGTTCGATTCATATCACTGGATGAGCAAGTTCGGTGACCCAGGTTACAAGTATCATGCGACCATGGGCGTGCTGGGCGCCGTAGCGCTGATGCGGCTCGCAGATGCCGACATCCTGCCATATGACTACGTGGAGTACGCACGCGCGATGCACGGACTCACCGGTACGGTCGCGAAGAATCTCGCGGCGAAGCACTGGAACAACGTCTCGCTGACGGCGCTCAACCAGTCGATTTCAACGATGGAAACCGCAGCTCAGGCCTTCAATACCGCCCGCGACGCGGCCCTGGCTCGCGGGATCAGTGCGGAGGCCAGCAAACAGACGAACGTCCTGCTGATGCAGGTCGAGCGGGCATTCGTTCGGCCGGAAGGGCTCCCGATCACCAAACGGGAATGGTTCCACAACGTGATTTACGCCGCCGACAACGACAACGGCTATTCCAATATTGGTCTGCCGAGTGTCAACGAAGCGATTCTGGCCGGGAACGAGGCCGCATCGGTACGCGAGATAGCAGATCTCGCCTCTCGTTTTCAAAAGGCGGCCGGAATACTCGATTCTGCGGCGCGAAGCTTGCGAGCACCATGAGGGCATGGACGATGTAGTATCTGCCCGTCGGACCCCGCGGCTTTCGCTCAGCGAACGAATCGCCGCTACGCAGTTTGGCGCAAAAGCCCACTGGCCAGGCGGCTTCGAGGTGTATCGTACTGGTACGGCCGCCGACGGGGTCTTCATAGTGCTCCATGGGCACGTCGTCCTGCGAACCCCAATGAAGGGCGGTCGCGGGTTCGTGAGCGGGATAGCCATGCCGGGCGAGACATTCGGGGCCGAAGGACTCGCCCCGCATGGGTGCTACGTGACCGATGCCAAGGCTGCAGACGGGGTGGAAACCCTGCACCTGGGGAACGAGCAGTTCCGTGCCCTCATGAGAGAGCAGCCTGTCCAAGCCGTTTCACTCATTGGTCAGATCATGGCGGAGCGGAGCAATTTGCTCCAGCGGCTCCAGGAATTGGCGTCTCTCAACGTCGAAGACCGGCTCGTTTCAGTGCTCATCCGGCTGAGCGAGGATACCGGTTTCATGGTGGATGATTCCACCCTCAAGCTGGACTCGTCCCATCATCGGCTCCTGTGTGAGATGGTAGGGGCAACCCGGGAATCCATTGCGCTCGCCCTGAGTCGCATGGTGAACGGAGGGGTGGCGACACGGGCCGGTACGTGCTTTGTTATTGATACCCAACTGCTTGCATCCCGTCTGCCCTCGGTGCGTTTCGACGAGCAGACGCCGCTGCAGCTGGCTAAGGAATCAGCTCGGGCGTAGTTACGTACGCAGGCGCTGGGATGGTTCCGGTAACAAGGCAGCTCGAAATTCGAATCAATTCCCATCGACCACATAATTCCAGGCGCGGGTCCAATCGTCCTGCGCACCGGGCACGCTCAGGCGATTCTTCTCCTGCACGGATTCGGTGATACTCCTCAGACACTGTCGTATCTCGCTCAATACCTGAGCGAGAACGGATATGACGTTCGTGTCCCGCTCTTGCCGGGACACGGCCGCAGCATTGCTGCCATGGACGCCACTACCCACATGGAGTGGCTCGATTACGCGCGTGCTGAGTTGTATGCGACGCGTGCGCGTTATGGTTGGGTCGCGGTGGGTGGCCTCTCAATGGGAGGATCCATAGCGGCGCTACTCGCTGCTGAAATTCGCGACCTGCCGGCGCTTGTCCTGATTTCGCCGTATCTCGCGATGCCGTTCCATCTGCGGCTGTTGTCCGGGACTGCGGACTACTGGAATGATCTGGTCAGGCCATTTCACTCGGCGACCGTTCGCTCGATCCTCGACCCTGTTGAGCGTGCGGCAAATCTGGCGTACGGCTCGGTGACTGGTCACGGGATACACGAGCTATCCCAACTGGTGAAGAAGGCCCGCGCGATACTCGGCGAGATCGACACGCCGACGCTTTACATCCAATCGGAAGGCGATAACAGATCGTCATCGCGGACTGCTCATGACGCTTTTTCGGAGATCGGGGCGGAGACGAAGAAACTGGTTCTGACCCGCGAGGGGGGGCACATAATTACCGTGGATTACGGTCGTGCACAGGTCTTTGAAGAGATACGCACCTGGCTGGGACTGGTCCCGGAACCTCGTCCCAGCCAGGGCGTCCGGAATAGTTAGGCAGAACCCCGCTATCCGGAGTGCGGTCGCCGCGCCTGCGACGGTCGCACAACTCCAGCGCGAGAGGCGCTAGAATTTCTCCTGTACGAATTCAGTGACCGCCGAGGCCGCGTCTTCGGCAACTTGTGTCGCCTGTTCCGCGATCCCGGTCACAACACGCTTGACGCGCACGCCGGCGTTACGTGCAGCCTTGCTCGCGGCCTTACGAACCGTGCCGACCGTGGTCTTGCGCTTCCGACTCGTCTTCCTCGTCGTCTTTTTCCGCGCGGTTCCGCGCTTTTTCGCGGATTTCGCCGACTTGGCAACTACGCGCTTGCGGCTGGCCTTGCGAGCGCCGGTCTTCCGCGTGGTCTTCGCAGCAGTCTTGCGGCCGGTCTTGCGCGTTGCCTTACGGGTGGACTTTTTTGCGCCGCTCTTGCGCGCGACGGTCTTGCGAACGGTCTTTTTCGCCTTCGCCTTCGATCCGCGTTTCGCGCCGGTCCGAGCACCGCCAGTGCGGCTCGAACTTTTACGGGACGACTTCCTCGTTGCCATGCTCTACTCCAGTACGATGTAATTGCGACTCACGTGAATCGAAGCAAGAATCGCGCACAAATGTATAATGCGCAAGAGTTTTTTGTGCAAATCATGAGATATCTTTCCGAAGCAACTCTTCTTCTCCAACGTCATTTCCGCGAAAGCGGGAATCCATATTCCCCTAACTCATTCATCGACCCATGTCGCTTCACCGCAACCGAGCGCGCGCACTACCGCAAACAACTCAGCCACTGTCCCGCACTTCGATCAGGTTCGTATTGACGAGTGCTGCGGCTCTTGGCGTAGCAGTCGTCGTCTTTGGTTGCAGCAAGGGTGAACCGGCTACTTCGAATAGCGGGCCCGTGGCTGGGACGCTATCTGTTGGGCAGCCGCAAACTGGGGCGGATACCGACCACGCCACTGCAGGTACGGGTCTTCCAACCGAGTACACCGCAGTGTTCGATCACTCGGACGCGAAAGCCTCGAATGTGTCATACACGGAAAAAGGCCCGGGCAAATGGGAAGTAACAACGGGACCCGCCCACATTCTCTTCTCCCCCGCTGACACCGCTGCGAACAAGTTCACCGTGTCTGCCACGTTCGAACAACTCGAAGCGCCATCGCATCCGGAGGCATTCGGGGTATTCATCGGCGGCTCGAATCTTAATGGCCCGACCGTCAAGTACACCTACTTCATAGTTCGCGGGGATGGCATGTACATGGTGAAGGTCCGCGACGGTGCGAACACGCGTACCATCACCAATTGGACTGCCAACCCTGCGATACCCAAGCAGGACGCCAAGGGAAAAGGTCTCTACGGCATCCGCGTAGACGTCCGCGATAAAGTGGCCAGCGTCAGCGTCAACGGCGTGCCGATCACGACGATTCCGGCCAAGGATGCCCCGCTGAATGGGATTGCCGGTGTGAGAATCAACCACAACCTGCACCTGATTGTGACGCCGGCGACGGTTGTGAGATAGTCATCGCGCCGAAGGGATTGTCATCGCGCCGAAGGGATTGTCCTCGCGCCGCAGGTCGGGATCCACGTTGCCGTCATCCCGCCGAAGGTCGGGATCCAGTGACGAGTGGTAGAGCGCGGTAAGGTTTCATTTTCCTCGGCAGGGTTTGGTTCGTTCTGTTCCTCCGCATGACTTTGGGCAGCGCATTCGTTGCGTCGTCCATGGATCCCGNNCCTTCGGCGGGATGACGTCCTTTCTCCTGCTACACCCTGCGCGTCTCTCCATGGGCCATCACCCATAGCAGGGCCGGATCCAACTCTGCCTTCTCCCACTCCACGCGTGTCAGCGCGGGCGGCTCCTCCATGGGTTCATCGGTCAGTTTGAACGTGCCCCAGTGGGTCGCCACGAATCTGCAGGCACGACCGTCGTTGGCAGCCGCGATGTCCACATACGCCGCCACTGCTTCTTCCGGCGACATGTGTACGGGATGCATGAACCAGCGAGGGTTGTAGGCACCGATCGGAAGAAGTGCCGCGTCGAATGGACCGAGACGTCGAGTGATTTCTGAAAATTCCGGGTGCCGTCCGGTGTCGCCGGCGAAATACACCGCTCGCTTACCAGCGCGGATGGCCCAGCCAGACCACAGTGTGGAATTCCGGTTGCTCAGACGTCGGCCGGAAAAGTGCTGTGCTGGCGTGCACGTGATTTCGATCCCGAGCACGCTCACACGCTGCCACCAGTCGAGTTCCGCGATGACCGCAACGCCGCGATCGCGGAGCCAGGAGCCGACACCAAGTGGCGCCATCCATTTGGCCTCCGGGTGCGAAACACGGAGCATGCGAACCGTCGCACGATCCAGATGGTCATAATGATCGTGCGATATGATGACCAGATCGATTGGTGGCAGCGCGTCGAACGACAGCGCCGGCGCAATAATCCTGGCAGGGCCGGCGAAGCTGACTGGAGATGCTCGAGTGCTCCAAACCGGATCCAGGAGAATGTTGACAGATCCGATCTGGAGCAGAAAGCTGGAGTGGCCGATCCACGTCAACAGGATCTCACCAGCGGGGGCGCGTGGCGAGGGGAATGCAGGGCTGACTACCGGGAATGCTGACATGGGTACCTGGTCGGCGCGCCATTGGGTTCTCCCTTTGGCGCGCCGATCAAGCGCCCATCTCAAGACGTCACGCAGGCCGTGCGGGTTCGACTCCGGCCATGGGTTTCTGAATTTCCCCGTCGGCGTTCGATGTGTCGGTGCCGGTGTCGGCGGCTGTTGCGTGTTGTCGCTCGGCGGCTCCATGTATCAACATTAAACGCTGCCACATCACCAGCCGCTTTCTTGTGGAGCTCATCAACGGCACGTGAGGCAGCTGGTTGCCTCAGGAACGACCATCAGCCGTCCGTACGGAATGCTCCCGCCGCAGTTGCCGCACACACCATATCGGCCATCCTCGATGCGCCGCAATGCTTCGGTGAGTTCCATCTGCCTTGCCTGGTTTCTGCTTGCAAGTGTGACAGTGAGCTCACCTTCGCCGCCGAACTGAGGGGCGCGGAGCGTGGTTCCTTCTGTGCTGAACGACGAGTCGTAATCGGATTCACGCGCCAGCGACCGCTCAATGCGTGCCAATTCCTGGCGGATATCCGCCTCCAGGTCGCGCAGCTGTGCACTCGATATTGCTCCGGTCGATCTCATTTCGGTCCTCCTCCAATGTGATGGGCAGTCGCCCTCTTCAACTAGTCATCATTCCCGCGAAAGCGGGAATCCATGTTCCTTCCGCTAGCCTTCCGTAGCAGCCCAGAACTCCATCCGTTCAGCGCTCGGCAGTGCTCGTCGCGCGAGCGCTCCGGCTCTTACAACCGACTGATAACGTCGAAACAACGAACCGTTTGCGCCCCAGAATTCCGTCGGCAGGTCCATCAGCGCGCGTAGCAGATCCCCGCGGAAGAATCCGGCGGATGCGAGCGGATCGCGCTCGAGTACGTCGAGCACCCTCGGCACAGCATCATGGAGGTCCCTGGCGTTTCGCAGCGCGATGTACAGGTCAGCGTCGTTCTCAATGCACAGTTTCATGGTCTTGAGTAAATCCTGCTAAAGCGGGTATTGATCCTCTGGTAATCGTCTGATTCAGGCAAGTGCTACCTGTTTCGTCTGTTTTTCTATCTCCTGTTGTAGACTCTCCTCCAGATTCGACTGTTGTGTCAGCAGATTCGCAGCAGGGTGTAGCGGTGGCTGTTCTGAGTGATTTCATATTTGCGTACCTTCAACGCGCGAACTGGACTCCGAACGCGCATGGGGTGAATGCAAAAACCCCCGCCGTGCTGGTGAGAGCAGGCGGGGCGTCGAGTTGGCGAGAGAGAATTTCGCCTCTGACTGTGGGCCGGATCAGCTTATGTCGCTGACTCCCGGCTCCCCGTCCTGCTCTGGTATGTAATTGTGGGCGATCGCATGGCGGAGACGCGGTTGCACCGCGTAGTTCTCCGCATCATCCATCTGAGGTCGACTCGTTTGGGCGTGCGGACGCCGACGGGACGGCAGGCCATGGCCCGGCCGTTGCCGCAAGTCGGATCTAGATCCGCGCGTTGAGTTGAGTTCGACATCAGGAAAGCTCCAGTTAGCAAAAGAATCGCGTTTGCCGATAGCTGTGTCGCGGTGCAGGTGCACCGCTGGACACGATCAGAACGAACCGCAAAACGCCGGACACGTCTGTTGCTGGTATATCGGGACGCGACTTCCTGTTGATAGGTTAGCCCGGGGCGTGGCGAAAGTCAAGAAAAGCCACCTGACCGTGTGTTCGCACCGAAAACCGACCGTTCACATCGTCAATACACGGAACTTTCAGGAATGTTCCATTCCAGGTAGGTCCGTGCTGTGGCTTGTAAGTATCGGCATCTCATGCCGAGTCTTTTCGGTTCTGAGGGAGGCGTCCAACTACCTCTGCCACTTTCTGTCCCAACACCCGTGACGTAGTCCACTTCCCACCAAACACGCTCACTACCCGCCCCTCTACCTCAATCGTCTCCCCGCGCCGTTGCGCGTGCGCGGATTTCCCGAAATCGACCAACGGCCGTACTCCGGCAAACACAGATTCAACATCCGTGTCATGAATCTGATCCACAAAGAATGTGTTATACGCGTTGAGTAGATACTCACGCTCCGCCGCACTGCACACGATTGGGTCGTCCAGGCTTTGTCGCACTTCCGTGGTTCCGACTAATGTGCGTCCGTGATACGGCAATGCGAACACCAGACGTCCGTCCGATGCAAG
The DNA here is from genome assembly GCA_003155795.1 of Gemmatimonadota bacterium. Taxonomy (GTDB): domain Bacteria; phylum Gemmatimonadota; class Gemmatimonadetes; order Gemmatimonadales; family Gemmatimonadaceae; genus Fen-1247. The sequence continues at coordinate 29,044 of PMEM01000029.1, forward strand.
ATTGAGTGCGAATCCAGCTTCAATCGGTCTGTTGACGACGAGGTGCGATCCGCGCACAAGATCGAGTTGTGTGTGGGATGGAATTCCGCTCGCGTCGAGTAATGCGCGTGCCCACGGACCAGCAACGTTCACGATGGCGTCGAATTGAAGTGCGCCGTCCGATGTACGCAGCTCACCATCGCGTGCAATGTGCGTGACGTCGGTATGCTCGCGAATGACGACGCCATCCTCAAGTGCGCGATCCGCCGCCCAGCGACCGAGTGCAGCGTCGTCCATCTGCGCATCGAAGTACGAGAATGTACCACGCAGCCCATCGCGCTTCAGCACAGCAGCACGTGCAGGAAGATTGTTCGCACTCCACCATCTGTGTCTGCCGAGTGTTGTGCGGCCGGATAGCAGATCGTACGCGGTCAGGCCCACGGCGATCGTCAGACGTCCGTGCGGTGCGTGGCTGTACAACGGCAAAAACAATTCGACTTGGCGCGTAAGGGTCGGCGCGTGCTGCATCCACCAGTGTCGCTCGTGCAATCCCTCATATACCTGTCGTATGTCGCCCTGCTCGAGATATCGCAGGCCGCCATGCAGGAGTTTTGTGGACGCACTACTCGTTGCGCCCATCAACGCGCCACGCTCGAATAGCGTGACCTCGTGGCCGCGCGCTCGGAGTGCCCATGCGCTCATCACTCCGTTGATCCCGCCGCCGATGACTGCGACTTTCATGGTGTCAACCAACGCTACGCAAACAACGCGGCGTTCTCCTCGACGTGCTTCTCATCTCGCATCCCTACGACTACGCTGGCCAGGGTCGGTAACATCCGGACGAACGACAACGCAGCCGCCGCGTCGGTTTTCGCTTCCGGAAATGTTTCACGCACCGCTGGTGGTAGGTCATGCGCCAGTCGTCCCTGCATCAGTGGTGCAACCGCAATCATCGCGAGGCCAAGTTCAGCGGCTGCTTCGAGCGACGTTCGTTCGTGTCCGTCTACTATCTGAGTCGGCGCGCGCACGCCTTCCATCATTCCGAGATTGACTGGCATCTGTACCGCAACCAGGCGATTCGCGCCGCCCGCGACGTCGCGGGCGACATTTACCAGATACTCGATCGATAGATGGTTAGGTGCTTCAATTGGAACGCGCAAGCCATTCCACGTTGCACAGCCATACGATCTGATGAGTCCGTCGCGTACGCACTCCTCGAGCGTTGCAAATGCAGCGTGCATGCGGATGTCGAATTCATCACGCGAGACTGCTTCGAGTTGCTGTTCGGGATTGTGTATGTAATAGATGTCGATCGACCTGACGCCGAGGTTGGCGATGCTGCGTTCGATCTGATTGCGCAGGAAGGTTGGAGAGATACAGTGGCCACCTGCCACGAGATCTGTCGAGTCGATGATGCCCGTGTCGAGGTATTCTCGCTTGACATAATCGCGGTACTCGTCCTTGCTGGCTGGCGGCGGTGCCCCGAGAGGCAGGTAACCGCCCTTGGTAGTAACGAAGACCGTGTCTCTCTCTGGTGCGACCTCGCGGAGGGTACGCCCGATCACACGTTCGGAGAGCTGGCACCGGTAGTTGATCGCCGTATCGATGTGGTTGATTCCGAGCTGAAGCGCTCGCTTGAGCGCACGTTCGTATGCGGAGTCCTCCTCGTCGGTTGGGGCTCCGAGTGCCGATCCTATCCCGAGAGCCGAGAGAGCGGGCGGCTGAGACCGCGTTTCTGCGTCTGGTGCTGGCTGCATCCGGCGGGATGATGCCGGACGTACAGCCACATTGCAAGTAGCTCCATGGGTAAACGAGCGTTTAGTCGGATTTCCGCTGTAGTATGACCGCGCGATGTTTATAGATTACAAGGCTGATCCCGATTGACGGAGATACGTACCAAATGCCCCATTTTGCAGCTCTCGCCACCGCATGGTGGAAGCCAATTCTGTTCATCATCATCGCTGGTCATGTGACCAACGTGTGCGTTACGATATTCCTGCACCGTGCCCAGACCCATCGTGGCGTCAAGCTGAACTACTTCGCTGCGCTTCCAATGCGCATCTGGCTGTGGCTTTCGACGGCGATTGTCACCAAGGAGTGGGTCGCGTGCCATCGCAAGCACCATGCGTTTGCGGACCGCGAGGGTGATCCACATTCGCCACTTATGGAAGGGCTTCGCAACATCGTTCTGAAGGGCGCCTTCTACTATCGGAAGGCCGTCAGGCAGCCCGGTATGCTGGAGAAGTATGGCAAGGGAACCCCGACCGACTGGCTCGAGCGGCATGTCTTCTCGAAGCTCAACTGGGTTGGCATTCTCCTGATGCTCGGTATCGATATCTGGTTGTTCGGCTTCTTCATCGGACCGCTCGTCTGGGGCATTCAGATGATCTGGATTCCGTTCTGGGCAGCTGGCATCATAAACGGGGTCGGTCATGCCATCGGCTACCGGAACTTCGATGTGAAGGATGAGAGCCGCAACATCTCACCAATCGGTATCTGGCTGGGCGGCGAAGAGCTTCACAACAACCACCACGCAGATCCTCACAGCGCGGTCTTCTCGGCCCGCTGGTTCGAATTCGATATCGGGGCTCTGTACCTTCGCATCCTGGCAATCTTCCATCTCGCGGAAATCAAGTACGCGCGTGGAATGCGGCAGACTCCTGAGGAGATGCGCGACGCCGCCTGAGGCGTCGCGTATTCGACCAACAAGATGCCAGCTATTGTAGTCTGCACGCGTTGCGGTCAGACGCGCGAGGGATTTGAGCGCGCTCCATTCCCGGGCGCGATCGGCGCCCGCGCGGTTCAGGAGATCTGTCAGCACTGCTGGGGCGATTGGCTCAAGCAGCAGACCATGCTCATCAACCATTACGGGTTGAACGTCATGGATCCGCAGGCTCGCCAGTTCATCACGCGCAACATGGAAGCATTCCTGTTCAAGAGTGGTGAGTCCAGTGAGATCGACACCAGCAAGCAGGGCACGATAAACCACTAGCGCGCGTTGAGACGGGGCGCCGGCCCGACCACGTTCTCTTCGGAATCCCCACCCATGCAACCGCTCAGGCCAGTCTGCCTGAGCGGTTTTGCGTTTCTCCAGGTGTCGTTGCAGCGCAACAGCTTGGAGCGGATTCAGGAGCGGGATGTCGACCGGTCGTCAACTTCCCGGGCGGCCGGTTTCCCGTGCCGCAATTATCTCAACAGCTAGACGGATCAGCTGCATGCGGCGCCTTCCTCGACGGTGGTCCCAATGCGTTGAGCACGCATAGCCTGAATAGCGATCAGGCCGGTCGATATCTGTTTCAGGTTCGGAATGGAGAAGTACTGCCCCCACCTGTGACAACTACTCCCTGCATGGCCATGCCCCCTAGCGGCGGCTCCGGCCCGACGACCTCTCTGGGCTTGTGTTCCCCCAACCGCGCCGTCGCGGATGAACGGCTCAAAGCGGTTCCCGAAGTAGTGTGTCATTCGGCCGTGGTGAGGCACCGCTTGTGCTTGGTGTGGATTCAGCGCGAACCGCAGCTTGGATGCGATGCAATTCACCTTGTTCCGTGGGGGAGCGTTTATGGAAGTCAAGCGCAGGGGCAGGATCAGTCGTGGCGCTGTCGGATTCCTGGCGTGCGCCGCCACCGCAGTGGCCCTCGGGGCGCCGGCGGGATTGTCGGCGCAGGCGTACCGGGCGGACGCTGGCTTTAGGACGAATAATCTTCCGGCGAACGACGACGGCTCAACCGGTCTGGTGAGCCTTGGCATGTCGGCGAATTTCTTTGGAACGACATACACTCAGGCGTACGTCAACAACAACGGCAACATCACGTTTGCCAATCCGCTTAGCACCTATACCCCGTTTGGCCTTACCGGCGTCCATGTACCTATCATCGCTCCCTTCTTTGCAGATGTTGATACCCGGTCAGGACCAGTGATGACCTACGGGACGGAGACGATCGGCGGGCATAATGAATTTGGAGTGGACTGGCCTGGTGTGGGCTACTTTTCCGAAGGGACTGACAAAACCAACGTGTTTCAGCTTGTCATGATCGACCGAAGTGACACCGGAGTCGGCAACTTCGACTTCGAGTTCAATTACGGCTCGATGCAATGGGAAACTGGCGGCGCAAGCGGTGGAAGCGGTGGGCTCGGTGGGTCCTGTGCTGTTGTGGGATACTCGAACGGTCTTTCGGGGGCCGGCAATGTTTCCGCACAGCTTCCGGGTTCTGCAACGTGCGGTGCGCTGATAGATGGCGGCGAGAACGCTCTCAGTACCCACAGCCTGAACAGCGATCAGACTGGCCGGTATCTGTTTCAGGTGCGGAATGGAGAGGTAGTGATTCCGCCCGAGACAACAGTGCCTGAACCGAGTTCACTCGCACTACTCGGCACTGGCCTCGTTGGCCTCGTTCCAATGATCAGCCGTCGTCGTCGCTCTAACGGCTGACCTCGGTTGTGACGTTCGTTAGGTTCCAGAGGTTCTAGCAACCTCTAGTCGTTGTTGCGGCGCCGGATGGGTGCCGCAACAACGACAACCGAACGGACGGAGATAGTTCAACATGTTCAATGCCTGGATCGACGGTCGGTTGAATGCGACCCTCGCCGTCGCCGGAATTGTCACTGTGCTTGCCTGCTCTCCTGGCAAGGCTGATACGCCGCCAACAAGCCAACTGGCATCAACACAGGGTCTGGCCGCGCATGCTTCGGCGACTCTGACTCCGGGAACGCCTGGGACTCCGGTTCGTGTTTACAAGGATGCTGATTGCGGCTGCTGCAAGGCCTGGGTTCAGCACATGAAGGACAACGGATTCCAGGTGACAGCGATCGATGAGCCAGCAAGAGTCCTCGACTCGATCAAAACGGCCCATGGCATTACGCAGGCGACTGCCTCGTGTCACACAGCGGAAGTGGGTAAGTACGTGATCGAAGGTCATGTGCCGGCAGATCTGGTCGAGAAACTCCTGCAGGAACATCCCGCCGACGTTGTTGGACTCACGGTACCGGGTATGGTTACAGGCTCTCCCGGTATGGAGGGTGGGACTCCCGAGCACTACACAGTGCTTGCCATGATGCGCGACGGGACCACTCGGCCGTACGCCGAGCGGTAGCGCCACCCTCGGTCATCCCGCCGAAGGTCGGGATCCAGTCGCACCGGCAGATGGGGGAACATGGGATTCCCGCTTTCGCGGGAATGACGACGAAGCGCGGGGATGACAGAGTTGGGCGAATCTGCGTATATATGGTCGATACGACATTGTCAGATACGTCCCGTTCAGGAGCTTGTTGGATGACTGTTCGATATTTCGCCGCATATGCGCTGCTTGCGAGCGCTGTCGCAGCTTCGCCCATGCTGGCGCAACAGCCGACGATGGTCCCACTCGGCACTCCGTCGAACGCACCACGGGCGGTGCGGCGCGACATACCACTCACCAACATGATCCGCCGAGCGTGGGCCGCGGGCACACGCGATTCGACAGGAAGTCCAGGCCACAATTACTGGCAGCTGTGGAACGACTACACCATCAACGCGCGCTTCGATGCGCCGACGGCGACGGTGTCCGGTAGTGAGCGAATCGTCGTTCACAACAACAGCGACTCAGCGATGCACACCATCGTACTGCGTCTGGATCAGAATATCTATCGCGCCAACGTGCCGCGTGCTGAAACCGTGCCTGAAATTACGGATGGTATGGTTGTCACGAAACTCAGTGTGGATGGAGCGAACGTCGATGTCAGCGATCGCAGCAACTCAGCCGGCCGCTCTCCGCGCGGTCAGGCCCGTCCGCCGCTGACGCAGCCGGAAGCGTCCGGGATGACGCAGACAGTTGCGACGATCCGGCTTCCATCGCCAATTCCAGCGAAAGGGACAACGACGATCGAAGCCGAATGGCACTTTCGCGTTCCACAGTCGTTAGGCGTCCGCGGCCTGCGCATGGGAGCGTGGGGCGATTCGTTGTATCAGGTTGGTCAGTGGTATCCACGCGTTGCCGTGTACGACGATCTGCGCGGCTGGGACACCGACCCGTATCTCGGTCCGTCCGAGTTCTACAACAACTACGGCCACTTCGACGTGAAGCTCGACTTGCCGGCTGGTTGGCTTGTTGGATCGACAGGTGTGCTGCAAAATCCGGAGCAGGTGCTGACTGCAAGTGCGCGCGAGAAGTTAAGTCACGCTCTAGATTCAGACTCCACCATCAACATTGTCAGCGCAGACGAACGCGGCCCGGGTAAGTCAACGGCTACAGGCGATCGGCTGGTATGGCACTTTGTTGCGGACTCTGTTGGCGACGTCGCCTGGGCGACTTCTGATAGGTTCGTGTGGGATGCAACGCGTGCGACAATCCCCGGAAAGGGTGTTATTCCGATCAATATCTTCTACGAACCGGGCAACACGAAGAAGTACGAGACGGCCGGTCCAACAGTGCGGCACGCACTCGAGTTCTATTCCCAGCTGTGGATGCCCTACACCTATCCGCTGCTCAGCATGGTGGATGGACCGGAAGGTGGAATGGAATATCCGATGTTCATCATGTCGAGCGCTGGCGCATCCGACCACGAAACGGGTCACCAGTGGTGGCCGATGATGGTTGGTACAAACGAGACCTGGTACGGTTTCATGGACGAGGGTTTCAATCAGTACATGAATCGTCTCTCGCGTTTCGACCGGCTTGGACAGACTCCGGATCTTGACAGCCTGGGCCAGTCATACGGACGCACGAGCGGCGACGAGCGCGAAGCGCCGCTTATGTGGGATGCCAACTATGGTGGTCCCAACTATTCGTTCCAGGCTTACGGCAAGGCGCCGCTGATGCTTTCAATGCTCGGCGGTATCGTTGGCGACAGCGCAGTGTGGCATGCGATGAGTGGCTACGCGAAGGCGTGGCGCTTCAAGCATCCTTCGCCGTGGGACTACGCATTGTACATGGACAACGCGCTGCATCAGGATTTGAGCTGGTTCTGGTACTACTGGTTGTTTACAACGGAGTCGGTCGATGGATCGATCGCGAGCATGACTACGAGTGGAAATCGCACGACAGTGTCCGTGCACGAGGCCGGCGGCATGCCGTCGCCAGTCATCCTGCAAGTCAAGTTTGCAGCAACCGGGCCCGCGATCCATCCGATGAAGAATGCAAAGATGGTCGATGCGAATACCGCGATTGTTACGTGGCCGGTGGATGTCTGGCTCAACGGAAGCAGAACATTCAACGCGGTGCTGGACTTCGGTGGCCGCAAGATCGAATCCGTAACGTTCGATCCGGGCGCACGATTCCCCGACAGCAATCCAGGTGATAACTCATGGCCGCGTGTTCCGTACACGCCGCCGGTGCAACGCACTCGGTAGCGCAATCGGAACCTGCGTTAGAACCATGTAGATGGATTCCCGCTTTCGCGGGAATGACGGACGGAAACAAAGCGAGGCAGGCATGCAATCATGCCTGCCTCGCTTGGCTATTTCAACTCACGGATTGCTGAGTCGATACAGCAACACTGCAACACGTTTCGTTACGACGGGCAGCATGCGAAGATCTGCTGTCTCATTCACCGTATGATCATCGTGTCCAGAGAGTCCGAGTCCGTCGATTGCCATCGGGACGAGTTTCGCTACGAACGACACGTCGGCCGCGCCTGCGCGCGCCGGATCAACTGCCGTAACGGGACCGAAGCCGAGGTCGCGGCTCACCTTATCGTAGATGGACAGCAACTTTCGATTCCCCGCTGTTGGCGCCATCGGTGGGTATCCGTCCTTGAATGTGATGTCGGCGGTGGTGTGCGGCAGGTGGTTTGCAACTATCTCGCGCATCGTCTTGCGAGAACTTGCGAGTTGTTCTGGTGAGAGAGTGCGAAGATCGCCACTCACAAACATTTCCTTTGCGACGACGTTTGTCTTGCCGGCCGCGCTTCCCTCGGTTCCGGTCGTGTCTGGTTTGACATCGGTGCCGCCGAGTGCCAGCCCTGGGTTGAACGTCAGATACTGCTCGCCAGAGAGTTTCTGATAGAACTGGTCGAGGATGCGCGCAGCCTCGTACACGGCACCGGCTCCGACATCGGGTGTGAAAATCTGCGACGAGTGCGCGGGAATACCTGTTGTACGGAGCGTCCAGCCGTCATCGCCGCGACGCGAGACCACGGCGGTTCGCGGATCACCAGCGGCATCTTCGAAACCGAGCGCGGCTGTCGCGCCATTGGCAGCATCAATGAGAGTTTTGCGCGCAAGACTGAGTGGCGTACCAGGTTCTTCTTCATCGCCGTGGTACACGACGGTCACGTTCATTCTATCGAGGAGACCGGCCTGCTTGAGTGCACGGAGAGCGTAGAGCGCTATGACGTCGCCGCCCTTCATGTCGATGACACCGGGGCCGGTTGCTGTCGAGTCGTTCAGCATTCTGAATTGCTGAAACGGGCTGCCCGGCTCAAAAACTGTATCAAGGTGGCCGATCAACAGCAGCTTTGGCCCGGGGCCCGGGTGCTCTGCAACCAGATGACCGGCTCTTTGGAACCCGCTTCCGTCGACCCAGCGTGTCGTGAATCCGAGGGAGTCGTACTGGGCGCGGAAGATATTTCCAACCTGACGGACTCCTTCCAGGTTGAGAGTTCCGCTGTTTATGTTGACGACCTGAATGAGCAACGTAAGAGCCGCAGCGTTGTGAGTGTCAACGGCCCGGACAAGTGCCTTTTCGTGAGCGTTTAGCGAGGTCACTGGAGCCGTCTGAGCTGCAACCGCAATTGGGCCGAGAGCAAGTGCGCCAAGCAAGGGGAGCACCGCAAGACCACGTCGATAGTGGAAAGTACGCATTCGTCTAATGTACCCCCAGACGCCGCTCGCGCGACTGGCGCCCATCACTACATTTCGCGCATCATGCTCCTTGCACTCTTTGGTGCGTTTCAGGTTCTCGCCGCCCAGCCCGGCCCGGTTTACAACGGCCGAGCTGGCGAGATCTCGGCGCACGCTCCACGAATAGATACAACCGTGGTCATCGATGGGAATCTTGACGAGCCCGTATGGCGCCGCGCCGCGGTTCTGACGGGCTTTTCCGAGTACGCTCCTGCCGATAACCGTCCGTCGCCCGACTCTACCGAGGTGTTGGTCTGGTACTCGGCCAATTCGATCTATTTTGGGATACGCGCGTTCGAGCCTCACGGGCCGGTACGCGCAACTCTCGCTGATCGCGATAACATAAGCTCCGACGATAATACCGAGATCCACCTCGATACCTACAATGAGCGCAACAAGACTCTGGTTTTTGCCGTAAATCCGCTCGGCGTACAGGCAGACGGCACCAGGAATGAGACTGGAGGCTTCATACCCGGCGCCAACGTCTCACCCGGCCAGATCGACCTGAGCGCTGACTTTCTGTGGGAGTCGAAAGGCCACGTGACTCCTTGGGGTTACGAGGTGGAGATCCGCATTCCATTCAGCAGCCTGCGCTATCCCAGTGCGTCGATTCAGAACTGGGGAATCCAGATACAGCGCAACGTGCAGCACAGCGGCTACAAGGAAACGTGGACAGCCGCGCGCAGCGGTGCGGCGAGTTTCATAAATCAGGAAGGGATGCTGCTCGGCATGCACGACATTCATCACGGTCAGGTGGTGAGCATCAATCCGGAGCTTACGAACACGGTAGTGGGAAATCCCTGCTGCGATTCCACGCTTACAGGGTGGAAGTACAAGTCCAAGCCGCAACTTGGTGGCAATGTCCGCTGGGCGCTGGGCAGCAACTTCGTTCTGAACGGTACGATCAAGCCCGATTTCTCACAGGTGGAAGCAGACGCAACACAGATCGCCGCAGATCAGCGGTTCGCGCTTTTCTATGCGGAAAAACGCCCGTTCTTTGTCGAAGGAAGCGATCAGTTCAATGTTCCCAACACGCTCGTGTACACTCGCACCATCGTACAACCAACGGCAGCTGTAAAGCTTACTGGGCAGCTCGGACGAACCAATATCGCCGCGCTTTCCGCGCTGGACGCATCAACGACAACAACCAATGGTGATCACCCGCTTGTCGACATCCTGCGCCTGAGCAGCGGGTTTGGTGCACAGAGTGTCGCCGGATTCCTGTACAGCGATCGTGTTGGAGGAGGGCGATCGAATCGCGTCGTTGATGGTGACATCCACTACGTGTTCGGCAAGCTGTACTATGCGCAGTTCCAGAGCGCATTCAGCAACACCAGCCAGAACGGAGTTTCAAACACCGCGCCGATGTGGGAAGCGGTCGTGGATCGCACGGGGCGTGCCTACGGTTTCCATTACAACGTCCTCGGTGTCAGCCAGAATTTCGCCGCGGATAATGGCTTTGTCCAGCGCACCAACATCGTGCAGCCGAGCATATCGAACAGATTCAGCCTGTACGGCGCACCGGGCGCCTTGCTGGAAAAGTTCAATGTGTTCATTACCAATAGCGGTGTGTGGAACTACGACGACTTTTTCGCGCACAAGAGTCTGCTTGAGGACAAGGCCTCGGCAAATGCATCGTTTACATTCCGCGGCGGCTGGTCGTTCGGTATTTCGCCGGCGTTGGGTAGCGACGCATTCAATCCGTCGGCATATACGGGGTACTTTGTTCCGTCGGCTGGCGCGAGTCCAACACCTTTCGTACCGTCGTCGCGAATCACTACTTTCGTCACGGGGTTGAGCGCTTCGACGCCGCGCTTTGCGAAGTATGATGCGTCAGTCGGTCTGACAACGGGACACGACGTGGATTTCGCTGAAACGTCGCGAGTGCGACGGCTGGACTACAATGCAAGCCTCAATCTGCGTCCTACGCAGCAACTGCGCATCGGCGCAACGTACGCGAGCAGTTCATTCACGCGACGCAGTGACGGAGTACGGTCCACGTCCACGCGGATTCCGCGCGTCAAAGCCGAGTATCAGGTAATGCGTTCAGTATTTGTTCGAATCGTGACACAGTACACTGCGACGGATCGGTCAACGCTGCTGGACCCGCGCACCGGTCTGCCATTGCTTGTGCAGGGCGATACGGCGTACGATCCGACGAGTGAGATAATCGCGAACGGATTGCGAACGGATTGGTTGTTCTCGTACAGGCCGTCACCCGGAACCGTATTCTTCGCGGGCTACGGGAACTCGATGACAGAGCCGGATGCATTGGCGTTTCGAGGATTGCGGCGCACCAACGACGGCTTCTTCGTCAAGGTGAGCTACCTCTTCCGGGCGCTGGGCGGAAGTTGACCCGACGGCCGCCTACGTCCGGCTGGCACCGAGACCCCGGAGTCGTTCCCGGCAATGATAGTGGGCGCCTCGAACACACCGCAGCGGTTTGACGTATTTTCTTTTGGACCCCCTAGCTCAATCTGGAGAAGTCAGTGCCGAAAGAACGCGATAAATCCGAGCCTCTGAATTCCGATCTTCCCAGCGATGGCGCAGCCTCGTCGGAACATTCACAAGCACTTTCGCGACGAGGCTTTTTCGTTCGAGCCACGCAGGTCGGCGCGGCACTCTCCGTGGCCTCACCCGGCATCGGACGATTTCTACAGACCGCTGGCGCACAGGGTTCGCTACCGCACGGTCCGAAGGAACTTGGTCACTCCACTGTCGACAATCCGCAGAGCTATGCCGATCTGTTTTCCGGACTTCAATGGCGCATGCTCGGGCCGTTCCGCGGAGGACGCACCGATGCAGTGAGTGGCGTGCCGGGTCGACCGAACGAGTTCTACTTCGGCTCGGTGAACGGCGGCGTCTGGAAATCCATCGACGCAGGTCGAGTCTGGTTGCCTGTGTTCGATTCCCAGCCGGTCGCATCGATCGGTGCGCTTGCTGTTGCGCCCTCGGCCCCCGACGTCGTGTATGTCGGTAGCGGCGAGTCCACACTGCGCGATTCGACTGGCTACGGCAATGGCATGTACAAGTCCGTCGACGCCGGCAAGACCTGGACGCACATCGGCCTCGACAACACTCAGCACATCGGCAAGATCGCCGTACATCCGCACAATCCGGACATCGTGTACGTCGCAGCGATCGGGCACTTCTACGCCGGCAACCCCGATCGCGGAATCTTCCGGTCCAGGGATGGCGGCAAGAGCTGGGACAAGGTGCTCTACAAGAACGAGGACGTCGGTGCGATCGAAGTTGTCGTCGATCCGACAAATCCCGAGGTAGTTTACGCCGGATTGTGGAACACCCGGCGCCCACCGTGGTTCGTGTATGCGCCGAGTAACGGGCCCGGCGGTGGCATGTTCAAGTCCACAGACGGTGGAAATAGCTGGAAGCAGATGACCGCCGGACTGCCGAACGAAGGAATGGGCAGATCGGGAATTGGTGTGTGTGCGTCCAACCCGAGGCGCCTCTACGCTGTAATCGACAACCTGACGCCGGATCCGTCCGCACCAAAACCGACTGGTCCGGTCAGTCCGTTCGCATCGCCAGCTGGACTGGGCGGCTTCTTCCGATCCGATGATGCTGGTGAATCATGGACGCGACTGTCGTCCGATCAGGCATTGTGGGGGCGCGGTTGGTACTTCGAACATATTGTCGTCGATCCGAAGGACGCTGACATTGTGTATGTCTCGAATGTGTCCGTGTCACGATCGATGGACGGAGGGAAAAGCTGGCTCGCGTTGCGTGGATCGCCGGGCGGTGATGACTACCATCAGCCGTGGGTGTCACCAGACGACACAAATACGATGATCGTTGCGAGCGATCAGGGCACTGTCATCACGCGCAACGCAAAAGCAGCCGATCCGCGCGATGTGACGTGGAGCTCGTGGTACAACCAGCCCATCGCGCAGATATATCATGTGTCCGTCGATTTCCGGTTCCCATACTGGGCGACTGGTGCGCAGCAGGACAGCGGTGCCGTCGCGGTGTGCTCACGAGGCAAGTTCGCGGAGATTTCGAATCGCGATTGGGAACCAGTCGCCGCTGGTGGAGAGAGTGGTTACACGGCGGGCGATGTGCTTCATCCTGGCATTATCTTCGGCGGTACCGGCGAGCGGTTCAACATGGAAGAGAATCGGACCATCGCAGGTACAACGACTCCGAAACCACCCGAGGCCGGCCGCAAGGACTGGACTCAGCCGCTGGTATTTTCGCGCGCCGATCCGCGTGCGCTGTATTACGGAAATCAGTATCTCTTCAAGACCACCGATAGCGCTGCGACGTGGACGCAGATCAGTCCCGATCTCACGCGCAAGGATCCTGGTGTTCCGCGCACACTCGATGCTGCAGCGGCTGCTGACGTTGGGAATGACAAGCGCGGTGTCGTCTACACGATCGCGCCATCGCCGTTGCTGGTGCCGATGCTCTGGGTCGGGACAGATGATGGTCTGATTCAGCTCACGATGAACGACGGCAAGACGTGGACAGACGTGACACCGAAGGAGATGACATCGTGGAGCAAGGTCACCATGATGGAGGCGTCACACTTCGATTTCAACACAGCTTACGCGAGCGTCGATCGGCATCAGCTTCAGGATTTTGCTCCGTACATCTATCGCACGCGCGATGCCGGGAAGACGTGGCAGAAGATTACCGTCGGGCTGGCGGCGGAGGGTTATGTTCACACCATCAAGGAAGATCCCAAGCGGCGCGGCCTGCTGTTCGCCGGCACCGAGCGCGCTGTGCATATATCATTTGATGATGGTGAGCACTGGCAGCCGTTCCAGCTCAACCTGCCTGTCACGTCTATGCGCGACTTCGAAGTGTACGAGAACGATTTGATACTCGCTACGCACGGTCGCGGATTCTGGGTGATCGACGACATCAGTACACTGCGTCAGATCAACGATACCATCACGAATGCAGATGCGTACCTGTTCAAGCCGGGTGACTCGATCAACATCATCGAGGATGGCGACAACGGCACTCCGTTGCAGAAGGACGAGCCGCAGACACCGAATTCACCGAATGGTCCTGCGATCGACTATTACCTCAAGTCTGCAGCGACGGGTCCAGTGACGATCGATATCATCGATTCTACCGGTGCAGTGCTACACACGTTCAGCAGCGAGCCGCAACATGCGGCGGCCGGCGCCGGCCGTCGCGGCAATGCTGGTGGAATCCCGAACACTTCAGCGTTGTGGCGCGAGCCGCCAGCGCCGTTCGCCACGGAAGCAGGCATGCATCGCGTTTACTGGGATCCAATAAAGGCGGAGGCGGCGGGTGCTGGCGGCGGAGGGTTCCGGCGACGCGGCTCACCGGTTTCCGGGAATTTTACGGCGAAACTCACCGTGAACGGGAAGAGCTACACCCAGAACTTCCTGGTCAAGCCCGATCCGCGAAGCCCGATTGCTCCGACTCAGCCATACTACGAGGGGTAGCTCATCGTAGCATTACAAGCTTGCATCGCGACAACACCAGCACAGGAACGCCTTCATGAATAAGACCCGCATGGAGGCGTTCAGCGATGGTGTTGTCGCGATTCTTATAACCATCATGATCCTGGAGCTGCACCCGCCCGCAGGTTCTGATTGGGCAGCGCTGCAGCCGATCATCCCTTCAGCGCTCGCCTCGGTGCCTACCGCACTCTACGGTTGCGTTCTTATCATGTGCGCGATCGCGTATACCATCCTGCAGAACCGAATTATCAAGGAAGAGGCGCCTGACTCGCGGCTCGCTGACTTGCTGTACGCAACCGTCGCTGTGCTCTGGTTCGTTCCCGATAGCAGGATCGAGAACCGGTTGCGCGACTAGCTGGTTTCTAGCGCTTCTTCCTGCGTCTGCGGACCGACACGCCGGCAAGCGCTAACAGACCCGTTCCCAGCATCACGAGCGTTCCCGGTTCTGGCACCGTTGTCGGTGGAATAATCGGTGGGAGCGGTATCGTATCCACTGGCGGTTTCACGGGAACCGTATCAACAGGAGGCTTGGTCGGTACCGTATCTGGTGGCGTTGTCGTGTCCACCGGCGGCGTGTTACCGTGGTGCGTGCTGCCATTGTGAATGAATGGAAGGAACACCGCTGGCACTAGCGCGAACGGCAGCCATGACCGGCCGCCCCCTGCTGTCATCACTGGCATTCCAGGCGCAGTGGAAACGAACAGCGGTGGTCCTGCTTCTGGTGGGAGAGCTACAACAGTTGGTGCTGCTTTCGGAGCTAGTTGCGGCACCGGAACGATTGACTGCTCGGTCGGTGTGCCCTGGGCTAGAGGCGCGAGCGGGCGAACCGGACGACACATTACCACCGTCGTAGTGTGCGCGGCAACCTTTGCGGCTGGCTTTCGGGCTACGCGACGCGCGCTTCGCACAATCGGCCGCGGCGTTCCGGTCGCCACTTTTTTCGATTTGGGTTTCGCAACTACCGCCTTGCGCGGTGCCGTAGTCTTGCGTCGAACTGGAGCCGGCGCCTTTTTAGCCGGAGCAACTACAGGCGTGCACTCAATGAGCGAATCGACTGACGTTTTGCGAACTACCTTCTGGGTAGTCCGCGGCGTAGTGTCGCGGCGTACTACCTGCTGCCCGTTCGCCGAACTGGCGGACAGCGTAACGACGAGCAATGTCGAGAGTGTAGCGGCGATGAAAAGGCGCGGCGGCATTGTACCAAGGTTTGTCGTGCAAGGAGCGCCGCGTCAGTAAACTGCAAAACAGATGTAGCATCAAAGATAACGGAGGGGCCGGATGCGAACTGTCAGGATTTTACGTTCTGGGTCGGAATATGCGATGTTGCTCCCCCCGCCCCGATCACGGCCGATACCCATTTGTTTAGCGGCGGGCGGCGGCCCTGTCCACCGGTTCGATCCCCGGCAACGGGCGAAATCGCCCAAGTGGCCCGCCATCCATCCCGCCCGTTAGCTTTGAGCACCATGGTGCTCAAACGCCCTCGCTTTCGCGGCATTAGTTCCTTCTCGGTCGCCTTCGCCGCACTGGTCGGCATCGCAAGCCTGAGCGGCGTATCACCAGCAATGCTCGGCGCGCAGACTGTGTCAGTCTCCTCTGAGCAGCCCGACGCCATCCATTGGGCCGACTCGGTTCTCGCTACGATGACCCTCCGGGACCGCGCCGCCCAGATGGTCTGGCCCAACATCTACGCCGATTACGTCCCAGCGGACGCCGCGTCCTGGCGGCGCATCACGTCATACGTCAGAGACCAGAAGGTCGGCGGCATACTCATGTCCATCGGGTCGCCCATCGAAATGGCGGTGAAGCTCAATGCGCTCCAGCGCCTGAGCTATCTCCCACTCATCGTCGGCGCCGATCTCGAGACAGGCGCCGGTATGCGCGCCCGCGGCGGCTACTTCGTCCCAAATGCCATCGACCTGGGCGGTGCCACAGTGTTCCCGTCCGAAATGGCCTACGGCGCGGCAAACGATACGGCTCTGACTTACACCGAAGGTCGCGTCACGGCTGTCGAAGGACGAGCGCTCGGCATCCACATCGATTTCTCCCCGGTGATGGATGTCAACAATAATCCCGAAAATCCGGTCATCAACACCCGCTCCTACGGGGAAGATCCGCACGCTGTCGCCAAACTCGGAGCGGCCTTCATCCACGGACTGCAGAATAACGGCATGATCGCGACAGCAAAGCATTTCCCGGGTCACGGCGACACCGAAACCAACTCCCATCTCGCTCTCCCTGTCATCAACGTCAGCCGAGCTCGGCTCGATTCAGTAGAACTGGTTCCGTTCCGCGCTGCGATAAGAGCCGGCGTCGGTGCGGTCATGACTTTCCATGGCTCCATGCCGGCGCTCGATAGCAGCGGTGCACCAGGCACTCTCTCAACCAACGTTGTCACAAAACTGCTCCGTGACGAGCTCGGCTTCCGCGGACTCGTCATCTCCGACGCGATGGACATGAAGGGGGTGACCGACAAGTACGGTGTCACCGAGTCGATCAAGCGCGCCGTGGCAGCTGGAGTGGACGTTCTAATCCAACCAGTCGATGTGCCAACCGCAATCGACGCGGTCGTGGACGGTGTGAAGGAGGGTCGCTATAGCGAGACCCGTGTTTCCGAATCGGCTCGGCGCATCCTCGCTACCAAGCGAGAGCTGGGGCTCGATCGCAATCGCCTGGTAGATCTCGATTCCCTCCGTGCGGTCGTCGGTGATAGTGCGCACGTCGCACTGGCGCAGGCTGCTGCTGATCGATCCATAACGGTCGTTCGCGATTCACTGCACGTGTTGCCGCTCAAGCTCGTACCCGGCCAGAAGGTCCTGTCGATCACAATTGCACGACGCTCCGATCTGGGTGCAAGCACTGCATTCAACTCGACGCTCAGCAAATCGCTTCCCGAACTGAGGCAGGAGTTCGTCAATTCCGACGATCCCGCAGTCAACTATCCGCGGCTCATGTCCATGGCCGACTCGGCGGATGTGACGATCGTATCGTCATATGTCGGCCAGAGTTGGAACGTCACGAGCGTAGATGCTCCACAGGCATTCGCCGACTGGATCACAAGTATGGTACGCAACGGCCGGAAGGTAATCGTCGTCGCGTTCGGCAATCCGTATCTGTTGTCGCAGATTCCGTCGGCGCCGGAGTATGTTGTTGCATGGGACGGCGCACCCGTGAGCCAACAATCGGCCGCGCGCGTCATTCTTGGACTGACGCCGGCATTGGGCCATTTGCCGATCACGATACCGCCAGTTGCACGACGTGGGGACGGCTTGACCTTGACGCCGTGAAGTCGTATATCAACAACACGGCGCTCGCAATTTTTCTCTGCTGAATCGTCCTTGACATTAGTCGCATTATGTGACTAATATGCTACGTGAGCAGAGAGCCCCGTGCGAGACGACAGCCATACAGCGTTGACGTTGTCGCACTTACCCCGAGAGACAACGAGCTGGCCGTTCTGCTTGAACGGCGCGGCGATGGTGCAGGGCGTGACAAGTCCGTTCGGTGGGTGATTCCGTGGACTGTGTCGAAAAGCGGCGAAGGGCTCACCGAGCTTTCGCAACGCGCGCTCAGGAACAGCACTGGAGCTGCGACGACATGGACCACGCAAGTCGGTGCATTCAGCGACGGACCGCATCCGGGCGGATCTGAACTCTCCATTCTATATGTAGCGCTGGTGCCGATGGGTCAGGCTACAGTGTCGAGCGAAAACTTTGAGTGGTTTCGCTTGAGCGACTTGCCGGCACTTACTGAGCGACAGAGTCAGATGCTGCAGGTATCGGTTGCCGCAGTCCGTGACAGACTCGATCTATATCCGGTCGCGTTCAAGCTGTTACCAGCGACGTTCACGTTGAGTGAACTGCAGCACATTTACGAACTGTTGCTAGGCCGCCGTCTGCACAAGGCGAGCTTTCGTCGCGCGCTGGCGGCGGCAGCGCTCGTCGAGCCAACCGACGAGTGGCGCAGTGAAGGGCGCGGACGGCCCGCACAGCTGTACAGCCTCGGTACCCGCAAGCGCCGCCGCGGTAAGCGCGGCGTAAGGTTCGATCTACTGGGATGAGCGCAATCGCCGAGTGGAAGGAGTTTGATTCCAATCAGCGCGGCGCGCTGATTGCGAGCTTTCTCGGATGGACTCTCGACGCGTTCGATTTTTTCCTGATGGTGTTCATGCTCGGCGCCATCGCAAAGGAATTTGGTTCTGATATCAAGGTGGTTGCGTTCGCGCTCACGTTGACGCTCGCCGCCCGGCCACTCGGCGCGCTCGTGTTTGGAATGCTGGCCGATCGATTCGGCCGCAGACCGGTGTTGATGATCGACATCCTGCTTTTTTCGATCCTCGAGTTTGCGTCGGCGTTCGCACCGACGCTGGTGGCATTGCTGGTATTGCGCACCACATTCGGATTCGCGATGGGTGGAGAATGGGGGCTTGGCGCCTCGCTCACGATGGAAACCATTCCGGCCAAGTCGCGTGGAATTGCATCCGGATTATTGCAGACGGGATATCCGTTCGGCTATCTGCTCGCATCGGTTGTCTACGGATTGTTGTTCGACACAATCGGGTGGCGCGGGATGTTCATGGTTGGCGTGTTGCCTGCGCTGCTGGTGTTGTTCATCCGTCGAAACGTGAAGGAATCGCCTGCGTGGGACAGCATGCGGAAGCGACCGAAGCAGAGCCTGGCGAGCGTGTTGAAGAAGCGTTGGCCGCTGTTCATTTATGTCGTTGTTTTGATGACCGCCTTCAACCTGTTCAGCCACGGTACGCAGGATCTGTATCCCACATTCCTGCAGGTTCAGCACAAGCTTGCAACGCACACGGTGAGCCTCATTGCTATCATCGGAAACGTTGGCGCGATAACGGGCGGCTTGTTGTTCGGTACGTTGTCGCAGCGTGTTGGACGCCGAAAGGCTATCGTGTTTGGCGCGCTGATCGCACTACCGATAATTCCGCTCTGGGCATTCAGTGCAACGCCGGTGCTGCTTGGCGTGGGTGCATTTCTGATGCAGGTCGCGGTGCAGGGTGCATGGGGCGTTGTGCCGGTGCATCTGAACGAACTGTCGCCCGACGAAGTGCGCGGAACGTTCCCGGGGTTTGCGTATCAGCTGGGAAATCTGCTCGCGTCAGGCAATGCGACGATTCAGGCGGGCTTCGCTGCGGACCACGGCGGCAACTACGCACTTGCGCTGGCGGTAGTCGCGGCGATTGCCGCGGTGGTGATTGCGGTACTGACGTACTTCGGGCCGGAGCGACACGGCGTGAAGTTTGGCAGCGCGAATATTTGACTAGTCTGGTCAGACCATGTAGTTTGCAGGCATGCGCGATACTTATTCACTCTACGACGCGAAGGCCCAACTTTCGGCCATCGTGCGCCAGGTGAGGGAAGGGCATCCGGTCATCGTCACGGTTCACGGCGAACCGGCTGTAGAGATCCGGGCGCTACCGAGTGTCAAGACAGGAATCGACGCCAAGCTCGCGCAGATGGCGGAGCGCGGCGTATTGGTTCGTCCGAAGAACCCGGCTGTTCAGTTTCGCGCGATTGCGCGGCGTCCTGGCGCACTTGACCGGTTTCTGACAGAGCGTGGCGAGTAAACGCCAGGCTACTTCCCGGATTGCCTATGTCGATACGTCATGCGTAGTATCGATTCTATTCGGTGAGCGCGGAGGAGCAGCTATCGGGCGGCAGCTGCGGGGCTTCGATGAGATCATCAGTTCGAATCTCCTGGAAGCCGAATTGCGGGCCGCGCTAGTGCGGGAAGACGTGGATTCCGACGCTGAACTACCTGAGGCCATTTCGTGGGTAATCCCGGCCCGGCCGCTGCGCATGGAGATCGCGCGGGTGCTGCAAGCCGGTTATCTGCGCGGCGCGGACTGCTGGCACGTCGCCACCGCGTTGTATGTTGCCGACGATCCGGCCGACCTCACCTTCCTGACGCTCGATTTGAAGCAGCGCGACATTGCGAGGCGATTGGGCTTCCTCGTATAGTCGAAGCCGTCCAGGTGACCGCGACTACTACCCCGCTTTTCGAACTCCGAATCGGATTTCCATCTGCTGTCTGGGCTCGGCGTGTTCGGGTTCGCCGAGCTCGGCGGACTCGTCGACCAGGTGGCTCAGTTTGTAGAACAGGTGGAGCGCCTGAATCGGGGCGATGTGGCTGGTCGGTCCAGCCTTGGCGATGACAGTTGCCTCCTCGCGGACATTCCGCGGAAGCTGCCGCGCCTGGGGCAGAGCCAACAGGCGGTAGATCTCAATCGAGTGCCGCGCGAGCAAAGCGGCGCAAAGGGCGTCCAGGAAGGCTAGCAAAGGTCCTCCGTTCTGATCGGTTCTATATGTACATATTGCAACTATTATCGGCAGAATGGAAGGGCTAATTAATCACAAAGTGTTAACAATTCGAGCCGGATTCGGTTTCTTCATGGCCGCGGCCCAGAGGTCGCCGGCCTTCTTCAATCGCGCTGGCAGTGTTCGCACTGTGAAATCTCGAGGGTCGAGGCCGGGCTTGAGTTCGTTCCATTTGAGCGGCGTCGAGACCGACGCCTCAGGTCGGGCGCGGACGCTGTAGGCCGAGGCGACGGTTTTGCCACGGGAATTCTGCCCGAAGTCCACATAGATCTTTGATGTGCCGCGTTCCTTGAGTGGACGAACTGTAGTCGCCGAGCGCGGATGCGCGCCTACTACCACCTCCGCAATGAGTTTGGGAACGCGCTCAGCGGCGTCCCTGGATGTCCTGGGTGGAAGCGGTATGACGATGTGCAGACCTGTCGCGCCGGAAGTCTTGACCCCTGCGTGGAGTCCGACGTGATCGAGAGCTTCCTTTACCCAGAGCGCCACCTCGACCACTCGCGTGA
Organism: Gemmatimonadota bacterium; assembly: GCA_003155795.1. Classification (GTDB taxonomy): domain Bacteria; phylum Gemmatimonadota; class Gemmatimonadetes; order Gemmatimonadales; family Gemmatimonadaceae; genus Fen-1247. The sequence continues at coordinate 50,138 of PMEM01000029.1, forward strand.
ACGGAGACTTTTCTCCTGGATCCAGGTCGATGACGGTGAAATCAGGATTGTTGAGCGACTTGACCCGGACGTTCCATGGATTGCACTCGAAGGCGCCGATCTGGGTGCAGTAGAGTGTGGTGCCGAGTGTTCCGCCGACGATACGCTGCTGAGAGTCGCCGCTGGCGAGAGGGATTGTTTCGACCCGCACGACATCTGGCGGATTTGGCGGCGCCTTTTGCTGGAAGAAGAATTCGCCGGCAACGCCATCGGGAAACCGCTTGAGGGACAGCGGTCTATCGGCAAGAACTGGTTGCAGATAAGGCCACACGCTCGCGTAGTAGCGCATGACATCTCCCTTGGTGATTTTCGGTTTCGGGAAGAGGATTTTGGCGAGGCTCGAGACATCGAGGGAGCTGTTGCGGGACAGTTTAACGACACCGTCGCCCGAGTCGGCTTCGATCGACTCGAGTTGCGCGATGATTTTGCTGATTGCAGCGGCGGTAGGTTTGGTTGTCGTCATGCCAGGTATGTCATCCTGCCGAAGGTCGGGATCCATTGA
>PMEM01000071.1 GCA_003155795.1 Gemmatimonadota bacterium
CGACCGGGACGACCGGGACGACCGCGCCTGGTGGCGTCGACATCGAGACCGAGATGATCAGCCTTGCAGACGAGCAGCTTCGATATTCCGCGACGGCGAAGCTTCTCGCGAAGGCATACGATCAGGTTCGAACCGCCCTCAAGCCCTGATAACTCATGCCTCATCCAGTAGGTCTCCTGCCCTCTCCGGCGGCTTCGCAGCCCCAGCCGATGTTCCGCTCGCTGGCAATATCTGCAAGCGGCCTGTCAGCTCAACGCGTTCGTATGGAGACGATTGCATCGAACATCGCAAATGCGGAGACCACCCACGACGTGAACGGTCAGCCATATCGCCGGCAGGTAGCTGTGCTTGCGGCTGGCGACGGCGCTGCCGGATCGGGCGATGGCCCTCTGGCGCCGGGTCAACCGGCCGGTACCACGGGCGTGTTCAACGGAGTCAACGCATTTCAGGTCCCGAGCGGCCAATTCCCATCCGACGGCCCGCGTCAGTTTGAGGTGCCGGTTATGGAGACGGGCGGTCCACCAGGCGGCGCTACTGGTGTGCACGTGGCCGGAGTTCAGCAGGACATGACTGAAGGTCAGCTCGTCTATGATCCGGGTCACCCCGACGCAGACAAGAACGGATATGTGCACTACCCGAATGTGCGTGTAACCGATGAGATGGTGGACATGATGGATGCGCGCCGAGTTTACGAGGCGAATGCCAGCGTGTTTCAGACGGCGAAGTCAATGTTGAACCAAGCCCTGAACATTTAAGACAGACCGAATCAGAATGGCGATCAACGGAATTGGTGGCGGCGGATTCAATCCATATGCAGCGGGCGTTACGCGTCCGAATGCTACAGCGCCGCGCCCGACAACTTCACAGACGCTGCCACAGTCAGCCGGCACCGTCTCCGCTGCAGATCAGAAGTCTGTTGCGAATGCGATCAAGAACGACGCTGCTGCGCGCAACGCGCAGCTCACCTCTCCCAACGCGCCGGATGGCGTGGATCAGGATCTATGGAGTGTACTCAGCAAGGAAGAGCGCACTTTCTTTATGAAGGCTGGTTCGATGGGACCGCTGACTTACGGTCGGATGAGTTCATCACAAACTCCGGCACCTGCGCCGATGTTGCGTGGCGGACGTCTCGATATCAAGGCTTGAGGATCTAATGTCAAATCCAATTGGTGGAATTACGAGTGCGATCGCGAGCTCTGGGATGGATACCGGTGCGAAACAGATCCCGGTCTTGCAGGACAGCAGTACGAGCGGGACCAGTTTCGGCGATACGCTGAAGGGGCTCGTCAACAACGTTTCGGACCAGCAGGATGTGGCGGCTGATTATGCACAGCGTTTTGCGCGCGGCGAGCCGGTAGAACTTCACCAGGTCATGGCGTCAGCAGAAGAGGCGTCGATTTCTCTGGAGATGCTGGTGCAGGTACGCAACAAATTTCAGGATGCGTACCGCTCGTTGATCAGTATGCAATCGTGATCGAGAACCGGGGACTATAAGCCGTGGCTGACGCAATTCAGGATATGATCGACCGAGTTGGCGGTCGACAGCGCGTAATGCTGCTGACCGTAGGTGTAGGCGTCGCAGCCGTGATATTCGGCATCTCCAGATGGGCAACTGCCCCGGATTGGGTTCCAGCATTTTCGAACCAGCCGGTCGAGACCGTCGGCAAAATGACCGACAAGCTGTCTGCTGCTGGTATTGCCTATCAACTTGGCAACGGGGGCAGTCAGATTCTCGTGTCTTCCAATGACGTCGCGCGTGCAACGGTCGAGCTCGCAAAGGACGGACTTCCATCCGCCGGTCGACCGGGGATGGAACTGTTTGATCAGCCCTCATGGGGCATGACCGACTTCACACAGCGAATCAACTACCGCCGTGCGCTGGAAGGTGAGCTCGAGCGGACAATCGGAAAGATGACCGGCGTACAATCAGCGCAGGTACATCTCGCATTGCATGAACAGTCGACGTTCCGTTCGCAGGACAAGCCGGCCAATGCGTCTGTCGTACTCAAGACCGGTGGCGCGCCACCCGGGCAGGACGTTGTGCAGGGAATCGCACACCTCGTTGCAAGCAGTGTCGATGGCATATCGGCCGATCATGTAACGGTGCTTGATGATTCTGGTCGGATGCTCTCCACGCCGGACGACGGGTCGATGGCATCGCTCACGAATGCACAGTTATCCACTCAACGTGAAGTTGAGGATTATCTGCAAAGCAAGGCCGAAGGGCTTGTGGACGACATTGTGGGTGCAGGCAACGCGCGGGTTCGGGTCGCCGCGGCACTGAACTTCGACAAGATCGAGCGCTCGTCACAAATGGTCGATCCCGACAAGCAGGCTACCAGCACGGAGCAACGCTACGAAATCACGCCTGGCGCACAAGGCGGTGCAGCGTCCTCGAATGTCGCGATGAGCTATGACAACTCAAAGATCACCGAGAACTTCTCTGGTGCGATTGGAAACATCAAGAGACTGAGCGTTGCTGTTCTGCTGAATGACAAGATCATTCCGCCGCCGGCTAACGCGGGCCCGAATGTGAAACCGACATACGTCGCACGCACTCCAGAAGAGATCGCCAGAATCGAGTCGTTGATCCGTGGCGCGGTCGGCGCGGACAGCACTCGTGGTGACGTTGTGACTGTTGTTGCAACACACTTTGATGCACCCCCGGTGGCGGCTATCGAAAAGGATCCGCCGCAAACCATGATTGCAACGATACAGCAATACGAGAAGCCGGGGATATCAGTTCTCGCGATCGCCGCGCTGTTCGTCATTGCGATGATGTTGATCAAGGCTATCAAGTCACTACCGTCCGGCGCCCGTTCCGGTTATGCACCTCTCGCGCTACCACCTGGCGGACAACACTCAACGCAGTACGCATCCGCGGCCCACGACATGGCGAACGCCATATCAACAAATGCACATCAACACCAGGCATACGCGCCCCAACCCATCGTGGAGCCACTTGCCTTTCCCGAACAGAATCAGACACGCGGCCGAGTAGCGGCGACAATCGCCGCGAAGCCTGACGTATCCGCGCGAGTTGTGCGCGCCTGGCTCAAGGAAGCTGTATAAATGGGAACCGCGGTAGTAGCGACCGAAAGCAGGCCAAGCAGGGGTGCCATGAGTGCCGGAGACTTGACCGGTCCGCAGAAGGTCGCGGTCCTGTGCATGTCGCTCGGTGCGGACGAAGCCGTCAAGCTGACGCAGTCTTTGACACCTGAGGAAGCGGAAGAAATCAGCTTCCACATCGCACAGATGGAACATGTTGATGCCGGGATAGTCGAGGGCGTGCTGAAGGAATGGATGGAGATGGCGCTCGCGGTCGATTCGATCGCCCAGGGCGGCATCAGCTATGCCAGCGAGGTTCTGGAAAAGGCGTTCGGCGCCAACCGAGCGAACGCTACGCTTGGAAGAATTCAATCACAGCTTGCTGACTCTGCAGGCCTTCATCGGTTGCGTAGTGCAGATCCGCAGCAGCTGGCAACAACCCTCCGCGGCGAGCATCCGCAGACGATCGCGCTTGTGCTTGCGCATCTCGAGCCGCAGCAGACGGCAACGATCCTCAGGGATCTCGACCCATCACTGGGTGGCGAGGTGATGTACCGGATTGGCTGCATGGAAAAAGTCGCGCCTGACATGATGTTGCTGGTGGAGAAAGCGCTGAGCAACGAAACAGACCTGAGTTTCACTCGCGGCTTGCGCGCCGCTGGTGGTCCGGATGCAGTCGCAAGTGTGCTCAATCATGTCTCCGGAACTCTGGAGAAGGACCTTCTGGATCACATCAGCGAGCGCGACTCGGAGCTCTGCGAGCAGATCAAGAATCTCATGTTCGTCTTCGACGATGTGGGCAAGCTGGACGATCGCTCTCTGCAGCGGTTGCTGCGCGAAATCGACGCCCGCAGCCTGTCACTTGCTCTCAAGACAGCGAAGGAAGAGATGCGTACTCGCATCATGGCCGGAATGTCGGCTCGCGCGGTCACGGCGCTCAAGGAAGAGATTTCAATGCTCGGCGCCGTGCGTGTGCGCGACGTAGAGGCGGCACAGGCGCAGATTGTCGCGCAGGTCCGCTCGCTGGAAGCAGCTGGCGAAATCACGATTGGTGTCGGAGCGATGGAAGATGCGTTCATCGAATAGGCCGGGCGTGATGTCCGTTGACGCTCTCGGGTCCAGTCCATCACGCTGGGCGCCCGACGATATCGCATCTCTCGCCTGGTCCGGGCCCATGGCCAACCGCGCCGAGACGAGGATCGATGCGGCTGAACGTGACCGGCAGGAGACGGAACAGCGTATCGAGCAGGCGCGTGTGGACGGGTACGCATCCGGCCGAAATGACGGCGAGGCTGCAGAGGCGTCACGGCTCCGAAGTGCTGTTGCCGCGATGGAGATTGCTCTGGATACCATTCGAAGCAGCGAGACCAAGTGGCAAGAGTGTGTTACTGAGAATATCGCTGCACTCGCAGTCACCGTGGCGCGACACATTGTGGGACGTGAAGTTACGTCTGACACATCGACGATTGCCGATCTGGTAAAGCGTGCGCTTGCTGAGTTCCCAATCGATCAACCGATGCGGGTGCGTGTCAATCCGCACGATCTCTCGTTATTGTCACTTCCAACTCCAGATGGAGGCGCGCCGGTTCCCATCGCCCCAAACAGGGATGTCCGGTGGCTTGCAGATTCGCGCATTCAGCCTGGCGGCTGTGTGGTGGAAGGCCGGGAGCGCATCGTTGACGGTCGTGTCGACACAGCCCTCGAAAGACTTTACCGAAAGCTGAGTGATAACGATGCTTGATGCTCTGGTGAGTCGCGTGGCTGAAACGCCGCGATTTGACCGTTTCGGTCGCGTCACGCGCGTGGTCGGTCTCGTTATTGAAGCGACTGGTCTGGACGTTGGCGTGGGAGAGCTATGCCGAGTAACGAGTCTCACAGATGATCGCTCTGTACTCGCTGAGGTCGTTGGCTTTCACGATGATCACGTTATCCTGATGCCATTGGGTGAGCTGGATGGCTTGCACGCTGGAAGCTTCGTGCAGCCGCTGGGTCGATCGTTCGGAGTTGACGTTGGTCCCGCCCTTCTCGGCCGGGTACTCAACGGCCTCGGCCGCCCGATAGACGAAAAAGGGCCAATTGAATTCACCGAGCGTGTGCCACTGACTGCCGAGCCTCCGAATCCACTCGACCGTCGGATGATCGACGAGCCACTCGAAACGGGCGTGCGCGCTATCGACGGGATGCTGACGATCGGCCGCGGACAAAGAGTCGGCATCTTCGCCGGTTCGGGAGTCGGCAAGAGCACACTGCTTGGCATGATTGCGCGACACGCAAAAGCCGACGTCAATGTGATTGCCCTGTTGGGTGAACGCGGACGTGAGGTGCGTGATTTCATTGAACATTCGCTCGGTGAAGAAGGCCTTTCACGGTCAGTGCTGATTGTTGCAACTGGAGACCAGGCGGCGCTGATCCGGGCGCGTGGTGCACTGGTCGCCACCGCGATTGCTGAATACTTCCGGGATCAGGGCAAGCAGGTATTGCTCATGCTCGACTCCGTTACCCGAGTAGCAATGGCGTGGCGTGAAATCGGCCTGGCCACCGGAGAGCCACCGACCACAAAGGGCTATCCACCATCGGTATTCGCATTGCTGCCACGGCTGCTTGAGCGGGCCGGCAATGCGCGCGTTGGTGGAATTACAGGCATCTACACAGTTTTAGTGGACGGCGACGATTTCAACGAGCCGGTCGCGGATGCGACGCGTTCGATTCTGGACGGACACATAGTGTTGACACGCAAGCTGGCATCCGCTGGCCACTTTCCGTCGATCGACATTCTGGATAGCAAGAGCCGCGTACGGGATCAGGTAATTGCGAAAGAGCACCGTGGCTACGCTGAGACAATCCTTCGTACCGAGGCGACTTATCGGGAGAAGGAAGATCTCATCCTGGTTGGCGCTTATCAAAAGGGCAGTAACCCGGTCGTGGATTCCGCTGTCGAGCACCGAGAAGGCGTTCTCGGATTGCTACAGCAGCAGGCCGATGAGACTTCATCGTTTGAAGCAACACGCTCAATTATGAAGAACCTGTCGACCAGGATCACGAATTCGAACAAGCGGGTTGCCTAAGCATGTTTCGCTTTCGACTACAACAGGTGCTGGACCTTCGCGAGAAACAGGAGCGCAATCTCGCGGGTCAGCTTGCGACGGCGATGAGCGCCGAGCGTGCCGCCAAGGAGACGCTTGATGGTTTATGCGCGGAACGACAGGCTAGTTCTGCAGGCGTCATGAGCGGTCAATCCCGCTCGGTTGGCGAACTCGCGAATGTTGCTTTCATCATGCAACAGCTAGACGGGCAGATCGAGAACGCAAATGACCTCGTGACGGCGGCCAACGATAGCGTTTCCCAGGTAAAAGAAGCCTTTACTGCGGCGTTCAAGGATCGCCGGGTTCTGGATCGTCTTCGTGAGCGTCACGAGGAAACTTATCGCGTAACCGCAGAGCAGACCGACAGGCGAACGATGGATGACATCGCGCTCTCGCGCTTCGTACACAACGAGAATGAACAATGAAGCGGATCATAATCCCATTCGTCGCAGCTTTTGGCCTCAGCCTCGGACTCGCAACAGGAGTTGTCATGATGCGTGCGCCGAAGGTGGTACCTGTTGCAGCCGGCGCCGCAGCGAAGGCAGCAGATTCAACTGCTGCTGGCAAGGATAGCACTGTCGCACCGACGCACGATTCCGCCGCGACTGCCGATACAACGGCAGCGGGGGGCACCGCTCCAGCGACTCAGGCAGCTGCTGGTGTTGCAGCCGAGCCACCTCAGAAGCACGAGGAAGCATCCGCGACCAAGTCGCGCGAGATCCCGGTTTCGGGCGGTACGACGCCTCCCGGCAAACCCGCGATGGCGCCAGCCGCAGCTCATCCTGTAACTCCCGAGGCTCCCAGACCAATCTCCGATTCGCTCATCAATCGACGACTCGCGGCGGTATTCGCTGCAATGCAACCAAAGGATGCTGCACGTGTCCTCGAACAGATGAATGATGCAGACGTGCGCGCGATACTCGCCTCGCTGTCAAACAAGCAACAAGCAGCAATACTTGGCAGCTTCCCGACACAGCGTGCAGCCTTGATTGTGCAGGCAACACTTCGCACCGCGTCGAGCGGAGGCGCGCAGTGACGTTACTGCCCGTGATGCTCGCGTCGAACGACGCGTCACATGTCGACGCAGCAAAGTCGGCTCGCAGTAACCGCGAGGCGGATTCGTCGAGCGCATCGGGTACATCCGCATTCGCGGCGACGCTCGCGAATGCCATGCACACCCCGATGGTGCCGAATGCACCCAAGAAACCGGAAGCCAATTCGGACCTCGATAGTCGTGGATCTGGAGCGACGGCCGGTGGCGGAATTGATGCATCTGGCGGAAAACCAGCCTTCGCTGCAGCCGCGGAAGCGCGCGCAGCCGTGGCTACGATGCCGCCAGATAGCGCCAGTTCCGACCCGGACGCGCTCAATCCAGACTTTCGGACACGGCTCGGACGTGTGATTACGAGAATGCACGACGAGTTCGGCAAGGACGTGCAACTGGTGGAAGGATTCCGGACACAGTCTCGCCAGGATTATCTGTACGATCAGGGGAGATCGCGGCCCGGTGACGTCGTAACATGGACCAAATCGAGCAAGCATACGCTTGGCCTGGCGGCGGACGTTACGATCGACGGCTCCTACGCGGATGCGGCCGGATACAAACAGTTGGCACAGATCGCCGCACAGGAAGGCCTTCGTACGCTCGGATCCAAGGACCCGGGACACATTGAACTCCCGACCCGCGGCGGCGCCGCCGCATGGGGACCGTCAAACGATGTGCTCAACATCGACGACAACGTTTCACGCGCCATCGGAATCGCTCTCGATCAGAGTAGCTCGCAGAACATTGGTAGTACATCGGACGATGACAGCTCGAGCTTCAGCAATTTCAACGGACTCCTGAGTAGGGCGAGTCGCAGCGCTGGCACGAGCGCGCCACCGATTCAGATGCCGATGATGTCTGGCGGCGGTGGCACGGGCTCGAGTTTCTCGCAGCGTAGCTTGGACGACTCGCACAAAGATTCGACGAGGTTCAGCGACTCGGCCAAGGTAGCAAATGTCGCGACTGTTGCCAGTGTGGCCAGTGTGGCCAGTGTGGCCAGTGTGGCCCAAGTTGCTCACGTTGGCGGAGTGATGCAGGTGCACCAGCCTATACTCGGCGCGCCGGTGGCACCGACCCTTGTGGTCAGCGCGGGCAGCGAAGCGGCGGACAGGGTCGGTCGCATCCTGGACGCGCGAGACTCGGCACCCATGCAACCGCTGTCCCAGGTGACACTCAATATCGACAACGCGAGTGGCGCGGCAGACAAGGTAACTGTGCAACTACGCGCTGGAACGGTTGACACCGCCATTTCAGTTGGAGATCCAAATCGCGCCGACAAAATGTCGTTACGAGTCGGCGAACTTCAGAATGCGCTTGAACAACACGGATTGGATGCTACGGCGATTCGTGTGGCATCAACAGCAAGTAGCTCAGGGCCGGGATGGAACCCGCGCTCAGGAAGCGACCAGAGCGCCCAAAACGGGCGCCCTTCGCTCAATTACCGGGACAACCGACAGGACGCGGATGGAACCCGACAGCGCTCTCGTAGAGAGCAGCAGGGAGGAAAACAGTAATGATTACCGCGCCTTACGGTGTTGCTCCGGCTCGATCCGTTGCCGCACCTGACCCCACTGCGGGGACGAGTTCAGATTCGAGTGCAGCAAGTAGTGCGATCACACAGGCTGCCGGCGGTGCGATGGGAGAGACTCAGTTTCTTCAATTGCTGGTCTCGCAGATGCAAAACCAGGATCCCATGAACCCGATGGACGGAAAGGATCTGGCTGCGCAGCTCGCACAATTCTCGAGTGTTGAGCAGTTGATGAACATCAACACGAAGCTCGACAACTTCACCGCACTTCTGACTCCGGCGGCTCCGACATCCGGAACCGCTTCATCCACCCAGGGCGCGTAAGCGCCTCAGGCCCGACCACAATTTTTCATCGGATTAACACATGGATCGCTCATTATTCTCAGCTGTCTCGGGGCTTCGGAACAACCAGACCCGAATGGATGTTATCGGAAATAACATCGCGAACGTGAACACGACGGCATTCAAGGCAAGCCGCGCCAATTTCACAGAGAGCTTCTCACAAGTTCTCTCCGGCGCTACACGCCCCGGCCCTACCACCGGCGGTATCAACGCGATGGCCGTCGGACTGGGTTCTCAGCTCAGCAGTATCGATACCGTCTTCACACAGGGTAACCGAGAGACCACCGGCATCACGACCAATCTCGCCGTACAGGGCAACTCGTTCTTTGTCGTGTCGAACGGCAGCCAGAACCTGTACACGCGGGATGGAAATTTCAAATGGGATTCCAACGGCACGCTTGTCGCCGGCAACGGCGCAATCGTTCAGGGATTGATGGCCAAGAACGGAGTGCTGGGCGGTGCGCTTACCGGGATCTCGGTGCCGATCGGGCAAACGACTCCAGCCGCTGCGACTTCCAGGGCGTCACTCGCGGGTAACTTCAACTCTGAAGCTACACCGATCGTTGCAGTGGACCCGGCCAATCCCACCGCAGCTGAGTTGGCTGACCCGACGAACGCAGGGTCGGTTGTCCAAACGACACTGGGCGTGTTTGACTCGCTGGGATCGAAACATGATTTGACAGTGGTGGCCTGGAAGACAGGGACGAACCAGTGGGATGTGAAGATCGACCCGACCAGCCTCAACTACGACTCCACAAAGCCGTATACGTTCGGCCCGGGTGCGCAGTCGTCACCCGCGGGTGCTACCACGCCTTGGCAGATCACGTTCAACCCAGACGGTACAGTCGACGCCACCAACTCCAATCTGCCGAATGTTTCGTTTACGCCGATCGGCGGCGGAGCGCCGGTCGCGCTCAAGCTTGATCCAGGGACCGGATCAACTGGAGTTACTTCGCTAGCCGCAGGGAACTCGGCCGTATTGCGCGACCAGAATGGCTACGCGTCCGGCGTGCTGCAGGCGACATCGATTGGCCAGGACGGAGTCATCACTGGCTCATTCTCCAATGGGACAAACCAGACCCTGGGCCAGATTGCACTCGCGGACTTCAACAATCCCGAGGGACTCGACCAGGCGTCGGACAGCATGTACACTGTGTCTGCCAATTCCGGAACGCCGCTAATCGGCTACTCCGGCAAGGACACGACGTCTACAATCGCGAGCGGCGCTCTGGAGATGTCGAACGTGGATCTGGCGCAGGAGTTCACGGACATGATCATCACTCAACGTGGCTTTGAAGCGAACGGCAAGATGATTACGACGAGTGATCAGATGCTTCAGACCCTCATCAACATGCGGCAGTAACGCAGTAACGCGTCTACTATGGTATAGCTGACGCGGCAAAAATGGCCGAGGGCAGCCCGGAAGAAATTGCCGGGCTGCCCTTTTTTGTCCATGGGCGAGATATCTACTGCCAAGACATTGTCTTGCGCTAAACCCTTATGCACCAATTACTTATGATGTAGGACGATCGCTCGGCAAATGGGTTTTAATCGTGGTATGTCACCTGCCTTTACCGGAGGCGAGAAGTAGCCATTGGAACCATTTTGCTAGGGCGATACGCATGGCTGAAGAAAAGACGGAAGAGCCAGCAACACCGACGGAGCCAGCGCCAAAAGGCGGGATCGCGAAGATGATGCCGTTACTTGGTGGCGTTGTCGGCGGCCTGGCGTTGGGAGCCATTCTGGGCTTTACGGTGCTCGGACCCAAGCTGGCGCATAAGACAGCGGCGGCGGCGCCGGCCGATAGTGCCAAGGCCGGCGCGAAGTCGGGCGCCGAGGCCAAGAAGGGAGAAACTGCCCCGTCGATCTACCAGTTGGACAATCTCGTGATGAACCCGGCGGCGTCGGGCGGAGCGCATTTCCTCCTGATGTCGGTTGCCCTCCAAGTGAAGGACGCTGGCACACTCGAGACAATCAAGGGGCGCGATGCTGAGCTGCGCGATTCAATCCTTCGGCTCTGCTCGAGCAAGACCATTGACCAGATAACGGCCTCGAACGCGCGCGACACTTTGAGCGTCGATTTGCTCGCGGTGTTGGACAAGATGTTCGGCAAAGGAACGGTCTCCAAGATTTACTTCCCACAATTCGTGATCCAGTGAGCACTGATGTCCGCCCGATGGCATCGGGCACGCTATCGCAGAGTGAGATCGACCGCCTGCTGGGCGGCTCGAGCAACTTCCAATTTGCCGGCGCCGTCGAGGAATCTCCGGTGCAGATGTACGACTTCCGGCGCCCTCACCGTGTATCGAAGGAACGACTTCGCACACTCGAAGCGATCTATGAACGACTCGTCAAGTCACTTGAGAGCTGGGTCATCGGACGCGTGCGTGGACAGATTGAAATGCGCCTTCAGGGTGTGGAGCAGTTTTCGTTTGGCGAATTCACACTATCACTTCCGACGCCCTGCGCCTCATTCATCTGCGACATCAACGATTCTGGTGGCCAACTCGGCATCGTAGATATCGGCGAGGACTTCGCGTTCTTTCTCATAGACCGCCTTTTCGGTGGTAGCGGGCGCCAGCTTTCGATGTCGCGTCCGCTGACCCGTGTAGAGCGGATGGCTCTCCGTGGCCTCGTCGAGAAAGTGAACTCTTTGCTCGCCGAGTGCTGGTCGGACTACATCAAGATGTCGCTCGACATCAGTTCGTTCGAATCGTTCCCGGACATCCTGCTTCAGAGCGCGAATCGTGACGATCCAGTTCTCGTCGCAAACATTGAAGTCGTTGCTGGTGATGTCAGCACCCTGATGCTGGTGTGTCTACCGTTTGCAGTACTGGACAAGTTCTTTACCAACACGGGGCCCCGCAGCGTGGCTAACGCCACAGGCTCGGAGCACGAACGGGCTGTGAGCCGTGCACTTGCTGAATCCTCGCTTCGTGCAACTCGCGTGGACGTATCTGCCCGTCTTCCTGAATTTCGCATGTCCCTGCGTGATCTCGCGTCGCTATCACATGGCGGTGTGATCACCACAGGATTACCGAGCAACAGCCCGATCAGAGTTATGGTAGGCGACCAGGAGCGGTTTGCTGGTACCGCCGGCCGCGTAGGCCACAAGCTGTCAATTCGCCTCGAAGGTGCGCTTGCCGAGGCAGGGGAAGTAAAGAGTCCTTCTCCAATTGTTCCCCAGTTCGATGCTTCGGCAATCGCCGCAGCAATACAATCTCAACCGATCACCGCCGAATAACATGGACCAGAATGTGAACGCCGCCACAGGCGCTGATGCTATCAGCTCTCCCGAACCCGGATTCGCGGCTGATATCACCAGCAGCGAAGTACCGATCTCGATGCTGCTCGATCTCTCGTTGCCAATCTCAATCGAGCTTGGACGTACATCGATGACCGTTCAGGACATTCTCCGACTCGGCCGCGGATCTGTGATTCAGCTGGATCGGCTCGCGGGTGAACCAATCGACGTTTACGTCGGCAACAGACGGTTCGCGGAAGGCGAGGTTGTGCTTCTCGGTGAAACGTTCGGGGTTCGCGTTACGAGAATTCTGCCGCGGGCAAATGCGGTGGAGGAGATCGCAGCGTGACCGCTTCTTCGTTCCTGATGGTGATGGCGATGCTGGCAATCGTACTCGGGGCAATGGGAGTCGCTTTGCGCGTCCTTCGTCGCTACTCGATGTCTGGTTCTGCTGGCAAGGGAAGCGTCAAGATGGAGATCATTCAACGTCTCACGCTTGGCCAACGCCAGGGGCTCGCTGTTGTGCGCATTGGTACGCGTATACTCGCCGTGTCGATGGGTGACGGCGGTGTGCATCAAGTCGCCGAGCTGAGCGACGTAGACATTAGCGGAATTGCAGGCGATGCTGGAGTGGTCGCCGCTACGCCGGTACATGCGATTGCAAACGGCATTCGCAAGCTCGTTCTCGTGGGCAGCAAGAACGAGCCAGGACAGATCATCGATACAGCAACGTCGGCGCGCGGGATAAAAAAGGATGCGAAGCGGATCTCCTATGTTGCACCGCTGGAAGACTTCCAGGCTGTGTTGAGCATGGCGATGGCCGGCGGAGCGCACGCGTGAAGCTTCGAAGTGCCGCAATTGGATTGCTCGCCGGATCGCTGCTTGCGCCCGCCTGCGTGATACTGCTTGCACAGCAGGCAGCAGTGCAGACGGCGGCCCCGCCAACCAGTGGTATTGCGAATACCCTGCAGGGTGCGGCGAATTCGACGAATGTCACGGCACCGACTGCGGCACCGCTGCTCCCGAATGGTATTCCGCAGGTACCGCAGATAACTGCGCCGGCGTCGAGGCGTGGTGCAACCGGCGGCGCGAACGCGGCGCGGCCAGCGAACCCCGGACGTCAACCCGCAGCGCCTGCTGGCCTGCGGGCTGCGAGTGCGCCGACCGAATCCGCACCCGTAGCACAAAATGCGGGTGCAGACGCGATGCTGACCAAGCTCGCTCCACAAATGGATCTCCGTGTTGGCGGCAAGGACGCAGGCGGCCTCCGGCTGAGCGGAACAGTTGGCATAGTCGTGATGATGGGCCTGCTCACGCTGCTGCCCACACTGGTCCTGCTCATGACAGGATTCACTCGAATCCTGATTGTGCTCAACTTCCTGCGCCAGGCGCTTGGGACACAGAATGCCCCACCTGCGCAATTGGTGGCGGCATTGTCGCTAATCCTCACTGGTTTCGTCATGGCACCGACGCTCACAAAGGTCAATGAAACCGCGCTGCAGCCGTGGATGAACGGCACAATGGATCAGGCTGAGATGATGAAAACGGCCGTCGTACCATTCCGTGATTTCATGCTCAAGCACACCAGGGATCACGACCTCCAGGTGTTCATCGACATGAGTCCTGGAGTCGCGCCGCAGAACGAAGATCAGATTCCGCTCGTCACGCTCGTTTCAGCCTTCGCTACAAGCGAGCTGCGCACCGCGTTCCAGATCGGGTTCGCTCTATTCCTGCCGTTCATCATCATCGATATCGTCGTCTCCAGTGTGTTGATGAGCATGGGCATGTTCATGCTCCCTCCTGCGATGATATCGCTTCCGTTCAAACTGCTGCTCTTTGTTCTCGTGGACGGCTGGACTCTTGTTGTGCAATCCCTCGTTACCAGCTTCCGAGTCTAGACAATGTCACACGCTCTGGTCGTAGATCTCGCGCGCAACATGATCATGACGGCACTCCTTATTGCCGCGCCGATGCTGGTTGTCGCGCTGGCAGTAGGCCTCGTCGTATCGATCATTCAGGCGGTAACGCAGATCCAGGAACAGACGCTTTCGTTTGTACCCAAACTCGTCGCCGTAGCCGTGACGTTCATTATCGCATTGCCGTGGATCATTCAGATCATGGTGAGATACACGAGCGAGTTGTTCCGGTCACTGCCGTCCATGATTTCGTGACCGACGTCCGCCCCTTTGACGTGTTCGCGCCGGGATCCGGCACGGTTGCCGTTCTGGTCGCATTGCGACTGACGGGCCTGATGCTCATCGCGCCCGTATTCTCGGCCGCGACGGTGCCTGTCAAATGGCGGACCGCGCTGCTGATCCTGCTTACGATCGTCGTTCAGCCGATCGCATACGCAACAATGACGGTTATACCGGAAATCACCCCGGCGTCCGCGATTGGCGAGCTGATTGTCGGCTTCGGCATCGGACTCGGCGCTGCACTGCTGGTGGGTGCAGCTCAGTCTGCAGGCGAACTGCTCGCGATTCAGATCGGGCTGTCCGGCGCGTCTCTGCTTGATCCTCTCACCAAACAGTCATCGCCGGTCCTGGCGAATTTTCTATCGCTCTTCGCGATAACGATTCTGCTCTCCCTGAACGTGCATCTCGGGATGATCGAAGCGCTCGCCGACAGCCTGCGTGTCGTCCCCGTGGGCAGCTCGATGGATCTCAATGCCGGGCTTGCAAACCTCATCTCGCTCGGCGGAACTCTATTTCTTGTAGGACTCCGGTTCGCTGCACCAGTGATTGCCACTGTTATGGTCGGAAATGCGGCACTCGCGGTACTGAGTCGCGCGACTCCACAGCTCAACATACTCTCTGTAGCCTTTCCGCTACAGATCGGCCTCGGTCTTTTTGCGCTGGGCATAGCGCTTCCATACATCGCCAATACGCTTGGCAACTGGCCCACTGCCTACGATCAGCAGCTCACAACATTCTTCGCGGCACTCGCGCCTGGGGGAATGCACTGAGCCATGTCTGACGATTACGGCGACAAAACAGAAGAAGCGACCCCAAAGAAGCGCCAGGAGGCGCAGGATGAGGGTCGCATTCCCAAGAGCCCCGAGCTTTCAGTGGCGGTGTTGCTCCTTGGAATCGCGTTGATACTTACTGCAGTAGTGCCGCATGTTGCGAGCCGCTTATTCGCAATCATGGGCGAGGGTCTGGCGTCAGCAGGTGATACGTCTTTTTCCGCGGAAAGTGCAATCAAGACATTGCAGATGCTAGGATGGCGCACGCTGACGACCATACTTATGGTAGGCGGCTCGATGGCAGCAATTGCACTCGTCATAAATGGCGTGCAGGCACGTGGCGTGTTCTCGCTCAAACCGATCACGCCCCAGTTCAAGCGGATCAACCCTGCGACGAACATCACGAAACTTGCTGGACCGCAGGCAATCGCCGAGTTGCTCAAATCACTCGCGAAGCTCGCAATCGTAGGGTTCGCCATTCATGCTGCACTGGGCAAGGATGCGATCAATGCGATGGTCGTTACTACCCAGCAGTCCCCCATCGCCTTGCTCCAGGTGATCACGCACTACTCGGTCAAGTTGATTATGACTGCCGGACTCGCGTACCTGGCTCTCGCCCTCGCGGACTATCTGTGGCAGTACTGGCAGTTCACGAAAGAAATGCGGATGAGCAAGTCGGAGATCAAGCAGGAGTTCAAGAACTCTGAAGGTGATCCTCTACTGAAGCAGCGTATGCGTTCGATCGGTCGCGCCAACGCACGCAAGCAGATGATGAAGGATGTCGTCCGTGCTGACGTCGTGATCGTGAACCCGACGCAACGCGCCATTGCATTGCAGTACGACCCATCGAAGGCCCCGGCGCCGATCGTACTCGCGATGGGCCAGCGCAAGGTTGCGGAACGCATCAAGAAGATCGCGCTGGAAGCCGGCATTCCAATCGTGGAGAACAGGCCGCTCGCCATCGCGTTGATCAAGCACGCTCGCGTCGGGATGATCATCCCTGTCGAGCTGTATCTCGCAGTCGCAGAAGTACTCGCATTCGTGATTCGCCAGCGCAATGAGCGCGGCGCACGCTGGGCATATCGCCCGATCTCGCATCTCGTTGGGGATACTGTCTGATGGCGGCCGTAGCTGCAAAACCCGTGGTCTCAACCATCGCCCCAGGCAAAGGCGGCGCGGAAGTTGGACTTGCCATAGCGGTAGTGCTCGTCATCGGCCTGTTGATCATCCCGCTTCCCGGCGTGATGCTCGACATGCTGTTGGTAACGAGCATATCGCTATCGCTCGTCGTCCTTCTCTCCGCGCTCTATACTACCAACCCGCTCGAGTTCAGCTCCTTCCCTGGCTTGCTCCTGCTGCTCACGCTGTTCAGGCTCGCGCTCAACGTCGCCAGCACGCGTCTCATTCTGACACATGGTCAGGCAGGTCACGTCATTCAGGCGTTCGGCGAATTCGTCATTGGCGGCAATTATGCCGTCGGTTTGGTGCTGTTTCTGATTCTCATTGGAATCAACTTCATCGTCATCACAAAGGGCGCTGGCCGCGTAGCTGAAGTCGCCGCGCGATTTACACTCGATGCAATGCCCGGCAAGCAGATGGCCATCGACGCCGATCTAAACGCCGGATTGATCGATGAGACCGAAGCACGCCGCCGACGCGAAGAGATTTCGCACCAGGCAGACTTCTACGGCGCGATGGACGGATCTTCCAAGTTCGTGAAGGGAGACGCAATTGCTGCGTTGATCATCACGTTCATCAATATCATTGGTGGAATATTCATCGGGGTAGTTCAGAAAGGCCTCCCCTTCTCCCAGGCAGTAAGCACGTACACGATCCTCACTGTCGGTGAAGGACTCGTTTCGCAGATTCCATCGCTTGTCGTTTCTACGGCGGCAGGCATCATGGTAACGCATTCTGCCGGCTCGACCCAGATGGGAACCGTCGTCGCGTCTCAGATGACAAGGCACCCGCGTGCGATGTGGATCGCCGCCGGCGTGCTTGCGCTGTTCTCCGTCGTGCCGGGTCTGCCGATGCTGCCGTTCCTGACGCTCGCCAGTATCCTCGCGCTTCTCGCGCGCGCAGCATCTGTGGCCGAGAAGAAGCGCGCCGCCAGTGCGGTATCAGCTCTCGCCGCACCCAAGGCGGAGTCGCCGACGTCAACGGATCCAATGCGAGACCTTCTGCAAATCGACCCGATCGAGCTCGAAGTCGGATATGCGTTGATTCCGCTGGTGGACGAACGCCAGGGCGGCGATCTGCTTGATCGCATCTCGATGCTCCGCAAGCAGGCGGCCGTGGAATTGGGAATTCTGATTCCGCCGGTACGCATTCGCGACGACATCAGATTGCCATCCAACGAATACGTCATCAAACTCCGCGGCAGTGAGATGGCTCGCGGTGAGGTCATGCCGCGCTTCCTCATGGCGCTCAACACCGGCTCCGTCATATCCCCCATGGAAGGAATTGACGCCGTCGACCCCAGCTTCGGCATGCCGGCTCGATGGATCGCGACAAACCGTCGTGCAGATGCGGAAGCATATGGTTACGTCGTGGTCGAACCGTCAACCGTCGTTGCGACGCATCTGATGGAAGTTCTGAAGGCCAATGCTGCTGAACTGCTCGGCCGCCAGGACGTCCAGGAAATGGTCGAGACGCTCAAGAAGACACATCCGGCGCTGGTCGACGACATCGTTCCATCCAAGATATCGCTCGGTACTCTGCACCGCGTGTTGCAGCGGCTGCTGCGTGAGCGCATCCCAATTCGCGATCTCGTCACGATTCTCGAGGCACTCGGCGACTCTGCTGATACAACGAAGGATCCAGAAGCGCTCACCGAACACGTCCGTCGTTCACTCTCGAATGTCATCGCGCGGCTTTACGCTGAGCCGGACGCTTCGGTACGCGGGATTACGATGGGCCCGAGGCTTGAACAGGCGCTCACGGGACTCTTTTCCCCGCGCACCGCACAGCCTGGCACATCGCTGCTCAATCCTGATGCGCTTGCGCGGATATTACGCGACCTGAATGACATGTCCCAGGCATACTCGTCTGAAGGTCGTCCTGTACCACTGGTTACGCCGCCGAGTTTGCGTGTAGGGGTAAGACGGCTTATCGAACCGGTTATGCCGTCGATACCAGTCATCTCACTGGCAGAGCTGCCAACTGCGGTAAATCTGCACAGCGTTGGCACGTGGGAGATGGCGCATGCAGCATGATGCGAGCGCGCCACGAATTGTGGTGGCTTCTGGTATGTCCGGAACGGGCGTGACGACCGTGTGTCAGCACCTGCGAGACGCGGTTCCGGAATTGAACTTCATCGACGCCGGATCCACATGGGTCGGCATCAGCGAAGCATGTGCGCCAGGATTCGCGCGCATGCTGGTCGTGACTACTCACGACGTACTTGCTGTCACATCGGCATATGCGCTGATCAAATTGTCGCGCGAGAATTTCACCGATGCGCCCATCGAGGTGCTTGTGACGGCAAGCGAGGAGCGGGCCGGCCTCAAGACGTACGAGAGAATTCAGGTGGCATGCAGCCACTTTCTTGGCGAAACCGTCGGGTACGCGGGTTCCATACCGGACGATATAGTGGAAAAAGAACCTGGCGAGATGTCAGCGACGCATTCGGACCGCGCAGCATTGGGCGCAGACGCAGTCGCGGCGCTCCACAATCTCGCGACGCGGTTGGATGAAGAATTGGAAGTGACCGTGCTACGAGGTTCGTGGCGTCACAGTGAGCGGAGAGCAGTCTAATGACAAAAATGGATTTGCAGGTTTGGGCAGACTTTGCTGCCGGCAGTCAGCAGGCCCGGGATAGCCTTCTCGCCGAGCATCTCGGTCTCGTGCATCACGTAGCGCGACAATTGTCGCGAACGCTTGCCGCGAAAGCTGATGTGGATGAGATGGTCAGCGCCGGAACGATGGGGCTGATGAGCGCGCTTGACGGATTCGATCCGTCGCGTGGTCTCGCATTCAGCACTTTTGCCGCGCCTCGCATCCGCGGTGCAATTCTCGACGAGCTGCGCCGGCAGGATCACGTCCCTCGGTCAGTGCGCCGAAAAGCAAGAGAGCTTTCGAGTGCACGAGAGACGCTACAGAGAATTTTCGGCCGGCCACCTGAGCCGCAGGAAATGGCGGAACACCTCGGCGTCGATGTCGCAACACTATGGCGTTGGGAAGCGGATGTCGAGAACTCTGTGCATCTCTCGATCGACCGCCAGCCAGGTGAAGGTGACTCCGGAACTGCTGCACCAGCTGAGATGCTAGCTGATGAAACTCACGGCGACATCGAAGAAACCCTGAACCACGAGCAGGAGGTGGTGCTTCTCCGCGAAGCCATCCTTGCACTCAAGGAGCAGGAGCGCGTGGTGCTATCGCTGTACTACTTCGAAGAGCTGAAGCTCCATGAGATCGCAGCAGTGCTCAAGCTTACCGAGAGCCGGGTCAGCCAGATCCGATCAAAGGCACTCGGCAAGCTCCGCACAGACCTCGGATCTATGCGCAGTTTCGTGGCCTGACTACAGCACAAATCGAGGGCGGGGACCAGGTGGTCTCCGCCCTTTTTTTGTCCACGCTCATCCTCCACACGTCGATTCTTGAGCGCTGGAAGGAACCGCCCTACCAGCTAGGCAGAAATTACCTCGGCGGCAGAAAATGCCGACCGCATAAGTGGTGTCAAGACGGCTAGCGACATCGTTAAGTGATTGTGATTGAATGAGTTATATGGTTTTTTGAGACATATCCCATTCTGGTACCGGTGTTGCTAATACCGTCTATGTCAAACCGGAGATTCGACTTATGGGTGCGAGTGTTCGACCGAACGGGATGTCTAGCGCTGCTGCAGCGCTCCGCTACTGGGAGCGCCGGCAGGAAGTCGCGTCCAACAACCTTGCAAACGTTTCGACCGACGGCTTCAAGGGTCAGAAGGTCTTTGCGCGCATGGTTGAGGGTGCACTGCCGGCGGCAGACGAGGTCACCGATTTTTCCCAGGGGACGCTGAATACGACCAACAATCCGCGCGATGTTGCGCTCGACGGTGGTGGGTTCTTTGTCGTCAAGACTCCAAACGGTGAGCGATACACCCGCGGCGGCTCGCTACAGGTGAGCGATTCCGGCAATCTCACCGATGCATCCGGCAACACTATTCTCGGTGAGAACGGCCCCATCCGAGTCGCAACACCAGGCCAAACGCAGATCGGCGCTCTCCAGATCAGCCGAGACGGTACAGTCTCTGTGGACAATGCCGAAGTCGGCCGACTCAGGATAGAAACAATTCCCGAGAAGACCACCCTGAGTGCAGAAGGCAGTGGCCTGTTCATTCCCCCTTCTACACGCAAGAAAGCAGATCCGGATTTACGAATTGTACGCCAGGGCGCTCTCGAACAAAGCAATGTCACACCAATCAGTGAGATGGTGGACATGATCTCGATTCAGCGCGCCTACTCAGCAGTGCAGAAGGCGGTAACCACGCTCGACACAGTGCGTGAGATCGCAACGACCGAACTGGCCCGCCCAGCAACCTAAGGAGATTGAATAATGGATCCCGCACTTCATACAGCAGCAACTGGCATGCAGGCGCAGCAGACGCGCACCGACGTCATCGCCAACAACCTGGCCAACGTAAATACCACTGGCTTCAAGCGAAGCCGAGCGCACTTTGAAGATCTGCTTTACCAGACACTTCAAGGTCCCGCAACGCTCGGCTCGCGTGACACCGAGCAACTTCCGTCGATCCAGGTCGGCCTCGGTACCCGCCTCACATCAGTTCAGAGAATTGATTCTCAGGGATCGCTGGAGCAGACGTCGCGTCCACTCGATCTTGCGATCGAGGGTGAAGGCTATTTCGAGGTCCAGCTGCCGAACGGCAATACCGCGTACACCCGCGATGGAAGCCTTCAGGTATCAGACCAGGGAGTACTCGTTACGAACCAGGGTTATGCGATCCAGCCCCCGATCAAGATGCCCAAGGACGCAACATCGATCACCATCTCCGCAACCGGCGTCGTTACCGCCAATGGAGTAACGGGTGCCGCAAATGGAACGCAGGAACTCGGTCGCATCGAGCTCGCGCGTTTTGCGAATGCGTCCGGCCTCGAATCCCTGGGCCAGAATCTTCTTTCTGCAACTCCGACATCGGGTGATCCGATTCGCGGAAATCCTACGGAAGACGGTAACGGCAGCATTGCGCAAGGATATCTCGAAACCAGCAACGTGGAGATCGTCACCGAAATGGTTGACATGATCACCGCACAACGTGCGTACGAAATCAACTCGAAGGCGATCAAGAACAGTGAAGATATGTCGCAAACCGCCAACTCTCTGATGCGGTAATGATGCTGAAACACAATGCCGCATTCCTCGCTGCTATTATGTGCGTCGTGCACTCAGCGCAGGCACAGTCGCCAAAACCAGTCGCGGGGAAGATCCCAATCGCAGCGCGCGACCTCATGCGCGGAACAGTTCTGTCGGCCAGCGACATAAAGTGGTCCGACACAACGCTCACCGACGGGAGTGTTCCCGAAGCTGCAAGCGTTGCTCCAGGATGGGTCGCACGCCGGGTGATACGGGAGGGCGAAATACTCCGCGAACCGGGGGTTGCAATGCCGGATCTCGTAAGGGCCGGTGACGCCGTTGACGTCGTCTACTCGACGCCAGGCGTCAGTATTCGCGTTCGAGGTACCGCGATCGGCCGCGGGCGCAAGGGAGACGATGTATACGTGAAGCTCGATAACAGACGGCGCCTGCATGGCATCATCACGGGCCCGAACAGTGTGAGGGTGATACAATGAAGAATCGACCAGCCAGCATGGTCATGGTTGCCGCCGCATTCGTGGCGTTCATGGGAACGCTTGCAATCTCAGGCGCCCTCGGAGCTCAGGCTGCGCAAGCGACACAACCGCCAGCAGCAACGCGAACCGCCGCAACCCGGCCAGCAGCCGGCGCAGCGCCTCAGGCCACGCAAACAACTCCGGTTCTGACTTCCACAGCGGTGCCAGGCAGGCAGTCGTGGCTTTCCGACCGTCGCGATTTCCATCTCGGCGATATCGTTACCGTTCTGGTGGATGAATACACGCTCACATCGCTCGACAAGGAAGTGAACGCAACAGAAAATCGGCAGCGGAATCTTGGACTCGGCGTATCAACTCCAACCAGCAACAAGACATTCGGCGTCAACTCGAACAACGGCAATCAGTCGCAGAACAGCGGACTTGATGCGAGAACAAATCGCCTGACGACCGACATGAGTGCACGAGTTGTAGCGATCGCCCCAAACGGAGTGATGCAGCTAAAGGGTTCCAAGATCATCAAAGTCGAGGAAAGCAAAGTGAACCTCATCCTTACCGGATGGGTTCGTGTTCAGGACGTGGCCCCCGACAATAGCGTGCAATCGTTTCGCATGGCAGATGCGGACCTCGACTATCAGGCCGAAGGGCCTCTCGGTAAGGCGAAGAGTGGGATAATAGGTCGGCTAATCGGAGCATTCTGGCCATGAAGCGAAGTCTCGAAGCATTCATCACGACTTTAGGCTGCCTCGCGCTGTTTGCGTTTCAGGCTGGCGCGCAGTCCGCACGTGTTCGTGACATTACAATAGCCGACGGCTCCATGCCGGTGCGACTGCTCGGCTATGGAATCGTCGTCGGCCTTGATGGCACCGGAGATCGCGGAGTTGGCGGTAGCCAGGGCGGGCAAACGGTCCAATCCGTTGCGAACCTCTTGCGTCGTTTCGATATTCAGATACCCGCCGAAGTGTTACGCACACGAAATGCCGCCGCCGTTCTGGTTACAGCGGAAGTGTCGCCGTATCTGCGTCCGGGCGGAAAATTCGACATTACAATCTCGTCTCTGGGTGATGCTCGTTCGCTTCGCGGTGGTACACTCTGGATGACTCCGCTCGTTACCGATGCAGGAGCCCAATCCGTTGCCACGGCACAAGGTTCGATAGTGATGAGCGATGGCAACATCAACTCACGCGACTTCAATACTGTCGAAACATCGGGGCGCATTCCGAGTGGCGGATTGCTGGAAGGGTCCGTCACAACCGAGAGTTATGCCAATTCGTCCCGGCTACTATTGAAAGATCCCGATATCGGAACCGCCACGAAGATCGTTGCGGCCATCAATCAATCGATTGGAGCCAACACAGCCAAGGTTGAGGATCCCGGTGCAATTGCATTGACACTCCCCACGACGGGCGATCGCGCGGCAACCATTGTTAAAATCCAGGATCTCAAGGTCACACCCGATCGTGCGAACAGATTGGTGATCGACGGACGGGATGGGACAGTCGTCGCTGGTGGTGACATAACTGTGGGCGAAGCAGTCGTAAGCCATGGTGGAGTCACTCTGACTATTGGCGGCGCTGCAGCCTCTCCGGCCGCATCCGGCGCAGCTGCTACCGGGGCTGGCGCAATTGGCCCGAACGGAAGCGGTGGGGGAAATCAGGCGGTGCGAGTCGCCACCGGCGCATCCGTACAGGCGGTCGCCTCGGCGCTCCAGGCAGTCCAGACATCGCCCTCCGAAATCGCTGCGATCTTCGAATCGCTGCGGGAAGTGGGAGCGCTCTCCGCCGAGGTTACCATTCGATGATAAGGATCGGTGACACTTCTGTGGGTGCGAAAGATCCAGGCGGCGACCCCGCAGCAGCAGCCCGGGACGCCAAACTGCACAAGGTCTCCCAGCAGTTGGAAGGGGTCTTTGTCCAGCAGATGTACAAATCCATGCGTTCCACCGTTCCAAGCGGTGGACTCGCCGACGGCGGCGCCGGTGAGGAGATGTTCACCGGCCTCCTAGACGAGCACATCGCCGCCGATACTCCCAAGCAATGGAAGCACGGCTTGAGCGAATCGATATATCGGCAGCTCAAGGCAGCTGTCCACGCGCAGGGATCGGCGGTGCCGCCAGAAAGCACCGCATTGATGCCAACCGGCATCGACAAGTGATCGGCACAACGTCGATCACGATGTCGAGCGAGCTAACAGCGCTCTGATGCAAACGTATCATCACGAGCAAACGCTCCCTTCCGACAGCTTTCGGACGAGTTCCGCTCCTGTTCCAGCAGCGGCCCTTGACGCACTGTCGGAGGCGCTGCTGGCAGAGCGCAAACTCATAGACGACCTCACGGAAATCGTGCTACGTCAGCGCGCAGCAATCGCAGTCGACGACTTGCAGGCAATCGACGACTCCGTATTTGCCACTCACCGGATGTTACTCACACTTGGGGAAGCGCGGAAAGGTCGGCGTTCGATCAACGCAATGGCCGGTTGCAAGGAAGAGACTGGCGTCAAGCATCTCGAGGCAGCGCTGGGTCCGTGGATGACGCCTGCTCTTCGCAGCGCGCGAGAAGCATTGCAGTTATCTGCCGCACGACTGTCGAGCGAGATCGGCATCAACCGTCGGATACTGCGCGAAGCAATTGCGAACAGCGATTCATTCGTCCGCGCGGTAGTAGGCGCGCCGAACGATGCTGCACAGCAGGGATATGGAACCGCAACACCGGCTGCGTATTCGCGCAGTGACGCCTTTGCCTTCTCGCGCACAGCATAGAGGCTGATCATGTCACTCAATTCGATCATGGGGACGGCGACACTCGCGCTGCAGGCGCAGCAGACCGCGATGGAGACTGCCGCCAACAACATCGCGAACGCCAATGTCCCCGGTTACAGCAGACAGGTCGTCAATCTGGAGCCTAACACTCCGCTCTACACTCCGCAGGGTGCGATTGGAACAGGTGTTATTGTGCAGGACATTTCGCGTGTGCGGGACACCATGCTCGACACGAATTTCCGCGCGCAGACTGCCACAGCGGGCGGATATTCTACGCAGAGCGGCATTCTCAACTCGATCAGCCAGGTCTTTGGCGAGCCGTCGGACACGGGACTTTCAAACACGCTCAGTCAGTTCTATTCGTCGTGGGGCGACCTGGCCAACAACCCCAACAGCGCTGCCGCGCAGAGTGTAGTTCAACAGCGCGGTGCGGCTGTAGCGTCGACGCTCAACCAATTCTCGGCGAACCTTGACCAGATCGCGTCGAGCACGCTCGATGCTACTACGCTGCAGGTCAATCAGATCAATCAGTACACGTCGCAGATAGCAAGCATCAACAAGCAGATTGTCGCCGCAGAATCCAACGGAACGACGGCCAACGATCTTCGTGACATGCGAGACAATGCGATCGATGCCTTGAGCAAGATCGTCCCTGTACGCGTCATCAATCACGACAATGGCTCGGATACTGTTTATGTCGCCGGTGCCACGGTCGTCGACGGCTCGGACTCGAAGAACTTCACTCTGCAGGGCGCGGGCGGCTCCCTCGTGTTGCAGCTGAGCGGTCGTAACTTCGCTGCACAGTCGCCCGGCGGATCGCTGGGAGCCAATCTCGATGCACTCAACAAGGACATTCCGAACGCAAAGAGCCAGCTGGACACTCTCGCGGCTGGAATCGTCAAGAGCGTGAACGCGATTCACGCAACGGGCTGGACCGCTGCTGGTGATGCACTCGGTGGCTCCAACTGGAATCCCGCGACACCGCCTACTGGCTCGAACGTGAATTTCTTCGATCCGACCAAACTGACGGCCGCTTCAATCAGTCTCTCGACGCAGGTTGCGTCCAGTGCATCGTACATCGCCGCCGGCGATACTCAGGGAGCGACGGGCAATAACAATGTTGCCAACAAGATGGCGGCGCTCGCCGACGATACGACCACGATGACGAAGTACGGCTCCACCGACACGACGTCGGTCATGGAGTACTACCGTGACCTGGTGACACGGGTGGGACTAGCCGCGAGCGACGCAACCACGTCATCCACCGTTTATTCCACGCTAGCCCAACAGGCCGACACGCAGCGGCAGAGCGTGAGCGGAGTATCGACCGACCAGGAACTCATTTCCCTGACCAAAAATCAGCAGGCGTACGCGGCGGCGGCCAAGGTTATCACTACGGCCAACAGTATGTCGCAGACACTGCTCGACATGATTCCCTAGTGACGGCTAACGGTAGCCCCACGGCAATCGGCCAACCGGGTTATCTTCTGCTGATCGCATGTTGATTCTGGGGCGGCGGCCCGGTGACACGCTAATCATCGACGGTGGTATCAAGATCGTCGTCCTGCAGTGCGACCGCGGTGGGGTCCGCCTGGGCATCGAGGCGCCCAGCGACGTGACGATTCTGCGCGGGGAGATCGTCAATCAAATCGCCGATGAGAACAAGCGTGCCAACGTTGTGTCCGACGGCAAGGAATGGGCGACCGCCATTCCGCTCAAGAAGGCCTAGCTCGTCGACTGCTGGATCCGCCCGACCCTCGGCGGGATGACCACTCTCTGCTGAGGGGACCAGCTAGCCCCTGCCGGCGCTGAGCAATAGTGCCTGCACCGAAAATCGACCCGCCCTGATGACCAGGTTTGGCTCCTCCGCAACAAAGTTCACGGGGATCGACACCGTTACGCCTGGCTGACCGCATTCCCCAGCCGCGGAAGTAAGGGCAACCACGATCGCGTGAGTAAGAACTGTGGGGCGCGCGATGACAGGCGGTACATCGCGCCTCGCCATCAATTGAAAACTGATGTTTCGACAGTCCGGATGCAGCTCGGCCAGCGAGATTGCATCGTCAACTATCCGGGTAGTCTCAAGGGCCTCGTCCCGCTCTCCCTCAGGAACCGCGAGCAATCGCAGCAGCCGGATGCCATGCTCCAGCCGCGGGACCTCATCGGCAAGCGCTCGGAGGATGGGTGGAATAGTCGGATCTCCAGACAGGATGTCCGAAACTCCCGCCAGTGTCGCCACGCGGTTGCTGATGTTGTGCGTGAGTCCCAGCAGCAGCTTGTCGAGCACCGGGCCCCAATTGTCGGGGCCCTCAACGGGGCTATCCATGTCCAGTTTTACCATCTGTTCGCCGATACTGACACCTATGCGAAGAACTTGGGCCAGTTACACTCTGGCTGACGGAAGTCAGGAAAGATACGCGTGTTCGTAATCATTGGTTTGGTAGTCGTATTCGGAAGCATCCTTGGCGGGTTCATAATGGAGCATGGCAAAATTGCTGCCCTGATCCAGATATCTGAATTCGTCGTAATTGGAGGCGCCGCGTTCGGCTCAATGATAGTCGGCAATCCGCCGGCGCTCATCAAACGCATATTCGGATCGGTCTTCGGGCTTCTCAAGCCGAGCCAGTATACGGAGAAGGCGTATGGTGAGCTGCTGCAGCTGCTGTACGACGTATTTCAGAAGGCGCGCAAGGAGGGCCTGATAGGCCTTGAAGCACATATCGAGGATCCGGAGAAGTCCGACATCTTCAATAAGTACCCATCAGTCTCGAAGAACCATCACGCCGTCGCGTTTCTCACCGACACGTTGAAGGTGCTCCTCACGGGCGCCGTCGAAGATCATCACCTCGCAGAAATTCTGGATCTCGACCTCGAGCGTCAACATGACGAAGCGATGCTCATCCCCGCTGCGCTGAACAAAGTAGGCGACGCCATGCCGGGATTCGGAATCGTTGCTGCCGTACTCGGCGTCGTCATCACGATGGGCTCGATTGGCGGCGCGGCCTCCGAGATCGGAGAGAAGGTTGCGGCCGCGCTCGTTGGAACGTTCCTCGGAATTCTCCTGTCGTACGGAGTTGTCGGTCCGATCGCTTCGGCGGTCGAGACACGCATTCGCGCGGAAGAGGCGTACATGATGTCGATCCGCACCGCGCTGCTCGCTTTCGCGCGCGGTGATTCGCCGATGACTGCAGTCGAATTCGCACGCCGCAACATAGAGCCAGGCGATCGTCCAAGCTTCTCGGAACTTGAGAACTTGACTCGCCGCCGTGCAGCCTGATTAGAACGTGGCCATGCCGGGGAAGGAAAAACAGATCATCGTCATCGTCAAGCGTAAGAAAGGACATGCGGCCCACCACGGCGGAAGCTGGAAAGTGGCATACGCAGACTTCGTAACCGCTATGATGGCATTCTTCATGGTCATGTGGTTGCTAAGCATGGATCAGAAGATGAAGGACGCGATCGAGGGGTACTTTTCCAACCCTGTCGGATTCAAGAAAGGGTTCTCTGCCGGCGCGAACATTATCTCAAGTGGCAACTCACCGGCGGGTGAAATCAAGCCGCCGCTCAGAATTCTGATTCGGACATCCGAGGAAAAGAAATTCGGAGATCTGGCGAAGGATCTTCGCAACCGACTCAATAGTTCTCCCGACCTTCGCGCACTCGGCGCGCATATTGAGGCCGTGAAGACAAAGAGCGGCCTTCGCATAGAGCTTATCGAGACAAAAAGTGGTCAGACATTCTTCCGGAACGGCTCCGCGCAGATGCTTCCGATCACAGTCGCCGCACTTCAGCTGATTGGCACTGAGTTGAGCGAGCTGCAGACACCAATCATCATTGAGGGACATACGGACTCCCAGCAATTCGGCAGTTCTGCGACTTACACAAACTGGGAGCTGTCGTCTGATCGAGCGAACGCAGCGCGACGAATGATTGAAGCATCGGGGGTGGATCCGTCGAGAATCGTTGAGGTGCGCGGGATGGCGGATCGAGATCTGCGCGTGCCAAGTAATCCGCTCGACCCCGCAAATCGCAGAATATCGATCCTGTTGCCGTTCACGGTGCTCCCCGATGAACCAGACACTTCGGATCCAGTGTCAAACGACGCTTCAATCGTCAAGCGATCCAGCTAGAACGCGCGTCTTTCCCCCAGCGACAGCGCTTGCGATCTCTACTTGCCCTGGCGTGATTCCGCCGTCGAATCCAGACTGCGCCACAGATACCACGATGCAACAGTACGATACGGCGCCCATTTCGCGCCGATTTGCGTCACGCGCTTGGGCGTAGGCAGCTTGCGCATGCGGTACGCACGTTGAATTCCCTTCTGGATTCCGAGATCGAGATCGGGAAGCACGTCGGGGCGCCCGAGCCGAAACATGAGGAACATCTGCGCAGTCCATCGGCCAATTCCCTTGACCGATACCAGCGCGGCAATGACTTCCTCGTCCGGGAGCTGGTCGAGCGAATCGATGGGGACTCTGCCAGAGATCACGCTCGCGGCGAGATCACGCAGATATGCTGTCTTCTGGCGTGAGAGACCCACGGCTCGCAGTTGGTCATCGGTCAGGCTGGCGAGATGGGGGGCAGTCGGTGTGGCGTCCGGGAACAGATCGGCAAATCGATTGTAAATTGTAGCGGCTGCCTTGCCCGACAGCTGTTGGAAGACGATCGACCGCGATATTGCCGTGAAGTGGGCAAGATGTTCCGCCGGTGCGAACGTGCAGCTCCCGACCGTATCGATGATTGTTGAGAGACGGGGATCAACCCGCCTGAGATGCGAAATTGCGCGTCTATGGGACATGCCAGAAAATATCCGATCTTCGGAGGATCCGCCGGGCCACCGCTATATCATGAATGTGATATCGCCGGGCGCGGACGGGTGACTTTTACGGGGATGGCTAGCTAGCTTTCCAAATCCATCTGAAACCAGGAGTAGCAGGACCATGACGATCTCGTTGCGCAGCGCCATTCCGGCGCTCCTGTGCGTTGCCAGTGTTGCTGGCGCCCAGGGAACGACGCCGGCTGCCACAGCTGCGGCATCCGCATGTGACCCGGGCATCAGCCAGGCAGTCGCGAAGGCAACATTGTTTCTCCAGCAGGCTGCAACGAGCGTCAACGCCAAGCAGGACGCTTCGAAACCACTCAAGCTTGCTATCACCGCTCTTACAGCGCCGACGAAAGACAGCAAAGAAATCGCTGACTCGGTCGGGCGTGCATACTATCTTGGCCAGGCATACATTCTATTACTGCAGCAGCCGGGGGTCACGGTCACCGGTCCGCGTTCAAGTTACGGAATCGCCACCGACCCTTCGGCCAACATTGATCTCATGGCTGCCGCGGATACGGCATTCAATCTCGTTGAAGCTGCGCAGCCAGCCTGCCACAAGGAGATCGCCGAGTGGCGCGAGCAGAAGCCATGGCTCGACGCTATCCAGGGAGCGATCGCTGCGGTCAACTCCCAGCAATATGATTCGGCTGCAGTTCTCGCCAAGCGGGCGCTCTCGATAGATCGCCACGCACCATACGCATACACGGTGCTTGCGTCGGTTGCGTCGAACAAGAACGACTATCCAACCGCGATCGCAATGATGCGCAAGGCGCTCGAGGCGGCGAGTGCTGACACGGTCTATGAAGACGCACGGCAAAGTTCGATGTACGATCTTGCGAATACTCTCTTCTCGCAGTATGACGCGGCGACCGGGGCTGACAAAACGACAATCGGACGTCAGGCAATCGAAGCGTGGGAGACGTATATAGCGCAGGGGAAAAACGATGCGCGAATCGCGCGTGGCGAACTCGTATCATCGCAGATTGCGCTCGCACTCAAGGACACGGCAGAGTATAGCAAGATTTACGCTCCGATAATTGCCAACCCTGCCAAATATGGGGAGCAGGCAGTTCTCAATGCAGGCGTCCTCGCCACGCAGGCCGACCGGACGTCCGATGCTGTCACGCTTTTCGCCGCGGTTGCGACTCGCAACCCATACCAGCGCGATGCGTTGAAGAATCTGGCGGCGAGCTATGTCGGTGCAAAGCAGCCGGAGAAGGTTGCCGCGGTTGTTGACAAGCTCGTATCGCTGGATCCAAACAATGCCTCGAACTGGCTGCTGTACGCTTATGGCTACAGCGGATTGCTGAAGGATACGAAGGACAAGGTTCTCACAAAGGCCTACACGGACTCGCTGATCAAGTACAACGCGAAGTCCGAGAAGATGACTCCAAATCTCGAGGTAAAGGAGTTCACTGTTGATTCGGCAGCGAAGACTGCAGTCCTCAGCGGGACCATCGAAAATCGCGGCGCCGCGGCCAAGTCGTACACGATCCGGGTGGATTTTCTGGACAAGACGGGTGCGGTAGTTGGAAGCCAGTCAGTGACGGTTGGGCCGGTTGCGCCAAAGGCCAGCATGCCATTCAAGGCTACGGCAACCGCGACGGGTGTCGTCGGCTACAGATATCAGCCAATCGTCTAGTCGAGCAACTGGCAGGTCGGTAGCGCCACGCGTATTCGTACGGTGATATTATAAGAGGGCTCGCCGCAACACTGGTGAGCCCTCTTTGAAATTGCGCGTCTACATCGTGTCAACGCACCAGGCACCGCTGCGCCAGGATTTGGGCGTTCCTCCGTTACTGAGAGTAACATCATGACTGTTTCTCCGATGTTCAAGAAACTGAATCTCAAGGATCAGACGGAGATTGTCGTCATGAATGCGCCTGAGTCGTTTGAGATAGAACTCGCACGGCTCGCGCCTGCAGGTATTCTCCGCGATGCGGCTGAAGCAAAGCGCGTTGACTTCGCGATCGCATTTGCCACGACGAGCGCGGAACTGGACCGGGCATCAAAGGCCCTCATCGACAAGGCAGATGAGGATCCGACGTTGTGGATCGCATATCCGAAGAAGAGTTCAAAACGATACAGATGCGAGTTCAATCGAGATTCTGGCTGGGACGTCCTGCGGGCTGCAGGGTTCGATAGCGTCCGCATGGTTGCAATAGATGATGACTGGTCGGCGCTGAGATTCCGCCGCGCCAGGTACATCAAACAGGCAACGTGAAATCGATCACGAATAGACGGAGCTTCGTTCATCCACGTTGGAATGCACGATGCATCACCCACACTTGAGGGTATAGGCACATGGCAAATACAGAATGGTGGCAACGTGGACCGATCGACGGGGTCCCTGCACTCCTGCAGCCTGTCGCGCACATCCTGCTCCAGGTTCGCGAGAGTGTTGGCGAACTCGTCGCGAATCTTAGCGAAGCGGAATGGAATGCACGACCGGCAAACGTAGCGTCATCAGCCTTTCATGTGCGACACATCACGGGTGTGATCGATCGGCTTTTTACGTATGCCCGTGAAGAAGCATTGTCGCCGGAACAATTAGCGAGTATTCCCTTGGAAGGCGCGCACCTTGCAATTTCGGATGTCGCCGCAACACTGGGCGCATTGAGTGCCCGTGTGGACGCGGCGATTGATGAATTGAGGAAGGTAGATATTTCGACGCTCGCTGAATTTCGGGGTGTCGGGCGCGCGCAATTGCCGTCGTCGGTCATTGGATGTCTGGTACATGGTGCTGAACACTCGATGCGACACGTAGGACAGTTATCGGTGACCAGCAGAATCGTTCGGTCGGTTCAGTAAGCAGCTGGCACGACGAGTGGGTCCAGCGGAATGGCGAGATCGCACGTAGACTCGACGTTTTCAAGCTGACACTGACTCCCGATCTCACGCACAACTATGATAACAAACGCCCTCAAGAGCGCTGAAAAGATGAGTGGTGCTGCACGCACAGCCGCCCTCAAGACGCTGGCTGGTCAGCTGGACCAGGGTGCCTCTGGAGCGAGCGATGCTGCACGCGTCCGCACCCTCGCACCGGCCGTCAGGGAATTGGAGAGCGCAAAGTAGTACGCCGTCCTGATAAATGACGGCGGGACATTGCAGCAGTATCTTGACGGGCGTGTCGCAAGGCGCGCCCGTCTTCGCATTCGCTCGCATCATGCTAACCGACGATCGGAGGCCCGAACCAGACGCTCGCCGCGATGATGATGTACAGTCCGATAAGTGCCAGCCCCTCGACATAGTTTGATTCGCCATCGAAGATGATAAGGGCTCCCAGGATCGAGGCGAGTCCCAGGGCCGCGATCAGTAGCGTCGGCGCGACGAGCGTCAACATGGGTCCGCCGAGCACCATACTCAGAAGAACGAGCACCGGGATGAGGAACAGCGCGATCTGAAGACTGCTGTTCAGTATGAGGCTGACAGCCAGATCAGCCTCATTGCGTGCAGCCGCGGTGATGCCGACTACGTTCTCGACTGCGTTTCCGGCTATCGCGACGATCACGAGTCCAACGAACTCCTCGGAGAGTTGGAGTGTCTGCATTGCTGGTCTCAATGCATCCACAAACCAGTCCGATACAACAGCGGCGCCGAGCCCGGCGATCGCCAGCACCGCGATGCAGGTAACAAGCGACCATCTTTTTGCGGGATCGGGATGCTGACGCGCTGGGCCGATGGAACCTCGAATAGTCATAGGAATGCTACCGACAAAAACGATCAGCAGCACAACCGCGACTACGATGCTGAGACTACTCGCGTGGCCAAAATCCGGTGACCCCGGAGCGGTGCCCAGCGTCGGTATCGCAAGCGATGCAACCGAAAGCACCAGAAGCATTGCAGTCATGCGACTTGTACGGAGCGAAAACTGTTGCGGTCCGTGCCGCAAGCCACCGACCAGGAAGGCCAGGCCGAGTACCAGTAGACTGTTGGCGAGAATGGAGCCGATGAGTGCTGTCTGCACGACCACAACCAGACCGGCGCGAAGTGCAAATACGCTGATGAAGAGCTCCGGCAGATTGCCCAGCGCAGACTGGATGATCCCGGTCGCACCGACACCCAGTCGGGTACCGAGCTGTTCTGTCCCTTGACTGACCAGCGACGCCAGAGCGGCGAGTGCCACCGCCGTTGCAATGAAGATCGATATCTCGCCGGCAGCGGTCATTCTCAACAGCGCACTGACGCCGGTGGCAAGAATCGCCGCCGAGCCCGCGATCAGCGTGCGCGAACCAATCCGGTCAGGAATACGTGACATCATTCAAATGGAGTCTGGCGTTCGGTCGGGCATACTTCAAAGTCCGTACCGCCCGGCCTTCAGCAGAATGCGAGCGAAGGCGACAGAAGCCATCCGTGGTGGCTGACGCTGCATCAACTTCCGGATCACATGTACATCGCCTCGCCCATGGCGAGTCGCCTGGATGTTCCGATTCAGCGCTCGTAAAACGGCGGAGGCTCGATTCCAAGCGAGCGAAGATACACGTACCCCTGACCGCGATGGTGTATCTCGTTGTCTATCGCATATAGAAACATTGCATAGCCTGGCATTTTCCACTGACCGAACGCAGTGTCAATTTCCTGAAATCGGTGCGGTGGGATATCCGGCCACATCCTGTTTATGTCGGCGGTGACGTCATCCCACAGTCTCAACAGTTCAGATTTTGTGCTCGGGTCCACCAGATCAGACGAGCGCCACTCACCTGTGATTTCTCCACGGAGAATCGGCACACCCATTTTGATCATCTCCATCACCAGCACAGAAAACGGGCGCATCCCGCCTAGCGAATACGTGAAGAGCGATTCTTCCGGAAAGATCTCGATTACGCGACGGGTGAGCCTTCGATGCCCCTGCCAGTCTTCCAGGAGTTGTTCCGGGCTGATCACGAGCGTGCCGCTGGGCGAAGTGGACATGGCGACTTGGGTTGGGAGGTTCCATCAAAGTTACCGAATACGGTTCCCGCTGTGAACGTCAGCAGCCACCGGGCGACAAGCCCGGCGCTCTGCCCAACTAACTTGCCAATCCACTGCTTTCAGCGCACCGCTGAGACGTATCGACGGTTTACCACGTAGATCCCCGTGATGACGAGGGCACCGCCGATCACCTGACTGGCGATCAATGGCTCACCGAGCAATGGAATAGCGAGTAGCGCGGTGAGCGGTGCCTGACCAAGCATTCCGACCGAAGTCACAGTGGCCGGCAGGTGACCGAGGGCGTAGGTAACGGCCAGATATCCGCCGACCTGTGATACCAGTCCAAGACCGATCAACGATAACCACGCATGCGTGGAATACCCGAGGAGCGGCACCCTGACGACGAGACACACGAGCAGGAGAGTGACGCTACTGGCCGTCACGGCCAGTGTGGTGAGTGTCAGCGTGTCCATTTGCGCACGCACGCGTTCAACCGTCAGCATGTACGCGGCGAAAAACACTGATGCGGCCACTGCCATTGCGTCGCCTGATCCGAAATTCGCATGATCAAACACGTCATGGCCGATTATGAACCCGCTTCCTACAAGGGCGAGCGCGAGTCCCGCCCAGAAGATCGCGCGCGGCGGTTTGCGGAAGATCAGCCAACTGCCGAGGCCTACAACTATCGGGGCGTTATTTCCAAGTAGTGTAGCGTTGGCAGCGGAGGTGTCGAGGACGGCAGTGTTGAACAGAGCCAGGTCGAATGCAAAGAAGATTCCCGCCAGCACCCCGAGCATCGCCGGCCTGAATCGCACGGTATTTTTGCGTCCACGGAGTAGCCAGACCGGAACCAGAACAACAGTCGCGACGAGAGCCCGGTAGAACGCAGATGCAGGTCCTGAAACCGCCGCCCATCGTACGAACAGGGCTGACCACGCGATGCAGATGACTGCGCTCGCGAGAACGGAGTAGGCCAGCCAAGGGCGTGTCGGTTCACTTTCGGTTGCCGGTCGTGCTGCGGCCAACGAACTCATAGCGCTCCGCGCAAGCGCCGCGACGCAAGCTCAATCAGCAACGACGCGATCAGGATGCCAAACAGCACCGACGTCGGTATTGCATCGCCGAACGGCGAACCGGCATCAGCAATAGCGGTACGACGTCCGAGCTTTGCCACCATGTCAGCAAGCGGAGCCGGATCCGACAGAGAGTCAGTGGACACCGCAATACGTGGAGCAAACGCAACCGACGCGACGATGTCCGCAAGCAACTCACGGTGCGCGGCTACTGGATCATCTATGCTGTCTGCGTCTGCCATTCTCCGTCGCCAGAGATCCTTGTAGCTCACCTGAATCACCCTGCCGTTTCCGATGCGCATGGCACGGATGTCACCGGCCGGTCCCTTCTCGAGAACGACGGCCCTGACTCCACGGGGTGCTATCGTGCTCGCATCACTGAGCGTCACGAGCCCGCCACCTTTGCGGACGAATGCGTCAGCGCCGCGCCTGATCAGCGCGGCTGTACTATCCACTGCGATTACCGCGGCGTAGCGAGACGTGTCTGGCATCGCGGGACTGCCCTCGCGTACATCGACTCCCGGTGCAACGTGTGTAAGGGCATCAACCGACCAGCCGCGCTCTGTCAACGCCTTGATTGTGAACTTCGTCTCCCAACTTGCTGCGCCTTCGACGAGCAGCTTCCTGAGTACCACCGAGTCTGGTTTCGCGACCACTGCTTTTGTCTCCCCAACATACACGGTCATGCTGGTCGCACTTCCGGGGATTCCAACGCGCACGCCGTTCGGACCGGCCGCCACGCTATCGATTCCTCCAAAAGGCCCGCGAATCGCAACAACGCCTTTCGGCGGCGCCGACACGTCAAGTTCAGATACTCCAACCGGATCCGCGACGCGTGTGAGAACTGCTGCTACCGGAACAATCTTTGGCGCGTCCCAGGTAACTACGCTTCCGGAGTGTGCGATTGCGGCGAACCAGTCGCGCTCCAGTGGAGGCAGCGTAGAGTCCAACGATACATGAATTCTACCTGGCGACGTCTTGCTCCAGTGTGGCAGGGATCCCGCCACAGCCCCGTCTGTTGCGGATTCGGCACGCGCAGACCGTCCAACTGGGGACCACATGCGCATCAGCAACACGCCAAGCAGCGCGAAGCTCAGTACGCGCAGCACCCACTCGCCGACGCGCCGCATGCTAACGGGTGAGGGCATAGACGATGATGTTCACACCGAACCTGGTGTTGTCGATTGCGTTGAAGCGCTTACTCTCAGGGTGATAATTCCACTCGGAGCTGTAATCCTTACTGCTGTAAAGGAGTGCAAGTCGATCGTCGCGCATTACGCCCTGGAGATTCTTGTGGACGAGGTTATCGCCCCATCCGTTCAACTCCTGACTGGTCGTTGGAGGTCCGTTGTCGAAGTTGAAAAAGGCGCGATACAACTCATTGTCATTCGGAATGTCCACGGGCTTGGAGAGAGCAATGGTTATTTCCTCCGTGGCCGTCTTGTGAAACACACCATCAACATCATGATTGTGGTCGTCCATGAATATCATTCCGCCCCGATCGATGAGCTTCCGGATGTTACCTCGTTCAGCCGCCGAAAAACGCACGGGAAGGTGGCCGGTGATGTACACCAGCGGATACTCCAGAATCGCATCGGATGCGAGCGGCACATTCACGCCACTGGGTGCGATCGAAATGCTCGTGTATTGCGCAACAGAGTCGATGAGATTTGCTGGCACCAGCGGAGCGGAGTCCCAATCACCAGAATCGTACTGGCCGGTACAGAATACAAATCGAGTCACTGCGGACGATCCCACACGCCTTCCCACGGCCGCGAAGGATCCCCGACACGCGGTGCGCCAAGCAGCGCACGACGTGCCCGAACCAGCGCAGACGTGGCATCCTTACCGGCTCGCAACGCATCGACAGCCTCGCCCAGCGACGTTGCGAACGCGGAATTCGCCGCGGTGGACTGTGCACGAAGGCGGGTGAGTGCGT
This sequence comes from Gemmatimonadota bacterium, assembly GCA_003155795.1. GTDB lineage: Bacteria > Gemmatimonadota > Gemmatimonadetes > Gemmatimonadales > Gemmatimonadaceae > Fen-1247. The sequence goes on from PMEM01000071.1 coordinate 37,550, forward strand.
CGATAAAATGCGCAGGCTCCGACGTAGCGATCGCAAGTGCCGCGTCCAAAGACCTATTCAACTGAGCCGAAGTCGTGTCTGCGCGCGGACGCTTTCCTGCAGCGATGTTCTGCTGCCCTTTATCCTTGCCAGTCAGTCGGACCTTTTCGATATTTACGACAACACGCGGCGTCCGACCACGCAGATACAGGCGGTTGGCGAGGCGGGCGCGATCCAGCGCACTTGCCGCCTTCTTCATGAACGGGAGCGCGATATTGATCTCGCCGATGTTCAGCGAGCGCTCGGCATCCCACATCGCGTCATACGCCTGCTTCAAATCGTGGTTCAGAACCAACTGAGGGTCCAGCTCCTCGTCATCACCCTCTACTCCACTATCTCCACCCGCTTCATCCTGCTCATAGAGAATGTTGTACACCTTCTTTCGAAGATCCGCTTGATCTGCCCCGATCCGCCCGGATGAAGCGACGTAATCATGTGCGCCGAGCGTTGGTCGCGTCTTCAGCAGCGACTCGGCAGAAACAATGAGCATTCTCTGAGTAAGCAGCGACCGCTCTGTTGGTGGCGGGGGTGCGGCCTCGACGGCTAGCGAGTCATACTCATCGACCCGCGCGACGCGGAAGGTACGAGTGTCGGACGTTGATGTCGATGGCCCTGTCAGCGTGTTGTTATCCGAAACGACGGCGCGAACAGAAAGGATCGCTCCCTCCGTCAGAGCGAGTTGTTGCAATGCAATCGATGCGTGAAGCTGACCCGATGCCGAATTGCCGAACTCGATGTCACTGAGCGAGCTCGTGCGAGACCTGAAGATTTCTCCCGAGCCAGTCGTGACAGTGTACTCGATATGGCCGGACGAAAGGCCGACGTCATCGGTTGCGCGAGCGGTGAAGTTGATGGATCCCGACGGAACGTGACGCCAGACGGTATCGCGACTTGGTTCGGTCAACACCACGACGGGCGGACGATCGGTGACCGGAATTATCGCGAGTACGCGATCGTAGCCTCGATCGGTCAGCGAGATCGTCGTCGCCGTGGCTGGCGCAATGAATTGTACAGCCCACTTTCGGCCGATTTCATTCACTCCCAGATTCTGATCGCCAAGCCTTGCGACAATCCCACGCGGCCTACCGTTGCCGAGGACTTTGACGCTGCTTCCAATTAGCGCTGTTACGGCTGAAGGATCATCGAAGTTCGAAACCTCACGACCAGTGTACGCGGGTGGCTTGACGCGTATCGACAGGCCAAGCAGCCGATTCGCAATCGGAGTGCTTACACCCATTTTCTGTGGAGCATCATGAACTACCGTGTCAGTTCGCCCGGAGGCAAGCGTCAACGCCGCGGCAAATGCGCCTGCCATTACAGATAGAGCCACTCCGGCATAAATAATGGGCGTGAGGACAGCGGGGCGAAGGAAAGTGTCAATGTTCGATCGATCAATTTCCGCTTCCAGAATCCCCTTATCGAGGGTGACAAGCGGATCGCTCGCTGTGACAAGTGCATATTGGAGTGACGGATATCGCTCTTCCATCCATAGAGCAACTCGCCGTTTTGACAACACGTATCTTCCGCGCCACAGAACCCAGCAGCCGGACAACAAGCCGAGCGCGAGCGCGACGTCCCAATTCCACTCGCCGATGCCGGCAGTGTGGCTCCACGCGCCGACGGCCAGCTCAATGGCAAGTATCGCGAGCAAGGCCGCGCCCGTCCAGAGCAGCGTCGATACAAGAAGCACCACACGCAACTGGCTTTGCGTGCACGCGACCCGATGCTCGGCCGTCACTGTCGGTCACCGGCGTCGAACGGTCCGCGACGCAAAACCATCTCAATTAGCGCCACGATGATCGCGAGCGCGATCAGCCAACGGCTGACCGGTGACGCAGAATCCGTAGCGGCCGGGAAATCGGCGGTGCTGGCGAGTTTCCCACTGCCTCCAGACATGACCGATGCGAGCGCCGCGTCGGGCGTGGAGCGTGCGCGTTGGCATGGACCCGACAGAGACGCGCGCAGCTTCACAAAGCTCGCCCGCAGAAGCATGTCACCGGTGCTATCCAGAGGAATCAAGACCGACTTGCGACACGTCGAACCACTGTCGCGCTGGATCGCCGCAGCATCCCCGTCGACCCATCGCGCGAGTACTCTTGCTCCCTTGAGCGAATCGTCCGTGAAGCGCCACCGCCGCTCAAATGCGCCAACCAGGACGTTCCCATTCGCGACCACGGCGCCGACTGTATCGATGCGATTGCGCTGCACAGCAAACTCCGGCCGCGCAGAGTCCAGAAACGCAGCCTCGACTGCCCGAACACTGCTTGAATCGGGTGGCGCAGCACGAACTCGTACGAGCCGCGCCCGGCCTGGCCATTGATTGCGAATCGTCGCGGTCGCGCGATCGCGCTCGGGCGTTACAAGAGGTGATACGACAACCAATTCGACTGAATCCGCGCCAGCTCGAACTCGCTGACCAGCCCGCAGCGCGCCTACCATACCCGCTGAGATTGAACCAGCGTTCCGTAGCCCGGCGCGGTTGGCCAACGAATCGACCGATGGTACCGCCCACGCGCTGGTGTCGAATGCAATCAATTCATCGCCCGGCCGGAGAAGCGCTCGCGCGCTGTCCCGGACTTCGGCAATATCTGCAACTGCTCCGGACACATCGGCGACAATCACACGTACCACGTTTTCTCGCGTCGGTGTCAACACAGGTCTGGCCAGGGCAATGCCGACCAGCATGATAGCGAGCACGCGGAGCGCGAGCAGGAGCAAATCGGAAAGGCGGAGTGATCGCTCTCTCGCAGCAACGGGTGCGTCTGGTACGAATCGGGCGGTCGGAAACGGTACGGATCGGGGGCGCCGCGTAACGATGAAATGCAGCGCTATGACAACACACGCCGCCGCACCGGCTGCCAGTAGAAAACCCGGGGCGACGAAAGTCATGGATACACGAGCCCAGCCAATTCAGCCTGCCCGCGATGCGACTGGTTCATCGCGTACGATGCGGCGAACCACACTGCTCACGGGTTCATTCCCGGTAACTATCTCTCTATACGCCGCCCCACTCGCGAGCCATCTTGATGCCACGTCGTCGCGCCAGGCACCAAACGCGCGCGTGTATTCCTTGCGCGTGTCCACTGAAAGAGACCTATGAACTGCGTCGGTCTCCGGATCCGTCACAACAGAGATAGTTGCTGGAGGGTCCATCTCTTCCGCGGCAATTATATGGAGCGCATACACATCACGACCTGATGCGATGAGCTGCCTGGCCGTCTGCAGAGTCTCGTCCAGATCACCAAGGAAGTCGCTGATGATTGCTACTCGTGACGCGGCGCGCGCGGCTATGGCGACCGTCGGTGCAATGGGTACCGCGCCGCTCACCTTGACATGTTGCAGCATGCGGCTGACTTCTGCTACGAGACCGTGTCGCGTACGCGGCTGAACGGTGGCCCGAGGATTCCCGGCAACGATCACACCCGCGGGATCCCCACTCGAATGCGCGACTGCAGTAAGGGCAACCGTGAGCTGCTGCACCAGCGACCATTTGGATGTCGCGCCATCGGGGAAAGCCATCGATGCGCTGGCATCGACGACGATATAGGTTGGTGTTACCGCTCGTTCTTCGGAGATGCGAACATGCGCGCGATCACTGCGGGCAAACAGTTTCCAGTCGATGCGCCTCAGATCATCGCCCTGACGATAGGCACGATACTCGGTGAACTCCGCCGACGATCCACGAACGCGTGACGGATGTATTCCCGGAACGGCAATCCTCGATGCGCGACGGGCGCGCCATCGCAGCCCTCGGATGGCGTCGAGCAGCGCACTATGCATCAATCTGTCGCTGCTACCGTCCGGCGGCACGCGCCGCATCGTCAAACCCTTATGTCGCTCTTCGGCGCCGGCACATGCTCGAGGAGGTCATCCACGATTTGTTCTGCGGATATTCCTTCAGCCTCAGCGGCGAAGTTGAGCAGGACTCGATGTCTCAGTACCGGATGCGCAACGCGACGCACATCCGCTGGCGACACCGCATGCCGTCCGGCAAGCAGCGCATGCGCCTTTGCGCCAAGCACCAGCGCCTGACCGGCACGTGGGCCCGCACCCCAGCGCGCGAACTGCTTGACGATTCGTGTTGCATCCTTCTCATCCGGGCGCGTTGCGCGAACAAGTCGTGCTACGTACTGGAGAACGACGTCAGCGACAGGCACGTCCCGCACCATTCTCTGGAGCGCAATAGTCTGCTCCGCATCGATCACGGGTTCGAGCGGTGCATGCTCGCGACCGGTGGTGTTACGCAGAATTGCGATCTCTGCATCTTCGTCCGGATAGGAAACTCGAATCTCGAACAGGAATCGATCGAGCTGCGCTTCCGGAAGCGGGTATGTTCCCTCCTGCTCGATTGGGTTCTGTGTCGCGAGAACAAAGAACGGCGCAGGTAACGGCATGGTTTCGCCGGCTACAGTTACACTGTGCTCCTGCATTGCCTCAAGAAGCGCGGCCTGCGTGCGCGGGGGAGCGCGATTGATCTCGTCAGCAAGAAGGATATTCGCGAATACGGGACCCTGGACGAAACGAAACAGGCGCGAGTGTGAAGTCGCGTCCTCTTCCATCACCTCGGTTCCAGTGATGTCCGATGGCACCAGATCCGGTGTGAATTGAATGCGCCGAAATCCCAAATGCATCGCTTCCGAAACGGATCTGATCATCAGCGTCTTCGCCAGACCAGGCACGCCAACGAGCAGCGCATGACCGCCGGCCAGAAGCGCCATAAGAATCTCGTCGAGTACATTCTCCTGTCCGACGATCCGACTCGCGACCTCCGCACGGAGGCGTGTGGCGATCTCCAATAGCTCGACGCGTTCCTGCAGAATTGGCGATCCGTGCTTCACTGTTGACGATGCAGTCATTGAGAGCAATACGACATGATTAGAGTGGTCGTTGAGCAAACGGCGCAATCACTACACACCCCTCTGCGCGTCAAGCGAACGTCGGAAGTCTTACTCTTGGCAGACTGGATCGAACTGGAATTATCCAGAATACGTCACCATCGAACCAGAACGCAGCGAGCTGACGGTACCGATCCGCGAGGTCCATCACCGATTGCATATCCAGAGCAATCGCGACGCTCCGTTCGCAATGACTCCCATCAGGGCTGCACGCATTCACCCGCACGTATGCCAATCTCGATGCCGCCAATTCCTGATGTAAGCTAGCAGCGAGACGCTCGTTCTCGGACGCGGCTTGGCGTGTGCCCATCGGGTCCTGCGCAGTTATGATCCCGAACGACCGTTCCAGGCCGATATCCCGGAAGAATTGTCGGCTTGTCGGGCTCACAACGTCCCTCAGGTCGATAGTACGAAGAGGGGTCGATTCGAAGTAGAGTAGAGTCACGGCGAAGCTACCCCAGCCTCCGGGAGCGTCAGCCGGGGGCGGGCTACTCAATCTTTTTGACAGGGCCAGTACCAACGGGCGCTTCCAGGGGCAACGAGACTGTGAAAGCGCTTCCCTCGCCTACTTTGCTTGAGACAGTCACGTCGCCCCCGAGGAGTCGCGCGAGCCGACGAGTCACGCTCAGCCCAAGACCCGTCCCGCCCACGCGGCGGGTGCTGGGCTGCTCGACCTGCCAGAAAGCGTCGAATATCTGGTCGCGGTGTTCCATAGCGATGCCGATTCCGGTGTCCCGGACGATGTATCGAACCACCGGGCCGTCGTGCTGGACGATCAGCGTCACTCGGCCGGCGGGGGTGAATTTGACCGCATTGGAGAGCAGATTCACAAGAATTTGCCGCACTTTTCCGCTATCTGTCAACATCGGGAGCGGATATCCCGTCTCGACGACCTCCATGGGAAGCGATCGCTCACGAGCCAGTGGCTCCACCAGTGTCGCGGCATCGTGCGCGATTTCATTCGCGTCCACGTCTTCGGCAGAAACTACTTCGCGACCGGCATCAACCCGTGAATATGAGAGTATCTGATCAATGAGGTGGAGCAGGTGCTGCGCGCTGGCCTTCACACGACCCAACTGGTGCTTCTGGGCATCGTTCACGGGTCCGGTTATCCCGTCAGCGAGGAGCTCCTCATAACCGATGATGGCGGAGAGCGGCGTTCGCAATTCATGTGACATCACTGCGAGAAAGTTGCTCTTCGCTGTATTGGCACCTTCAGCTACCTCGCGAGCCTTTTGCTCACCCGCGAGCAGTTCCTCGCGCACGCGGTCGCTCTCGAAGGCCATGTGGGAGGCCCAACTCACGAGCCACAGGAAAATGACAACCGTCGCGAGCACGTAGAGCGACACGCCGAACGGGGTATCGTAAAATCCATTCTTTTCGCCGAGAAGACGCGCCCATCCGAGGAGGAACGGAACAGCAACAGCGGCGGGGACGAGGCGCCTCGCCACCGTTCCTGCCGCTCCGGGGTCCACCAGAAGCTTCGGCAATCCCGTCGTGCGTCTCGCAAAGACGATACCCAGCGCGAGCACGAACAGGCACACCGCCGTGCTGATAGCCATTCCGGAGTACTCGCCAAGCGCGTACAGCCGCGTTACACCAAACGCGTACCCGATCAACCCCAGAAAGCCTATTGTTCCGCTCAACAGACCGATCCAGTGAGATCTGCTCTTCCCGGTTCGATCGTCGAAATGAAGCGAGACTATGCCCAGCCCTGTCAGCATCATGCCGATGCTCGTGTTCAGTGGCATGCGACCTGGCGGGTCCCACTGCGCTCGGCGGAGCTGATCGCCGAACACGATCAGATCGAGACCGAGATCGCGGCCTGCGAGCCATGCCGCGAGTTCTATGAGTGCAACCAGAATCACCAGGCAGGCGAGTACGATCGAGGCAACGCGGATGGCAAATGGTCTGTCACGCCTGGTCGCAAATGCCAGCGCAACTCCAGCCATCCCAAACTCCAAACAGGCCAGCGGCACCATCGCGACGCCACCCGGATAGAATCCGCCGGTCGGCTCCAGGCCGCTATACCATTCGAACAGCATCCCGATCGACACCAGGACGACGAAGACGGCCGCTGCGAGCGGTAGCTGCTCGAAGAAGCGAATTACGCGGGCCTGGCCGCTCGACTGATTCATGCGGATTGCGAAGGGTACACGAATGGGGGAAAGCTGTCCTCAATTTTCTGAGACTGCAACCACCGGGAAACACTTGTCGAGGCAGGAACTCCTGCACCAGTCGTTCCATCAGGGCGCGTGAGCGATCCCGAAGTCGAGTGTCCCCACTTCAAGGTTGGGATCAAGGTCCATTTCGGCCACGCCTTCATGACGGTTATCATGCGTGTGGTATCGAAGTACTAGCAGGTTCTTAGCTTATTCTGTGTCACCGTCAGCGGGCCTGGTCCTTGCCCCAACCAATACCATGCCGAATCATTCCGATTCCGTAATTCGGAACAATATCTGCCTCAAACTCACTGAAGCCCGGGTACGTACCCTTCTGCTGGTGAGTTCGCTATCCGAGGACGACCTCCATCGGCAGCATGACGCGTTGATGAGCCCGATTCTCTGGGATCTTGGTCACATCATGCACTTCGAGGAATTGTGGCTCAAGCGTAACGTTTCCGGCCCGATCGAATTCTCTGAGATGCCCGGGATGTATAACCCATTCGAACATCCGCGCGCTACGCGTGCGGCACTCCCACTGCCGACACTGGCAAATGTAATAACGACGGCTGCAGAGATCCGTTCAGATGTACTTGAGACACTCCAACATGCGGAATTCAGAATCGATCATCCATTACTCGCGGATGCATTTGTCTATAACATGGTTCTGCAGCATGAATACCAGCATAACGAAACCATTCTGCAGACTCTTCAGTTGAAGCTTGGATCGCCGTATGCACCGCCCCGCATATCAGCGCAACCTCGCGCGGGCAAGGCCAGCTTTGATCGGATGATTCGCATCAACAACGGTGAGTATCCGATCGGCACGGACGACAGGAGCCATGCATATGACAATGAGAAACCACGCCACACAATCCGAAGCGCTGCATTTGAGATTGATGCCGCACCGGTAACGAACTCTGCTTACGAGAAGTTCATTGCCGACAACGGATACGGCCGGAAGGAGTTATGGTCTGAAGCCGGTATCGCATGGCTCACAGACTCAGGAGCCGCATCACCAAAATACTGGCAACGCGGCGACGAAGGTTGGAACGCGCGAACAATGGACTACAGTGGCCCGCTCGCTCCGACTGACCCGGTGTGCCATGTGTGCTACTACGAGGCTGATGCGTTCGCGCGTTGGGCAGGCAAACGTCTTCCGACTGAGTACGAGTGGGAGATTGCCGCATCCTGGAACCCGGAAACCAATCGCGCTCAGCGGTTCCCATGGGGCGACGCAGAGCCAAACCGATTGCTTGCAAACATCGATCAACTGGGTTTCAGCACGGCACCGACCGGAGCTTTCGAGCAGAATGTATCTCCACTTGGATGTTACGGCATGATCGGCGACGTCTGGGAGTGGACGTCGAGCAACTTCAACGGATACCCTGGTTTCGTGGCATTCCCGTATCCGGAATACTCTGAGACATTCTTCGGAAGTGAGTACAAGGTCCTCCGTGGCGGATCGTGGGCAACCCGCGCTGGCGCAATACGAAACACGTTCCGCAATTGGGATTACCCCATACGGCGCCAGATATTCAGCGGTTTCCGTTGTGCCCGTGACGTTTGACCGGGCGCGCATGGCGCGCGATTTACGTGAGGGACTATCGGAGCAACCTCGGCGCATTCCGCCCAAATATTTCTACGACGAGCACGGATCGCGTCTTTTCGACGAAATAACCCGGTTGCCCGAATACTATCCGACCCGTGCGGAGCGAGATCTGCTGATTCGCTGGGGCGCGACGATCGTTGGAATCGCCAAGCCGCGAACGCTAGTGGAGCTGGGTGCGGGAAGCGCAGACAAGACGCGAACCATCCTGGACGAGATGCTACGTGCTGCGCAAAGCGACGTGACATATGTCCCCGTGGATGTCAGCGCCGGCTTCCTCGCAAAATCCGCAGTGCAACTGCGGAATGAGTATCCTTCGGTTTGCGTCACTCCAGTCGTCGCTGACTTCTCCACGCATTTCGCACTGCCGGAGCACCCCTCGCCGGCCCTCCACGCATTCCTGGGTAGTACGATCGGCAATTTCACGCCGGATGACGCGGTCGGCCTCGTATCCAGCGTGCGGGAGCGAATGGCTGCGAGCGATTACTTTCTGCTCGGCGTTGATCTTCGAAAGGATCCGGGGTTAATCGAAAATGCGTACAACGACAGCCGCGGAATCACCGCCCAGTTCAACAAGAACATGTTGTCCGTCATCAACGAATGTCTCGGAGCGGATTTCAATCTCTCTGCATTCAGCCATTCCGCTATATACAACGATCGAGAGCAACGCATGGAAATGCGGCTGATTGCGCGCGGAGATCAGTCTGTTGTCATCCCGGACGTCGGTGACTTCTACTTCGCGGACGGAGACGGAATCCTGACTGAGGTCAGCTACAAGTACGATCGCTCCCTCGCGAGCGACATACTCGAGCGAAGCGGGCTCGTTCTGCGGGAGTGGTTCACAGACGACGCAGGCTTGTTCGCTCTGGCCCTTTCAAGTCATTGAACGATGACCGCAGCTCGTGAGACATTATCGACCCTCGTAGAGCGACTATTCCAGCCGGCGGCAAAAGAGCGGCCCGATGGAGCGATGGGCGCGGAACTCGAAGTCATACCGATTCGTACTCGAACGCGACGGCGTGTCCCGATCAATGCAACGCAGGAAGGTCCCGGAAGTGCGGACATTGCGCGCGAAGCCGCCCGTATTGAAGGCTGGCAGGAGGAAACCGACGAGTATGGGGCACCAAAGTGGAATATGCCGGATGGTGGTCGGCTCTGCTACGAACCCGGTGGTCAGTTCGAAGTCGTCTCGCCTGTATTTGCGTCAGCCGTTGATCTTTCAACTGATCTGCGCAAGGTGCTTGGCGTCCTGCGTGCGTCGGCGGCGAGTGCCGATGTACAACTGCTCGCACTCGGTATCGACCCGTACAACACGATCGAATCCGTGGCGCTTGAGCTCCACGCGCCGCGTTACGATGCCATGACAGAGTATTTCAATCGTATCGGTGAAGCTGGTGTGCGCATGATGCGCCAGACGGCGTCACTCCATGTGAGTGTGGAACTTGGCCCTCATGCCATGCAGAGGTGGAGACTCCTGAATTCGCTAGCGCCATATCTGATAGCGCTGTTTGCGAACTCCAGCAGTTACGGAGATAGACCTACGGGTTACGCGAGCTATCGTGCGCACCAGTGGCAGACACTCGACCCAACGCGTACCGGCCTGCCGTTTGATTCGACTGACCCCATCGGTGCCTACACCCGGTTCGCCGCGAACGCAGGCCGCATCCTGACTGAAGCCAGTGCTCATCTTACAACGTTGTTCCCGGAAATCCGCCCTCGCGGATATTTCGAGATCCGATCGCTCGACGCGATGGAACCCGACCGGATCGAGCAGGCCCTGCAATTTATTTCGACGCTCGTTCACGACACCGATGCCGCTGCTGCGGCTTCGCGAATAGTCGGCGCGCCGGATTCATCACTGCTCGCCCGCGCCGCGCTTAACGGAAGGTCCGACTCGCTTCTCAAGGCGCGGATTGCTCAGCTTGAGCAGTTGGCAATCGAAGCATCCGGGATGTATCTGCGGTAATGCATGAAACCATGACGAATCTGCTCGAATCGTACGGCTACATCTTCCTTTTTATTGTGGTCGGCGCCGAGAGCCTTGGTATCCCGCTCCCTGGCGAGACGGCGCTTGTTACCGCCGCGGCGTACGCTGCTCTGGGACACCTCGACATCTATGTCGTGATCTGCGTGGGTGCTGCCGCTGCAATCGTTGGAGATAATGGCGGATACTGGATTGGGTTCCGCGGCGGGATTGCAGTGATTCAGCGTTGGGGCAGGATCCTGCACATAAATGAATCACACATCGCGCGAGCGCATTCTTTCTTCGAGCGCCACGGTGGGAAAACTGTCTTCTTCGGTCGTTTCATCGCAATTCTCCGAACATGGGCCGCCGTACTCGCAGGCGTTGCTCGAATGCCATATCGCAACTTCCTGTTTTACAATGCAACGGGTGCAGTCATCTGGGCGGCCTTGTTCGGAACGCTCGGATATCTATTTGGCAAGAACATCCCAAAACTCGATCACCTGATCGGACAGACGAGCCTTGCGATCGTTCTGCTCATCGCTCTCTTTGTAGTACTTGTCATCGTATTCCAGTGGCTTCGTGCCAACAGCGATGGGATTGCGCAGAGATCCGCCACCTCATGGCATCGAAGAGTTCATAGTAACAGACTCGACAGGTACGGAAGTAGATATCCACGTGTCTGGAATTTCGTCTCCGACAGATTTGCGCGTGGCGAATATCTTGGCCTCCACCTAACGATCGGCCTCCTGGCGAGCATCGGTGCGCTCTGGCTGTTTGGCGGGATTACTGAGGACGTGATTCACCACGATCCGCTGACTCAGCTCGATGTCCTGATTCTCTATCAACTCCGCGACCACGCGACAACATATGGAGATACGGTCATGTCAGCCGTATCCTTTGTAGGCTCTCCGGCAGTTGTCGCGTTGATTGCCATCGCGGTAGGCCTCTTTCTCATCGGCCGACGCAGCTGGATAGTACTTGGAGGGTGGATAGCTGCCTTCGCAGGCGGGGGGGTCCTGGACTGGACTCTCAAGAGGATCATCCAGCGGCCACGCCCCCCTGGCGCGCTGTTGTTCATGCATCGCTTCAGCTACAGCTTCCCAAGCGAGCACGCAATGGGGGCATTCGTCGGTTACGGCATGCTGGCGTATTTACTCATCACCTTCTGGGCGACGAAGAACGCGACACGAGTTCTGATTGTAGTTGCGAGTACTTTGCTCGTAGTCGCTGTTGGTTTCAGCCGACTGTACCTCGGACTCCACTATTTCAGTGACGTCATCGGAGGCTATGCCGCTGGGGCGGTCTGGCTGATCGCGTGTATATCGGGCGTCGAGATCGCCCGTCGCCAACCTCGGCTTTCAGGCGACTGAAGTCGCCAGAGTGCCGACTCGGAGTCGCTCTTCAATTACTTCGAAGTCTTCGCGCCGCACGTGTAACGAGGTTGGTATGTCTGGAAGTCGTACCAATCGGTCTGTGAGACCAAACGCGGTTTCCGTCGCACCGAGGAACAGATAGCCGCCCGGCATCAGCGACGACGCCAGGCGCTCAAGGACGTCTTTCTTGGTCGTGGTGTCGAAATAGATGAGCACGTTACGGCACATCACAATGTCGAACTGACCCAGCGATCGGAACGATTCAAGCAGATTCAGTTCACGGAATGCGACGCGGCGCCGAACGTCATCCGCCAGTCGATATCCGTCCGGCGTATTGATGAAGAACTGCCGCAGATATCGCTCGGGCAGTCCGCGCTGAACTTCAATCTGTGTGAACAGGCCGCGTCGCGCTCGATTCAGGGCGTGAGTTGCGAAGTCGGTTGCGACCAATTCCACGTTCACACCGCTCATCTGCACGCCCATGTCCGAGAGCAACATTGCGATGGAGTACGCTTCCTGACCAGTTGATGCGGCTGAGCTCCAGATCCGCAGCGAACGGCCAGCGCGGCGACAGCGGTCAGCCAATTCCGGCAGAATGGTTGTTCGGAGCAGGTCAAACGGAATCGTGTCGCGGAAAAAGAAAGTCTCACCTGTCGTCATGGCGTCACAGACCGCCTTTACAAGATCCCGGTGCGGCCCAGCCCGAAGTGTGGCGACCAGTTCGATTACGGAGGAGAAGCCGAAAGCCTTCGCGACCGGAGGCAGCCTGCTCTCCAGCAGGTATTCCTTCCCCGGGCCGAGTGCGAGGCCGCTTCTCGTGCGGAGAAGCGTGCTCAGGTACGAATAATCTTCAGAAGTAATCACGACCGTACAGAACAGAGGGAAATGACATGCGCGGCAATCGATTGCAGCGGGATTATTGAACAGGAGATTCCAGACGCAACGACGCTGCCAGGCATTCCCCAGACGACGCTCGTTCGCTCGTCCTGAACGATGACTCGGCCGCCAGAGGCGGCGACGGCCGCACATCCTTCTCGACCGTCCTCACCCATGCCAGTGAGGACGACAGCCAGTACCCCGCGTGGAAACGCGTGTGCGGCACTTCTGAACATCGGGTTTGCCGCAGGCCTGCAGTGGTGCTCGGGCGGGTCGGAGGTGATGTGTATGGCCGGGGCGCGCGCGACGCCCGGTCCGAGAACGGTCAAATGATGATCGCCCGGCGCGACGTAAACACGACCTGGCTGTAAAGGCTCGCCATCCTGCGCTTCGGCGCACGGAAGCGTACCCTCGCGCGCAAGACGCTGGGCAAACATGGTCGTGAACAGTGGAGGCATGTGTTGCGTGACGAGCACGGGGAGCGGGAAGTCACGCGGCAGTCCTCTCACAATCGTCGCGACTGCGTTCGGTCCGCCAGTGCTAGCCGCAATCGCGAGTACCTGTGGCTCAAAACCTTCGGCCGGCAAGACTGACCGGCTCGCCTTCGAGTTGCCTGCCTCAGCGCCGGCAAAATCACTGTCCCCTCGGCCGACGTCCATGACGGCAGGAGCGATGGCTCTGATCTTGGCAACGACGCTGACCGCGACCGCCTCAACACCATGAGCGCCTGTGCCGCGTGTGGAAGGCTTGTGCACGTAATCGACTGCGCCGAGCGCCAGAGCCTGCAGGGTGATTGTAGCACCCTGATGGGTCAACGCGCTCGTCACCAGCACACGGGTAGCCGGAAAACGCTGGCAGATGAGCGGCAACGCGGTCAGGCCGTCCATTACCGGCATCTCAATATCGAGCAGGACAACGTCGATTGGCTGCAAGCGGAGCGCGTCGAGCGCGTCGCTCCCATTTGTAGCCGTCGTCACAACGCGCATATCGGGCTGCGCGTCTACAATGCGACCCAGCACGCCACGCACGACCGCCGAATCATCCACGACGAGTACGCGAATAGGGGTGGTGCGTTGCCTATTCACCGGTGCGACCGGTTAGAGGAACGGATTCGTTCGCGCGAGTTATATGCCAGCGCGGAGCTTGCCGAGGAAGCTGTCCACCGCACCACCCAATCGAACCGCCTCTGCGTTGAGTGCAGCTGCCGCTCCATTTAGCGTCTCCGCGGTGTGACCCGACTCGCCAGCGGCGACTGTTACGCCTGCAATGTTGAGAGTGACATCTGCAGTACCGCGTGCCGCCTCGGTGACGTTCCGGGAGATCTCACCAGTGGCCGCATTCTGTTCCTCCACGGCGGCCGCGATGGTGCCGGAGATCTGATTGATAGTGCCGATCACGGACGATATCTCACCAATGTCGTGGACCGCGTGCGTCGCATCTTCCTGAACGCTGGCAATCTTACGTTCGATTTCCTCCGTCGCGCGCGCCGTTTGCCTCGCCAACTCCTTGACTTCGTTTGCGACGACAGCGAAACCCTTACCGGCTTCTCCAGCCCGCGCAGCTTCGATCGTAGCGTTCAACGCGAGAAGATTGGTCTGTTGTGCAATGGAGGTTATGACCTTGATGACCTGACCAATTTCCTTGCTGCTCTGACCAAGTTGAACCATGGTGCTGCTGGCACTCGACGCCTGATTCACAGCATGTTGCGCCACCGTTGACGCCTCCTGCACCAGGCCTGCTATCTCACGTACGCTTACAGATAGTTCTTCCGCCGAACTGGCAACTGTCTGCACGTTACGCGTCGCCTGCTCCGACGACGCAGCCACGGCCTGCGCCTGACATGCGGTCTCCTCGGCCGATGCGGCCATGCCTTGTGCGCTCGTCTCGACTTCCGCCGCCGACACAGTCAGCATCTGCACCACGCGCTTCACGTCGCGTTCGAATTCATTCGCAAGTCCAACCTGCTCTGCGGCGCTGCTTACCATTCGAGAGACATCCCTCAACATCGTCAATCGATGCTCCGAGGGGCGCAATTCTTCGGCTGCAAAAAACTCCATCACACCGATCACGCGGCCCCTCGCCATGACGGGGAAGGCAATTCCACTACGAATGTTGGCTCGCTTTGCCATAGGCGAACGTACGGCATCACCCTGTTCTGCCATGTTGCCACCGAAGACCAGATCGTGACTCGCCCAGGCGCGACCAGCGAGACCGTCGCCCTGTTCAAATGCGCAATCGTGCGTGGCACGCCTGAAATCCTCGTCGACAATTCCCGACTCTACGCAGTAGCGAAGCGTGTTCGCCTTGTCGTCGAGAACCCAGTAGGTCGCGTACGACCATTTCATCGAACTGCGAACCAGGTCCAGCGTCACTTTGGCTATCTCGTCGACACAGTTACGTCCGGCATTGGCTCGGAGTACGGTGACGAGCACTTCCATATCTTCTTCCGCTTCGAGGCGAGTCGTGCGCTCACGCATCCGTTCCAGTGCGGAAGACACCAACTCAGCAACGCGGCGCAATACGTCGATGCGCTCATCGGACAGAGCCAATGGCTCCATTACAAAGAAATCGAGCGCGCCAACGACTTCACCGCCCACACTTAGCGGAAGGGCGATAGCAGCTGTGCAACCGGCGGCCTGCGCCACTTCTCCACGGCGGTCCTGCAGATACTGCAGATCATCCACAATGAAAACGTCGCGGTAGCGCCACGCCTTGCCGACCAGCCCGTCTGCTTCTGCGTAGGATGCGCTGACGGTTACGCGATGAAATTCGTTATTTACCGCACCCGATTCGAGATTGAACTGGAGATATTCACTCTGACTGTCAACCGTCCAGTGAGAGCCGTACGGCCACGCGAAGCCGGCGCGAACAGCTTCGAGCGCGCCTCGCGCCGCCTCGCTCTCGTTCCCCGCACGTGCGGTGGCACCAGCCACGTGCATGATTACGCGAGCGTGCGTTTGCGCTTCGAGGACTTTGGTTTCGAGCTCGTCTACTTCCTTTCGCTCGCGCAATGCTCCAGAGCGTCTGTCGGTCTTACGTCGGTCCGGCTTGGTGGCGCCATTGCCGTTCTTCGCTGGCGCCGCGGACGGTACAGTAAGTTCGTCAAGGTCGATTCGGGTCGTCATACTACGTATCTCGGTTTATGGGCGAGTGCTTGATTCATCCAGAAGGCGGGCTACAGCAATGAGAGCGAGCAACCCGTTATCCAATCGCACGACGCCGGTGCAGATCCGCGCCCACAGACCGTCGAGGCTCGCCGGGAGGCGCTCGAGAGTGTGGGGTGGAACGGCCACGACATCGCCAACTTCGTCAACGACGAGGGCAAACAATTCGCCCCCATCGCACACAACAACATCCATTAAAGACTCGGACGCATTCGCCGAAATCTCCATTCGGTCATGCATGTCGATTGCCGTCACGACCTGACCGCGGAGATTCAGAAGACCGGCTACACAGGACCTCGCAAGCGGAACACGCGCTGTCTGTTGATGGCTGATGACTTCCTGGACAGCGATGACCGGTAGGCCGAACCATTGCTTGCCCACACGGAACGTCACGACCTCATCCGTACCTTCTGCCATTGCGATCATGAGACCATCCCGCCTCGCGCGCGATTCATATAGTACGAAACGTCCAGTACTTCAGTCGCCGCGCCGGCGATGATTGCCGTACCCAGGATACCTGGCCGTGCCGCAACGAGTTCGAGATTCAGTACTTCATCTACAATATCGCGGATGTCGTTAACCGCTATCCCGAATGAGCTGCTTCCATCGTTGAACACGATGACCGAATTCGTACGGCCAGACGTGAACGTCACCGAAGGACCCGCGGCCACGAGTGGCAACAGCGATCCACGATACTGCACTACGAGATTCCCACCCGCAGTCTCAATTCTATCGGCCGGAATTTCCTCGAGCCGAGCGACGAGCGAGAGTGGTACGGCCTGTACGGCATCATGTCCGATCCCGAACAGCAGCAGACTGTCTGGCTTCGCAGCCGGGACCGCAGGCGTTTCAACGGCAGCCGGCGAGAGAGTGGATGTGTCGGTGCCCGAGCGAATCGCAAGCGCGGCCGGATCTATGATCATTACCACGCGACCATCTCCGAGGATCGTGCATCCGGCGTAGCAGCGCACCGACCGCGCAAGTCGGCCGATCGGCTTGACTACGATCTCCTGGCTGTCGATGACTTCATCGACGATGATTCCAAAGCGTGCGCCACCTGCCTGACAGACGACGAGAGTATGGACCTCGTCAGCTCCCCGTTCCGCAAGTCTCAGTGCATCTGCAAGATTGACCACAGGAACCAGATCATCGCGAAGTCTGAACAGTCGGACGTTCCGTAGAGTGTCGATGCCGGACATCTCATCAGGCCCAAGGCGGATGAGTTCCAGAACACTTGCCTGCGGGAAGGCAAACAGCTCACCGGCTGCCTTGACGATGAGGGACGATATGATCGCCAGAGTCAGCGGCAGCTGGATGCGCACCGTGCACCCATGGCCAGGGACAGATGCAATATCCACCGCGCCGCCAACATGCTCTATGTTGCTGCGAACAACATCCATTCCAACACCGCGTCCGCTGATGTGCGTGACCTCGACCGCCGTCGAGAAACCAGGTTCGAAGACCAGGCGCAGCGCCCGACAGTCGCTCATCGTCTCGGCCAGTTCCCGGCTCACTATCCCGCGTTCTATCGCTATGCGACGAACTTCTGCGACGTCAATGCCCTTGCCGTCGTCTCGTATCTCAACGATCACGTGACCGCCTTCGTGATACGCGTTCAGTAAGATTTTTCCCGTTGCAGGCTTTCCAAGGGCACGCCGAACAGCGACGGATTCAATTCCGTGATCGGCCGAATTGCGGACCATGTGGGTGAGCGGATCCTGAAGAGCCTGCACGAGCTGACGGTCCATCTCGGTGGCAGCACCCTTCATGTCGAGCTCTATCTTCTTCCCCGTTTCTCGAGCGATGTCCCGCACAATACGTGGCAGCTTGCCCCAGGCGGAGCCTACAGGCTGCATTCGCGTTTTCATGATGGCGCTCTGCAACTCCGCGGTGATTCGATTCAACTGCTGTACTGGCGTAGCGAGCGCAGAGTCATCTTCTCTCGATACCATCTCGAGGAACTGATTGCGATTCAGCACTAGCTCCCCGGCGAGATTCATGAGCGAATCCAGCAGTGTAATATTGACACGGAGCGACGAATGGATCGGTGATGGCTGTTCCGGTTGCGATGACGATGGCCGTGCGGCAAGATCAACAGCGGTTGCTCGCTGGGTGGTGCCATCGACCGCCGTGGCTTTTTGCCCTTCGATCGGCGTTAGCCACTGCTCCAACAGTGCGACAAGGAGGGAATCATCTCCAGCTGGTTCTGCGCGATGCGATTCGAGTTCGGACAGAATGAATTTGATCAGGTCGACCGCGCGCAGTATGTCAGAGATTACTTCGGGCTCGGCCTTCAGGACGCCGCTCCGGAGTTGATCCAGCACCGACTCAGCCGTGTGGGAGACGTTTTCAAGGCGTGCGAGTCCTAGAAAACCGCAGGTCCCCTTGATAGTGTGGATCGCGCGAAAGATCGAATTCAGGAGCGACGTGTTGGACGGATCGCGCTCCAGCTCGACCAGGTTATGGTCGAGCTGGGAGAGGTTTTCAGCGCTCTCAGCGAGAAAATCTTTAAGAAGATCGTCCAAACCAGCGTCTCCGAATCGGGAAGCAAGCGATGTCTTCCTTGTGAACTCGCTTACCCATCAATAGTCGGCTCCGTACTGTGAAACTTGACGTCCACCGTAAGGCAGCCAACCGCCGGCAGCCTTTCCACGAAAGTGACCCCCTTCGCGGCTCGGCCGAAGGCTAAAGTTTGCTCTGACCGCACCCGATATTCGACCAAGTGTTCCTCACTCGCGCTTTTGCCGCCCCGTCTCAATGATTGAAAGACTCACTGAGCAACTCTCGACACGCATCGACGAGATCACCGCGTCGCTCACTCCCAAGGAGCGAACGAGCGATACCGTACGGTTCCTACAGGGTGTCAAGGAAAGGCCGGCCGGCAACATCAAGCAGGCGCCACAGGCCGCCCAGCGCGCGCTAGCGAAGACAAAGAATCCAGAAATTGGAATGGCTGAACTGGTGCGTGTCGTGGAAGAAGACCCGACGCTTGGACAGGCGCTGCTCCGATACGCCAATTCCGCGTACTATAACACCGGTTCGAGCGTTGTGTCTCTGCGGCACGCGGCACAGCGTGTTGGTGCTTCCGGGGTTCATAACGTCGTACTCAGCGTGATGCTGGAAGGGATGCTATGCAAACCCGGCGGCGAATATCAGAAGATGGTTATTCAGGTACGAGATCATCTGGTGCGGACAGCGCCCATTGCGCGCGCGATCGGTCGGAGTTTCGGACTGGTCCCGGATGAATGCTTTTCGCTTGCACTTCTTCACGATGCTGGCAAGCTGATCATCTTTGACGTCATTGGAACTCTGCGGCATGAGACGCGACGAGATGTTGATGTTCCCAGAAGCGTGGTGTCACGAGTCCTGCGCGATGTTCACGAACCGCTCGGCGGTGCCGCGGTGCTGAACTGGGGACTTGGAGAGACGGTTGCAACATCGATAGCAGCACATCACCGGAAACCAATTCCTTCCGTGGATGACCGCATGAGCGAGGTTCTGTTCGTCGCTGAGCGTGCAGAGCACGCGCTCTCGGGCGTGATTCCCCGAGACGTCGCAGCGTGGTGGGAAGAAGGCGCCATATATGGCGACCCGGCTCGCGTGGAAGAGTTGATTTCAGCGTACACGCAGCGCGAACTGGCTGCCTGAGCAGCTTTCAGCAAAAACGAATCAGCCGGCAGACGATTGGTCGCTGAAGTATCCGCCGTCGTACGCCTGAACGAAGTCCCGGTATTGCCGCAGAGTATTGTCGGCGGCGCGTCGAGCAAGCTCCAGGATCGGTTCGCGCCACGCAGACTCGCGTCCGAAGGCGGATAGTTGCTCTGTTGGGGCGGAACTCAGCCAACCACCACCGCGCAGGTGCATCCAGGCGGCCACGGATGCCATGAGTACTATCGCCTCAGCGATTTTTTTGGGTTGCTTTTCCCAATCGTGGAGTCGGACGCGGTCGTCATCGGGCTGAAGCTCGCGTACGCAGTAACTCCGGCCGTCCCATTCTGAAGAAAAGAGAAACGCAGGAGCTACGATCGCCGAGTGACGTTGCACGGCCACGATTCGCTCCGCCTCGCTGCCCCAGGTCGCCTGTACCTGCGGACGCAGGACAGCAATCGCCGACGGATGAGCCAGTTTGATATCGAGTAGCACATTGCGATCAGGGGAGCCGCGCCCCTCAACCAGAGCAATGTATCGCGGAAGCGCGAGGCTTCCGATCCCCGCCACTCGAAGTGCAACATCGACTATGCGAAAGTAGTCCACGTCGCGCGCAGCTTCGGCGATGCCAGTGATCATCAGCTCGACGCCAGCACGTTCCTCTGCTGTCGCAGCTAGAAGATGTTGACCATCGATGGCAAGTCGACGACGCTTGTTCTTCTTGGTCGAGTACCTCCCGAGCAACTCGGAGCGCGATCGTCCCGCAACCTGCGCGAACAACCGCTTAACTGTGCCCTTAGCGCTTTCCCGCTCGATCCACGACGGCTTGCCGAGCCCGAGTTCGGTGGCATATGCGACGAGTGACCGCTGAACCAGGCCTTCAGTGCCGTCGGATGCCACTCCCCACTCCTCCGCACCGACGCGAATGCTCGCCAGAAACCGGACCAAATCCAGGGTGAGCGGGCCGCGGGCTGCCTGGTCGAAATCGGTCACGTCGAAGTACGTGAGACGATTATCGCCTTTATAGGTTCCAAAGTTTTCGACGTGCATGTCGCCACACAACCACGTGGGCGGCGCCTCAGAAATTGTCGCTTCGGCTGGGAGAGATAAATAGAAAAGTTGGCACGCACCCCGCATATAAGAGAACGGGCTGCGCCGCATCGCGGCATATTTCGTGGCCAGCATTGCGGGATCCAGGCCGCGATGCACCGCTGTCAGATAGGCAAGGCTGTCGGGCGCTGATTCGTTGATCGGGTCACTGGCAGTCATTTATATAATCGTACCGGCAGGCGAGCAATGCGGGAAGGTTTGTCGATGTAACGGGTTTTCCAAACTATGAAGCCGCACATGCGGACGGATAACGAAGCCATGGAGAAACAGGTCGAGCGAGTCGGCACCGTTCCCACCACAAACCCTCCAAACGCTACGGTACGAAATGCCGGCGCGTCCGCGTTCCTGCGCAAGCTCGGACCCGGCCTGATAACGGGGGCTGCCGACGACGACCCCTCCGGGATTGCTACATACTCGCAAGCAGGGGCGGCGTTTGGCTACGGATTGCTCTGGACGGCGCTGATCGGCCTCCCACTGATGATCGCGGTCCAGTTGATGTGCGCGCGGGTAGGCGTCGTGGCGAAATCGGGGCTCGCGAGCACGCTGCGCACGCACTATTCGCGAACGGTGTTGTGGTTCGCTTGTGTTTTGCTGGTTATCGCCAACACACTCAACATAGCGGCGGATCTTGATGGCATGGCAGCGTCAGCACAGCTGCTGACGGGCATTCCGCGCGGAATACTGGTTCCGGTATTTGCGGCTTTGATTCTTGCGTTATTGATACTTGCGTCGTACGAAGCGATGGCACGGGTACTCAAGTGGTTCGCCCTCGCCCTTTTCGCATACATCGGCGCCGGCCTGCTGGCGCACCCCAGTATCATCGGCGTCCTCAAGGGCACTTTTATTCCGTCGATACAGTGGGACAAGGCGTACCTGCTGACTTTCGTCGCCATACTTGGAACGACCATATCGCCCTATCTGTTCTTCTGGCAGGCATCCCAGGTTGCAGAACAGGAGGAGCATATCCTCGCGCGATTTCCGATGCGTCGCAGAAGAGGTCAGATGCGCCGGACAGGGCGCGAGTTGCACGACGCTGCGCTCGACACTGAGTCGGGAATGCTCGTGTCGCAGGTGATCATGTTCTTTATTGTATTGACGGCCGGCGCCACGCTGCACAAGGCCGGGATAACTGATGTGCAAACGGCGGATCAGGCAGCAAGGGCGCTACGCCCGCTCGCGGGTCCACTTGCATACTGGCTTTTCGCGCTCGGCCTCATCGGTACCGGTATGCTGGGGGTGCCTGTACTCGCCGGCTCCGCCGCCTACGCGATCGCCGAGGCAGGGGCATTCAAGGGAGGTATGGACGAAAAACCTGACGCAGCGGTCGTGTTCTATGGAGTAATGGCAACGGCCATGGTGGTGGGAACGATACTGGCACTCACCAGCGCGAACTCGATGAAAATGCTGCTCTGGTCTGCAGTAGTGAATGGTGTTCTGGCGCCGCCACTGATCGTGATCATTCTCTTCGTATGTAACAACGAAAAGATCATGGGCAAGTACAAGAACGGGCGGCTATTGAATGTGCTTGGTTGGAGCGCTGCCGGATTAATGGGTTTTGCGGCGATCGCGATGATTGTTTCGTTCTTTATCTGAGCATGGAAAAAGCCCGGTGCCAGACACGGCACCGGGCTGCAGCAACAATCCGTCTAGAGCGCTGTGCGGTTTCCCGTGATCAGGCGAACGATCCAGACCAGGATGATTGCGCCGATAATCGCGACGATGATGGACCAGATCAGGCCGCCGCCACCAAAGCCGAGCGTGCCCATGAGCCAGCCACCAATCACACCACCGATGATTCCAAGAACTATGTCCATGAGCGGACCGTAGCCCGACCCCTTCATAATTCGCCCAGTCGCCCAACCGGCGATGAGGCCAACGATGATCCACCAGATCAAACCCGACATATCGCATATCTCCGTTCACACCGTGGCCGGGACCGCACCTCCAAACCGCGACCAGTCCCGTTACGAGGCATCAAGGCAAAAGGCGCGCCGTCGTGCGCAGCAGATCAGCAAGGTTTGGTGCCATACCGGCGCAGCTACCCGGGCGGCAGCCGGTCGATTACCACAACTCTGCCGCGCCCGCCAGCGGCCAGCGCAGACCCGTCGCCGCGCGGCCTGATCGCATTCAGCGAGAGACGGTCCATACGCTTCCACGTGCGCCCGAAGTCCGTCGAAAATGCGCTCCCTTCAGTGCCAACTGCCAGCACGCCGCCGGGTGTAGCGAGACTATGGAGATAGCTGACGCCGGACAGGAAGGCTATCGCAGAGTCAGGTTTCGCCGCCAACCATGTCGCTCCTCCATCATCGCTGACTGCGACCGTCACTCGACTAGGATCGGGCTTGCTATAGTTGCCGCCGACGGCGATTAGATGTTTGGCGTCGCGACATGCCAGTGAGAAGATCCCGGCGGATGCAACGCCAGCACTGATCGGGGTGGCTACCACCGTCCAGTTTTGCCCAGCATCTGAAGAGTGATAGACCCTCGCTACCACCGCGCCTCCGGTACCAAGCCAGATGTCTTTGGGGCCGCATGTCACGAGCGACGTGCCGCTCGCCGCAAACGCGCCATCTCCGGGCAGTGATGGCGGGAGGCTGGAGTCCGGAATTCGCGCCCAGTGTTGGCCACCGTCGCGAGTCTCCAGGATCACGAAGCGGCCGTCCATCGGATCGCCAACCGCAAATCCATGATGTGAATCAAAGAAGGCCATTCCGTCGAGGAACACCCCTTTGGCCGCATTTCGATATTGAACGTTCCAAGTCCTGCCACGATCCGTCGTTCGGTAGATGAGACCAGTGTCCTGCGCCGAAACCATCAGAATCGCTGTGTCCAGTGAGAATGCCTGGACCGCGCGAAAATCAAAGGATTCGGCACCCGGCACGGTGCCACCCTGCCATGTCTTTCCGCCATCACTGGTCGATTTGAATGTCCCGCCTGTCCCGCTGATCCACGCGACATCCTGGTTCACCACGCTCATTCCGCGGAAGGAAGCGTTGGTCCCGGACTGGAGCTGGATCCACTGGGCACCGGCATCTGGCGCGAAGGCGGCGACGGCAACTGCGAAGAGCAGACTACCGAGTCGCGTAGGCGTCGCCGTTGCGAATAAAGTTGTGATCATCGCCAATAATCTACGAGTAACGAGCGTAGCTTAGCGTTTCCGATTTCGGTATACGTTCGGTATACTTACGCTAATGCAGCGAGTAAACCGATCAAGTCGCCAGCTTCCGCTATTCCCTGCAGCGATCGAACGCTCGTTCGAATTATTGCCATCGCTGGGGGAGCAGGGTGACATTCGCTATTTCGCGACGCGAGCGCGATCCGTGATGAACGCGCCGGAGGCGACCGGGATGAATTTCTGGTCGATCAATCCTTACGTGGGCTGCGCGTTTGGCTGCACGTACTGCTACGCTCGATACGCACACAGGTACGTGATGGAGCGAGCTGCCGATCGGGATCGGCTTGACGATGGACTAGCGGCCGAGTTCGAGACCATGGAGCCGTGGCTGGCATTTGAGCGGCGAATCTTCGTAAAGCGTGATGCGCCCGAGATTCTTGCACGTGCTCTACGGACGGGTGGCGAGCGTTACCTGGGATTGATTCACGGTGACACGATTCTGATAGGCTCTGCGACTGATCCGTATCAGCCCGCCGAGCGACGGTTTCGAGTGACGAGAGGGATTCTTGAGGTGCTCGCCGAGCATCCGGGGCTGAAGATCGTGATAATCACCAAGAGTCCGCTCATAACACGTGACGTGGATTTGCTTGGCAGAATCGCGCGACACTCGGACCTTCGCGTACAGATCTCGCTCATAACAGTAGATCGCGAGCTGGCTCGACGTGTCGAGCCACGATCGCCAACGCCACACGCACGCCTGGTCGCGCTCGCGAGACTGCGTGATGCGGGAATCGAGACAGGTGTGAACTGCATGCCAATACTGCCGGGAATCACCGATGAACCGGCGGCGCTTGACGAGTTGGTGCGCCAGGTATCGGCGGCGGGGGCTACCCGCATTGGTGCGTGCGCTCTTCGACTCGATCGCAGCGCGAGGCTGCGTTATCTGCCGTTCATCGAACAGGAATTTCCGGAGCTCGCGTCACGTTACAAGGCGAGTTACTCGCACGGCCGCAATGTGGGCGAGAAATACCGTGAAGGTCTGACTCAGCGCTTCAACGCGCTTCGCGCAAAGTACGGCATTGGCGACGGAGACCGCGCCTAGATACTCAGGCCCGTTCACGCAAGTTCAAGGCCCACGAGGCTGGATGCATTGGCGGCCGGTATGTAGCAGTGGAGTCCGCACGGAATGAGGCCGGCGCGTGCGATGATTCGCAGGTAAGTAGCGCGCGATTCAGTGTGCCAGTCAATTGTATCGCCTTCGACTTCGTCTTCGCTGGCGAATATTTCCAGGTATGCCATACCGCTGGTGCGTTCCGCGATGCGATGAATTGCGCGAATCATTGATTCGCGTGGCAGATAGTTTATCACGCTGCAGGAAACGACGAGATCAAATTGGCGTCGCAAGAACAGCATGGGAAGGTCGTCGAGTGTTCCCTGCACGATATTGCGTCGCTTGCCGAAGCGTTTTGTCACATAATCGCTGGGGTCCACTCCGTGATACCGTGCTGCCGGTCGGAGTTTCCTGATCACGGGATACCAGCGGCCCTCTCCGGCGCCCACGTCCAGTACTGTTCGAATTGGTCGTGCTATCCTGTACTCCGTCGCTGCCACTGCGAAGCGAACTATTCGCGCGAGGTCCGTTGCGGTTCCTATGCGATGATCAGGATGGCGATACCACTTATCGAAATAGCTGTTATCAAAGCGCTTGTGGCTCATGCTGGAGAGGTGGTCACTCGTCTGTGTTGCTTCGACGGACTCGTTTCTTCTCGGATGTCTTGCGTTTGTCGTCGAGCCTTGCCTGCTTCGCGGCTCGGCTTGGTCGCGTCTTCTTGCGCGCTTTGGGCACGACCAGCGCGCGCCGCACCAGATCTGCGAGACGCGCCTCGGCGAGTTCGCGGTTCTGCAACTGGCTGCGGGTATCGCTGGCGACAACACGCAGCTCGCCGTCATCACTCAGCCGTGAAGAGAGTCGCGCCGAGATGCGAGCGCGATCAGCATCGTCAAGCGCCTGCGAAGCAACGACATTCCAGGTGATCTCTACACGTGTCGACGTCTTGTTTACGTGCTGACCGCCAGCACCCGATGCACGCGTTGCTCGCACAACCAGCTCGTCGCGGGGAATTGCGAGCCGATCATTCACGCGAAGGTCGCGATTATCTCTGGTACTAGCAGCGGAAGATCTTGTCACCATCGAAGCGGCCATTCTCGATAAATATTCCCGATGTGAAACGACCTGCGACGATGCTGCCGGCCATGTAGATGCCGGGTACGTTGCTCTCGAGAGTATCGGGATTTACCGTAGCGCGTTCGGTATCAGGCTCAAGTTCGATACCCAGTCTGCGAAACAGTGCAAAATCAGCCCGGAAGCCGGTGAGCGCATACACCCGGTCAGCATGCAGTTTCTCCTCGACATGCTCGGCGTTGCGAATTACCACCGTTCCGGGTTCGATCCGAAGCACGGTGGCGCCGAGCCGTGACGAAATCTGCTTTGCTGCGATACGGTTTTCGATATCCGGCTTGACCCAGTACTTGACACTCGGCGGGAATGCAGTGCCACGATAAACCAGCGTAACTCTTGCACCGGCACGAAACAGTTCCAGCGCTGCCTCGACCGCGGAGTTGCGTCCGCCGATCACCACGACATCGAGTCCGAAGCTAAGGTGTGGTTCGTCGAAATAGTGATGGACGAATGGGAGTGATTCACCAGGAACGTCCATCAGGTTCGGCTCGCCAAAGTAACCGGTTGCGAGCACGAGGCGTTTGCAGTCGATAGTTGACTCGCCGGATTCTGTTTGCAGCGTACATGTGATGACGCCGCCATTGCGGCTCGCATTCAACAACCGAGTGTACGTGCGCACTCTCAGCCCGTCGACTCGCACGACACCTCTGTAGTATTTAAGAGCTTCCTCACGAGTGGGCTTCTGGCCTGCGGAGACAAAGGGATGTCCGCCGATTTCAAGCAATTCAGGCGTGGTGAAGAATCCCATTCCGATCGGATACCGGACAATAGAATCTGCGATCGCACCTGCCTCAACGATGAGCGGGTCGATTCCGCACCGCCGCGCGGAGATGGCACAGGCCAGTCCGATGGGACCGCCGCCGGCGATGATGGTGTCTTCAAATTTATTCAGCATGGGAGTCAGTTAAGCTACAATGGTGCCAGAAGTGGTGCTATCATCCATCATGCAGTTTAACCGTTGATTCAATGAGGTTGCAATGAACATCGCGAAGGCTCGGGTACTCATAACTGGAGGATCCAGCGGTATCGGCAAGGCCACCGCATTCGCACTGGCGGAGAGCGGCGCCCGGGTGGCTATCTGCGGGCGGGATACGGCCGCAATTCAGAAGGCGGCTGGCGAGATTGGCGCTACACCCTTTACCGCGGATGTGAGCCGTGAGTCAGACGTCGTCGCGCTCATTCCGGCGGTCATCAAGGCTCTCGGCGGCTATGACGTCCTGATCAACAACGCCGGTTTCGGGCGCTTCGCTGCACTGGTGGATACTACAGCCGACGACATGCGCGCCGTGTGGGAGACAAACGTGCTCGGCGCAACGCTGGTCGCTCGTGAGTCGGCAAAGCATTTCATCAAGCAATCGACAGGCAACATCGTCAACGTTGCATCGACGTCGGCGTCGCATGGAGGGCCGAACGGATCCGCGTATTCCTCGTCAAAGTTCGCCGTCAGCTCACTCACCGAGTGCTGGAGAGCGGAACTCCGGAAGCACAACATTCGCGTGATGCAGATAAATCCCAGCGAGGTCCTAACGGACTTCGCGCATCGTGCACGCGGCGCTGAACGCGTCGATAATCCCAGCAAGTTGCTCGGCGCCGACATTGCCGCAGCAATCTCGGCGATGCTTGCGCAGAATGATCGGGCCATGGTTACCGAAATGACTGTCTGGGCCACCAATCCGCAGTGATTCAGACAGCTGAATCGATGGCGCCGCGAGCGTAGCGTGAGCTAGAGGCCGAGCGCTTCGGCGGACCGCTGCATTGCCCCGATTACGAAGGCAATGTGCTCATCCAGGTCGACCCCCAGCTCCTTCGCGCCCTCGGTGACGTCTTCGCGACTCACGCCGCGTGCGAACGCCTTGTCCTTCATCTTCTTGCGTACGGATCGCACCTCCACGTCACAAACCGCGCGTGATGGCTTGACGAGGGCGGTTGCCGTGATAAGGCCAGAGAGTTCGTCCACGGCAAACAGCGTTCGGGACATCAGCGATACGCGCGGCGTTCCGGTGTACGCGGCGTGCCCCATGATCGCGTCAAGTACGTCTTCCGGGTAGCCAAGCCCGCGTAGAATTCTCACGCCCTCGCTTGGGTGCTCTTCAGTGGCAGAGCGCCCCGCGTTCGGAAACCGCTCGTAGTCAAAGTCATGCATGAGGCCGGCAAGCCCCCACCGTTCGATATCCTCGCCGTAGTGCTCAGCGTACGCGCGCATGGCTGCCTCGACGCCGAGCATGTGTTTGCGCAATGAGTCGGATGCGGTGTACTCCTGCATGAGCGCGAGCGCCGAGTCGCGCGTTGGTAGAGCTACGTCGGTCATGATCCTGTTGGAAGACGGTTGGTACGAATGAATATACAGGTACCAGCAGCGGTCGATCGACGACGCGCAATCGTCAATCGATTTGCCTGGGTGCCGTCAGCCTGCTGGAATCCTGAGCGTCACAATGTCTCCGCGATGCACGACGATCGTGCTGCTGACAGAAGTGCGCACCCTCCCCACTGGGTCGGCGAGGAATTTCAGACGGGCAGCGCCATTGACCATTATGCTATCCGGTATGATCAATTTTGTCGTGACGCTCCCAGGCGCCACGCCGAGGTGAAGGAGCGAAGGAGTTGGAGTTCCGCTCACGTAGACATCCATGTCTGGAACTCCCTGATTAACCACGTCAAGGGTCGTAACTGGAACCGGCGTGGCCGCAGTTGACTTCGACCTGTTACACGCCGTTGCGGCACTCAAGACAGCAAGTGCGAGGACGAGTGCAAGTGGTTTCAACCGCATGAACCTCCCGTGTATTGCAACTTGTTGAGCCGAGTGTCGCACATCCTCGCTACAGACGTGCGAATCAAGCATCCAGTTTGCGCTGGATACTTTCACCCTCATACGTAACATCTTTCGCCTTCTTGTCTTCGCGAATTCCCAGGAATATCGGCTGCCGGAGGCGACCGTCCGCGGTCCATTCGCTGAATTTGACCTGTACAACGAGGCTTGGCCGCACCCAGGTTGCCGGTTGATTGGTGTGAAACTCGGATTCGAAGGGTGACGTTTTTCGAGTCAGCCGATCCAGCTCCTGTCGCATTTCTCTCAGGCCAACGCGGGTGAAGCCGCCACCAGTGTGCCCGACGTAGACGAGTTTCTTGCTTGCATTGAAGTAGCCGAGCAAAAGCGCTCCCAGGCCCTCTCGTGACTTTCGCGGCGCAGTGAATCCACCAACGACGAATTCCTGCTCGAAATCTATTTTGAGCTTGAGCCATGCGTCGGAGCGAACACCCGGTCGGTATGGCGCATCTGTTCGTTTCGCAATGATTCCTTCCCAACCCTGAGCCCGGGCACGACGCAACATCGTTGCACCGCCGTGTTTCGTTGGAGAAAGACGGAGGTATTGTGCAACGGAATCCCGGGGACGTCCGGCCTTCGTACTCGCGAGGCCGCCCAGGATCTCCTCGAGCGCTTCGCGCCGCTCTGTCCACGGTTGAGTGGTGATATCGCGACCATCATAGCTCACCGCGTCGAAAGCAACGAGTGCTGCTGGCATGTGCTCTGCCGCGATCGCGATTTCGTTGCTACCCTTCATGTGCATCCTGCCCTGAAGAGCCTGGAAGCGCGCCACGCCGTCTCCGACCACGGCAACAATCTCGCCGTCGATCGTAAACGCCTTGCCGAGGCGTATTGCCAACTGGGCAAGCGCAGTGGTTATCTCTGGGAATTGAAGTGCCTTGTCGTTCCCGTTTCGCGTGACCAGCCGGACGCCGCGTGAATTTACGAATGCGAGCGCGCGGATTCCGTCGTACTTGGGCTCGAATGTCCAGTTGCGGCCGACGGGAATCTCGTGACCAACACTGGCATACATCGGCTCAATCTCGTCTTTCGAGTCGCGCGTTGTCCGAGTCATTCCCAGTTGCGCTCTACATGAACGGGTTGGACTGCCATGAACCGTACATCGGGTTGGGCAGTGCAAAGTACGAGTCTCCGAATCGTGAGAATCCGTCGTCCGATCCATCGCGAATGGACTGCTTGAGATGCGGGAAATCCTGGATGTTGTCCCCAATCCATTCCAGGATGGCGAGAGCTGGGAAGTGGGGTGCCGCGCTACCGTTTTGCACCGCGTCGAACCGAGGATTCTTGTCGTCAGTGGTCGTCTTGCAGAGCACGAGGTCTGCACGGATGGCTGCCCGGTCGAGGTTGCTGCGTGTTATGGGGCACTCGGCGTCGTCTCTATTTGTGACAATGACCACCTTGCCGCCGAGTTCGCGGACGCGGCTCGTGAAGGCGACAGCGCCGGGCAGCGCCGGAGCGCGGCCCTCCATCACCCATCGTGTCCACGCTGGAGCGTCGAAGGAACCACCAAACGGTACCCGACCGAGTTCGTATTCCGAGTTATCGAGGACCGTTTCGTCTGCGTCGAGAATCACTCCCCACGTGGCGGGTTGGTGGCCCGCCGAGAGCGTCGCGACGCGTTCGGCGGCGGCTTGGTAGGTCTCGATGAAGATCGCGCGGTGCTCCGCCGACGTCCGACTCCACTTTACGTCATTTGCCGATAACTGGGTGCTGGTGACTGCAGCCGGTGTCGCGGCGACTCGCGGCGCTGGAGCACATGCCAGAGCAACGACGGCGGACAGGGCGAGGATAAGGCGTGGAGCTCGGTTGTTCGGTTTCATTGGCGTTTTGCTTGGAAATGGTTAATCGAACAAATGAACCAACCCCTGCCCAGACGCAAGAAAGCGCGGCCAGCCCGGTTTGACCTCGGGCACTCGTCTTGCCTCCGTTCTGCAGTGCAAATCCTGGACTTCAAATTGGGGAGCGGCATTATGGCGAGTGTCTGGAAGGGGTCATTGAGCTTTGGTCTCGTCAGCATTCCGGTCGAATTGCGCCCGGCTGTACGCCAGGATCATGTGAGTTTTCGGCTGTTGTACAAAAAGGATCTCTCTCCGGTGAAGTACGAGCGCTTTTCCACCAAGGGAGACGGTCCGCTGGAGTGGGAGGACATTGTAAAGGGCTATGAGATCGAGAAGGGCAAGTACGTGGTGCTGACGGACGCCGATTTTCGGGAGGCTGCGCTCGGCAAATCCTCGGCGATCGATATACTTGATTTCGTACAGCAGGATGAGATCGACCCTCGCTACTTCGAGACCCCCTACTACGTGGCGCCGACCAAGGGAGGCGAGAAGGCGTACGCGCTACTTCGTGCGGCCATTCGAAAGGCAGAAGTGGTCGGGATTGGTAAAATCGTGATGCGGAACACGCAGCATCTTGTTGGCATCAAAGCCACTGGCGACGCGCTCACACTCGAGATAATGCGCTTCCAGAACGAACTGGTTCCGATCGACGAGATCCATTTTTCAATGTCCGCGAGCGTGCGCCCACAGGAACTTAAAATGGCGGAGCAACTCGTCGAGAACCTTGCTGCGAAGTTCGATCCAGAGAAATACACAGACGAGTATCGCGCCAATCTGATGAAGCTGATCCGTGCCAAAATGCACGGCAAGAAGCTCAAGGGCGCGCAGGCGGACAAGGACACCGGAGACGACGGGAAGGTGGTGGACCTGATGGCTCGGCTGCGCCAGAGTCTGGCCGAAGGGAAGCCGGCGAAGACAGCCGGCAAAGCCCGGGGGCGCACGAAGTCGGCGACGAGGACGACGACTCGGAGCGCGACGCGCAAGAAGAAGACAGCCTAGCGGGTTCACTCGCGGCTGACGCGAGCGTATGCTTCGTTGGTGCTGTACTTCCCCGCTCTTCTTCCGCGTTGGCTCGTGCTGCTGGTCCCTGCCAGCGTTGCGTCGGTGTCGACACTCAATGCCCAACGAGTGAAATATCCTCCTTCGATTCGTGACGCTGTCACTGACAACTACTTCGGCACAACGGTACCTGATCCGTACAGATGGCTGGAAGACCTGAACAGTCCTCAGACACATGCGTGGATCAAGATTCAGAATCAGTTCACCAATTCATATCTGGCCCAATTTCCACTGCGCGACACTCTTCGCACGCGACTGACAGAGTTGTTCAACTATCCGCGCGTTGCGTTGCCGGAGATGGTGAGCGGAAAGCGAATCTTCTACAGAGAGAATACGGGGCTTCAGAACCAGTCGGTGCTTTACATGCGAGACAGCGTAAATGGCTCGCCGGTGATGGTTCTGGATCCGAATTCACTATCGTCGGATGGGTCCATAGCGTTTGAAGACTGGTCGCCGTCGCCTGACGGACATTACCTGGCCTACTCGTTAGCCCAGGGTGGGTCTGACTGGCATACGGTGCACGTTCGGGATCTCAGCTCGATGGAGGACGTCGCCGATACTTTGAAGTGGGTTCGTTTTTCCGGGATTTCGTGGACTCGCGACGGACGCGGGTTCTTCTATTCCCGTTATCCGGAGCCTCCGGCCGGACTTGCTCTTTCGTCCGCATTGTCTGGCCATGCCGTCTACTATCACATAGTCGGAACGGACCAGTCGAAGGATCGACCAATTCTGGGCAATGGCGAACTGCAGATGTATTTCGTCGGCTGCGCGGTCGAGGAGGACGGTCGCTACGTGTTCTGCACGGCGAGCCCCGGCGCGGACAATCGGAATCGGCTGTACGTCGCAGACCTTGGGGATCCGATGCATCCCAACGTTACAGCGCCGCTGACTTCAATAGTAAGCGAAGACGTCGCCCAGTTTCAGGTGATTGGAAACATTGGGACCACAGCGTACATACTAACCGACGACGACTCGCCCAGGCGGCGAGTAGTTGCACTGGATCTGACGACCCCCGATCGTGCGCACATGCGTACGATCGTACCGGAATCGGGTTCCGCGATTGAAAGTGCGACAATGGCAGGCGGTCGCATCGTAGTGCAATACCTCGAGGACGTAAAGAGCATCGTCCGCGTATTCGACACTCGCGGCCTGCCTCTCGGCGCCATTCCCCTCCCCGGTGTAGGAACCGTCAGTGGCATCAGCGCGCGCAACGACACGACACGAATGTTCTATGCTTTCACATCGCCACTTGTGCCGGAGAGCGTGTACCAATACGACGTTGATACCCGTGTGACAACTCCATTCAAGCAGGCCAAACTAACATTCGACGCGACTCTTTACGAAACGGTGCAGGTCTTCGCAGTATCTCGCGACGGAACCAAAGTTCCACTGTTTATAACAATGAAAAAAGGAACGACGCTTGATGGATCACATCCCACGTTGCTTTACGCATACGGCGGTTTTGACATCAGCATTCAGCCTGCATTCTCTCCCACAATTCCAGCATGGTTGGAACAAGGGGGGATATTTGTAACTGCGAACATTCGCGGCGGTGGGGAGTACGGTGAGTCCTGGCACGAAGCTGGAATGCTCACAAACAAACAGAACAGCTTCGACGATTTCATTTCGGTAGCAGAGTACCTGATCGCACAGCGATATACTTCGGCGAGCAAACTTGTTATTCAGGGAGGATCGAACGGCGGCCTGCTGGTGGGCGCGGTATCGATTCAGCGGCCGGATCTATTCGCCGTGGCGCTCCCCGCTGTGGGGGTCATGGACATGTTGCGCTACGATAAATTCACCGGTGGCGCGGCGTGGGCAACAGAGTATGGGTCTTCATCGGACAAAGCGATGTTCCCCGTGCTGGTCAAGTATTCTCCGCTGCAGAACATCAAACCCGACAGCTGCTATCCGGCGACGCTGGCAACGACGGCTGACCACGACGACAGAGTGGTTCCCAGTCACACGTACAAATACATCGCCGCTCTTCAGCATGCCCAGAACTGCATGAAGCCGACTCTGGTGCGGGTCGAAACACAGAGCAGCCACGGCTACCGGCCGACGAGCAAACTCATCGCCGAGATTGCCGACAAGCTAACCTTCGCGCTTATGAATACGCCGTAACAGGTCGCGCACGCAGTTCAAACGGCGTTTCAAAATTGATAGTTCCAACTGAGTAGCGTGCCTGGTGATCCGCTCGCCTGCGATACGCCGACAGGCAACAGGAGTCTATCGATCGCATTCCGCGGATGTGATCGCGAGTATTTTACAACTATTCGAGAGACAACAGTCCCGACAGCCGCGCCCGCAATTACGTCGCTCGCCCAGTGTTTGTCTTCGTAAACTCGCGCGACTCCAACTAGCGATGCCGTGGTAAAGAGAATGGGAGTCCAGAGGTGCGACGCCTGGGGCCACAGATATGAGATTTCCTGGCTGGCCGTAGAAGCAGCAGCGAACGCCGTTGTGACGTGCCCGGATGGAAATGAAGTGTACCTGTCATCGCGAAGACCGCGTCCGAATTTGTAATCATGCGGGTTTGTGTCGCTAACGACGTACGGCCGCGCCCGGCCGGCGACACTCTTGATGATCAGGCTCGTAAAGCCCGCGGCGCCAATCGATTCGATCGTTCTCAAGCCGAGCTCGGCGGAACGCGGCGAATCGGCTGAACGACCATACAGGTATGTGGCACCAGCGAGTATGATCGCGCCGGGTTCCCCGACGTCGCGAACCGTAGTCATCGTGTGGTTGAGGACAGTGTTGTTCTGCAGCGACGCGTGTTGAGATTGCTCGGCGATGCGCCTGTCCAGCGGCATTATTGCAAGGGTGCCCAGGACGAACACGGCCGCAGCGATTGCGTCGTGTCGGGGAAATATGTCTACGGAACGCGCTGCGGTATCAGAGGTGGAGACTTGAGCCACGGCGCATGCCGGCGCGACTGCGAGGATCAAAAGCTGGGCTAGGAGACTCAGTCGCATCGGCATGCGGACGTCAATGATCATGCGAACAAGTGTAAATGCCTTGGTATCATGTGTAGATATCAGCGCGGGTGCGAGGTATGTCCACAGCGCCAGCTGCCGTTGGCTTGGCGAGTATCAATTGGTCGATGCTCAAACGACCGGAAGAGAATCCA
Organism: Gemmatimonadota bacterium; assembly: GCA_003155795.1. GTDB lineage: Bacteria > Gemmatimonadota > Gemmatimonadetes > Gemmatimonadales > Gemmatimonadaceae > Fen-1247. The sequence continues at coordinate 72,597 of PMEM01000071.1, forward strand.
TACGCCGAGGCAGCCATGTAGAGCCGCCAGATGCGATAGACCTCTTCTCCCACGGATTGGACCGCTGCCGCGCGCGCTCTCTCAAGTCGGCTGACCCAGTGACGCAACGTGAGGGTGTAGTGCTCGCGCAGAGCTTCCGCGTCGCGCGTCTCGAAACCAGCGGCCTCAGCGGTGGCTATCACCTGCGAGAGCTCTGGCAACTCGCCATCCGGGAATACATACCGATTGATGAACTCGTTGTTGCCCCAAATCCGTTCGAACAACTTGTCGCGCAGTCTTGGCTTGTTATGGTTCGGCGCGTGGACGATGCCATGGTTGAGCAATAGGCCACCGGGCCGGAGGTACGAGTACAGGTGTTCGAAGTAGACGGGAAGTCTGGCGACGCCGACGTGCTCGACCATGCCGACACTGGATATCTTGTCGAACTCTTGATTCGGCGAGAGATGCCGGTAGTCGCGGATCTCAACACTACATTGGGACGAGAGACCGCGCTCTTCGATCCGCTCGCGCGCGAAAGCGGCCTGTTCGTAGCTGAGCGTTATTCCAACTGCCCTGACACCAAACCGTTCTGCTGCGTGCATTATCAGACCACCCCAGCCGCAGCCGACGTCGAGAAGCGTTTCCCCTGGGGTCAATCTTAGTTTTCGACAGATGTGGTCAAGCTTGGCCTCCTGTGCGTCGTCGAGTGAAGTATCTGGAGTTGCGAAGTAGCCGCACGAATAAACCATCCGTTTATCCAACCAGAGCTGGTAGAAATCGTTCCCGACGTCGTAATGAGACCGAACGGCGGCGGCGTCGCGTTGAGGGGTGTGAATCGCGCCCTGGTCGGGAGCCCTGGCGGGCGGGTGAGGCGCGGGGGTGTCGTTAGTGGGAAGTGCCAGGAGCGCCCGAGTCAGTTTGGCCAGGTGGAAGGGGTTGGCCAGTCCGCCGCGGATATTTCCTTCGAGCGAGGCAGCGCGCTCCACGTCACCCACGATGTCAAAATCTCCCGCGATGTACGCCTGGCAGATTGAGAGCTCGAATGGGGGGCGAAGCATCCGGCGAATAGTGCCCGGATGGTTGAGCTTAAGCGTGAAGCCGCTGGCAGCGATATCGTCCGGCTCCGTGTGGCCGTCCCAGAATTGGACCGCGAACGACCTTTCGTCAACTGGGCCAAAGAGGATTTCAAGTGCGACGCGAGCAGCGTCGAGGGTGTGTGGAGACGGCTGCTTCTCGGAAATGGCGATTCGATCCTGGAACTTGCGATCGAACACAGGTGCCGTATCCGGGTAATCCCGGAGCCGACCGGGAATATTCCTTCCTTGCAGCGGTGCTGAACTCGAGTTTGGCGGGGAAGGTCGGCGTCCATCGGTTGTGGTACGTCTGGGCTGCTGCTGCTTGCTATTTGATTTGTCTAAACCGGTACCCATGAGATCGTTTACTCCGTAAAGCGCGCCGAAGCGCGGAGTTGGTTTAAACTATGCTCCTGCAAAAATCGGGCAGCGAGGTCGGGCAGCGAGGGATCGGGCAGCGGGATCGGGCAGCGGGATCAGGCGACGTCGATGGCGGGGGCTTGCCTCGTCAGTCGATTAGCCCAATTCCAAACGTTTTGGGCTAGCAATCTGTAATCAATATGAGAATGGGTCGGATATTTTCCGGCCCTCCGGCGAACGGCCGGAAGCGAAGAAGCAGCCGGTCGAGACCACGATTGTCGCGACTGCACAGTGCTCAGACGGCCGGTACAGACAACTTTCATGAAAATTCAATTGCAGCCAAGAATGATTTCCGGACTATGGAACATCAGGACCGCGCGACGGATTGGAGGCCGGTGCCTGCTCGTCGTGGGGCTTACGGCGCTTCCAGCCGCTCTAGCGGGGGCGCAGGGTTCGGCGATGGGTCAGGACTCCGTGAGTGCCGGCACTCAGCCGGTGACGCTGGCGGAAGCCATCCGACTCGCGCAACAGAACTCGCCCCAGTCGATTGCCGCGCTAGGCAGTGTGGAGTCGAGCAACGTGGCAGTTCGCAGTGCGTATGGTGCGTTTCTTCCGAGCATCAGTGCCAGCTTCGGCGCTGGGCGTCAGTTTACCGGGACGGGGTCGTTGACACGAGTCAACTCGGCCGGCGAGACCGTGACGATCGCTGGAGATCGCTGGAATTATAGTAACACACTCGGATTCAGCGCCCAGCTGTTCAATGCCGCGAACTTTCCAAACCTGCGCGCCGCAAAAGCTGACGTCACGGCAGCGAAGGCAGCAGCCGTGACGGAGTCATTTGCGACGGCGTTGAGCGTGGAGCAGCAGTTCTATGCCTCGCTTTCCGCGCTCGAGAGCGAACAGGCAGCGCGGGCGCAACTCCTGCAGGCACAGCAGGGGCTCGACTTTTCTCGCCGCCGCGTTGTTGCGGGTGCTGCAACAGCTTCGGACTCGCTGACAGCAGTTGTGCAGATTGCCAACGCCCAGCTCGCACTGCGATTGGCGCAGAATCAGCGTCGCGATGCGAATGCAGCACTGACGCGGCTGGTTGGCTCCTCCATACCGATATCCGCAGCCCTGAACGACCCTGCGGTGATAGCGCGTGACACGATACATATCGATAGCGCGGCAGTTGTGGCGCAAGCCAGGTTGGCGCCGAACATCGTGCAGGCGACAGCGATGTTGGCCGCCGCGGATGAGCGGCGCAAGGCAGCGAAGGCAGCCTACATCCCAACGATCAGCGCGAATTACTCGCGCGGCGGCAGCGGTGCGGGGGCTTACGGGTTGGGGAACGATCCCTTCGTGTATAGCGGCCAGCTCAACCTCTCGCTGAGCATTCCGATTTTCAATGGTTTTGCGAGGGAAGGACAGGTTGCCAATGCCAACATCAACAAGGCCAACGCAGCGGCAACGCTGCGGGACGCCAAGCTTGGCGCGCAGCAGCTGTCCGTGCAGTACCTCGACGCTCTCCACCTTGGACAGGAACAGGTCATCGTCCAGACGGCATCAGTCGCCGCCGCAACGGAGAATCTGCGCGTCGTGCAGCAGCGGTACAATCTAGGACTATCAACGATCGTAGACTTGCTCACAGCTCAGACGACATTGAACCAGGCACAAGCAAACCTCATCGCCGCCCACAACACAGTACGTTTGGCGGCCGCGCAAATAGAAGCGCTCATTGGGCAGCCACTCTCGACCGTCACAACCGGATCCAACGGAGTCACACGATGAACGGACGTAGCAAGCTGCTCCTCGCACTGGCAATCACGTCAGTTGCAGCATGCAGCAAGAAGTCAAATGATCAGACCGCGATACCGACTGCTGCTATCGACCGTCGCGACATTATAGTAACGGCGCAGGCAACCGGCACGGTTGAGCCCGAAGACACGGTGCCCGTGAAGTCGCAGGCATCGGGACTCGTCATCAAGATGCCGGTTGAGATCGGGCAGCAAGTAAAGCCCGGTGACCTGCTGCTTCAGATCGATACTCGCCTTCTCAAGAACGACTACGAGCGCACTCAGTCGGCAGAAGCGGCTGCACGTGCCAATGTAACCGTCACGACGGCGGCGCTGAAGCGCGCCGACGATCTGTACGCGCAGAAAGTATTTACCGCAGACGAACATGAGACTGCGATTATCAACGCTGCAAATGCCAAGTCGCAGTTAGTTGCGGCACAGACCGCTTTCAACACTGCGCAGCAGAATCTGGACTACGCGACGCTCAAGTCGCAGGTGACCGGAACCGTCATCAGCAAGACGGCAGCGGTTGGAACGGTGGTGTCGTCCGCAACGAGCAACGTTGGCGGTGGTAGCACCATCCTGACGGTCGCCGATCTGCACCACGTCCGCATGCAGGCACTCGTCAATGAGACTGACGTTGGCAATGTGCATGCAGGAATGCCTGTGACCGTAACGATCGACGCCTTCCCTGGCCGTCAGTTTGCGGGCGCGGTGGAAAAGGTGCAACCGCAGGCGGTCATTCAGAATAGCGTGACGATGTTCCCGGTCTGGGTATCGCTGCCGAACTCCGATCTGTCACTACTTCCCGGCATGAACGGTGAAGTAACCATCGTCACAGAGGACCGACGGAACGTTCTCACAGTTCCGAACGATGCCGTGCGAAGCATGAAGGACGCTCCGGATATCGGCGCAGAGCTGGGTGTAAGTGTCGATACGATGAACGCTCTGAGCCCGCGTCGTGGCTTCGGTGGTGCTGGTGGTGGATCGACGAGTGTTGCTGGCGGCGCTCGCGGTGGCAACGGTGGCGCCGGTCGCGGCGCCGGCGGCGGTCGCGGCGGTCGCGGCGTCGGTGGCGGCGGTGGCGGCGGTGGCGGCGGTATGGGTGGCGGCGGGATAACCGTGCCCGATTCTGTTTGCACTATCGTCATGAAGAAGTTCACTGCTTCCAATGCACGCGCAAAGCTCGATTCACTCCGGTCTCAGATGCGCGCTGGAACGATTGATACCACGGCAATGCGCACAAGGAGCGAGGCGATCTATAAAGCAGCTGGCGTAGCCGCGGACACTGCTCGCGCGTGCATGCGCGGAGCAGCCGGCGGCCAGGCTGGCGGAGCTGCAATTGGGCAGCCAGTTGTTGCGTTCGTCAAGACGGCGACGGGGTGGTCGCCACGACTGGTTCGTCTGGGTGTCAGTGACTTTGACTACACAGAGGTTATAAGCGGGTTGAAGGAAGGTGATCAGGTAGCACTACTCGCTACCATCGCCTTGCAAGCGTCCCGCGACAAGAACAGTGCACGTGCAAAGGCCATGGTAGGTGGTGCGTTGCCGGGTGCCAGCAGCACAACGCCGCCGCGTGGTGGTGGTGGTGGTGGCCGTCCGCCAGGAGGTCGCTAGACATGATGCCCGTTGGCGAAACGGTATCGATCGCAATGACGGCGCTTCGCGCCAACAAAATGCGGTCGATCCTCACCATGCTTGGAGTAGTTATCGGCGTGGGCGCGGTAATCGCGATGGTTGCAATTGGAAACGGAGCGCAGGAGGCCGTCAAGGCACGAATTTCTGCGCTCGGCACAACGCTCATCTCCATTTCCCCGGGACAGATCTTCTCCCGGGGAACAGCCTCCGCTACGGATCGCGCACTACTGACAATGGAAGATGCGCAAGCGCTCCGCGCAAATGCGAAGCTGATCACCGAAGTCGAACCTGAAATGCAGAAACAGGCCCAGGTGCAGTACCTGAACAAGAACACCAACACGAACATATACGGTACGACACCGAACTACCTCACGGTTCGGTTGTACACACTCGCGTCGGGACGCATGTTCACCAATGCCGAAGACAAGGGTAGCCAGATGGTCGCAGTCCTCGGTGACGCAGTCCTACAGGATCTCGGAATCACGAATGGCGCGTCGATCATTGGTGAGACTGTGAGAATACAGGGAATTCAGTTCAAGATTATTGGTACGCTCGCTCCGAAGGGACAGGGCACCGGCTTCGGCAATCCGGACGATCAAGTGTTGATACCTATCACGACGATGCGGTATCGCATCTATGGTCGAGATCAGTTGCGCACTATCAACGTTCTCGCACCATCGGATTCATTGGTCACTGCAACCATGGCAGAGGCGCAGTCGATCCTGGCACGAGCTCACCGGCTGCGGCCTGGCACTGAAAGCGACGTCAATATTCGCAGTCAGGCGGACTTCCTGAATACGTTGGGTGAAACCACCGCGACGTTTACGTACCTCCTCGCCGGCATTGCCGCAGTGAGTTTGATCGTGGGCGGAATCGGAATCATGAACATCATGCTTGTCTCAGTTACTGAGCGGACACGTGAGATCGGCGTACGAAAGGCGCTGGGAGCAACGCGCCTCAACATTCTGCTTCAGTTCCTGATCGAAGCTGTGGTACTGTGCTTGTTGGGAGGCATAGGCGGTATCCTGATAGGAGGTGGAGGCGCGCTTGCAATGACGAAGATCGCCAACTGGAATGCATCCATCTCCGCGAGTGCGGTGATTATCGCGTTCGCGTTCTCTGGAGTCGTCGGCGTCCTGTTCGGCGTATGGCCGGCGCGACGTGCTGCAGCGCTCAACCCGATCGACGCTCTGCGCTACGAGTAGTACGCGGGGCAACGTAGCATGAACGAAAAGGGCTCCGCGGAAGCGGAGCCATTTTTCGTTCATGCAGCTAGATCGTGAACCGCCAGATATCCTCACCGCTCTCCGGATCGGAGAGCCGATGCGCGGTGACCCGAAAGACCTTCTCGATAAGTTCGGTGGAAATTTCGCGCGCGTCGTCAGCTTCCAGAGCGAGCTTGCCGTCATCCAGTACAAAGAACGTATCGCCGTAATGGAACGCGACGTTCAGATCGTGAAGAATCGCGACAATCGTGCATTCGTGCTGAAGCAGCTCACGGGCGATGTCAAGCAGATGTATCTGATAGTGAATATCGAGACTGGCAGTCGGCTCATCAAGGAAGAGATACTTGTGCTCAGCTGGTCCGTCGAAACTCCAGATCTGCGCAAGCACTCTGGCAAGCTGAACTTTCTGCTGTTCGCCACCAGATAGTGTTGGATAATGTTGCTCATGTCTGTCCGCCATCCCAACCATCTCCAGTGCGCGTTCAACTATGTCGACATCGCGCGCAGCAGGAGATCGGCCGTAATGCGGATACCGACCCATCAATACCACATCCCGTACCGGTAATGGGAAAACGAGATCGACGTGCTGCGACAGGACAGCGCGTCTGCGGGCCAGCTCAGTTGGCGCAAAGTCGCCAACTGCCTTGCCGTCGTAGTTCACCGTTCCACTCGATGGTTTTAGCAAACCAGTCGCAATTTTGAGAAGAGACGACTTACCTGCGCCATTCGGACCGAGTATGACGTTGAACCGCCCGCGCCGGAACCGGGCCGTGACGCCATCCAGGATTCGCTTGCTGCCGACGCGATAGTCGACGCCGACGACCTCAACCATAAAAGGTAGCTGCGCCACTGCGTTGCTGTCTCAACAGGATCCACAAAAAAACCGGCGCGCCAACAACGGCTGTAATAATCCCGACTGGCAGTTCCGCTGGGGGGATGATCATACGTGCGACGATATCGACCACCGACATCATCACAGCGCCAAGGAGCGCTGAGGCCGGTATAAGAAATGTGTAATCCGATGACTTTAGCATTCTGAGCACGTGCGGGATCACAAGGCCAACAAATGCGATTACACCCACCATTGCCGTAGCAACCGCGACCATCACTGTGTTCACAATGATGAGCCGAAGGATCAACTTCTCGGGTTCCGTCCCGAGGAACGCCGCCTCATCTTCGCCGAGCATCAGCGCATTGAGCGCCTTTCCGTACCGCGTCGCAATCGCGAAACAACCGGCAAATGCCACAGCGACCATCTCAACGCCGCGCCAGTCTGCTGTCGTGAAAGTACCGAGATTCCAGAACGTGATATTTCGGGCCTGTGGATCACGCGCGATATAAGACAGAAAACCCGTCCCCGCGCCACAAACAGCGTTAACGGCGATCCCGGCGAGCAACAATGTGAAGACGTTGACCTTGCCAAAAGATGTCGAGACTCGGTACACGAGCATCGTCGCACCAAATGCACCGATGAACGCCAGAATCGGCACGGCAAGCGAACCGAGAGGCCGCGTAAGCGCACTGGTACCTCCAAATACAAATACCAGGGAGGCTCCGAGAGCTGCGCCCGCCGAGGTCCCGGCGAGGCCGGGCTCCACGATGGGGTTGCGGAATATTCCCTGCATCAGCGTGCCGGAAACGCCGAGTACCGCTCCGGTCAGCGCCGCAAGGAATACACGCGGAAGTCGCAATTCAAGAAATACGTTGCGACCAAGTACATCTGCGGGGGACACGGTGACCCAGCCAAAGCCTTCCGCGATGTGGCGCGCCATCGTCGCTGGGCTGAAAGTGAACGCACCAATGCCAGCTGACGCCACCAGGGCCAGTACGAGCGCGACCCACAACACTGCGTAAGTTCCTGAGTAGGGCGAACGGTTCAACATCTCACAAAACTGAGAGAAATCATCGGAGTACGTCGAGGATAGCGATGATGAACTACAACAACACTACGTCTCGCGCCTCCGTACGTTGCGCGAGTCCGTGGCTGTCAATGAAGGCTAGCCACCCGGCGTGAACCACGCCACGGTAAGACGCACACTCGGCTGCGCCGCAGCATTCGTGCTCGCAGCGTGTGGACCACACGTCGTGCTTCCGCCAGTTCCCGCAACACTACCGGACCAGTCCAGTGCAGCCGATATCGTGCTCGCCAGAGCACTAGCGCCAGTGCTGCACGTACAGCGCGATGAGCCCTTCGCTCTCGAGAGAGTCGTCGCTGTAGTCAATCCTACGCGTCCCATCATCGCCTATCATCTGCTCTGGAGTCACGATATCAATGGCCAGTGGGTGCCCTGGGCAAAGGCGAGCGATGCTGAGGAAGTGTGGGTCGGTTACGATCCGGGCTCGCGCCGTGCCACAGAAATGTGGACGTACTGGCACGGTGATATCCTGCACACATTGTGGATCGGTAAGGGCCAGCCAGCAGTTGATGTCCAGTGGGGCAAGCATGGCACCCTTCCGTACGGGGTCGTCGAGAGTGATCTGCCTCGCTCGAGGACGCTGAATCTGTTTTATGCAGCGGAATTCCTACTGTTGCCGGATATCGGGCTCGGCAAGGCGAGCCACGGCGGCCCGTGGGGCTTTTTCCACAGTTACGGACGGTACCGCGACTTCTCGCGCATCGTGGAACTGGCACCCCGGTTAGACGCCGTCGTAACAACCGACGACCCTCGACAGGTGCTCCACGAGATCTTCGGACCACGCCACGCTGATAAGCAGCCGTGGCCGTGGACATCGCACGAGCGCTAACAAGTCGCGTTTCGCTGACGTCAAAGGAGGGCGGCGATACACGACAGACGTGTTTACGCCGAGCGTACTTACTTTGGCAATGGCACCATGAAACATCGCGCACTCGGGTCGTTGAGGCTCCTTGCACTGTCGGGAGTTCTTGTAACCGCATGCTCGGACAGCCTGACTCAGGCCGACGTATTGAGCCCCGCAGCGCCGGTCGACATCACCACCATTAGCGCCGACGCAGCCATAAATGACGCTGCACGCATTTCGTTCGCACCCACCTCCGCAGACTCCGTTCGCGCTCAGTACACGTCAGCCGATGGCACCGATCAAGGCGTAACGCCATGGTTCCCCGCCGGACGCGGTCAAATCACGGCTCTCGGATTGCTAGCTGCTACTACCTATGCCATACTCCTCGAGACTCGCTATGCTGGAAACACAGTGAATGGAGCAGCAACGAATTTCTCGACGCCGCCTTTGCCTCAGGCACTCGCGACTGTCAGTCTCGCGCTCATTTCCGGAACGCCACCGTCCTCCGGCTATACACTTGCTTCACTGGCTGCACCGAACCATCACGGCTATCTGCTTGCGTTCGATTCAGTGGGAAGAATTCGCTGGTATCGCGACTTCGGGCAAATCGATGTGCAGGAAGCCAAACAGCAGACGAATGGGGACTTTACGGTGTTCGTTGGAAATTCAATCGGCGACAATGCAGCGGCCGGAGCGTTTGTAGAATTGACGCCACAAGGTGATTCAGTTCGCGCAATTTCTGCGATCGGAAGTCCGTACACGGACGGGCATGAGCTACAGGTGCAGAGCGACGCGAACGGCCGTCGCATAGCCGATTTCCTTTTCGGATATGACATTCGCACAGTCGATGAATCCGCGTATGGCGGCGGGGCAGCCGATCAGGTCGCCGGTCATCAAATTCTGCGTATTGGCACAACAGGGGCTGTGGATACCGTGATGCAGGGCTGGAACTACTGGACGCACACTGACAAGATCGATCCCCCGACATCGGATCCATCGATCGATCACCCGAATTCCATCGACTTCGATCTTGATGGAGGGCTGATCGTCTCTTTTCGCAACCTCGGCGCCATCATCAAACTGGACATGGCAACACATGCTGTAGTCTGGCAACTCGGGGGGGCGAGAAATCAGTTCACCTTTGTGAATGATCCGATGAATGGATTTGGTGGGCAGCACTCCGTGCGCGTGCTGCCAAATGGGCACCTTCTCGTATTCGACAATGGAGTCACGCACACTCCGCAGACTTCACGAGCTGTCGAATACGCGCTCGATCTATCGGCGAAAACGGCAACGATGGTTTGGCAGTACATGCCAAGCCCGGCACTGTTCAATGAGTTCACGGGCTCGGTGCAGCGCCTGTCAAACGGGAACACGGTAGTTGCGTGGACCAATGCGGGGTTGTTCGATGAAGTCGCACCTGATGGCACGTTGGTCAATCGAATGCAACTCGACAACGCGCCGGGATCACCGAACATGTCTGCTTACAGGGCAATCCGCATAAACAACCTGTATTCGTACGCTCAGCCCTGAGGCACCGTCATCTACTGTGCCGCAGGCCGGCCATCCTTGTTCCATTGCGGGATAGCGCCGTCGGCGAGTATGCGGACAGCGCCTACTCCCGCCTGAATCACTTGCGTCATGTGACGAAAATTGATCCGTGACAACTCATCCGATGGACGATGATAGTCAGTGTGCATGTTGTACGTCGACAGCGCGTGCGCCGGAATGCCCATCTGCGCGTAGGCGATGTTGTCACTTCGTTCGAAGAAGTGCTCGGATGGTCGCGCATCCGCGACAATCGGTAATCCCGCTGCAGTAAACATCGCACCCATCGTCGATCGGGCGTATCCCGTCAACCAGGCGCGTCCCGGGCCGCCAGCGAGTGAATCGGGGCGACCGATCATCTCGATCTCCAGATTCGAGACAATCGACGTTAGCGCGACCGGTGGGTGCAGGATGAACCATCGTGTACCGAGCAGACCGACCTCTTCTCCTGTAGTGGCAACAAAAAGGATTGTGCGCTTCGGCCGGAGACCTGCGGCGATCGCCCGCGCGATTTCAATGACGGCAGTCGTACCAGATGCGTCGTCATCGGCGCCGTTGTAAATCGAATCGCCATTGACAGGCTTGCCGATTCCAAGATGGTCGTAATGCGCGTCAACGAGTACAACTTCTCGCGCCAGCACCGGATCACTACCTCGGATCATTCCTACAACATTCAATCCTGGCCGGCGCTTATCGGCCGGAAAAGTGTCGAGCGAAGCGAAATCTGTCAGCAGTGAAAGTCGCTCCTGACCATTGCTGCGGCGAGTCAGTGCTATGGGCACTCTCTGGAAGTAGCCGCTATCTCCAGCAGGCACCAGACCCACTGCGCCCATCTGCTGCGCGATAAATGTCGCCGCCTTGGCCGAGCCACGCGACCCGGTCATACGACCCTCCATCGAGTCATCTGCAAGCGCGGACATCACCATACGCACCTGCGATTCCTCGACAGAGCGGTCTGACCCAACTGTAGCAGCCCTCCCGGAACTTGGGCTGGGGGAAGTCCTCGCGGGCACGGTAGCTGATGCGCAACCAAGAGTACCATAAATCGCAAGGCAGCTGGTGATCACAGCTCCAATGAAACGATGCACCGATTTGCTCACGTGCTTGAGTCCCTGAGAGTGAATAGTGGAATGTCCGTTACCGGCTAAATTTCTCCGGTTTTCGTATCCAAAGTGATCCAGTTGTCGTGCATATTGTAAGTCCATGCAACGTGCTACAGTTAAAGCGAGCGCCAAGCTCGGCCTCCTCGTCATCATACTGGTTGCGTCGTTTGGCTTTGTACATCATCTGGAACTGACCCACGGCGGAATAAAGGCTTTCGCCGAGCAGGCTCGCGGGCTGAGGGACGCCCCGTATGCCATACCGCTGTTTCTGCTGCTCTACGCGATCGCCGGTACGCTCGGAGTGCCCGGCTCGATCCTTACGCTGACCGGCGGCGCAGTATTTGGTTTCGAGCTCGGAACTCTCCTCAACTGGATCGGGGCGACAATCGGGGCGATTGGCGGCTACTGGCTGGCAAGATTCCTCGGAAGGGACGCAATCGAGCGGATTGGCGGCCGAAAGATCTACGCGCTTGAGAGACTCGCCGACTCGCACGCTTTTTCGACGATCCTGAGGCTTCGACTCATTCCGGTGGTTCCATTCACCGCCGTGAACTTCGCGTCCGGCCTTGTCGGGCTCGATTTCGCCTCATACCTGGCAGGGACGATGATCGGCGATCTGCCAGTGACCGCAGCTTACACGTATTTCGCAGATTCCCTGCTATCGGGTGTGGCCGGAGCCCGGCGGATCGCGCTACTCCATGCGTCCATAGCCGGCGGCGTGTTGATACTCCTGTCCTTCCTTCCGAGCCTCGTGAAAAGAGTCCGAAAGAACCGAGCTTGACAGTTCGCGAGATGAGATATAGTGTACTAGGTAACCGGTACACCATAACACCCACGTTATGCTCATCTCGTTGGACCCACAGGACACGAGGCCGATCTACGTTCAGATAGTCGACGAGGTCAGGCGGGCGCTTGTTCTCGGGACGCTGGGGGCCGATGATCCGCTCCCATCAGTGCGTGATCTGGCCGTAAAGCTTCGGGTCAATCCGAATACGGTAAGCCAAGCCTATCGCGATCTTGAACGACAGGGGATGGTTTACGTTCGCCGCGGACAGGGCACCTACGCGAGCCCCGGACAGCAGGGCGGAGCCGAGCGGCGCCTGCTTGCCGATGGCGTCGCCGAGCGCGCCCTGCACGAGGCACGACGCAATGGACTGACCGTCGAGGAACTGATCGAAGCGATACGCATCCACGACAACCAACGCTCGAGCGAGGAATCGCAATGACGACCGCCCTACCAACGCGGATCAATGGCGGCGATCTCGCCGTCGATACACGAGGATTGACAAAGCGATTTGGAGATCAGGTTGCTCTCAGCGATGTGTCAGTACAAGTCCCGGTCGGCGCTGTTTATCTACTGGTGGGCCCGAACGGTGCCGGTAAGAGCACCACGCTCAAGATACTCCTCGACCTGGTACGCACAGACCAGGGCACTGCCGAGGTATTTGGCCTCAACTGTCGGGAGCGTGCGCCAGAGGTCCGCGCGAATATCGGTTACGTACCTGAGCGACCAGATTGGGGCTACGGTTGGATGCGCGTTGGTCGGCTGCTGAAACACCACGCGCTGTATTACCCGACATGGGACGCGGACTACGCGACCAAGCTGGCGCAGAAGTTCGAGCTTCGGATGGATCGGAAGATCGGCGTTCTGTCCAAGGGTCAGGCTCGCCGAGTTCATCTTACAATGGCTCTCGCGCACAGGCCGCCACTGCTTCTGCTGGATGAACCCACTGACGGACTTGATCCGCTTATGCGAGACGAAACGTTGGGCGTGATCGCAGACCATCTGGCCGATTCTCCGACGACTGTTGTGCTTTCCACTCATCATGTGGAAGAAGTAGAACGGCTTGCAGATCATATCGGTGTGTTGAGAAACGGTGAATTGCGTGCACAGATGTCGCGTACGGATCTGGATGCAGGACTGCGGCGATATCGAGTCGAGGTGCCGGAGCGGTGGGCAGGAGCGCCGTCGCTCAACGGAAGCGTGCTACGTCGTGTGACGTCAGCTCGTGAGGTTCAATGGACGGTGTGGGGTCAGGAAGCAGACGTACTGCAGAAATTGACAGCCGCAGGCGGAACTGTCCGGGAGGTAGCACCACTCTCGTTGCTCGACGCTACTCTGGCGCTACTCAACCCGAACGATTGACATCCAATGACATCAACCACATTGCACCCGACTCCCGAGCCGCGCACTGTAGCAGCCGAACAATTTCGCGCGGTCGGCATTGCCATTCGGACTGAAGCATACTTCTACCTTGGCGCGCTGCTCGTGCTTGCGATCCTTATTTTCGCCAGCACAATTCGCATGGTGCACATGCATCCGTCATCCGGCGGACGCAGTGGGTTCGTTTATGGAGCGGCCGGAGCGGTACCGATATTCGCGATGGCGTTCCTCATTCCGTTCGGCGTCTGGCGGTCAGAAGATCCGTCGCGTCGTGCATACCACTGGACGATGCCGGTAGCGCGCGGTCCGCACACAATCGTAAAATTTCTATGCGGCTGGGCGTGGCTGATGATTGCAACGGCGGTGTATCTGATATTCGTGGTTGGGCTGGCCGTCGGTATTTCACTGATCACTGGTGACCCGAATCGTGTTGCTGCCGGCGCTGGATGGGAGTGGATTCTAGCCTTCACTGCTACGACGCTCGGGTATCTTCTGACATCGATACCCGTAATAGGCAGCGATCACGCCTGGCGCTGGATCGGGGGACTCTTCCTCGCGTTCTGGGTTCTTATCGGCGTGTCCGCGTCGTTCGGCCTGCCGGACATGAGTATTGCGCTACGCTCAATATGGGATGGATCGTACGGGCTCAAGGCGGCAGTCTTCGGGCTTGAGCGGTGGGGTGGCCCGACCATGAGTGCGTGGCTGGTTGCGATGCCGCTCTGGATCATCGGATCCGCAATAGCTGTCACACTCGTCTCATACCGGCATCGGGAATAGAACTATTCTGCGCTCACACAACCAGTTCCAGGAACAACGCATCAAGCTCTGCATTCACGTCGCTGCAGACGCCTTCGTGCACAGGTCCCGCTTGAATCACATCTGACCGCGGAGCGGTAAGCCAGTGGAACCGTTCGGAAGGTGATCCGAACGACAGCGTACCGCCTGCGTCATCGGCCAGCGATGCAGCCTTGAAGGTTGTCAGGTAGCGTACGAGCAGCTCAACATCGACGTACGGTGCGCGCACGGCGAGGGCCGCGCGCTCCACCAGAACTCTAAGTCCCACGAACTGTTCAGTGGGGGCGTGAAGTATCACGCCAACAGGCACTTTGCAGCCGATATGCACATGCGGCACAACGTGCAGCACCGCAAAATTGTATGGAATCGTGTGATCAGACGGTGTCACGGCATCACCGCCGAGCCGTTCGTTGAAGCGGCACCTCTGACAGCTTTTCCGCACGCACCTTGGAGGCAGTAAGCGCAAAGGCACGCGGGCTGGCGAGACGCTCATTCAGATACGAAGCGTAGCGCGCGCGCGCCTGGGCCGGCGTGTCACCATCGGCCTGGAAGGCTGCGTCAGCAAGCAACGCATCCGGCACCTGTTCCAGCACACCTGATACGACATCACTGGTAAGTACTGCAGCCATCTGCTCGTCGACCGAAGCCACGTCCTGTGCGTGAGTGAGCAGTACGTGATCGCGGATCAGAGGAAACGGCGAGTGTACACGCGCCGTATCGACGGAGGCCCAGTCGTGGTGTGCGTACAGCGCTGCACCATGATCGATAAGCCATGGTGAGCGTTCCCAGATCATCATGTTGGTGTTGCGCGCCGTACGATCCGGATTGGTCAGAAGCGCATCGAGCCAGACAACGCGCGTAGCCAGTCGCGCGTCGATCAGATCACCGGCTGCAGTTGCGTCGAAGTTGAACGCGCCATCGAGATAACGAAGCGCAACGTTGATACCGTGACTCTTGCGGAGGATGTCACTTATTTCCGGATCGGGCTCGCTTCTACCAAACGTCTCCGACAGCTGCACGAGCGCGAGGTCTGGCACTGGCAGCTCAAGCGCCATGGCGAGCATTCCACTGATGAGCTCCGCGACGAGCGCTTTGGCGCCCTGGCCAGCACCACGAAACTTTACAACGAAGAGACCGTCATCGGTGTCGACAATGGCGGGGAGCGACCCTCCCTCGCGGAGCGGCTGGACATACCGTCGGGCCGAAAGCGTTGGGAGGGTGCGAGAGGGTGTCATGCGGTGAGAATATAGCGGCATATTGGACGGCACTGACGCGATAGGAATGTTGATGACTCCCGCCCTGATCATCGAATCCAGAAGCTTGCCAGCTGCCGAGGTGCGCGCGCGACACCCCCCGTGCGATCGCGACGATGACGAGAGAGTCGAGCGCAGCCGCGCCGGGTCAGCAATTGACCGTTTTCTCGAGCATGTCTCCGAACACGCGGAAGATCTTCTGCATCTGGATCTGCTTGTAGGGAAACACGTCGGCGGAATCCATTGCGTGGACGATCATTCCGGTTCCAGCCTCGAACAACAACAGACGTCCATCGCGTGTCTCTGCGCAATCGATCGCGAAGTAATCCAGTCCGAGCAACCGCGCAACGGCTCCGAGCGCGACGCTGTGCCGCGCGGCGAAGTCCTCGTCGAACCCTTCCATGCAGCGGGCTTCCTCCGCACGCCGGTCGGCGCTCTCGTGCATACCGGCATTCAGGTAGTGCACCATCCATTCGGTGGAGATAGCAAGGTGCGCAAGGTAGGGGCGTCCGGCAATGAAGACTATCCTGTACTTGCGGAAGCGGCCGTCGGCGCTGCTGTAGTCGACGAAAGAGGCGATATAGAACTCGGGGCAGTCGGCGCCGCGAAGATAGTCGTGCAGCTCGTGAGTATCGCCGATTCTCACGAGCCCGTTGCCGGCATGAGAGTCAACCGGCCGCGCGATGATCGGAAAGTGGTCGTCAGGCAGCAGTAGGGTCAGCGATGCGCTGCCATCGGCGACGCGCAGGAGGTCTTCCCGCGGGACGCGTACGTTGCGCGGTGCCATGATCTCGGGAACGAAGCGGAAGAGCTGCCACATCCGGTCCCGGGTCATCTCTGCGATGCGGTGCGCCTGACGATTGATTACCGGGCAGGGCCATGTCGCGACGGCGTCGGCGAGTCGGGCCAGCAGGTATTTGTTCTCGTCCGATTCGGCAGCGCAAACGAATACAATATCGTGATCCGGGAGCGGGTCCGGTAACGGCAGCGCGGCCATGACGTGCGCGTAATACACCGTGGTGTCGGATTCGTCGAGGAGGAAGTCGAGCGGTGTGTTCGCCATGAAGTCACCCGGCGCGCACAACGCGAGAACGCGGAGGCCACTACCGCTGCCGTGCACGCAGCGGTATACGCGAGCGATGTCCAGCGCGACCGCCTGAATCGCGAGCCCTTTCTCTCGCTCACCAGTAAGCTGGACTATCGTGGACAGATCCATCAGCGCAGCTGCGTCTTCGGCATTCGCCGAGATGCGGGAGGCGAGCGACGCGACTATTGCACCGCGATCCTCGCCGTGATAGATCACACGGGCGAGTCTGGCGAGCCCGAGGATAGTGGGGACCGATCCGTGATCCTGAATCTCCACTGGTGACATCAGGCGCTCTCGCCATGCTCGGCCGCGCGGCCAAGCGCGAGCGTGTTGCGGATGAGACTTTGCAGATCGCGGAGCTCCGTGCGATGATTGACTATAGCCGCGCGGATGGCGACTTCACCTCGCACGCGCGTCAACGACGGCGCGACGACGCCACCTTCCTGCAGATCCGCCACAATTCGGATATTGAGAGGATTGGGATCGTCGCTGCGGTAACGGAAGCACACGATGTTAAGCTGCACCGGTGCCAGCAGCTCGAGCTCCGCGTTCGCCTCGACCATGCGTGCTAGCTCTCTCGCAAGCGCGCACATGCGAGAGATCGTCGCTCCGAGTGCGTCGGAGCCGTACACCATGAATGTGAACCAGGTCTTGAGGGCTCTGAAGCTGCGCGACAGATCCGGCCCGTAGTCGCACGGCCACCAATCACCTGCTGCCATTCCGCGCGTATCGTGCGTGAGATAGGCCGGCGAAGACGCGAACGTATCACGCTGGATGCTACCATCGCGCACCATGATGAATCCGGCGTCGTACGGAACCTGTCCCCACTTGTGAAAATCGAATGCGATCGAGTCCGCGCGCCCGATGCCATGCAGTAGCGGTGCGACGTCCGGTGCCAGCATGCCGAGTGCTCCATAGGCGCCATCGACGTGCAGCCATGTCTGCTCGCGCTCGGCGATGTCGGCGAGCCCGGAAAGGTCGTCGATCGCACCAATGTCGACAGTTCCCGCGGAGGCCGCAATCAGGAACGGAACGCGTCCAGCGGCTCTATCGGCAGCAATTGATGCGACCAGTGCGGGAAGCTGCATCCTGCCGCTGTCGTCGATCGGGATGACACGCAACGCGTCGCTTCCGATCCCCGACATCTCCATCGCCCGCGTCACGGACTCGTGGCTGGCCGCGGATGTGTAAGCAGTGATGCTGCCAGCCAGGACTCCCGTGCGACGCGCCGTTGCACCCAGCGCATGCGTGCGCGCGACCAGGACACCGATGAAGTTGGCGATGGACGTCCCGGTGACGAAAATCCCCTGGGCCGTTTCAGGGAATCCGACGAGATCGCGGACCCAGCGGAGAATTTGCCTCTCAACCTCTATCGGGGCGTGATCGCGGCCGCCGAGATTGGCGTTGAGTCCGGCAGCGAGCATCTCCGCGATCATCCC
The DNA here is from genome assembly GCA_003155795.1 of Gemmatimonadota bacterium. Lineage (GTDB taxonomy): Bacteria > Gemmatimonadota > Gemmatimonadetes > Gemmatimonadales > Gemmatimonadaceae > Fen-1247. Next base: position 90,797 of record PMEM01000071.1, read on the forward strand.
TACCGGTGTGCCACCTCCCTGAACCCAGCCCATGAATCCCGGATGCGGATTTCCGCCGCCGTATGGGAGGATCTCGTCCATGAAGCGGCGATGTACCGAGGCGAGATCGCTTGGCGTCGCCGGGAGTGGCGCATCGAAGCGTTCGCGGAACCCGACGGGCATCGGCTTCCAGAGCGGCTGATCTCGAAGGTGCTGCAGGTATCCGATCATGTCGTCGAGCATGGTGTGGGCGTCCGCGCGGAACGTCTCCCAGTCCTCCGGGTCCAGGCTTTCGTTAGAGCTCAAGTGGCGATGGCGTTGGGCGGGGTATCGGTCGATCCGTTGCAGGATTCGCAGGATGCGCGACGAACTATTAAATATGGTGACGTCCGCGAGACGGTTGTGCGGATCGCCGCATCCACTGGCGCCGCGCGTCCGCTTCATGAACGCTTTTCCGTCGCGCCAACCGCTCAGATCGAGCGGCTGGAGCCAGCGGCACTGGTGTCCACCTCAATCAGCCGAGACGGGTTTACGTCGATCTTACGTTGGCGGCTGTGCCGCGCCGGAATCCGCGATTCGATCATCACGGGCGAAGCCACTGAAGCAGGANNGCTGCACCGGGTGACGCCGCTCATCGTCGCCGCGACCTGCTGCGTGCTGCTTTGGCTCTCCTTCGAGTACATCGATGGAGGAGTCTGGCGACCGCGCCACGTGGCGGGATTGGCAATCGCCCTCCCGTCGCTCCTATTGTGGATGCTGGCGCGCTATCAGCTTGGCAGTGCATTCACGGCTCGGCTGGAAGCGCGACATCTGGTGACGCGGGGGCTGTACTCGAGGATTCGTCATCCGATCTACGTCTTCGCCGAACTGCTGTCGGTCGGGATTTTTCTGTTTCTCGGGCGGCCTTGGTTCTTCGCACTGTTTCTCGTGAGTGTTCCGGTGCAGCTGCGTCGCGCCCGACGAGAGGACGCGATGCTGGAGAGGGCGTTTGGCGACGAATACAGGCAATACAGGCAGCGAACGTGGCTCTGACACTCGATAGCGGCGCCGGGATGGCCGACCGGCTTTGTTTGTCATGAAGATGTCACGTAGGCCGTGAGTCCCTGAGACCGTGACGCGGATTGCGTCTAGATTTCACATGACCATGATCTCACAGCAGCTGCAACAATCCCAATCAACACGATGATTCACACTCGAATAACTGTCCGCGCGCTCTCCATCCTTGCAGGCGTGAGCATCGCGACCGTGAGCTGCTCGCAATTGGCGATCTCGCAGGCCACTGTAGCTCCTGATTCTGCACATCCGCGCCCAGCGCTGTTCACGTCCCGGGATGCCGCTGTGAGCGCTGGCGTGGCTGCGGCAGCAGTCGCTCTCATGTCAGCGGACCGCTCCATCGATCATTCATTTCAGAGACCTGGGCTACAATCGAATACCGGCGTGCGGCGCACGCTGGACGCGATCAACTTCATCGGCAATCCCGGTGCGATCGCCTTCAGCGCGGGGACGTACTTTGTCGGGTTGGGGATGCACTCGCGGCCGATCGCAACGCTTGGCATGCACATGGGGGAGGCGATCGTGCTGGGTGGTGTCGTCACCGAGGTATTGAAGGGATCCGTCGGCCGGGCACGGCCATATGTGGATCCGACCAGGCCGCACGATTTCCATCCGGGGAAGGGCTTCACCAACGATGACTACGCGTCATTTCCATCGGGCGACGTGATGGTGGCGTTCGCTGCGGCGACTGCGGCGAGTCGCGAGGTGAAGGATTCATGGCCCGGCGCGGCGAAGTACGTGACCCCGGCGAGTTATGGCGTTGCGGCGCTTGTGGGAGTGGCCCGGATGTACAAAAACATGCACTGGGCGAGCGACGTGGTTGCCGGCGCGGGAGTTGGAACCCTGTCGGGCGTGCTATTCGAACGGTACAACCATGCATACCCGAACAACGTCTTCAATCGCGTCTTCCTTCCGGCGTCGATAACTCCTGTGCGCGGCGGAGCGCAAGTGGCGTGGTCATTGCGCCTGCGTTAGACAGGAACAATTGCATCCAATAATAAACTCTCGTCGTGAGATTGAAATGCTGTCAGGGAAGCCTCCCCATCACAACCGGATAATCTGTGTGACGGCTCCACTCCTCAAACGAGCCATCGTATAACTTGACCGGGACTCCAAGCCGTCGCAGCTGCACGTAATCGACGCTCGCCGTCTGGCCGATGTGGCAGTACACAACTACTGATCTATCCAGCAACACTCCGGCGGTCACCAATTTGGCCCGCGCTTGCTGCGGCGTGAGGTAGGTGTTTTTGACGCTATCGGCCAGCGTCAGGAAGTAAACGTTGTGTGCCCCCGGTATGTGTCCGGCGCGTGCAGCGCTATGACCGCGGGCGGATCCGTCATAGAATTCCGGCGCACGGTCGTCAACGATTGCCATGTTCTTTTCATCAATTGACCCTCCGGCCGCCTTCCATGCATCGTATCCACCATCAAGTATGTGCGTGCGATTGCCCAGTCCCACGTTATCCAGCTCAACATTTACTCGCGCGACCGGACTGATCCACTGAGATGTGCTGTAAAGCACGATCGTACTGTGATCGGAGACACCGAGTCATTCGAGCACGCTTCTTAGAGAGTCTGGCGAGACCAGTTCCATTGTAAGACTTCCGTTCGTGCCATCGCCGGGACGCATTGCATTCGCAGTTACGCAGCGATGCTGGTCCAGAGATCTGAATCCCTCAAAGAGGCACCGGTCAGAATCGAACTGACGAATAGGAGATTTGCAGTCTCCCGCCTTACCACTTGGCCACGGTGCCGTGTGCCGCTCTTGCCTGCTGGACGGCCAGTCTCCAAACCTAACCGCCTATACCGCCGCNNGATGGATCCCGACCTTCAGCGGGATGATGCCTTGTCAGCGCCTACTCCGCCATCAGTTCTCGAAGCATTGCCAAGTTGAGCGCATGACCACCCTCGAAGGCCCGCATCAGGAATGGCACATCGCTGGCTTCCAGAATGGTGCGTTGCTCCTCGATGGCGTCTTCACCAACAAACCGGTCGCGCGTCCCGTAAACCATGTCTATATGCAGATCGGGCCGGCGCTCGCCAAGGGCCCTGATGTTGACATCCTGAGGAATTGCGTGAGCCCAAGGCACGAGGTGGTCGACCACGGCAGATCCTCTGGCAGCCCAGCGCGACACCGCCGGGCCGCCCTGAGAGAAACCGAGTGCGTGGACCCGGATCTGGTCCCGGGTGACACCGTGGGTGGCGAGCTGTCCCAAAATCCGCTCGTAAAGCGTATCCAGATAGTTGACGATGTCGCCTATCTCGGCGTCCCGGTCCTCCCGGGTCATCCACAGGGCTCCGACCTTGCTGGTGCCGGTATGTCCGGGCCTGGTATCCAGATAGAACCGCGACAGGCCTTCTGGCACCAGTATCAATCTTGAATCGTCGTCGAGGCTCTGAAACGGAACAGCAAAATCCGCCGCCAGCTGGCTGAACCCGTGACAGACAATCCAGACGTCTCTGACGAGGTTGCTCGTGGTTCCGATCTGGTAGTACCGGGCTGTCCTGGTAACGGCAATATGCAGCGGCGTCAGCTCTAACATGGCAGATTTTGGGTTAGGCCCAATAATAGCATTGCAAGACCCTGCGCGGCCTGGCCCCAGGCCGCGCCGTATCAAATCAGGCGCCGAAGTAGCACACTTCGGCCCTTTCACTTTCGACTACACGTGTCACTTCGTCTCAAGCTAACCGCTGCCCTCGGCGTAGCCCTCGTGATTCTATTGGTGGGCGGCGCCTCGCTGTACGCGCTTCTGGAATCCGCCAAAGCAGCAGATGCTGTCCGGCGCTCGGAAGCGGTACGGGTCCAACTGGACCGCGCGATGGCGACAATCGTGGACGCAGAAACGGGGCAGCGGGGGTACATCCTGACCCAGGATACCAGTTATCTACGTCCGTACAACTCGGCGCGAACCGACCTGGATCATGAACTCGCAATCACTCGTGAGCTCTCAACCAACAACCCGGTTCGACAGGCACGGATCGATTCGCTGTCTCAGATCGCCGACGCCAAGCTGGTCGAGATGAACGAGACAATTGTCCTGGCGCAAACAGGAAAGCATGACTCAGCGCTCAAAATCGTGATTTCGGGCCACGGTGCTCGCCTGACTGACAGCGCCCGGAAGCTCATCTCCGAACTGAAGGACACCCAGGCCGCGCTCCTCGATACCCGTACGAACATCTACGACAGTCGAAAGCGCGCTGTAATCCTCATCGTCGTACTCGGAAGCCTGCTTGCGGCGTCGCTTTCTGTGGTCACGATGCTCTGGCTCAGGTCCGGCGTGAAAGATCTTGAAGACGCAAAGGATACGATTGAGGAACAATCAGCAAAACTGTCCGAAGAACTCGAGAATTCACAGCTTCTCACCGAGAAACTCGCTGCGACCAACGACGGGCTTCATCGCGCGAACACAACGGTTGAAGGCGCGCTCATGCGGGTCGAGCAATTGCTCCAGTCCACCGAGGAAGGGATCTACGGCATGGATGAAGCCGGCAACTGCACTTTCATCAACAAAGCTGGCGCGCGCATGATGGGATACGATCGCGGGGCGCTGCTCGGAAAGGATGTGCACTCAACGTTGCACCACAGTCGACCGGATGGCTCACCGTACCCAGCCGACGAATGTCCCATCCATATAGCGGCGGAAACTGGCGTGCCGGCACGCGTCTCCGACGATGTGTTCTGGACCGCGGATGGACGATCCATTCCGGTCGAGTTTACCGCGTCTCCGATTCAAGCGAACGGTCGTACAGTCGGCGCCGTCATTGCCTTCAGCGACATCACCGCACGCAAGCGCGCCGATCGCGAGCGGGATCGACTGATTTCAGCGCTGGCCAGAAGTAATCGGGAGCTCGACCAGTTTGCGTACGTTGCATCACACGACTTGAAGGCGCCGCTCAGAGGAATTGCAAACCTTTCGCAGTGGATCGAGGAGGATCTTGGCGAGTCCATGCCGCCGGACGTCGTCGAGAAGATGACTCTGGTTCGCGGTCGCGTTCAGCGTCTCGAGGCTTTGATCGACGGAATACTCCAATACTCGCGCGCTGGCCGCGTCCGGTCGCAAATCGAAACGGTCGATGTTGGCGTGCTTCTCAGAGATATTGTAGAATTGCTTGCACCGCCGGAGGAAACGAAGATCGAAATCGAAACGTCAATGCCGGTGATCACAACAGAACGAACTCCGCTGCAACAGGTATTCATGAACCTCATCAACAACGCGATCAAATACAACAGGCGGCCGGGCGCAACGATACGAGTCTCATCGCAGGACCGGGGTGACAAGTACGCTTTCAGCGTCGCGGATAACGGCCCTGGTATCGAACCCCAATACCATGAGCGGATATTCGGGATCTTCCAGACGCTCGAATCCCGGGATCGCGTCGAAGGAACGGGCATCGGCTTATCTGTCGTGAAAAAGACCGTTGAACTTCACGGCGGATCCATCACACTCGACTCCGCTCTCGGAAAGGGAGCGACTTTCACATTTGAATGGCCCAAGGCGGCCGAGGAGAACGCAGCAGCATGACTACTGAACGAACCATGAATCTTGTCCTCGTTGAGGATGACGACATCGATGTCATGAACGTGCGACGCGCACTGGAGCGTGCACACGTGACCAACCCGCTATTCGTAGCACACAATGGACTTGAGGCGCTGGAGTTGCTCAGGAGCGACAAGGTTCCGAAGGATCGCAGACTCGTCCTGCTCGATCTCAACATGCCGAAGATGAATGGCATCGAATTCCTTCGAGCACTCCGTGCCGATCCCGAACTGAAACCAACTCCAGTCGTAGTTCTCACCACGTCGGACGATGACAGAGACAAGGTACAGGCATACGACCTTAACGTCGCTGGATATCTGCTCAAGCCAGTCACATTTGTGAATTTCGTCGATGTGATGGCGGCGCTCAACAAGTACTGGGCGCTCGTAGAGATGCCTGACGTGCGTTGAGCCAACAGTACAAACCCGCGCAATCCGATGCCAGATAACGGCCAGCCACTGTCACTACTACTGGTAGACGACGATCAGATAGATCGACTTGCCGTCCGTCGCGCGCTCGCGAAATCCGGTTTGGGTGAAATTACTGTCGTCGAAGCCGAACGAGCAGCTGATGGCTTCGCGCAGATTACCGGTACGGTGTTCGACTGCGCATTTTTCGATTTTCGTCTCCCGGACAGCGATGGCGTTGCATTGCTCCGGAAAGTTCGAGAGGCCGGAGTCAGAACACCGGTAATTGTGCTGACCGGTTTCGGCGATGAGCAGACAGTGCTCGACTCAATGAAGGCTGGCGCAACCGACTACGTCCCCAAGGCCAGCGTTTCGCCGGAGCGAATAGGCCAGGTCGTACGATCGGCGATTCGGCTTGGTAATGCGGAACGGCAGGCTACGGCCGCGCGCGCGGCTCAGGAACGTTATGCAAACCAGCTACGCGGTCTGGCCGACGCGGCGGTTGCCGTGAACGACGCTGAGACCATCGGGCAGCTGCTGCATGCAGCATCAACACATGCGTGCCTGATTACGGATGCACCGGCGGCCTGGGTAAGGCTCTCCGATGCCGTGGCTGCGGAACTGGCCCACGAAAAGGGTGGAGAAGGCTGGTACTCCGCCGAGGGGGATGAACCTCACGAGATATCATCGCCGATGAATGTTCCGCTACTCGGTAGGAACGGCGGTCCGATTGGCGAGATCGTACTCGACGTGTGGGCTCATCGTGGGAGTGATGATGGAGTCCTCGGTCAGCTAGCACGCCTTGTCGCGGGCGCCCTGGAGAACGCAAGGCTCTATCGTGCGGCACAGCGCGCTGCACAGGCGCGCGACGACGTGCTTGCAATCGTGTCGCACGACATGCGCAATCCACTGCACACAATCGCACTCAGTTCGTCCTACCTCGCCGAAGTATTTTTGAACGACCTTCCAGATGCAGCTCTGCAGCAGACACAGATCATAAAACGAGCAGTCGATCGTGCCAACCGATTGATTCAGGATCTACTCGATGTATCCAGGATCGAAGCTGGTGGCTTCTCGATCAGCTCTGAACCGGTCTCACCGTACATGCTGATCAGCGAGGCATCTGATGCGATGACCTCTACTGCGACGGCAGCGCAGGTAACACTGACCTATCATGCCGACAGCGGTCTGCCGGATGTGATGGCCGATCGCGAGCGCATGCAACAGGTATTCGGAAATCTCATTGGCAACGCCATCAAGTTCACTCCAGCTGGTGGGACTATCGAAGTCACTGCGACGGCGTGCGGACCATTCAGCGTGCGGTTCTCGGTTCGCGACAGCGGCCAGGGAATAAGCGAAGAAAACCTGCCCCACGTGTTCGACAGGTTCTGGCAGGCACGCAACACGACTCGGACCGGCGCGGGCCTCGGGCTTGCGATAGCAAAAGGAATCATCGAGGCACACACTGGATCAATTACTGCGACGAGCCGGGTTTCACAGGGAACGGAGATGGCCTTCGATCTTCCAGTAGCGTAACCGCCAGGTTCGCTCAGTGGGATTCGCGTTCCGACGAATGCGGTTTTTGACCGATCGCGCGTCGGACGTTCTGTAACAACGCATCCAGCGTGAACGGCTTGTGGATGAACAACGAACTGTTCTGCGCGAACTGCGGGTCGCTTGAAACATGCTCTGCGTATCCCGACATCAGCAGAACCGGCAAGTCGGCTTCGCGCTCGTGGAGCAGAGCAACCAGCTCCCTGCCATTCATCCCGGGCATTACCATGTCGCTCAACAGAAGATCAATACCGTGCGGATGACTCGCCTGGATCGCCAGCCCTTCCCTGCCATCCGACGCTTCCAGCACCGTGTATCCGGCACGTTCAAGGAGTCGCTTCGTCGTCATGCGTACCGCGGGGTCGTCTTCCACAAGCAGAATTGTCTCGGCACTGCTTGCAGCACCGACCGCGAATCCGCCGTCCGTTTCTGGAGCGACTGCGGTTGCCTTTGCGCGCGGTAGCCAGACGGTGACGGTCGTTCCCGAACCAGGCTTGCTGCTGACGGTCATGCGGCCGCCGGACTGCGCAACGATCCCATGCGCAGTCGAAAGCCCGAGACCACTTCCCTCACCGCGTGACTTTGTCGTAAAGAACGGCTCGAAGATGCGGGCCTGCACTTCGCTCGTCATCCCATGGCCGTTGTCGCTCACACTCAACGTCACGCAATCCTCCTGCTCGCCATCGACGCGATATTCACCCGTAGCGCCGAGCTTGGCATCACGCGTTTCAACCGCAATGGTTCCACCATCCGGCATTGCATCGCGTGCGTTGAGGATGAGATTCATCAGCACCTGTTCCATTTGCCCCGGGTCAGCATTGACACTGCTGAGCGATGGATCCAGGCGGATTGCCAATTCGGTATTCGGCGTGAGCACACGCCGGAGTATCTGCTCCATTGACGTCACGAGCGGATTCAGATCAATTAACCGCGGTCGCAATATCTGCTGGCGACTGAATGCGAGCAGGTGACGCGTAAGTTCACCGGCTCGATCAGATGCCGCGAGTATCTCCGCAACGTCAGCCCGCATTGGTGAATCCGGGGCCAGATCCGACAGCACAATGCCAGCGTAACCGGCCACTACTGTCAACAGATTGTTGAAGTCATGCGCGACACCGCCGGCAAGCTGTCCTACTGCGTCCATCTTTTGAGCATGGCGAACTTGCGCTTCGAGTTGCGCCCGGTCGGACACATCTGCAGCTAACAATACGAAGCCGGAAGGTTCAAGCCTCGCGTTTCGAATCACGCCAACTGACAGACTCAAGTCGACAAGCGACCCGTCCTTCCGCATCCGTTGAGCATGAACATCTATGTACGTACCCTCTTCGAGAGCCTTGTCGCGAATACGATGAACATCCTGAATCATCACCGATGGCGCCAGTGGATAGGGCTTGCCGATGATCTCTGCTGCCGTCCAGCCGAACAATCGCTCAGCAGCACCATTCCATTGCAGCACACGGTGCTCCAGATCTGTCGCCATGATCGCCAGTGGAGCACTGTCGAACAGCGCGCGGATGAGCTCGTTGGAGTCGCGAAGCGCTGCCGCGGCACGTCTCGCGTCGGTCACATCCTTCGCCAGTACGAGATGGGTCATTCGACCGCTCAATTCCAATTCATGAACCGTTATATCAACTTCTATTATGCCGCCGTCCTTCTTCCGGTGTCGAACGCCCGGGATGTTCAACAACCCAGTACGCGCGGAGGTGACCATCTCGCGGACACGCGGCACGTCGGTCTCCGGCCGGATATCGAATATCGTCATTGCGAGAAACTCGTCGCGGGAATAACCGTAGTGCGATACCGCTGCGTCGTTAACTGCGACAAATCGATATGTATCTACATCAAAGGCCCACATTGGCAGCGGATTTCCCTGGAAGAGCATGCGGTAGTCCTCTTCCGACGCACGGAGTGCACCTTCCGCTTTTTTGCGGTCCCCTATGTCGCGACTTACGGTGACGAGTTCCGTTACCTTGTTCCAAACAGGATCGCGCACCGCACGACCGGCTGTCTCCAGCCAGACGTAGTGCCCCTTCGCATGTCGCAAGCGATGTTCAGCGCGCGATACTCCGTTGTTCGTGCGAAGCACTTCAAGAATGTCATCCATCGTCGTCGGATCATCGTCGTGGAAAAACTCCGATGGGTAGTGTCCCTGAATCTGGCGCGGCTGATACCCAAGGATTGCGTACAACGCGGGAGATATGTAGAGAATGCGGCCATCCGGCGCGTGTCGCGCAATGACATCCGTCGCATTGTCGGCCAGCAGCCGATAGCGAGTCTCGGACTCCGCAACTTCAATCAGTTCCTTCTCACGCTTCGTCTGTCGACGAGCAATCAGTATGATCGCGATCATGAATATCACTGCTGCCGCAATAGAAGCTTCGGTGGTTAACCTGCCATTGATGTCGTCGAACACGGAGGTCAGCGGCTCCACCCGCATCAGGGCCCACGGAACTCCCGCGATACGTGAACTGAACTCGGCGTCCGAGCCATGGATTCTCGCCGAGGAATCGAGGCTCGTCGCGTAAGCCGCCAGCGCAAAAGCCGGGGCCCGGTCTTTCCGCCAGGTGCCAATCTTCTTTCCTCTCGACCGTTTTGGCGCGAGCGCGTACGCTGTGACAGAGTCCGACGATCCAACGATGAGCGAAGTTGTATCGGACGATTGGTCATCCGACGAAGCGAGCTCCTCGAGCAGCGTCGAGGCGTTTGCCACGAGAAGTACGGAGCCAATGATTCTTGAAGCGGAGGAATCGCCGCCGACTGGGGCCGGTATTTCTACGCGCTGTGCGAACGCTATCGATACGCCACCGGAGTCGGAAAACGGGTTCGTCATCGAACCCGAGTCAACGGAAAGAGCATTTCGTGCCGCCTTTCGGAGCACCTCGGACGGCGGCCCATGTGATGTGCCCCCGGTCACTTTTCCCGCTGAGTCGAGCAACCAGATCGCGCTGTAGGCGTGCAGTTGGTTCATACCGCTCAGGCTTTGCTCGAGCGATTTCGACAGATCCGATGTCGTGATTGGGATCTTTCCGCGAGCCGGCGGCACGCCGAAGATATCGGGCGTGCGGGCGGCGGCGGTAGCCAGAAGCCTGGTCTCGCCCTGTCTTGCAGCTAACCACTCCTTGGCGCTGCTGCCACCAAGCCTTGCATCGATCGCGGAACGTGATGCCCAGCTTGCGAGCGCCGCGTTCCGCAAGATTTCGCGCCGAACCACGACGGCAGGTAGAAAGATCAGAGCACCCAGCACGACAGCCGCCGTAGATTTCCGGTGAATGCTCCGCAGTGCCTGGATTACTCGTGGCTGGTTGTCTAACATACCCGCCCCCGAATTACAGGTGGATTACTACGGGAATCGCTCTCGATCTCTTCATGACTTGGGCGCACTTCGTCTTGGAGTCTCGGCCACGTCGCCTTCAAGATTAAAGCCAAACCGTTCCAGCCCGGCAACACGGCCACTGAAAGGCGAACGAACCCTCCAGATCACGCCGCACTCCCCGTAGATGATAAATTTCGGAATGATGCTTAATCAACTGTTCACGGACATGCTCGTGCCGGGAGTGTCAGTAGGCGAGAAGGTAATTCGATCAGTTGCCGTGTACGGTTTTCTGATCCTGCTTCTCCGGGTTGCAGGCAAGCGAACATTAGCTCAACTGACCTCGTTTGACCTTGTAGTTCTCCTGTTGTTATCCAACACCGTCCAGAACGCAATAATCGGTAACGACAACTCCCTCGTAGGCGGACTTCTGGGCGCAGTCGTCCTGATTGCGGCGAACTACGTAGTTGTACGCATTCTGTACAAGCACCGGAGGGCTGATAGAGCCATCGAAGGGAGCACTTCCATACTCATGCATCACGGCAAGTTGCTTGACGCGAACATGAAGCATCAGCTCATCACCAACGTCGAACTCGAACGCGCAGCGAGAAAGCAGGGCATCTCCAATCTCTCGGACGTTCGGGTCGCTCGACTCGAGACCGGAGGCGTACTCACGTTCGAGCTTGAGAGTCCAACAGCGCACGAACGACATCTAACGGATCTCATTGCGAGACTCGAACGGATTGAAGGTCTGCTGGAGCGGCTGGAAGCTTCCGGCACCAAACAGGAAGCCGATGTATAAGTACGCGGGGCGGCGTTGAGAATCTGGCGCGGGCGACACGCTGAGCCACTCGTGATCACCTGGGTTGTCGCTCTGGTACTGATTGGCGGTCTGTACAAGATCGAGGATATGCAACCCGCCCTCTCGACACTTTTCAAGCCAGTTGATTTCGTTGTGGCGGCGGTGGCCCTGCTCGTGACCTGGAGATGGTTCCGCACGCGCGCTGGCGGAAAGCAGCATGAACGCCGGCACAGTGATCGGCGTCAGTCAGACCGCCGCGGCGAGGAATAGCTTCGCGTCGCCGGGCACATTTTCAGTCTCCGAACTCACGCAGCAGCAGCGTCTCTGACACAAGTGAGCTGCTCGTTCACCCATGTCAGTGACTTGGTGTACAGCCACGCCATCTGCATCGGCAAAACTCCCAGCGACGAAGCCAGCACGTCCACCTGGTCCCATTCGCCGCGCTGATATGCATCGGCGAGAAGCAGAGGTTCTGCGTACGGTCCACTCCCTTCCATGACGGCCTGTCGTATCTCGTCCGACACACTCACTCTGCCGAGCACGTCGCACATCGGAATGCGCAGGAGAACATCCAGCATCGAGAACAGGCCAGTCATGAACAAGGCCTGCGGATGTCGTACCTGTGGGCTCGATTCGGCGATGAGTTCGCAGAGCCGCGCACGTAGCAGCGCCGCGTACACAAGTTGATCGTTGATGTCACTCCCCGTCACCATTGACGAGATCATCAACAGAGCAAGCCAACGATAAAGCATCTGCCGACCGACCATGCGAATGGCGTAGCCGATGGAATCGATACCGCGGCCACCGATCGATGCCGAGTTCACGATACGAAGCAGCTTGTACGTAAGGGTTGGGTCGGAGCGGAATCCACTCTCGACTGTTGCATCGGGCGTCTCATGATCACGGAGCATGTTCAGCAACCGTAACATCGCGGCCTGTCCGACTTCGATTTCCTTTCGAGTAATGAGTTCGGGACGGCGGTAGAAGTAGCCCTGGAAGAGGTCGAAGCCGAGCTTCATGCACTCCTTGTGCATCTCCATCGTCTCAACGCGCTCTGCGAGGACCTTGACCTTGAATTGGCGCAGCCGCTGCAGTACGGTTCGTAGCTCCTCAGGCTTCTTGTGCAGGACATCGAGCTTGACTATCGAGACAGTTCCAAGCAGAGCATCGAAACCCGAGTCGTCGACATAGTCGTCGAGCGCGAGATGATAACCGCGTTGCGTCAACCTGCGGCATGCTGTCACGACAGCGTCGTCGTTACCTACCGTTTCGAGGACTTCGATAACGACCTTTCCTGGGGGTAGCAGCTCCACTTGACCGTCAAGGAGGAATTCGCGCGTACAGTTTACAAAGGCCCGATGGCCATCAGTAAGATCGTCCAGCCCGATATCGAGGAACGAATGGATCACTGTATCTGTACACATGGCGTCTGCCGCCGCGCCGTCGGCAACTGTGGATAGCGCGGTGTTGCGATACAACAGCTCGTATCCAGATAGGCTGTCGTGTCGATCGAAGATTGGTTGGCGTGCTACGAAGACGTCAATCATTACGTGACAAGAGTGATACTCCCGTGAATTTTCTCGACCCGGACGTTACGAACGGCGCAGAACCGGGGCGCCGCATACATTGAGAACCAGAGTGGATTCACAATCTGCGGGACCGGTTGACAAGGTTCTTCGAGCGACAATCAAGAGGACCAGGGACCTGACCGCGGCTCTGGGCCTGGTTCTAATTATCGGCTTCCTGGTCGCCGCAGCCACAGCGTGGATGTTTACCGAACTTGCTGAAACCGTCCAGTCCAGCGCCGCCCCGGCGCTGGACATCTCGGTTCTGCAGTGGATGGCAATCCACCAATCCCAACTGGCGACCACGGCGGCCCTCGAGGTGACAGCACTCGGAACCGGGACGGTTGTGATAATGATGACGCTTGTTGCCGGGATGTTTCTCTGGCTCACTGCGCAGCGCCGACAGGCTGCCCTCCTCATCGTCGCTACGATCGGCGGGCTCGCTCTGAATCTCGTCCTGAAACTGCACTACCACCGCCTGCGGCCGCAGATCTTTGCATGGGATACCAACGCGGTCGGTAGCTCCTTCCCGTCGGGTCACGCAATGAACGCGGTGATCGTCTACGGTACGATCGCATATCTCACGGCGCGGCTAACCTGGCGCCTGCCCATCCGCGTGATCACGCAAGTCCTTGCCGTGATTGTAGTTGTGGCGATCTGCACCAGCCGCCTGTATCTCGGCGTCCACTATCCATCGGACGTACTCGGCGGGGTTATTATCGGTGCCGGATGGGCCATTTTCTGCGCGGCTGCTCTTGAATCGGCGCAGCGCCTACGCACTTACTACAGGCCTGATCGAATTGCCGAGCGACAACCGGAGGAGTAAGTCATCGACCTTTCCGAACGATCGTTCAGCGACTACCTGCCGACGCCCGTGAATACAACCGGGCCGGTCGGACTTGGCATGCCACCCATGGGCTCTTCGGTCACTGCGATCCGCCGAAGCGTGCCGGGCTCCATTGGGTGTTTTGTGGCCATTACCGCTGAACCACTGGAGTCGGGCATGAACGTGCCCGCCGAAATCGGAGACGCTACGCCGCGAGCTATCAACCATACCTGATAGGTTTTCCCCGCAGGCGGCTGCTTCAGGTTGGATGCGTACATAATGAACATCTGGGATTTCTGATCCCAGAACATGCGGGCCATCGGATCGACCGATTTAAATCCGACAAGATCGATCACGCGCGTGCGCATCCCGGTCAGAACACCAATCAGACTGTCCTTCTGCGCTACCGATGCCTGCAGCGACGCAACTCGTAGCTCAAGAACAGAATCGCGCGCCGCGGCCGAGCCTTCCGAACCCCGGCTCAGCGCCAATCGCGATGCCCAGTCGTACACGCCGATCGCCGCAATCACCAACACTGCGGCGACTGCGAGCATCCCAGCGACTCGCCGGAAGCTCGCACGCGCCTGCGGCTCGAACGGGACATAATGGCTTAGCGACCGCTTGGGCGCAGATGGCTTGGATGCCATCGGCGCTGTCGAAGACGCAGCGTACGGGTTCGATAAAGGTGTGCGCCGAGCGGCGCTCCCTCTTTGGAGCGGCGTAGCCGCGGTGCGATCCGCCTCACCAGGCGTCGCGGCCACGCGCACGGGAGGACGCCCCAGATGCGTTGCCGCAGCTCGTGCAACCAGTCTCGAGCGAATACCCGCGGAGCGACCGCGGCTCATCGGCTTTACGGGCGACAGGCGCGCGAGCTCAGCAGCGACGTTCTGCATCGCAGCGAGTTCCGCCGCAACTGCTGGATCGGCTGCTGCTGCCGTGTAGAGTTCTGATTCTTCCGTGCCATCGAGCGCTCCGAGTGCTGCGCCGGCGACGTCGAAGCGTGGTTCCGCGTCGTCGATGGGTGGTACGTCTGACGGGCGCGTCACGATTTCGTCGGCGGATTCCGACGACTTATGTGGCTCCGGCAGATCGTTTTTCATCTCTGCGTCGCTCATGCCCTGCTCTCTCGCAACACGATCAATTTGTCGCGCAATTTCTGCATTCCGAGCCGCATTCTCGTCTTGACCGTTCCAAGGGGTTCGCCAAGGACGGCGGCGATCTCGGACTGGCTCAAGCCGCGAAAATACGCGAGCTCCAGTGCGTGGCGTTGTTCCTCTGGCAACTCGACGAGCGCAGCGTAAACCAGTTGCCTCCGTTCCGCACCTTCGGCTTCCTGCGATGGGTCAGAGCGAGGATCGCGAATGACGGTCAGATCGGCGGCAAAGTCTTCTGGATTGCGCTTCCGGCTGCGCAGGCGGTCGAGGGCGCGACTCCGGCCGATGGTCAGCAGCCAGCTTCTGACCGTCCCGCGGGACGGATCATACGAAGACGCACGCTGCCACACCTGCCAGAAACTTTCCTCCACGACGTCCTCCGCGCCATCGGCGTCTTCAAGGAGGTGAGCCACCAGCGAATACACGGACTGTGACCATCTGTCGTACAGAGTGGCAAGTGCCGATTCGTCGCCTTCCGCGATTCGTCTCACGACTGCTGCATCGTCGAGAGGAGCAACGGTGGGTGGTTTCGTGGAGTACGCCTGATCCTGGCGCGCCGGATTCATTATCCGGGAATCTAAGACTTCGCGGCCATCTCGGCCATGCGCCGATAGTTACCGAAAATAGCCGAGTAGCGTCTTTGCGGTAGGACGCCGCGGTCCATCAAGGTCATGCGGCGCTCTCAATATCTGGAGACCTAGCATGGCAAAAATACTTGGCTTCACTGGTTCGTTCGTTGGAGGGAGCATTGGCTGGTGGCTCGGCGCTTTTTTCGGCACTATGACCGCATTCATGATCTCGATGGTAGGGACGGGCGTTGGGATTTACATCGGGCGGCGAATCGCCACTGAGATGTTCTAGAGGCAGCTCTTCAGGAAGACCGTCACGCATCTTCGAGTAGGGCGTTGTTTTGATACAACGTGTGGTTTCCCTCTACAACTACTCGCGGACATTCGTGAAATCTTGTCGTATGATCGGTAAATATTCAGTGCCGCGCAATCTGCGCGCCTTCATGCTCGCTGCAGCGACTATAACGCTGCCTGCTCCCGCGGTATCGGCGCAGACTTCGGCACCGGCCACCAGAGAACCCAATCGCACTTATGGGAGCGCGGAAATCACCGGAGAATTCCGCGAGAACGGAAGTTGCCAGGTCTTCGCCGATGGTGTCGCCGCGTTCCAGGCAATCGACAGTGCGCAGACTACCTACATTCGTGGCGCGACAATCAACCTCGCACCAGCCGGCTTTGATGCGCACGAGATATGGTGTGCGGCAAAAAGTCCGGACCAACCGATGTTGCCTCTTGCAGCGACAGATCGAGTCTTTGTCGTCATGCTGTACGCGCCGACGGGAAAACTTGCCGAACCGCGGAACTATGAGATTCGGCTGGGATTGCCGACGCAGGAGACCGCCCCATATCGCGCTGGCGCCGCGTTATTCGGGATGAGCCAGCAGAAGTTCAACGATACATTGCCTCTGCGAACCGGCCTGCTGTATCTGGCTGGCACTCGCGGCACAGTAGCGATAACGCGCGTTGCAGAAGATGGAATTGTCGGGACATTCAGCATTCACGGACAACCGGCGTTCACAATGTGATTCCGGGATCAGTATTTGGCGAGATAACTGTCCAGTTCCCACTTGCTGATTTGCGTCATGTACTCGCTCCACTCCTCACGCTTGGCTGCGAGGAAATGGCGCGTGACATGCGGGCCGAGAGCGCCACAGATCACGTCATCCTTTTCCAGCTCGTCGCACGCTTCGTTGAGGTCATGAGGCAGGTCATCGATTCGAAGGCGACGGCGCTCGCGGTGTGACATTTCGCGGATGTTCTCATTGACTGGCTCGCGGTGGTCGGCACGCGTTTCGATACCATCGAGACCAGCCGCGAGCATCACTGCGAGGGCGAGGTACGGATTGGCCGCGGGATCCGGCGCGCGGTGCTCGACGCGCGTACCGATCTTTCGTCGCGCAGGTATTCGGAGCATCGGCGAGCGATTGCGCATGGACCATGCGACGTTTGCTGGTGCCTCGTAGCCGGTCAGCAATCGCTTGTACGAGTTGACGAGCGGATTGGTAATCGCCGTGCACGCACGCGCGTGCTTCAGCAGCCCGCCGATATAGTAGAGTGCAACCTCACTCAGCTCGTACTGACCATTGGGATCATAGAACGCATTTTCGTTGCCTCGAAAAAGGGACTGATGCGTATGCATGCCGCTGCCGCTCTGGCCGAATATCGGCTTCGGCATGAACGAGGCGACCAGACCGAATTGCTGCGCGACGTATTTAACGACGAATCTGAATGTGGTGATGTTGTCAGCGGTATGGAGTGCGTCGGCGTACCGGAAGTCGATCTCGTGCTGACCGTGTGCGACCTCGTGGTGTGCCGCCTCGACTTCGAATCCCATCTTCTCCAGCGCGACGACGATCGCGCGCCTGGCATCCTCGCCGAGGTCGGATGGGGCGAGATCGAAATAGCTACCGACATCGTGCGTCGCCGTCGAAGCATCACCGCCGACGCCGGGGCGGAACATGAAGAATTCGGCTTCCATGCCTGCATTCATGCGATAACCCATGGCATCGGCGCGAGCCAGCGCCCTTTTCAGGACCCAGCGCGGATCACCTTCGAAATGCTCACCGTCGGGGGTGTGGACATCGCAAATGAGCCGAGCAACCCGAGTGTCCGGGTCACCCCAGGGATATACCTGGAACGTGGATAAATCCGGGACGAGTAGCATATCGGACTCCTCGACCCGAACGAACCCTTCTATCGAGGACCCGTCGAACATGATATCGCCGTCGAGCGCCTTCTCGATCTGGGAGGCAGGGATTTCGACGTTCTTATTGATTCCGAGGATATCGGTGAACTGGAGCCGTAAAAATCGGACATTTTCTGCCCTCGCGATGTCCAATACTTGCTTTTTCTGCATTTTTTGCCTCATTTCCTTGCATCAGATCCAGGAAATATGCAGATTGCTACCCCAGTTGTGCAAGTTTCGCAATTTTCCTAAACCGGCTCAATAGCCACAAGCCTCAATGCCAACCGCCCGTCAGGTCGCCCTGCAAGACATCTGCGCTCGCATCACAGACGAATCCACCGCTCCGGTACCGGTCCGTACCTCGGAGTATTTCGGCGTAAATACCTTCGGCGCGCGTCAGATGCGCGAGAAGTTGCCGCCGGAGATCTACCTCAAGCTTCTTTCTGCGATTCGGCAGGGGAAGAAATTGGATCGGGACATCGCTCCGACGGTTGCACAGGTAATCAAGGATTGGGCAGTTTCGCGCGGCGTTACCCACTTCACGCACTGGTTCCAGCCCCAGACCGGACTGACGGCTGAAAAGCATGACGCCTTTCTCACCTTCGATGATGAGCTGGAGCCGGTGGAGTCGTTCTCGGCTGCTCAGCTTATCCAGAGCGAGCCAGACGCATCGAGCTTTCCGTCCGGCGGTTTGCGGGCAACGTGGGAGGCTCGCGGTTACACAGCCTGGAATCCGGCGAGTCCGGTATTCATCGTCGAAAGTGCTGGTGCGCGGACACTGTGTGTTCCGTCAGTATTCATCGGATACAACGGCGAAGCACTGGATGAAATGACGCCGCTCCTGCGGAGCTCGGATGTGCTATCGCAGAAGGCGGTCGACCTGCTGGAGCTGATAGGCGACAAGGGTGTCGGGCGCGTGTTCACGACGCTCGGCGCCGAGCAGGAATATTTCCTGATCGACCGGACACTGTTTTCGATGCGCCCTGATCTGGTGATGGCTGGCCGCACATTGATCGGAGCGCCACCGTCTCGCGGTCAACAGCTCGAAGATCACTATTTTGGTGGAATCCCCGAGCGAATCCAGGCGTGCATCGCAGAAGTGGAGCACGAACTGTACAAGCTGAGCGTGCCCATCATCACTCGACACAACGAAGTTGCTCCATGTCAGTTCGAGATGGCGCCGTTGTTCGAGGAAAGCGATATAGCGGTAGATCACAACCAGATCGTGATGGCGACACTCCGACGCGTTGCGCTGCGGCACGGATTGCAGGCACTCCTGGCTGAGAAACCGTTCGCCGGCGTGAATGGTAGCGGTAAGCACTGCAACTGGTCACTGGCAGTACGATCCGATGATTCATCGATTGACGGAATGAATCTGCTCAAGCCAGGCAAGACGCCGCACCAGAACATACGCTTTCTGCTATTTCTCGCTGCGGTTCTGCAGGGTGTGCACAAGCATGCTGGACTGCTGCGTGCTGCGATCGCCACTTCAGGGAACGAGCATCGGCTTGGTGCGAACGAGGCACCGCCAGCAATCATCTCGGTTTTCATGGGTACGATGCTGACGCGCGTCATCGAGGAGATCATCGAAGGAAGGAGCACAAAGAGTGCTGATCAACAGATGATCAAGCTCGGCGTTGCGAAACTTCCCGAGATCGAAAAGGACAACACCGACCGCAACCGTACGTCACCCTTTGCATTTACCGGGCAGAAATTCGAGTTCCGTGCAGTCGGATCGAGTCAGAGTATCGCGTTCCCAATCGTTCTGCTGAACGCAGCTGTTGCTGAGGCTCTTGCCGATATTACCGAAGAGCTGCGGAACGAGCTCAAGGACGGAAAACGTGATGGAAAGACCGTCGGCGACGCAGCCTTGAAGGTTGCGCGTCGGGCATTCAAGGATAGCAGTGCAGTTCGGTTCGAAGGAAACAACTATTCGAACGACTGGGTGGTAGAAGCTGAAAAGCGCGGGTTGCTGAACCTCCGCCGCACGCCCGAAGCGTTGGAGCAGCTCGCAACCAAGCAATCAAAAAAGCTGCTGACGTCACTCGGTATATTCACACTGGAAGAACTGGATTCGCGTTATCATGTTCGACTCGAGCGCTACACGAAGGACATGTTGATCGAAATGCATACGCTGCGCGAGATGGTGGACACGCTCGTGGTGCCGACCGGGCTTCAATACACCGGATCACTCGCTGCGTCTGCGGCACAGGCAAAGTCGGCGGGCATCACCGTCGTTCCTCAGGCTCGCGTAGCGAACAAGGTCGGCTCTGTGATCGAGGAGATACTGAAGGCGCAGGACAACCTCGTGAGTGTGCTCACCAAAGCCGAATCGCTTCATGATGATCCAAATGCGCAGGCGAAGCTGCTCACGAGCAAAGGCGCAGACGCGATGGCAGAAGTCCGGGAAAAGTGTGACGCTTTGGAGCTGATGACGAGCGATAGTGACTGGCCGCTCCCCAAGTATCGCGAGATGCTGTTTCCTGTCTAGCTCATCTCGTCGAAGACCTGCTTGCCGAAACGCAGGATCGCGTCCAGCATGATATCGATATCTTCGCGTCGCGTACGGTGGTTCACGTTCGCGACGCGAATCGCGAAACGCCCTTCGAGCACCGTGCTGGACGGAACAGCTATGCCGGATTCCTGAACACGCAGCAGTACTTCGTCGTTCACTGCGTTCAACAGTGACTCGGACGCACCTGCGGGTGCGTATCGCAGACACAGGATGTTGAGCGGTGCGGGTGCAAGCAACTCAAGATCGGAGTGGGCCTGAACGCGCTCGGCGAGGTACTGCGTCTGCGCAACGTTTTGCTCTACCAGACGGACGAGCTTGTCCACGCCGTCTGCCTTGAGCGATATCCACGCTTTCAATGCCTTGAAACCACGTGTGAGATCTATTCCGCGATCGGCGAACGGTAGTCCACCTGCAATCACGCCACGTGTGGCCGGTGCGAGATAGCTTGCCGGTGCGGCGAAGGTTGCCTTGTGCACCTCCGGGTCGCGCACGAGTACGCAAGCACATTCGAATGGCAGGCAACCCCACTTGTGCAGATCAAAGCCGAGTGAATCGGCGCGTTCCAGTCCGGCAACCTGTGGACGAAGCTGCTCCGAGAGATACGCGAGCGCACCGAAGGCACCGTCGACGTGGAACCAAAGCTTTTCGGCTCGACAGAAATCTGCGATCGCATTGAGGTCATCCGATGCGCCGGTATTAACGGTGCCGGCTGTGCCGACCACACAGAACGGCGTGAGTCCGGCTGCGCGATCCGCGGCAACCATAGCGGCAAGAGCGTCCATGTTCATGGTATAGTCAGACAAAACCGGCACGCGTCGAAACGCGCGATTACCCAGCCCCATGAATTCCGCTGCCTTGCGCGCCCAGCCGTGTGTCTCGGACGAGCCGTAGAAGACGAAAGGATTCTGTGGCTTGTGGCCAGACCATGACTGCACGCCATTCTCGCGAACATCGATACCGAGGTTTCTCGCCGTCGCGAAGCGCGCAACGCCGATGGCGAGCGTGCTTGCCATTGTGCCGCCGGTTACGAGCACACCGCTCGCACCGGGCATGCCCAGCAGATCTCCCATCCAGTTTATCAGTTGCTGCTCCACAAGTGCTGGCGCTTGATTGAAGCCAGCGAGGTGCGGATTGAGGCCTGCGGCGAGCATGTCGGCCATCATGCCGAGTGGCGTTCCGTTTCCCTTGACCCAACCGAAGAAGCGCGGGTGGAGGTTACCGTCGGGATACGGCAGCACGTTCTGGACGAAATCCTGATATGCTGCTGCTGCGCCCATGCCTGAACGCGGAATCGGTTCATTCGCCAGCGTGGTGCGAACCTGCTTCGGCATTTCCTGCCACGCGGGTTGCTCACGCAACGTCGCCAAGTGGGTGAGCATGTCGTCCACCATGCGATGTGCGAGTGTGCGAAAAACCGCCCACTCTTCGGGCGTGGCTGGGTCAAACGTTTCTTCGGGTGAATTCAGCGGGGCCATCATAATATGTGGTTCGGATGCAGAAGCTGAGCAAACTTAGCAAGCGTGCACCTGCGGATCAGTTCGCGGCGGGCACCGTGCCACGTGGCGTGAGCTTGTCGATCGCTCCCGGAAGTACCTGGGCGAGTTTTGCGGAGAGATCTTCAGGGGTCATCCCCACTTTCGCGGCGAGCTGGGCAATCATGTCCGGGCCAAGCGCCGCGTGAATCTGGTCTCCGGTAACCGGCTCGTTCGCGCCGGTACCCACCCATGACTTGACGGTGTTGCCGAGGCCTTGTGACTCGAGCTGACTGACAATCCCCTGCACGCCGCCATGCTTCTGGATCAAGCTATTGACGACGGTCGCCATTTCGGCTCCAACGACGCCGCCGAGTAAGCCATCGAACATTCCCATAAATCCTCCAAGCCTTGTAGAAGTAAGTACGGTCGCTCACGAGCCCATCAAGAACGAGAACAAGCTGGACTAACTAACGAATATGAACGTGGGCTGGTGGATTCAGAATAGGTACAGCGCGATCAGGAGCAATGGAGCTGGCACTGCGGCATCCCACCAAACAGAAAGATTCCAGCTGTGTCGATGTATCGGCGATTAATTTGATCGAGCATGTCACTCAGCCAAGGTGAGCGAATCGGGCTACTCGACAGCCCCGAAACGGCTGATATGAGCCGCGCTGCTCAGAGCGGCCGTAGCACCGCATACGTTGCTCTCGCGACGGCAAGCTGTCTGTGGGGAACCGGGTTCTTCTTCGGCAAGATTGACCTCGGAGAGATGAGCGTTGGTCATATGCTGGTGTATCGCTTCGTCTTTGCGTGCATCGGACTGATTCCGGTTCTCTTGAGGAATCGCGAGATGCCGCGCCGCAACGATCTGCCACTTTTCCTGCTTGCAGCCGCATTGTACATCCCGCTGCAATTTACCATCGAGTTTCAGGGCCTCGCGCGCACGACGGTGTCACACGCGTCACTAATGGTAGGAACGCTTCCGCTGATGCTCGCCGCAGGGGCCGTTGTATTCACGCATGAGCGGCTGGACCGCACCGGATGGCTGACCCTTTTCGTATCGACGGTCGGAGCGATACTGATCGCGTTTCAAGCGCATAGCAGCGGTGGCAGCACTACGGGTCCAACGTTATTCGGTGATCTCCTCGTGCTCGTTGCCATGCTCGGCGGTGTCGGTTGGGTGCTCGTTACGCAGCGCGTAATGCACCGGGGGCGCGGCTATCCATCGCTGGTGATGAGCATCTACATCCTGCTGTTCGGCACCGCCATGCTTGTCGCCTGGGTCCTCGCAACTGAGGGGCTCCCTCCGGTGCATGGCATCTCGACGCGTGCATGGCTCGCACTCGCAGCGCAGGGTTTTCTCGCGACCACATTGACTACCCTGCTCTGGAACTGGGGGCTTCAGCGCGTATCCGCAGCTCGCGCGGGGGTATTCATCAATCTCGAGCCAGTGATCGGGACGATCCTGGGCGTTGGCCTCCTGGGTGAGACGCTGGGAGCCGGAGCTGTTGTCGGTGGGCTCCTCATCGTGGGTGCGGCAGTCGTATTCTCGCTTCACGCGCAGGACGAGAATGGCACCCCTCAAGTAAGCCTTTAATGCGGCGGCACTTTGTTGCAGCCATCTTGCGGCGAAGGCTCGCATTCGCCTAGTTAGGAGTGCTGTTCCAACCCGATCGCGCGTTCAGACACCGAATGCTGCCGCGATCACATCCACGCATAGCCCGTCATGACTCAGCCATTGCCTGTATCCTACGCTCAGCGAATCGGTGCGATAGCGCTCGCCACTTGCCTCGTGCTGCCGGCAATCGCTGTAGCAACCGCTTCGGCGCAGCGAGTAGAGGTGTCGTTCCCCGCCAGGCTTCACGCCGCGCCAATCACAGGGCGCGTCATCCTGATCGTGGCACGCGACTCCTCGCCCGAACCGCGGCTTCGCGCAGGTGGGTACGGCGGCACGCAGCCCTTCTTCGGACTTGACGTATCCTCGCTGGCACCTGGTGCGAATGCTACGATAGACGCATCCACAAATGGATACCCATATACGCTCGCGCAACTGCCTGCGGGCGAGTATTACGTCCAGGCCGTTCTCAATGTGTACACCCAGTTTCATCGCGCAGATGGCCATGTGATCTGGGGTCACATGGATCAATGGGAAGGTCAGCAGTGGAACAGGTCGCCCGGCAACCTCGTGACCAACGTGCGGCGCGTCCACATCGATGCACGCACGCCACTTGATCTCAAGCTTTCGTTCGAGCGCATTCTTCCGCCATTGCAGGCGCCGGTTGATACGAAATGGGTCAAGCATGTGAAAATTCAGAGCAAGCTGCTGAGCGCTTTCTGGGGGCAACCGATTTACATCGGTGCGACGATCCTTCTTCCCAGGGATTACGACAGCCATCCCAACGCGCACTATCCAGCGATCTATCAGCAGGATCACTTCTCGCTCGCACCCGCGTTTGGATTCTCAACCGACAGTGGGGCCAGTTACGCTGCACAGCGCACGATGCTGCAGGCTCGTACCGATGGGCGTGAGCCCGGATTTGATTTCTACAAGTCGTGGAATTCGAATAATTTCCCGCGCATGATCGGCGTAAAGTTTCAGCATCCAACGATCTACTACGACGATTCATACGCAGTCAATTCGCCGAACAGTGGCCCGTATGGCGACGCATTGCTCACCGAGATGATTCCGTATATCGAGTCGCACTTCCGCGCGATTCCGAAGGCATATGCGCGCGTGCTGACTGGCGGTTCCACCGGTGGATGGGAATCAATTGCGCTTCAGGTGCTGCATCCGGATTTCTTCAACGGCACCTGGACGTTGTATCCCGATCCAGTCGACTTTAATCGACTGCAGATGGTCGATGCATACGCCGACACCAGCGCATTCGTAGCGAACGGTGACCCGATCGTAGTAACTCCACGGTATATGAGCCGCACTTCCGAAGGTCAGCCGGAAACGACGCAACGCGACCTCAGCAAAATCGAATCCGTGCTTGGCAGCCATGAACGATCGGGCCAGCAGTTCAACGCGTGGGACGCAGCGTGGGGTCCCGTCGGCGCTGATGGTTATCCGAGGCCACTGTGGAACAAGATCACTGGCACAATCGATCGCTCAGTTGCGACGTACTGGCGTGACCACTTCGATCTTACCTACATAATGTCGAAGAACTGGGCGACGATCGGTCCCAAGCTCCAGGGCAAGCTTCATGTCTATGTAGGCGACATGGATAACTACTACCTGGATCTCGCCGTGTATCGAATGAACGACTTCCTGAAATCGACATCATCACCCAGGTCCGATGCGGTATTTCAGTACGGTCGTCCGATGAAAGGACACGGTTGGCAACCGATGAGCAACGCCGAGATGGTTCGCATGATGTCGCAGCGCATAACGGAGTCTGCACCCAGGGGTGCGGACGTAACGTCATGGAAATATTGATGTGAAAGCGGGGTCAGAGTNNACTCTGACCCCGCTTTCACATCCAGGTGTTTCATATCTGGCAGAAACCACGTGAGCAATCCGAACGCCGGAAGATATGAGCACACGCTGTACACGAAGAAGATGCTCGTGTGATCTGCCAACTCCCCAAGGAATGCGGCGCCGATCCCACCAACGCCGAAGGCAAGACCGTAGAACAGACCGGATATCATCCCCACCTTGTGCGGAACAAGTTCCTGTGCAAAGACGATGATCGCGGAGAACGCTGAAGCCAGCACCAGGCCAATAATGATGCTGAGTATCTCGGTCCAGAAAAGGTTCGCGTACGGCAGCAACAATGTGAACGGAAGAACGCCGAGTATCGAGCACCAGATCACCAGCTTGCGCCCATAGCGGTCGCCAATCGGGCCGCCGAGGATAGTGCCTGCGGCCACAGCTCCCAGAAATATGAAGAGATGTATCTGCGAACTCTGCACTGACACGTGGAACTTGGCGATCAGATAGAACGCATAATAGCTGCCCAGGCTCGCGAGATAGAAGTACTTGGAGAAGAGCAGCAACATGAGTATCAGAAGCGCCAAGCGGATCTGACTACGCGATAGGTGAACCTGTACTGTCCCGCTCTTCGCGTGAGATCTGGCCGGTGCAAGGGTTTGCGCCCGCGACCACGATCCGACGTTCCAGAGAACCGTGATGCCGAGAAGCGCAGCTAGTGAGAACCAGGATATGCTGGACTGACCGAACGGCAACACGATGAACGCCGCGAGCAACGGCCCGATCGCCGTCCCAGCGTTCCCGCCGACCTGAAACAGCGACTGCGCAAGTCCATGGCGTCCGCCCGACGCCATGCGCGCAACGCGCGACGATTCCGGGTGAAACACCGACGATCCGACGCCAACCATACACGCAGCGACCAGCAGTCCCGCAAAGCTACGTGCGTGGGCAAGCAGAAGCAGTCCAACCAGTGTGAAACTCATTCCGCCAACCAGCGAATACGGTTGCGGCCGTCGATCGGTGTAGATACCTACGAGCGGCTGCAGCAACGACGCTGTCATCTGGTATGCCAGCGTAATGAGTCCAATCTGCCCGAAGTCAAGTTTGTAGCTTGTCTTCAGCATAGGATAAATCGCCGGCAGCAGCGACTGCATCATGTCATTCAACAAATGGCAGAATGCGAGCGCCGCGAGGACTCTTATGGTAGTCCCGGTCGGTGTGTAGCCGGTATTAGCTGGTTTATCCGGAACTGCTGATTGCCGTGTCAATTGCCTGCTGAATCTTCCACTTGCTCGTTGAGCTCCGCATCGTCACTGAGACCGGGCGAAAGTACTTTGATCGCTACGGGTCGATCCAGACGCACGTCACGCGCAAGATACACGACACCCATACCCCCGCGACCGATCTCCCGAGCGATCTCGTACTGTGTCGAGAGCGCGTCGCGCAGGCTACTCTCGATTGGCGTCGTCATCGGCGAAAGATCTGGTGGGCGAAGCGTGAATGCAATGGGTGGCGCGCCCACACCACAGCCAGCAGTGCCAGATCAGCTCTTGCGACCCGACACTACACGATCAGCGCTGAGTCTGGAACGCGGCGATTCCCGAGCTGATCGTGACAACTACCAGCATTACGGAAACGAATATCATCCCGGCGCCAGGTGCCACATGCGACATGAGCAATACATTGCTGCCCGCATCGTGTCCGATGGTGATCAGCGTCAGCGGAATCATTATTACGCCGATCAGCCCGAGCAGGGCGTCGATGAGCAGAGCGGTGCGTGCCTTGAGCGCGAGAGATACGAAGACACCGGCAATCGGCACGAGAAACAGAATCAGCGCGAAGATATTGAGACCGAAGTCCGTCTTCGTCAGGAATAGCAGCGTTTCGGGCTCGCCGGCGCCGTCAAGCGACAGCCTTACGAACGGGAAGAGGAGCATGAACGCCAGTGTGACGGCGAAAATAATCCCGGCGACTGGCGGTACCATCGCTCGAAAAGGGCGAGCCGGACTCGAACCTGCGTATTCCACAACTTCCTCCGTTGACTGTTAGCTCTGGAATCTTCGTGCATGAGCCGTGCTAGCGCTAGGTGTATGGGGACCAACGAAAAAAGGCGACCGTCGTGGTCGCCTTTTTTTGCATGAGTCTTTTTGGCCACACTGCCCTATCAGGCGTCCAGCGCACCGAACGTTTCGGATTTGCGAATCGCATCGAAATTTGCCGCGTCGTCCGAAGCCGCGTAGAGGCCATCGTCCGGGGCCATGAAAACCGTTGGCAGATCTGGCCAGTACGGCAATTCTGGAAGCCTGGAGAATCCGGTTTCGGCTGGAGGCGTCGTAACTGCGCTATTGCGATTCGGTGTCGCCGATGCCAGCGCCTGTACCGTCGCTGGATCACGCGCAGGTGCAGGGCTGATCGTGATGGAAATGCACTGGGTTCCGTCTGGCCCATTTTCAACCGGCAGCTGGACAGTGGCACGTTCACCTGGCGCGAGCGCGGGGATGGTCGAATGCCGAGCAGCCGCGAGCTGGTTTTTGGGTGCCACCGAGATGAAGGAGACTGGTGCCGGCGCCGTCCCCCGGTTCTCGATCACGAGAGTCACGACCTGGGCGCTTTCCGATCCTGAAGACTCAGCTGGGAGTAGCGCTGAGACAATCGCGAGGGAATAGTCACCGCAGTCTGCGGAGCACGGATTCGAAGGCGCACTCGTGGCGCGTGGCGCGGCCGTGCTGTGGCTGGAACGGCGGTTGTTCCGCTGAGCGGATGCCATGGGCGGAGATACCAGCGCGACGCCAATTGCGATCGCGGCCAGTGATGGACCAAAGGTGCGCATGCTTTACCGGAGTGTGAGTTCTACTCCAGTAAGTGTCGGTCAGGGATCGCTCGACTTTATAGGTGGCGAAGCTGGCGGATGAAGATCAGGTCGCCATTTTTCTGGAATCCCATGGCACGGTCCACGCAGCCTACCCCGATTATGAAGACGCCCGTATTGAGTATCGTCCTTGCATTACTGGCGGGAGCCTGCAGCCAGGGCGCCCCGAAGGCCGCCGACAGTTCATCGGCGCTCGCCCCAGCGCCCGCGCGGGACTCAGCACAACAGACATCACAAGGGAGCACCACCATGTCGTTCAAGCTCACATCGTCCGCCTTTTCGGAAGGCGCCGGCATCCCCATCGTCTATACCTGCGAGGGGAAGGACACCTCACCTCCTCTGTCCTGGACTGGTGCTCCGGCCGGAACCAGGAGTTTTGCGATCATCGTGGATGACCCCGACGCCCCGGACCCGGCGCACCCCAAGATGACCTATGTGCACTGGGTGGCATACAACATTCCGGCGACCGTTACCGAACTGGCAGAAGGAGCCGGAAAGGGAGCAATGCCGGCAGGCACGAGCGAAGGACTCAATGATTGGAAGAAGGCAGAATTTGGCGGCCCGTGTCCTCCGATCGGGACCCACCGGTACTTCTTCAAACTGAGTGCGCTGGACACCACGCTGAACCTGACCAAGCCCACAAAATCCGACCTCGAAACTGCGATGAAGGGCCACGTCCTCGGCACCGCGCAACTCATGGGTACGTATCACAAGGTGAAGTAGCGCGAAGAGAATCGCTCAAAATGCAGCAAACAGGCATCAACTCTCAAGCGCGTTGGTGCCTAGATTAACCGGCACGATGTCAACAGATCAGCCACAACCGACTCCTCCCACCGTTTGCCCCCGCTGTTCAGCGCCGGGTACCGGTCGTTTCTGCACCGAATGCGGCGCACCTCTGAACGGCGCGCCCTGCGCATCATGCGGCGAGCCGCTCACGCCAGGCTCCAAGTTCTGCCACCACTGCGGCGCGGTCGCCGGTGGCGGCGCTGCTGCCGCGGCGGTTCCAGCGCAGTCGTCGGGTGGTGGTGCCACCATGGCCAACACCTTACCATGGGCCGTCGCAGCGATCGCGTTCCTCACGCTGTTCGCAATGCTCGCGAGCAAGGGCTTCAACGCTAAAAGAGGCTCATCGGTCGATGCGCCGATGAACGCGCTCCCGAATCCAACGGTCGATGTCGGCGCAGCCGGTAGCGATGTGGCGGCGGGTGACGCCCCATTCGCCGGATCCGCGGCGCAGGGCGTCAGAGCCCCCGATATATCAAACCTGTCGCCGACCGACATTGCCAACAGGCTATTTGATCGCGTTATGCGACTAAATGATCAGGGCAAGGCGGACTCGGTTGCGTTCTTCGCTCCGATGGCTGTACAGGCATATCAGATGGTGGAGTCCGAACAGGGTCATCCGCTGGATGCCGATCAGCGTTTCGACGTTGGACGGATCGGGGAGGTGGCTGGGGCTCTCCAGATCGCCCGGGCGCAGGCTGATACCATTCTCCAACAGCAGCCCGACCATTTGCTGGGCTTGATCCTCGCTGCGCAGTCGGCCAAACTGTCGGGAAACACATCGGCCTATACCGAGTACAAATCGACGTTCGAGCGGGTGAAAAAACGGGAACTGGCCAAGAACCTTCCAGAGTACAAGCGACACCAGGCGGACATCGACGCCGGCGTTTGAGAATACAGTGACGGCCTGCGTCGCCACCGCGAATAATCGTTAATGTCGCTGCAGACTGAACGGTGTTAGACTGCTCTTTATACTACTCCTTGACCTCGGCGTGAAAGCTGGTATCATCCCGCGCAACGTGTACAGGATCGCAAGGAACCGCGACGGTAAGGGCACATGACGTGCAACGCGCGATAGCTAATTCGGAAATCCCCAGACAGGAGAGGGCAATGCCCAGCAGAGACGAGGTGCCAGAGACGTTCCGCTTCGCGGACGACGATGATGACGACCTCGGCGGATACGGCGGCGGGAGTCGTAGCCGCCGCTCGCGTTACGACGAAGACGACGACGATGAAGGCGGCTGGAGCATCAACAGCGACAACAGTGACCAGCTGTGGGACAGCGCCGAAGACATTGACGAGGACGATGAAGACGCCGTTGAAGGTGAGCCGGTAGCGGAGGACGAAGACGCAGATCTTTTCCCGACCAGCGCCGCTCAGAACATGGGCATCGAAGATCTGGATGACGACGAGACCGGACCGCTTGTGCGTGCACCGGGGCGTCGCGGGCGTCCGAAGGGTTCGGGCAAGAAGAATACTTCGTCCGGCGGCACCTCCATTTTCGAGTCTCTCAGTTCAGCGCCTCCGGTCCCGCCGGCACGTTCCGTTGCGACTGATGATGATCTCGACGATGAGATCGACGACGCGGATGACATCGATGATGTTGATGACGACACGGAAATGGTCGAAGTAATCGTAGTTGCGCCAGTAAAGGACGCGAACAAGGCCAACGCCAAAAAGTCACCATCGAAGCCAAAGCCAGCGACAAATGTCGCCGCAAAGCCGACTCCTAAAGCAGCATCGAAGCCCGCTCCTAAAGCCGCGCCTAAGCATGCACCAAAGGTCGCGGCCAGGAAGGCGG
The DNA here is from genome assembly GCA_003155795.1 of Gemmatimonadota bacterium. GTDB lineage: Bacteria > Gemmatimonadota > Gemmatimonadetes > Gemmatimonadales > Gemmatimonadaceae > Fen-1247. Next base: position 121,615 of record PMEM01000071.1, read on the forward strand.
CCAAGCCGGCGGCCAGGAAGGCGGCTCCGTCAACGGCCAAATCGCACTCCAAACCGACATCGAAGACTGCACACAAGGCTGCACCAAAACCTGCAGCCAAAAAGGCGCCTCCAAAAAAGGCAGTTCCTAAAAAGGCGAGCGCCGCACACAAAAGCACTCCCAAAAAGTCGGCAAAAAAGGCAGCTCCGAAATCGACCCGGAAACCGGCCCCAAAGGGCAGCTCTCACAAGCCTGCTGCACGGAAGCCGAGTGGGACGGTGAAAAAAGCCGGCGCATCAAAGTCAGCGAGCAAGAAGAGCGCGGCTCGCAAACCAGCGCACAAGGCGAGCCGACCAGCAGGCCGCGGCCGGCGATAAAGAAGCCACACTACACTACCCCCCATATCACCAGGAAGGCCCCTCCGGGGGCCTTCTTCGCATCACTCGGCAACCAATTCAGGCCCGGGATGTGCCAACTATTCCAGATAGACCTCTGACGACCGGTTCCACACATGGCTCGACACCACATGAGACCCGAATTCGATAACGACGATGATTCTCCCCCGGATGACGACAATACGTCGATCTGGAGGCGACTCCTGCTCTCAGGTGGAGCGTTGCTCGGCGCCGCAGCTGCGTACAACGCATACGCTCGGCGCGGGGTCGATCGGATCCCGAATCTCATCGGTGGAGAGGAAGGCGGCTGGATCTGGCGCGGGCGACGGATCTCCTTCACCAAGCGCGGAGATGGCCCGGCAGTACTGTTGATTCACGGCATTCATGCCGCAGCATGGTCGTATGAATGGCGCTATAATGTCGACTATCTGGCGCGAAATCAGACGGTTTATACGATTGACCTCCTCGGATTTGGGCGCTCGGATCGGCCGCCCATCCGATACTCCTCGCGCACGTACATCTCGCTGATTTCGGACTTTGTGGCTCAAGTCATCGGTGGATCTTGCACCCTGGTGGCCAATTCACTTAGTGCCGCATACGCGATCATACTCGGCGCTCGTGACCCGCATCGATTTCCTGCGCTGGCGCTGATTCAGCCGACCGGACTGACTCGGCTCAATGACGCCGCCGGAGTCACCGGCGACGCCGGTCGCATGGCGATCGATTCTCCAGTGGTCGGAACCGCCGCGTTCAACGCCCTGGCCTCCCGCAGAAACATACGGCACTGGCTGGAAGAGGCATATGCTGACAACACCCTGGTCACGGACGAGCTGGTGGACATTGCGTATGACGTCGCGCACCAGCGGGGGGCTCGGCATGCACCAGCGGCATTCATCGCCGGCCACCTCAACATTGATATCAGGCGCGCACTAAGGCGGCTGCATCAGCCGGCGCTGTTATTTTGGGGGGAAGAGGCGCAGATCGCCCCGGTCGAGGAAATTCGTGGCTTCCGGTCGCTGAAGCCTGACTTCGACGTGCATATTCTCTCGCCGGCCGGCGATCTTCCGCAAGACGAGCGACCGGACGATTTTAACGTTATCCTATCCACATGGCTGAATCGCCGGTTGCCCTCCTCCGCGCTCACGCAAAGCACGCTCCCTGGAATGCCAGAGGGCTCGCCGCGCACGCCGCCAGCCTTGTAGACTCAGCGGGAATACGGCCGACCAACGCGTCGGCACGGGCTGCGCCGTCTGCACGATCGGTGCGGTTCTACGTTTCGGCAGGGCTGATGGATCGGCCGGATGGTACTGGCACAGCAGCGACGTATCACTACCGGCATCTGCTGCAGCTACTCACGGTGAAGATCCGCCAACGTGAGGGGCAATCGCTCGAAGCAATCAAGAAAGAAGTGCGTACGCTTACCGGTGACGTGCTGGAAAAACGCGTCGCAGGTTCTCTCGAGCCAGCACTTATTGTGCGCGCCGATCTGGTGGCGCTCCGCGCCGACGAACCGATCTCATGGCGTCGAGTCGAAATAGCAGACGGGATCGAACTGCATGTGCGTGAAGACTCCAGCGCAGCAGAAGATGATTCGCTTATGGCAATGCGCGAAGCCGTACGGGCAGCGATAGGCAGAAACGGTCGCTGATTCAGTAAACGCGCCGAGGAGTCAGGGGGCTTCTGCCTCCTTGGTAACATCCTCACGATTCCAGACAGTGACGAGAAAGCCAGTGAGAATTATCACGCCGCCAACAAGCGTGCTCCACTTTGGCACTTCGTGAATTCCCGGTAGAACAATCGCGAGCAGAGTCGCACCAACGGGCTCGCCCAGCATCGTGAGATTGACGACGTACGCGGGGAGATGTTCCAGCGCCCAATTCATTCCCGTGTGACCCAGCAGCATCGGTCCGATCGCAAGCGCAACAAAGATCCAGACATCCCGCGACGGCTGAGGTGCAACGTGTATTCCCGCGATTGCGGCGATGACAAGCAGCGTGACCAACGCAGCGCTATATACGAGCGCGACATACGACCACGCACCAAGTCGCGAGCGCAGCCTTCTGCCGACCACCATATACGTTGCCGCGGCTGCCGCTGCGCCGATCGACAACATGTTTCCGAGCAGCGGGTTGCGAGTCGCGGCTGTCGCAGCTCCACTCACAAAATCCGGCACGGTTATGGAGATCGCACCAACCGTGGCGATTGCGAGACCGAGCAATTGACGTCGACTCGGAATTTCGCGAACCACAACGATGGAAAGAATCGCAACGAAGCCGGGTTGCAAGCTGGTAACAAGTGTGGTCGAAGCCGCGATGGTCGTCAGATGAATCGATGCATTCCATGACCAGAAGTGCAACGCGAGCACGACACCGGCTCCGATTGCAAGGATCCACTCGATTCCGAGTAACTCCTTGAACTGTCGCCACTCGCCCGTAATTCCGAGCATGATCGCTATCGCGATCAGCGAGAAGGCGATCCGTCCAATGGCGATAGTGAGTGGATCAGCGGACGACAGCCGCGTGAGTGGTCCGGCGACAGAAATGCCGATGACTGACGCACCGAGGACCCAGACGGGCGCGATCCGCGGCGGGGTCGGCATGGGTCGGGCGCTGTCAGAAGCGAGTCGGGCCATCCGCCAAGATAACAGCGAATCGCCAGCTTGCCGTTCGCGAACTGCGCTGCTAGTCTCTGGATCACATGGATTCTCCGACCAGTTCCGATTCCTTCAAGGATGCCCCATCGACACGCATTCCCAACACTCCGGCGTGGGGTGACGGAGTAGTCGCGGAGTCGTTTCCCGCGCTAGCTGGGGACGCAGAAGCCGACGTCTGCGTCGTCGGCCTCGGCGGGTCGGGGCTCTCCTGCATCCACGAACTTCTCCGTCTCGGCCAGAAAGTGGTTGGTGTGGACGCCGGTATCGTCGGCGGCGGCGCGGCGGGCCGCAACGGAGGATTTCTGCTCGGCGGCACCGCGGAATTTCATCACAAGGCAATAGCGGGACTCGGGCACGCACGCGCACGAGAGATCTACCAACTCACGCTGGATGAGATCGGTCGCATATCCGCCGATACAGCGGCAACCGTGCGACGCGTCGGCTCGCTCCGCATCGCTGCATCGGATGCGGAGGAGAGAGACTGCGATCTCGAACTCAAGGCGATGCTCGCGGATGGATTTCCGGCGGAGCCGTATAAAGGACAGGAAGGCACTGGGCTGTACTTCCCCAGCGATGCCGTCTTCAATCCGCTCGAACGGTGCCGGATGCTGGCGCATAATGCGGCGGGGGACGGTGCTGAGCTTCACGAACAGACACGTGCGATCTCGATCGGCGACGGCAAGGTGAACACGTTGGGTGGCAAAATCAGGTGCAAGCATATAATCGTCGCAGTTGACGGAAAACTCGAGATCCTGCTCCCCGAAATCGCAGGACGAGTTCGCACGGCGCGACTTCAGATGCTCTCGACAATCCCCGCGCCCGAAGTTGATTATCCATATCCAGTCTACCGCCGATGGGGCTTCGACTACTGGCAGCAACTGCCGGACGGTCGAGTCGTAATCGGCGGCTGCCGCGACCGATTCGAAGCGTCAGAATGGACAACAGACTCCGAACCGACCGATCAAGTGCAGGAGTGTATCGAGTCGGTTCTGCGAAGCGTCGTTGGTGTGCAACAGCCGGTTGCGCGAAGGTGGGCCGCATCCGTCGCGTACTCAAATAGCATTCTTCCGGTGCTGGAGCAGCCACGTCCGGGAGTGTGGGCGATTGGCGGTTATAATGGTACTGGCAACGTGATTGGTGCGATCTACGGACGCATGGTCGCGCAGATCGCGGTGACCGGGGAGTCTGAATTACGGGCCGTGTTTGAGGGCTGAGTAGTCGTCTGCGCGAAAATATGGATTCTCGCTTTCGCGGGAATGACGTGGGGGCTACGCCAGATAACGCGCGCCGCGCTCGCCTCTCAAATGTTCGGCGAGTACTCGTCGCGCTTCGAGAAGGCCGTCTGGTGATAGCCATTCAGCCGTCACAATGCGCTTGCCACGGCCTTCGACAGAGAGTGCGACTCGACCGGCGCGCATTACGAGGAGTGCGCCGGTTCCGCGCGGTCGTGACAATGGATCGCGATCAATTCCGTCCAGATGCAGTGTGTAAGGATTGGACGGATCACTCGCTGCAATTACAACGAATGGAGCATCGTCGGAATTCGCGCCGGCTGCTTCGCGCAATCGTTCGACTGCGTCAGGGAGCGCGAACTGTGCGCCGGCGAGTCCGCGCACGAAGTATCCACGACGCACCTCGCCGCGAAATTCGAGTCGCTTGAGTTCCTGATATATCGCGCGCCAGGATACCGGCGGTCGTTCGCGACGCCACCAATCGCGCGAAACGACTCCGTAGCGATCGAGCCACATGCGGGCAATCGCGGTTGCGCGATCCTCATCGTCGATGGCGGGACCCAACACACCGGCCTTGCGCACCAGCGACCATCGTCCGGTCCACGCGGACAATCCCGCGACGCGTCCGGGACGATCGGGTCGGCTCCATTTGGGAAGTCGACGTAGATTCGGTCGGCCCTGTCGAACCGACCGTTTGGAATCGTCAAAGAAACTCGCCGGAAGCCAACGCTCAGGATCGTACGATGGATTGGGCTGCATTGGTTTCCATCGCACGATCTGACGCAGTGCTTCCGCGGTATCGTTGGTGACGATGCCAAGTGCCGCGAGTTCTCGCAATGCCTCACGCAGTGACAGTGGTGACATTGAGATGACAGCCTGGAGGTCGTTGATGAACGACGCACCCTCCGATGCGATTGCGTCGTACACGGTTCTCGCGTTGGTGCTCAGCAACATCATGGCGGATTCATCCGGAGCCTGCAGCCAGACTCGGCCAGAACCTCGTTCAAAGAAACGCAGGCGCGAGAGCAGAACTGGTTCAGCAGCACGATCGCTGTTGGATTCCCCGACCCACACTGCTTCGCCGTCTGCCATCCATTCGGACAGCCACGCATGGTTATACTGTCGCACACGGGACTTGATATAGTCGCGTTCCCATCCTACGGCGGGACGCGCAAGGCCGTAAAGTTGGCGGATCGCGATTGCAACACCCGCCGCACCGTCAACCTGATCACGCGGGTCAATGTGCTGCCAACGCGACAGAAAGGAGGCGAAGGCTGTCATCTCAACCGCTGCGATCTGCTTTCTGAGTGACGCAAGCGCGCGTCGGCGAGCGATCTCTGCGGTCTTGCGAGACAGATATTCGGTTTCGCTTACTGTTGGTCTGAACTTTCCGACAACGATTCGCCCTCGTTTGCGCCAATCGGCGAGAACGGACTCGATCCAGCGCATCGGCCAGCCATATCGCTCGTGAATCTCCTGCGCGGTAACCGGGCCTGCGAGCGCGACATATTTCGCGAGCAGTCCGCGACGACCGCCGTCGCCAGGACCGTATTCTGCGGCGCGCGTCGGATCGGTTGCAGACTCAAGCAGGTGCTTTCGCCGTTCCACGATCTCCCACAGCGCTTTCAGCGTCTCGTCATCGTGCTCGACGTTGCCCATGACTTCGTCGAGCATCGAACGATCCAGCGACAAGAGTGCCGCTCGTTGCTCGGCGCGCGGCGTATCGTCGCCGTACAGCCAATCCATGACGAAACCGAACTGCAGGCTCGCCGCGAATGGTGATGGCACGTCAGTCTGCACCACGTGTATTGCGATGCGCCCATCCTCGATCGCGCGAAGGACATCCTTGAGAGATGCGACGTCGAACGCGTCCTGCAGCACCTCGCGATACGTCTCCACGAGGATCGGAAAACTGGGAAACTCCTGTACGGTCTGCAGCAGATCGAGCGCTTTCAATCGCTGCAGCCAGAGCGGCATGCGCTTGTTTGGCATCCCGCGCGGCAACAGCAGCGCGCGCCCGGCGTTCATCCGGAAGCGCGCACCGAAGAGCGACGACGCGCCAACTTCCTCCATCACCAGCTGCTCGACCTCGGCGGCGCTCATTCCCATGAGCGACTGCACCGGCGGAAGGGTACCGAGATCCGGCATACGCAGCATGATGCCGTCATCAGTCGTCTGCACCTGGACGTCAACCCCGCCGAGTGCCTCGCGGGCGCGGTGGGCGAGAGCCATCGCCCACGGCGCGTTCACGCGGCCGCCGAACGTCGCGTGGATTACGACGCGTACCGAACCGGTCTCGTCGCGAAAGTGCTCGATCACGATGTTTCGATCGTCCGGGACGACGCCTGTGGCGAGGTGCTGCATTTCAACATAGCGACGCAATGTATTGATCGTCGCATCGTCACAGTCGTAGCGTGATCGCAGTTCAGAATCGCTGACTCCAGCGACCAGTTCGCGGCGCAATTCCCCGACGCGCGCGCTGAGCGCGACCGACCGCGCTGAATATTCACCGTGCCAGAAAGGCATCCGCGCCGGTGCACCCGGCGCCGGAGCGACGACCACTCGATCATGGCCGATTTCGATGATGCGCCACGTGCTGGATCCGAGTTGGAAGACATCTCCAACGCGCGATTCGTGCACGAACTCTTCATCGAGCTCGCCGAGTCGCGTTCGATCCGCGAGATTCACCGTGTAGAGACCGCGGTCAGGGATCGTGCCACCCGAGATCACCGCCGTCATCCTGCTCGCCCGGGAACCGCTTAGAATATTCGTGCTGCGATCAAATGTTATGCGCGCTTCCAGCTCCGCTGCGACCTCGGATGGATATTTGCCCGACAGCATGGCCAGCACTTCATCGTATGGAGCGCGCGGGAGTGCGTGATACGGATAGGATCGACGAATGAGTGCGTAGAGTTCGTCAGCATCCCAGTCGTCAACGGATACGGCGGCAACGATCACCTGCGCCAGAACGTCGAGCGCGTTCTGGATGATTGTCGTTGGCTCTACCTCGCCGGCGCGCATGGCCGCGACGATCGCTGCGGTCTCCATGGCGTCGTCGCGAAAGGTCGGCACAAAGACGCCGCGGCTGGGGACGCCGAGTGCGTGACCGGCTCGCCCGACGCGTTGGAGCGCGGCGGATACACGCTTGGGAGATTGGAGCTGGATCACCAGATCCACAGTTCCGATGTCGATGCCGAGTTCGAGGGAGCTCGTGGTTATGAGCGCGCGCAGTTCGCCGGCCTTGAGCCGCTGTTCCAGCGCCAGACGTCGCTCGCGCGCGATGGAGCCGTGATAAGGTTGCGCGATCTCCTCCTCAGCGAGCGTATTTACGCGCGCTGCTATTCGTTCAGCCTGCGCGCGATTGTTCACAAAGACGAGTGTTGTACGCGCATTACGCGTCTCATCGAGAACGAGTTGCGCGACTGACGGCCAGACGCTGCCGTCCACCTTCGCGAGATCTGGAACCGGAGATCGCACGGATAGCTGGAGCTCCTTTGCGAGCCCGCAGTCCACCATTGTGACACTTCGGTCTGTGCCACCCAAAAAACGGGCGATCTCGTCGAGCGGCCGCTGGGTCGCGGAAAGGCCGATGCGTTGTGGACCGTCAGCAGACTCGGTTAGCCGAGCGAGTCGTTCCATCGTCACGGCGAGATGCACACCACGTTTGGTCCCCGCGACGGCATGGATCTCGTCGAGAATCACCGTGCGCGTCGATGCGAACATTCCGCGACCACGCAGCGACGTCAGCATGATGTTAAGAGATTCCGGCGTCGTGATGAGAATGTGCGGCGACTTGCGAATCATCTTCTGCCGCTGGCTGGGGGGTGTGTCTCCCGTGCGTACCGCCACGCGTATTTCCGGGAATTTCAGTCCTGCCGACTCAAACCTGCGCCGCAGTTCCGCAAGAGGACGCTCAAGGTTGCGCTGGATGTCGTTGTTGAGCGCCTTGAGTGGTGACACATACACGAGATGTACGCCATTTGCGAGCGGAGTTTCGAGACCTTCAACAATCAGCGCGTTCAATTCCCACAAGAAGGCGGCGAGAGTCTTTCCCGTTCCTGTGGGCGCCAGTATCAGCGTGTTATCGCCGCTTGCTATTGCCGGCCATCCCTGTACCTGGGGCGGTGACGGTTCGCCAAGTGACTCGGCGAACCATTCACGAACAATGGGATGAAATCCCGCGAGCGCGTTTACAGAACGCGCCACAGTTTGCTTGCTCCCCATTCCAGCGCGCGTTGATACAGAGAGCGGTTCTCCCAATCGGAGAGCCGGATCTCTTTGGAGTGAGACTCATCGTCCAGGAAGACGGAATCCATCTGGGCTCCGAATTTGGGATTGAGCACATTCAGATTCGCTTCGTCGTTGAAGGCCATCGACCGATTGTCGAAGTTCATCGAGCCGACCGACGACCAGTCTCCATCGGCGACGATGGTTTTGGAATGCATCATCGTTGGCTTGAATTCGAAGATGCGTACACCGGCGCGGAGCAACTCGTCGTAGTATGCACGTCCCGCGTATAGAGTCGTTCCTATGTCACTCATGTCGCCTGTAGTGATGACGCGCACATCAACACCGCGCTTCTCAGCCTGCATCAACATCACGCGGAACTGCGGATCCGGAATGAAATAGGAATTGGTGATGTACAGCGTCTTCCGAGCTGCATCGATAGTCAGTGCGAGAAAGCGCTCCGCGGATGTGCTTCCCACTTCGGGCGTTGTGTGCATCAGGCCGGCTACCTTGTCACCGACGGGCTCGAAGATCGCCGGGGGAAAGAATCTGTCGCCGGTAATCAGAACTCCCGTTGCCTCTGCGTACGCCGATGCGAACGCAGCCTGTAGTGCAGCGACGGCAGGACCTTCGAATCGAACGTTGGTCTCACGCCACTGGTGTGGGTGATGACCGTCACCGAGCCAGTAGTCGGCGAGTCCGAAACCACCAGTGTAACCGATGCGACCGTCGATGACTATTGCGCGCACGTGCGAACGCGTTGCAGCGCGGTTGAGCGTGGACCAATCGATCGGCCTGAGCCATCCGACATGTGCACCGGCTGCACGCAGTGTGTCCACGAACCCCGTCTTCATGATCGGACCCGAACCGAACGCGTCCAGCACCACGAGTACGCGCACACCTGCGCGTGCGCGCTCGGCGAGTATGTCGCGCATCTCCCGAGCGACCTCGCCGGGCTCGGAGTAATACATCTGCACGGTGATCGTCTGCTTCGCGGACGAGAGATCCTTCCAGAGCTGTGGATACGTTCCGTCTCCGTTGAGGCAAAGTGTCACTTCGTTGCCAGACGAGAAGTGCGTGCCCGTGTAGAGCTCCATTACCTGAGCGAAGAGCGAATCGCCAACGGCCGGCGGACGATCCGTATTTCCCGCGGAGATGACTGTCCTGACCGGAGTCGCGTGTGTGACCGTCAGGATACCGATTATGACCATGGCGAGCAGCACAATTATCGCCGCTATTTTGCCAGCGTCCTTGAAAAGCGGTCCCAGTTCACTGTCTCTGTGGTTGTGGATCGGCGGCTCCTTGCGTGGAAGTGCTACCCGGTTTCGTCATTCACGTATCGTTCCACAGGCGAGATCGGCACTACCCGACCTGCCGGCATCGTCTATTCTATAGGTATGCATCTCGCCGCGGCCCCTCGAAGGATGGCAAACAAGGCGGTCCTCCTGGACCGTTCGCTCGAGGTGCTCCCTCTTTTCCGGTTGAGCGATTCGGCGGAGGACGGCGCGATAAGCTTCATCCCCGACGGCGGGGGCCGCTGGCGGGTTCTGCCTGCGCCCGGCGACCGCCTGCCCGGGACGTTCGATCAGGATGTGTACGTCGAGATCATGCACCGGTACGGGGAGGCAGGCTATCCGGAGCACGGTGCAATCAATTTCACCTTGCACGCATTTCTCCGGTCGATCGGCCGGAAAGCGGACGGCCGGACATATGAACAGCTCAGAGCATCACTTAACCGGCTGGTGCGGACGAGACTGGAATCCAGCGGCGCCTACGAACAACCTTTCGAACGATCGTTCGATAGTACATTTACGCTCTTCAGTTCAGCCAAGATTGAGAGGCGAAGGCTGACGGATCGGGACCAGTTGGCGTTGTTTTCGGTGATTTCGGCATCCGAGCCTGGCGAAGCACGTGTGGTACTCGCGCCACAGATTCGGGCCAATATCGCGGCAGGCAACACCATATCATTATCGCTACAACACTATGGAAGTCTGACAAATCCAGTCGCTCGACGCCTGTACCGGCTGCTAGCGGCGGCCAGATCGCAGGATATGGTCACATGGCGGATAAGCCTTGAGCGGCTGGCTTCGCAATTGCCACTAACCCAGCGGTATCCATCGCACCTCCAGCGGGTACTTCAACCTGCTCATGAGATGCTGATAGCTGCGGGACTTTTGCGAGACGCAGGGTTTCATCAGATCGGGAAGGACTGGCACGTGGACTACGTGCTGGCAACACGGAACACTATCGCCCCGTAGTTTTACAAACACTATGCGTAAACTTCGCTTCACACATTTTGCCGTCCTCGGGGCGGTCATGGTTCCGCTCGTTGTTGGAGCGTTTGTCTATCAACAGCGTGAGACCGTAGCGAGCGCTCAGCTGCTCGACGAGGTTTTGCGCATAACGGCGTCACGGTACGTCGATAGCGTCCCACCCAACGACCTGTATGAAAAGGCCGCCAAGGGTCTGGTCAAGGAACTGAACGACCCGTACTCCGTTCTCTGGACGAAGGCGGAATACGACCAGTTCAGCCAGCAGACCGGCGGCAAGTACGGTGGCATCGGGATGGAGATTGCCCCGACCAACGGCTTCGTAACCGTACAGCGCGTCTTCCCGAACACGCCGGCATCCGCTGGCGGCGTCATGGAAGGCGATCGCATTCTCAAGGTGGATACAGCCAACGCTCGCGGCTGGACCACAACGCAGGTTTCCGACAAGCTCAAGGGCGACCCGGGCACCACCGTCAGCGTTGAATTCGGACGCAGTGGAGTCAGTGAGCCGATCCCGGTGAAGTTCACACGCGCGATCGTTCACATTCCGGCCGTTCCCTACACGCTCGTGTTCGGCAACATCGGGTACATCCCGTTGCAGCAGTTCAACGAGACCGCCGCGCAGGAAGTTGCGGACGCGGTCACGGATGTCACCAAGCGCGGTGCTACGAAGATCGTGTTCGACATGCGCGGCAATCCTGGCGGTTTTCTGGATCAGGCCATCGCCACCAGCAACCTGTTCCTCCCGGTCGGCAAGTCGATCCTGAGCGTGCGCGGACGTACCGGTGAAGTGCAGGCATACAGCGCGACCGACAAGCCAGAGGCTCCGACCATTCCAATGGTTGTCCTCGTCGATCCGCACACCGCGTCCGCGTCCGAGATCGTCGCTGGCGCGCTGCAGGATCATGATCGCGCGCTCATCATGGGTACCACATCGTTCGGCAAGGGTCTCGTACAGAGTCTCTACAAACTGGATGGCGGCTACGCGCTCAAGATGACGACGGCCAAGTGGTACACGCCGAGTGGACGGTCCATTCAGAAGGAGCGCAAGCTGCTACCTGATGGAGAGTTTGTGGAAGTGCTGCCGGACTCCCTCGAAACGGATTCCGCGCGTCGCGCACGTCCGCAGTACAAGAGCGATGCTGGCCGAATTGTATATGGCGGCGGTGGCATCACACCAGATATCATCGTCAAGCCGGACACGCTTTCGACTCCGGAACAGAAGTTGCTTCTGAGCCTTGCACCCAAGTCACAGATCTTCGCGCAGGAGCTGCAGGACTATGCAGGTGAGATGAAGGGCAAGGTAAAGGAGAACTTCGCCGTGACGCCGCAGATGCGGAACGACTTCATCGCGCGCCTCAAGACAAAGGGAGTGACGGTCGATTCAGCGTTGCTGGCCCAGGGTGGCAGCACCGAACTTGACCGTCTGCTTGGCGTTCGCATCACGTCCATGGCATTTGGTGATTCTGCTACCAAGCGCAAGTATCTCGACGACGATAATCAGCTTCAGGCCGCGATCAATGCATTGAAGGGTGTTCAGAATACGCAGGGACTATTCGCACTGGCACAGAAGGCTCAGGGTGTCGCATCCGTGCGGTAGCTCAAGGTGAGTGACGCCGATGGCGGCACTCCAGAAGTAGTTACGACAACAGGCTCAGCGGGTGGCGTACCAAGCCATCCGCTGAGCCTTTCGATTATCGCCGGACTTGCGATCGTTTACACGTTGTACTTCGGGCGTTCGTTTTTCCTTCCGATCTTCTTTGCCATTGAGCTCAACTTCCTGTTGAGTCCGCCGGTGCGGTGGTTGTATCGCAAGTTGCGAGTACCAGTGGCGCTGACATCAGCCGTGATAATACTTGGCGTCGCCGGTGGCCTGTCGTACGGCATCTACTCACTTGCCGCGCCCGCGCAGGACTGGCTCGTATCCGCTCCCGCCACTCTCGATCGCGCCGGTCAGAAGCTGAACAAGATCATGAAGCCGGTCGAGCAGGTGACGCGCACCGCTGATCAGGTTGACAAGGCGACCAGTGTTGGTGGTGCCGGATCAACAACGCGCACCGTTATCGTTGCCGGACCGAGCATGGGGTCGCGGTTCTTCGGTACGACACAGAGCCTTGCCGGCGCGTTGCTGGAAATACTCGTGCTGACATTCTTCCTGCTATCCGTCGGTGATCTCTTCCTTCAGAAGACAATCAAGGTAAGTTCGCGACACATGAAGGAAGGGACCGCTGTCGAGATCGCGCGAGAGATTGAATCATCCATCTCGCGCTATCTGATGACGTCGGCGATCATGAACATCATAGAAGGCTCCGTCTTCGTCGGAATAATGTATCTGCTCAAGATGCCCAACCCGTTCCTCTGGGGAGCGCTCGTCACAGCGCTCGAGTTCATACCGTATATCGGCGCGCTGACGCTCATTGCGATACTGACAATTGCATCGCTCACGGTATTCGACAGTGTTGGACACGCCCTTCTGGTGCCGGGAAGTTTCGTCGTAATGAACCTGCTTCAGGGTAATGTTATCGGCCCTACGGTGATGGGACACAGACTGGCATTGAATCCCGTAGCGATATTCGTCGGAGTCGCCTTCTGGTGGGAGATCTGGGGGATTGCGGGAGCCTTCCTGGCAGTGCCGATGCTTGCATCGATCAAGATTCTGTGCGAACATATTGACTGGCTGAGCGGGCTCGCCGAATTCCTCGGCCCACGTGACGAGGCCGAGCGCCGTCTCTCGGTACGATCGGCGGAGACATGATCACCAGCAACAGATGCCAGCAAAGACAAAAGTCGAAGCATTCACCGGATTCAGACCTGCAGCACTGACTTTCCTGCGGAGCCTGGCGCGGAACAACAAGCGCGAGTGGTTCGAGGCGAATCGGGAGCGGTACGAAGCTGAAGTCAAACGACCGCTGCAACTGCTGGTCGAGGAAGTCGACGCGCGACTCGGCGATATTGCGCCGGAGATGGTAGGTAATCCCAAGCGTTCGGTCTTCCGGATTTATCGCGACGTGCGGTTCTCGAAAGACAAGTCACCGTACAAGACCAACGCGGCTGCGTGGTTCTATCATCGTGATGCGGGGCATGCTGTAGGAACGCAGGCCGTGCATGGCGGGGCGGGATTCTATTTTCAGATCGCGCCGAAGGATTGTTTTGTTGCAGGCGGGATCTGGATGCCGCCTGGTGCTGCGTTGAAGACATTGCGCGAGTCGATCGCGGAAGATCCTGAAGAGCTGGAATCCATTCTGCGAGTGCCCGCGTTCAAGCGTGCGTTTGGGAAGATGAGTGAGGAAGCGGTATTGAAGCGACCGCCGCGCGGGTTTGATTCGGATCATCCTGCTGCAGCTTTGTTGCGGTACAAATCATTCACTGTGCATCGCGATCTTACCGAGGCGCAGGTATTGAGTCCGAAGTTGCCGGATATTCTTGCGAAGCAGTACGCAACGATGTTGCCGTTTGTGCGCTGGTTGAATCGCGTACTCGGGCTTCCGCCGCATCGTCGGCGATAGTCGTTCGGATGAGTCGCGTACCGACGCCGAGTGCGCAGAGCGGCGCCGAGCATGATCGGGCGCATGGCCGGGCGCGGGAGCTGGTGTTGGAGTACGGGTGGAATTCTACTGCGTACCAGATACTGAATCCGGGGTTCGAGCTGTGGTTTTCTTCGACGCATCAGGCCGTCGTTGGGTATGTAAGAGCCGGAGGGCGACTGGTGGTCGGTGGTGCGCCGGTTGCGGCGGATGCTGCGCTGCGTGACGTTGCGCAGGAGTTCGAGCGGGACGCGGCGAAGCGCGGCGCTGGAGTTGTTTATTTCGGCGCGGAGGGACGGCTCGAAGATTTGTATCGTGCAACAAAAACGCACTCTTCGATATTGCTGGGGGCGCAGCCGTCCTGGAATCCTGCCAGCTGGGCTGATATCATCGCATCGCACTCGTCGTTGCGTGCCCAGTTGAATCGTGCGCGGAATAAGGGGGTCAGTGTAGAGTTGTGGCCGTCGGAGCGGGCGGAGGGTTCTTCGGAGCTGAGAGAGTTACTGCAGGAGTGGTTGGGGACCAGAGGATTGCCGCCGCTGCATTTTCTGGTGGAGCCTGAAACATTAGGGCAATTGCGAGATCGTCGAGTGTTTGTGGCGACGCGGCGTGGGGTACCGGTGGGCTTCCTTGTGGCGTCGCCGATACCGGCTCGGCGCGGGTGGCTGACGGAGCAGTTTGTGAGAGGGCGCGGTGCGCCGAACGGCACTGCGGAGATGATGATTGATGCTGCGGTGCGGTGGGTGGCGCTGCAACATTCCGACTATGTGACGCTGGGGTTGGCACCGTTGTCGACGAGAGGCGGGGATCTTACGAGTCACTCACTTTTGATTCAGATTGGGTTCAAGTGGGTGAGGGCGTATGGACGGCGGTTTTATAATTTCGAGGGGTTGGATTCTTTTAAAGCGAAGTTTGCGCCGGAGAGGTGGGAGGCGGTTTATGCTGTTGCGAACGAGGCTCGGTTTTCGGTGCGGTCTTTGTATGCGATAGGGAGTGCGTTCACGCAGGGGCGGCCGTTTAGGACTGTGGGGAGGGGGTTGGTGCAGGCGGGGAGGCAGGAGATGAGGTGGATACGCAGGACAGGTCGATCAACGAGTAGTTTGATATGACTTCAGAACGTGCAGCGAGCAGCTAACAAGAGCCTACGCGGCTTGACATTGCGTAATGGTAGTGTTTTCGAGTTAGTGCGCTCTGCATTATACGTTTAGCCTTCAACAGCCACAGTGGGCCGGAGTTCATTTATGAAGTTGACTTCATTCCGAGTTCGTGTATTCCGCAACGTGATAGACTCTGGCCAGATTGATGTTGCCGACGACACTTGTCTCGTTGGCAAGAACGAAGCGGGAAAGTCTGCAATCATCGAGGCGCTTCATCGGCTTAACCCAGCCAAACCAGTCCCACTCGAGCTTCTTGATGAATATCCTCGTTGGCTAAAGAAGGCGCATGAGATATCTGGAGAGATCAACGGGGCGGTGCCAATCACGGCGACGTTTGAACTCTCTCGCGATGAGATCGCGAAACTTGATGCGCAGTTCGGAAGTGTACTTGAAGGAAGCGAGATCAATGTCTCACGGAAGTATACGGGTGAGTTTAAGCTTGATATCCCGCTGAGACTCGAGAAGTACGTTAGCGACTTTGTTGCGAAGGATGTTCCGGAAGTAATCCGGCCGCTCCTCGCACAGATCAAAACGACAACCGACCTTTCGAAGAAACTCAGTGAGATCGCAGCTTCCATCAGTTCGGAAAATGAACCAACCCCCGAAGCACAGGCGGCTAAACAAGCTGCAGCAAAATTATTCGAGAGGCTGGGTGGCGCCGCAAGCCTTATTGCGGCGATCAACGAAGTAGTCCGTCCTCTGGTTCCGAAGACGTTCTATTTCAGTCAATATTCACAGCTCAGAGGTCGCTATAGCCTCGACGAGGTAATCGCTGCGCTCGAGAATGGCTCGGATGATGAAGAGGTCCAAGCGGCCGCTGACTTTCTAACCTTGGCGCGAATCGCTCCAACTAATATCGAGGGATGGGACTTCGAGGCCTCGAACGCGGAACTCGAAGCTATCTCGAGTCTCCTCACTCAAAAGGTGCGTGCCAACTGGAAGCAAAATCAGCATCTCAAGCTGCTTGTCAGAATCGAGTCAATTCCGGATCATCCGGGAAAGCCGAAGCGCTTTCTCCAATTTCGGGTAGAGGATACGAGACACGACTTTAGTAGCCGCCTAGACCGACGCTCAACTGGATTCCGATGGTTTGTGTCATTTGTGGCATCATTTTTTGAATTTGAAAAGGATAGTAACATCATACTTCTCTTGGATGAACCTGGCCTTAGTCTGCACGCTCGAGCTCAAAAGGACCTGCTTGACGCAATAGACACTCATCTCACAGTCGGACGCCAGGTCATATATACGACCCACTCGCCGTTCATGGTCCGCACCGAGGCGCTTCAGCGTGCACGGATCGTCGAGGACCGCGGGCCAGACCTTGGTTCCGTTGTCACAAACGAGGCAGGCGCTACATCCGATCCGGACACCCTATTTCCGTTACAAGCAGCACTCGGCTATGACATTGCGCAGAACCTCTTTATTGGTAATCGCAACATCCTCGTGGAGGGAACGTCTGACGTTCTCTACCTCGCTGTTATGTCCGCTCACTTAGAGGAATTAGGCCGAAATTCCCTTCCTGATAACGCGCGCCTGCTTCCCGCTGGTGGTGCGACGAATATCCCGACGTTTATTGCACTACTTGGTGGTCAACTCGACGTCGTCGTGCTGCTGGACGGCAACGCGCAGCGGCAGCGAATCGATAATGCAATCGTCTCTGGGAAGTTAAATGCGACCAGGGTCTTTAGCGTTGACAATTTCGTCGATACCCCAGGCGCAGACATAGAGGATCTCTTCCAACCGGCAGAATATGTATCGCTGTATAACGCAACGTTCGGTAAATCTCTCGTGGTGGAAGAGCTGACGGGTAGTGACCGTATCATCAAGCGCATCGCCCGTAAGGAGGGCGACGACTTCGATCATGGTAGGGTTGCGGCGCATTTTCTGATGAATCAAGGCAGCGTGATACCCGCGCTATCGGTCGACACGATTGGGCGCTTCGAGTCAGTTATTCTTGCCCTTTCCAATGCATTGCCAGCAGTACCTTAAACTACGACCTCTTGGTAGCACTCCTTTTTAACCGGCACTAATATATCGAAGTGGGAATTATCGTTCATTAAGGATAGCCCGAGACGAACCAGCATTGGGAAAAATTACGTATTCCTCTGATTCTGCAACCTACTGCCAGGCGAATGCGCATTTTTGCATTCCATGCAGACGGATCCCAAGATCGATGCCGCCGCGCCCAGACTGGGTTGCGACTGCTTTCATTGTTATCTAGCTAGGCTATCATGATCAGACTCAGCATTCGCGGGCTCGCCAAGTACATGACGTCGTCTCCAGCCGGACAACGGAAGGTTCTCCGAGACTACAAATATCCTGATGAGGACGAACCGTCGGCGATGCGACGCTATTACAAGGACGCTACGGATCGCATTCGAGTATATCACCGACCGGGCCACGAACCATCTTGGCTTCGTGCGAAAGTTTTAGAACTATCAGAATTGGCTCGGCTTACGCCTGGGCGTGCCGGTGCAAAGCTACGGCACAATGCTCGCGCATTGGCAGCGTATGAAAAGCACTTTGCTGGTAGGTCTCTCCTGCCGCTGCCCAATCTCCGGTTACGACTGGATATCGGAAATGTTGTAATCGGGGTTTCGCCTGACCTACATGCGATTGAACGCAAAAAGGCTAAGTTACTTAAGTTCGATTTCTCTGTCGCAGCCCCGAGCGACGATATGATAAAGATCGTCTCGCAGGTAATGTTCGAGGCAGCGAAAGGCAGCGTCGCTGACCTAACCAGCTCCTCGATAGAATATGTCGACGTCACTCGCGGTAACGAATTCAGGGGCGCTCGGGCCGGCGCTCGCACGTTGCGCGAGATTGAAGCGGCTTGCGCTACTATCGAGAACGTTTGGGCAAGCATTTAGGAAACGACTGTGGAACGAGTGCGGAACACACGTGTTGCGGCGACGCAAGCTGGTCCCGTCGAATGGCGTTCGAGAGTCGCAAGAATCCGCGATTCGTTCATAGAGCCGGCTTTAGTGGCTACTTGACACGCGTCTGGCCGACTCAGATTTAGGGACGATCGAGTCGAATCGGCCCCTCATTAAGTGCGACTGTCAGTCATCGGCGGCGCGGACACAGCTTTCCCGCACTATGGATCCGTCTCATGCGTTCATCAACCCCTATTACTGACTCCCCGAATCCAACCTTCGCAATACAACACGTGGATCAAGCAACTCACAACAAGATCGTCTCCTTCATCTGGGGCATCGCCGACGATGTCCTGCGCGACCTCTTCAAGCGTGGGAAATACCCCGATGTAATCCTCCCGATGTGCGTCATCCGGCGAATGGATGCCGTGCTCGAGCCCACCAAGAAATTGGTACTCGAGACCGGGAAGATGCTCGACAAGGCGCGCATCACCGAGCAACATGCCGCACTGTTGTCAATGATCGTTTGAAATT
>PMEM01000008.1:0-175 GCA_003155795.1 Gemmatimonadota bacterium
GCTCTAACCAAACTGAGCTACGGCCCCTTAAAACTGCTCTTGAAACTGCTCCGGAAAGCCTCGACTGTCTCCTCCGGACCACACCAACCACAACGCTTCAATTCTCCCGTAAACACGCGGGCTCAACAACCTAACCAAAGAACTTCCAACCCTATAGCCCCAAGGGGAATCGAAC
>PMEM01000008.1:203-39441 GCA_003155795.1 Gemmatimonadota bacterium
AAAATTCCCCGGTTCTCCCGGAGCCTTGCAATATCGCCAATCGCCAGCCCGCCGGTCAACCCGTGCCGTCCCAATGTTCGGGGCTTATAATCACTCGACCCCAGATACCGGATCGCCGCGCCGATATGATCGCCTTCACACCGCCCGGCAAGTCAGCTCTCGATACAACAATACCGGCTTACGCAGAATGGATCACCGACATCTTCGACGGACTGAAAGAAACCGAACCGGACAGTTATACAGACTGTCTGATCAACTCAACTGCTCAACTCAGTCAGCGGCCGAGCGTGCATCATGAGCGAACCGACAAACGGCGCAGACCTGCATCCGAAACACTTTGGATGGGCAGTTGATGGCCGCGTAGCAACCATCACTTTGAACCGACCGGAGCTCAAGAACCCGCTCACGTTCGAATCGTACCGCGAGCTTATCAGCACGTTTCGCTCACTGCAGAACATGGATGATGTGAAGGCAGTCGTACTGACGGGCGCTGGTGGCAACTTCTCATCAGGTGGCGATGTTCACGAGATAATCGGCCCGCTTGTCGAGCTGCGTGACGACGATGACCTGGATGGTTTGCTGAGCTTCACACGCATGACGGGCTCGCTGGTAGCAGCGATGCGCGACTGCCCGCAACCCATTGTCGCGGCGATCGACGGTGTTTGCGCTGGCGCAGGCGCGATACTGGCCATGGCAAGCGACTTGAGATATGGGACGCCTGCGAGTCGCGTTGCATTTCTATTTGTGCGCGTGGGGTTGAGCGGTGCAGACATGGGCGCGTGCTCCATTCTCCCGAGAATAATCGGCGCCGGAAGAGCCGCAGAGCTTCTCTACACCGGGCGGTTCATGAGTGCTGACGAAGCTGAGCGCTGGGGATTCTACAATCGCATCGTCGATTCCGAATCGATAGCGAAAGAAGCGTATGACATGGCCTTCGCAATCGCGCACGGACCCACATTCGCGCACGCGCTTACCAAACGCTGCCTGCACCACGAATGGTCAATGGCGATCGATGATGCGCTTAAGCTCGAGGCAGAAGCGCAGGCGTTGTGCATGCAGACCGAAGATTTTGCGCGCGCGTACCGCGCCTTCGCCGACAGACAAACTCCGTCCTTCGAGGGAAACTGATTCCCGACAGAACGTTCCGGGACTGGCCGCGGCTGACCATCTTTACGACTCGTTCGGCATTCGGCCTCAGAAGCTCCCGCCATCCTCCGGACAATGGCGGCTGCCGGCGAACCGGGCAAAAAGTCCCGTAAGAGATTCTACGAATGGTCGACGACTCGGTGACCAGCGGCATAACGGGCCGATTTGTCGTAACTTTCACATGTTTCAGGTCGTCCTTGTTCCAGCGCAGGAAGCGCGGACCCATAGTACCATCCACGGCTGCATCTTTTATCGATGACCACGCAGCACCGATCTGCGCAGTCTCCAAAAGTCAGACCTGACGGCCTGAATCGAGCTCCGGAGGACGCGGAGCGCGACGCCCGTCTCAACCTCATATACAACAGTACCCACGATTGCATGTTTCTCATGCGCGTCGAGGGGGCCGGTGTGTTCAGGTGTGAGTCGATTAATCGCTCATACTCGACCGTCACTGGTCTTGCTGAAGCGGACGTCGTCGGGCGCCGGCCCGAGGATATTCTTCCTTCGGCGGCTGCCGATTTCGCTCTCCAGAAATATCAGGAGGCAATCGATATCGGCGAACCCCTGAAGTACTCCGAAGACATCCTGCTGCCCGCTGGTCGTGTGGTGTTCGAGACTGTCCTGACACCGATCATGGATAGCGGTGGCACATGTACACATCTGCTCGGCGCGATGCGCGACATTACTGACCGCAAGCTTGCGGAGGAAGCACTGCGCGAAAGTGAATCGCGCTATCGCCAGCTATTCGAGAGTAATGGCTCGATACAGTTCCTGGCGGATGCCGACACAGCACGAATCCTCGATGCCAACCCAGCTGCCGAGCGTTTTTATGGCTGGACGCGTGAGCAGTTTCAGATGATGAGCGCCGCAGACATTGTGGACATTTCGGATGACGCGTGGATCGACTACGCAAAGAGCGTCGCCAGGGGTGAAGGTACGGTTACGGTTCGTGAACATCGCACGGCAACCGGCGAAAGAAAGACAGTCGAGGTATTCGCGAGCATTTTTGTTACAGGTACTACCCGCGTCTTCCATTCCATTGTCCACGACATCAGTGACCGGATCCGCGCACAGGAAGAGATGCGCAACTCAGAGGCACGATTTCGGTCTGCGGTGGATAACGGTCCGGATCTTTTCACCGTGCTCGATACAATCCGCAACGCAGATGGTGCGATAATTGATTTCCGGATTGTTGAGATCAATGCGAGGGCTGGCGCGGCTTTCGGTGTAGATCCGTCGCGAATGATCGGACGGAGCTTTGATGAGCTGCTCCCATATTCGGCGAACGCAGCACTGCTCAAGAGCCTGGTCGCAGTCGCAGAGACCGGTGAAGCAGGTGAGACTGAGGTGCAGCCGCGTGTCGGACCTCTTACGGATAAATGGCTTTCGTGTCAGATCGTTGCGCTCGGGCGCGGCGTTGCGATTACTGCTCGCGACGTAACTGAACGAAGGCGCGCAGAGGACGAACTTCGAGTCTTGTCAGAGGTTGACGCTCTGACCGGCCTTCTTAACCGACGCGGCTTCGAGACGCTCGCAGCAAGACATCTCAAATCAGCCGAGCACTCGACGAAGTCATCGTACCTGTTCTATTTCGACATGAACGGCTTCAAAGCAATCAACGATTCATGGGGTCACGCCGTTGGAGACGAGGCGCTTGTGAAGATGGCTGACGTGCTCCGACAGACCTTCCGCGAGCGCGATTTGATTGCTCGAATGGGCGGCGACGAATTTGTCGCTCTCGCACTGAGTTGTGGTGAAGTCACCAACAGTGTGCTAACCCGCCTCCAGACCGAGTTGGCGCAGCAAAACAGTCGCAATATCCTCGCCGGAGACGGATACGTGCTTGAAACGGCGGTTGGTATGGCGCGATTCAATCCGGAAGCTCCACGATCGCTGGCAGCTCTGCTCGCGATGGCCGATCGAGAGCTGTATGAGGACAAGAGAATTACGAGGCGCGAGACGGCGTAGTACGCGGCTGTTAATCGTGACGGCTCGTGGCATGATCGATGCGACCCCACGATCGCCGTGAACTTGCAGTGCTCGCCATCTTCCTGCTCGACCGGGTCGGGCGGCGACCCTTGTTGCTGACCGGAGTGGCCAGCCAGATCGTCGGACTCGCGATCCTGGGTGCGGCGTTCCAGTTTCCGCAGCTTGCCAGCTTCAAGAGTGACGTCGCCATCGGCGGGCTGCTGATCTACGTCGCGTGCTTGGCATTCGGGCTCGGCCCCATCTTCTGGCTTCTGATCTCCGAGATCTATCCGCTCAAGAACCGCGGCGTTGCCATGAGCGCGGTCACCGTCACCAACTGGGCCATGAACCTGCTCGTGGCAGTGACGTTTTTGACGCTGGTTTCGGTGCTGGGACATGCCGGAGCGTTCTGGTTGTACGGACTCGTGGCAATCGGCGCCTGGATCTTCTTCTATAAGCTGGTGCCGGAGACCAAGGGAAAGAGCCTCGAGCAGATCGAGGGCACACTGGCGCGCGGGAAAATCCCCGCGCCAACTATGAAAGCGAGAGGCCGGTTCGCATGAAGCATCTTCAATTCACGTGTTCCCTGTGGGACGAAGCTGCGACACTGCCCCACTTCTGGGAGCACACCGTCGGCAGCGACCACGCGCCTCTCGCGCTGCGCGGGGACTGGCAGCAACAATTGCGTGAGTGTCACTCGCGGCTCGGCTTTCGTCACGTCCGTTTTCACGGACTGCTGTGCGACGACATGGGTACGCTCATGGACGAGATGGACCAGCTGATCTACTCGTTCTTCAATGCGGACCAGATCTGCGACTTCCTGCTTTCGATTGGGATGAAGCCGTTTGTGGAGCTGAGTTTCATGCCGTCGACCCTGGCGAGCGGCAGCACGACCGTATTCCACTACGCCGGCAACGTGACACCGCCGAAGGACTATGGACAATGGGCGACGCTCATTTCCAAGCTGGCGACGCACTGGGTCGAGCGCTACGGCCTCGACGAGGTACGAAGCTGGTTCTTCGAAGTATGGAACGAGCCGAACCTGCCGGCGTTCTGGACAGGAACGCAGGCCGAATACTTCGAGCTTTATCACCGCACGGCAGTAGCGCTCAAGGCCGTGGATGCGCGGCTGCAGGTCGGCGGTCCGGCGACCGCGAACAACGAATGGATCACCGAGTTCGTGGACTTCTGCGAGCAGAACAATGTGCCGCTCGACTTCGTCAGCACGCATCACTACCCAACCGACGCGCTTGGCGCGATCGGCGAAGACACCGAGACGCAGCTGGCGCACAGCAAGCGAAGCATTCTGCGCGACTGGGCGCGGGAGACACGCCGCAAAGTGCGCGGCCGGCCGCTCTATTACACGGAATGGAGCTCGTCGTCCAATCCGCGCGATCACCTGCACGACGAGCCGTATACCGCGGCCGTCGTCGTCAAGACCATGATGGAGGCGGTCGGGCTCGTACAGGGCTACAGCTTCTGGGCCTTCAGCGACATCTTCGAAGAGAATTACATGCCGGCGACGGCATTCCAGGGCGGCTTTGGCCTGCTGACGATGCAGGGCGTTCCGAAGCCCTCCTTTCGTGCTTTCGAGTTGCTGCATCGACTGGGGGCAGAAACGTTGCCCGTTTCGGGCGCGCACGACACGGTCGACGTCTGGGTGGTGCGCGGCAGCGACGCGGCCACCGTCCTGCTGACGAACCACGCACTGCCGCACCACCGGATTCGAAGTGAGTCGGTCCACATTCAGTTAACCGGGCTGCTATCGCCGCGCAACGTCTACATCGAGCGGATCGATGACGATCATGCAAACGCCAAAAAGCTGTGGATAGAAATGGGTAGCCCGATGCTTCCCAGACCGCGGGAAGTCGAGCAATTGCGCACCGCATCACAGATCGTGCGCGAACCACTGCGGTGGAAGCACGACGGTGATACTCTCCAATTGGACGTGACGATGCCGGCGCACGCAATCGCCGCCATCACCGTCGAGCTGACTCCGAGACCGAGCCACGAATGCGCTTGATAGCGCGGGCGCGCTGCGCAAGCAATGGCGTTTGTGATCTGACAATATGAGGAGCCTTTTAGAACCATGATTGCTTTCGATGCGGCACACAAGGCGGTTCACTACCCCGCCGACCGGCGGTTTCGAATCTGGATCAAGCCCTCCTTCCTCATCGTCGGCGTTTGTCTCGTGCTGGTTCCATTGGCGTTGGCGTGGTATCAGCGGGCGCGCTATGGACTGCCGTACATCGCACCCATCGCTCCAGTCGATCCGGCGACTTTCACCGGAGTGCACGGCTTCCCATGGTGGCTGCGTTGGGCACACTTCTTCAATTTTGTTTTTTTGATGATGCTGATCCGCAGTGGTCTGTCCATCTTGATGGACCACCCGCGACTTTATTTCAACAATGGCTGCACGCCTGGCACGGAGTGGATTCGCTTCACCCCGTTGAAGGTGCCTACAGATCGCGTGTGGCGGGCGAGCGAGGATGACCGGTACATCTCGCCACTGATTGCGACGCCCGGCTATCGACACAGCGTCGGCATAGCGCGTTCGTGGCATTTCCTCGACGTGTACGGCTTCATCATTGTCGGCCTGATGTTCATACCTCTGCTTTTCTTTTCAGGCCAGTGGCAGCGGCTGGTGCCTAACTCGTGGTCGGTTCTACCGCGGGCCTGGGCGGATTTTGTTCATTACGCGAATTTCCATCTGCCGCCCGAGCCCGATGGTTTCTACGCATTCAACGCTCTACAGCAGATCGCATACTTCTTTGTCGTGTACGTGTTCGCTCCCATCTCAATTGTCGCAGGTGTCGCGATGTCGCCGGCCGTGGTCAGTCGTTTCACATGGCTTCCCCGCATCTTCGGCGGCAGACAAGGCGCGCGCTCCATCCACTTTATGATGATGCTCGTCTGGGCTGGGTTCATCATCGTGCATGTAACAATGGTGGCTCTGACCGGATTTCGGATAAACATGAACCACATCGTCCTGGGAACTGACGACCTCCGCCCTCTGGGAATGATTCTTGGCTTTGTTGGCCTTGGCGCGGTGATCGCTTCGTGGATCGCGGCCCACTACATCTCATGGAAGGCGCCGCGCGTGCTACAACACGCGCAGAAGTTCGTGTCGTTGCCTCTACGACTCACTCTCATCAACCGGTTCCATCCCAGGAGTCGATACACGAAGGAACAGATCTCTCCCTACTTCTGGGCAAACGGCCAACCGCCCGATCGTGAAGATTGGAAGCAGCTGCAGCGTGACAACTTCCGCGATTACACGCTGAAGATCGGCGGCCTCGTGGAGAACCCGGTCGAGCTGTCGTTGCCGCAAATTCGAGCGCTCACAGAAGAAGAACAGATTACGATGCATCACTGCATCCAGGGATGGTCCGGTATCGCACAATGGAACGGTGTGTCCATGAAGACGATCATCGGACTCGTGCAGCCGAAGCCATCGGCCAGGACGGTCGCCTTCTTTTCTTTCAGCGAAGATCAATACGGGAAACCGTACTACGATACTCAAAGCCTGGAGAACGTACTGAAACCGGAGTGCATACTCGCCTATGAGATGAACGGCAGCACGCTGCCGAGCGAACACGGGGCGCCGCTGCGCTTGCGAGTCGAGAACCAGCTCGGGTACAAGATGGTCAAATGGATCGAGAGGATAGAGTTCATCCAGTCCGAAAAAGAACTGGGTGAGGGCGAGGGCGGAGCGAACGAGGATGACGAATACTTCGACCTGCTGCCAAATATCTAGTGTGCCGTTCCGGCTGATACGTCAACATCATGGTCCACTGGCGCCTCCCACCCGACTACCGAATCCCGCCGCCTCTGCGCGTCTTAGCGCGAGATTTGCATTAGGACAAGGGTTGGGTTTATTGCGCAGCGGTATTGCGCGTGTTTCGGGCTGCCAAAGGCGGGCATTTTGGTGCATCGCCGACACGTCCGACGGTTTCCGCCCGTAGCGGAGTTGAACGGAGAAATGAAATGCGGTTGACCGATTTATCAGACACAAGTTCGATGCGTCGTTGGATCAACGGATCCCTCGCGGTCCTGGCGGTGACGGCTCTGGCGGCGTGCGGCGGCGGAGAAAACAAGGCTGCAGCGACGGATACCACTGCGACTATGGCAGCTACTCCAGCGGCTGGTAGCACTGCCACGGCAGCCCCTGCCACGACCGCCTCAGGAACGGCCATGCCAATCACCGGCAAGACGGTCGACGTCAAGATGGTCGGTGACGCCAAGGGGTATCGCTTCGAGCCTGCGAACTTCACCGTCAAAGCCGGTGACGGGGCACAGTTCATCAACGTCAGCGGTGGCCCGCACCAGGTCACGTTCTGGGCTGACAGCATTCCGGCGGGGCAGGAAGCGCAGCTGACGGCCAATATGCCGAACACCACAGCACCGCTCACCGGGCCGCTTGTGATCGCACCCAATCAGGCCTACGTCGTATCGTTTTCCGGGCTCAAGCCGGGTGTGTACCACTACTACTGCACGCCACATCTCGCGCTGGGCATGAGGGGTGTCATAACGGTTCAGTGATCTGACCGTCGCGTCGAGCATGGAGACGCGACAGGTTGGACTCTTTCGAAGGGAGTAGAGGCTATGTCGTCTCTACCCCCTTGTTCGCCCGAGCAACCACGCATTAGCGCCTGATTCGCGTCGCCTTCGCGTACGGCAACCATCGGCTTCGGGAATTTGTCTATTTAGTGACGCCGCGTGCGTTGACGACATCACCTGGTACACCTGTCGCGCATCGGGAGAGCAGTGAACTTCATCGCGCTCAGAACTTCGAGTCTTATCTCGGCAATGGCGGTCACGGGTTTCGCCGCTACATCCGGGATATCACACCCGGTTCGCACAGACAGTGGACTTGTAAGCGGTACCAGAGACCACGGCGCCATCGTCTTCAAGGGAATTCCATTCGCGGCGGCGCCAGTTGGCGATCTCAGATGGCGTGCGCCGGAACTTCCCCATTCCTGGAATGGCGTGAAAAGGGCCACGCGTTTTTCGCCAGTCTGCATGCAGACAGGTTCATATCCGCCAGACGCACCAGCAGAGGCGATGAGCGAGGATTGCCTCTACCTCAATATCTGGATACCTGCATCCGCGAAGAAGGAAAAATTACCCGTCATGGTGTGGATTTACGGCGGTGGACTGGAGAACGGGTCAGCATCAACGCCGCTCTACGCTGGCGATCGACTGACCCAGAAAGGAGTGATTGTCGTCACCGCGAACTACAGACTCGGCGTGTTCGGCTTTCTTGCGGATGGTGAGCTTTCGCGAGAATCCGCACACGGCACCTCGGGCAATTACGGTCTGCTCGACCAGATCGCGGCCCTACGTTGGGTACATCGCAACATCGCCGCGTTTGGAGGCGATCCAGATCGCGTTACCGTGTTTGGCCAATCATCTGGCTCGATCTCGATCAGCGCGCTCGCGACGTCGTCGCTCGCGAAGGGTTTATTTCAGCGCGCCATCGGAGAGAGCGGTGGTCTCTTTGAGCCTCTCGATATGGCTCCAGCCTTTGGATTGGCTGGCGCCGAGCAGGATGGAAAAGCGTTCATGTCGCATGCGGGTGCGAATACGATTGCAGAATTGCGCCTTCGATCCGCGGCTGAATTAATGAAGATACCGTTCGATGCGCACCTGATCATCGACGGATACGTACTCCGGCAACCGCCGTATGCTGCGTACCAGAAGGGCGAGCAGAATGACGTCGCTCTACTGATAGGCTCAAACGCGGACGAGGGCCAGTCGTTTCTTGTGGGCCGCACGATCACTGTTCAGAACTTCACGCGCGAACTGGAGCATGATTTCCCCGATGCGCTCGTCCACGCGATCAAGCCCTTTCCTGGCGCGACTGACTCCGCGGCGCAGAGCGCCGCCGCTGCGTTCGAGCGAGACATGCGGTTTCGCTGGGACATGTGGACGTGGGCTGGTCTCGCATCGAGATCGGGACAGAAGGTGTTCTTCTATCAGTTTTCTCGTGTGCCGCCGCGTCGTTCAGATGGCAAGCAATTTGTGGCTGGTGCAAGTCATGGCGCGGAAATGCCATACGTGTTCGATCATCGCGACCGGAGCACGCGCGCATGGACGTCGCAGGATCGCAAGCTCGCCGACGATATTACAACATACTGGACCAATTTCGCGAAATACGGCGATCCCAACGTACAGAGCTTTCCAGCGTGGCCAGCGTGGGGCTCGTCAACCACAGACGTCATGCAACTTGGCGACGAGATCAAAGCCGGCACACTTCAAGATGAAGCAGCGTTACGCGCTATCGATCGAGTTTATAACGGCGTCCGCACACCATGAGCGCGCCCGCGCGGCGGAGACACCGCGCTGACAAAAACCTCGCAAACCGTAGGGTGTCAAGTATGGATCGACCAAAAACAATCCGGGTGTGATGTCGACGCAGAGACCATCACGCCCGCCATTGCCAGTCAGGGTTTGATTGTGCCGCTTTGCATCGCAGGGTAATCGATGTAGCCGTGCGGGCCCGACGTGTAGAACGTGGTTTTGTCCGGCTCGTTGAGAGGCGCATCCTGACGAACGCGCTCCACGAGATCCGGATTCGCGATGAAGAGTCTGCCGAACGCGATGAGATCCGCGGCGTTTCGCTGTAGCGCTCGCTCACCGCTTTGCGGTGTGTAACCGCCTGCGGTGATGAGAGTCCCACTGTACGCTTCGCGCACCAGCTCGGTGGAGCAGATGTTGCGCTCGTCGGGGCTGTTGTTGCCAACCGGAGCCTCGATCACGTGTACGTACGCGAGGCCGCGCGAATCCAGCGCGCGTGCAACGTGCGTGAACGTTTCAACCGGATCGTTGTCGTGGATTCCGCCGGCACCTCCCGCGGGCGCGATGCGAACGCCTACGCGGCCCGTTGGCCATACGGATGTGACAGCGTCCAGAACTTCCATGAGAAAGCGCGTTCGCGCAGCCGGCGTGCCGCCGTACTCGTCTGTGCGCTGGTTGGAGCCGGTCTGCAGAAACTGGTCGACTATGTAGCCGTTGGCGCCGTGAATCTCGACTCCGTCGAAGCCGGCTTCATGCGCGACTTGTGCACCGCGACGAAAGTCGGCTACGACGCCGCGAATCTCATCAGTAGTGAGCGCGTGAGGGACCTCATATTCCTTCGGCCCCTCTGGTGTGTATGCCTTGCCGGTGGGCGGGATCGGCGACGGCGCGATCGGACGCATACCATGGTAGTACGAGTGCGATATACGCCCGACGTGCCAGAGCTGCGCGAAAATCCGTCCACCCGCGTGATGCACGGCGTCGGTAATCACCCGCCAGCCATCCCTCTGCTCGTCTGTGTATATGCCCGGAGTGTCCTGGTATCCCTGGCCCAATGCGCTGACCTGCGTCCCCTCTGTTACGATAAGGCCAGCAGTGGCTCGCTGCACGTAGTACTGCGCCATCAAGGCGTTCGCGGTACCGCCCGGCGCGCGATTGCGCGTGAGCGGACACATCCCNNCATCCGCGTCGGGAGGGTGATGGGTCCAAGACGATATGGTTCGAGAAGCAGCATGTTCGCCGTGGTGACGGTTAGGAGGTTGGCGCCTGGTCACCGGGTACGAGTACGTCACCGGATCGCAAGATGCTTGCGATCCGGTGCAACATTCAATCCGCTGGGAAATCAGTCTTCGCCAGCATCCGTGTCGGCGCGCCGGAACCAATGGCGCACACCTCTCTGCCTGCACGTCTCCCGCCGGTTCTATATCGATCGACGAAAAAAATACGGGTGTGATGTCAGCTCAGAGACCATCACACCCGTATTTACCAATCAAACCAACAACTAGAACGGCTTGATTGGAGACACCGGCAGATTCGTGGAAGACGCCGGTATTGCTGCAACGGCTGGCTTGAGAGTATCCGTCTTGATAGTATCCGGCTTGGTTGGCTTCGCGGGCAAAATGTGATCTGCGTAAGTCGTTATCCCATAACCCATTACGATAATCGAACGAACGAACGAACGAAGGATGCCGGCACGGATCAGGGAATTTTTCCCGGGTAACACCTCGCGTATCTGGTCGCGTATCTGGACGCAAAACTGCGCCGAACGTCTGGACACGCTCCGGAGCTGAGCCTTGCCCGACTTGCAGTTTCGCCAGGCAGTTTCGCCAGCATGCCACGCGGAAGCTCAAGGGCACGCGAGTTGCTCTTTCCTAGGGAATCAGGCATCGCGGCAACAGCTGGAAACGGCAAGTTGGCCACGCGCGCAAATGGCGACAGTGGCGGCGGCCCAGCCGCGGCAGACGGCGAGCCTGAACGCAGCACACGGTAGCCGCCCCGAGCGAAGCCATACCGGCAGGCTCGGCGGAGCCGCGGGACACTGTTCACCGCTCGGAGACCGTAATCATGAAGCAAACCGTAATCCTCAGCACCGCCGCACTCTGTCTGCTGGTCTGCGGCAGCACCGTTGCGACCGCGCAGGGCCAGCGAGGCAGTCAGAGCGCAACTCAGCAGGGCAAGACCCTGCCGCACACTACGGTATCCTCGACGGTGCAGCGCCAGCGCGTCCAGCAACAACAGCAGAGAGCGACACAGTATCAGCAGCATCTGGGAAAGCAGTTGCCCGTGGTGCGGCAGCAGACGGTGCAGCTGCAGACGCAGCGACGTACCGCGCAGTATCGCGTGCAGCAGCAGTACGCGACGCAGCTCCAGCAACAGCAGCAGCAGCAACTGGCCCAGCAGCATGCACGGACGTCGCGCAGCTATTCGAACGATCCATACATAACTGCGCCGCCCACGTATCGATACCAAGTAAGCGGCGCCTCACGAGAGACCAACCAGTACGGAGTCAACGTACTGCAGCGCGCCGTGTCGTACGGCTACCAGGAAGGCTACGACGCCGGCCGCGCGGACCGATCGGACCGGTGGGCGTCGGGCTACCAGAACTCTCCCGCATATAAGGACGCGACCTACGGCTACGCGGGCCAGTACGTGGATCAGGGTGACTACAGCTATTACTTCCGCGAGGGATTCCAGCAC
Organism: Gemmatimonadota bacterium; assembly: GCA_003155795.1. Lineage (GTDB taxonomy): Bacteria > Gemmatimonadota > Gemmatimonadetes > Gemmatimonadales > Gemmatimonadaceae > Fen-1247. The sequence goes on from PMEM01000008.1 coordinate 12,315, forward strand.
GGCTACCAGGATGGGTACAACAACAGGTCTCAGTACGGCAGCGCATCCAACGGCACATATTCGATACTCGGAAGCGTGCTGAGCAGCATTCTGGGGTTGCAGCCGATCCAGTAGAGCCAGAGCGCGGGATGGGACGCACTCTGGGATTACGTCGTCCCGCGGACGCATCGGTGCACGGCGCGGGCTGACGGCGTCCGCCGAAGAAAGCGATGTGGGAGCCAATGTTCACGCTCCAACAGGGGTTCTTATTTGCGGCAAAGGCCACCCCTCGGGCGGCCTCTCGTGCTTCCATCTGCTTGTAAAGCGACAATTTACCTCAACAGGCCCGGCAGGAATCGAACCTGCAACCCCCGGTTTTGGAGACCGGTGCTCTACCAATTGAGCTACGGACCTACAGTTATTCTCCGAACCCCAAAGAGGGGTGGCTGACGGGAATTGAACCCGCAACCCCCGGAACCACAATCCGGTGCTCTAACCAATTGAGCTACAGCCACCATACTCGGCCGTCCCGCCCGAGCAGTTCATTCTAACCCCGCCACCAAAACCCAGCAACCAATGCTGCCGGGTTGGTTCGCGGCCGTTCAGTCCTTGGCGCGATCCATGTATTCGCCAGTCGTCGGATTCACACGAACCCGCTCGCCCTGCGCAATGAACTCCGGCACGTTGATCGTCACGCCGTTGCTCAACGTCGCCGGCTTCGTGGATGCGGTTTTCGTCGCAGTCTTCATGACCGGAGCGGTATCTACAATATCGAGATTCAGCGAGTTGGGAAGCTGGATGCCGATCGGGTTACCGTTGTAGTACTCGGCCTGAATCTTCATGCCCGACTGCATCCACTGGGCTGCATCACCCAGCGCCTCCTCGTCCATCTCGATCTGATCGTAGTTCTCGGTATTCATGAAGTGATAGGTGTCGCCACCCTGGTACATGAACTCGAGATCGTGGGTCTCCATCGAAGCTCTCTCGATGGTATCGGCCGCACGGAAACGGTGATCAAAGCTGTTGCCCGTGCGAATATTCTTGAGTTTCGCCTGGACCATCGCCCGGAGGTTGCCAGGAGTGTGGTGGCGGAACTCGACGACGCGGCATGGCTCACCCTCGAACACGAGAACCATTCCCCGCCGAATCTGTGTGGCTGGAAAGGCCATTCGTCAAATCCTCGGAAAAACGTACATAGCCCTTAAAGGTAGCCGGTTGTCGGTAAGCGAAGCAACCGCCGGATCAGGGGGAAGAAAGGGCAGGCCGCAGTGATTTCCACACATTACCAGCCACGATCCGCTCGCCTCGAACATTCGGGTGCAGGCCGTCCGCCTGGTTCAGATCCGCAATGCCAGCCACGCCGTTCAGGAGGAACGGCACAAGGGTCGCCCCCTTTTCCCGGGCAAGATCCCCGTACATGGCATCGAATGCCGCCGTGTACTGCGGCCCGAGGTTGGGAGGAGCTTCCATCTGGACGAGGAATACCCGGGCCTTTGGCTTGCGGGCCTTTATGCTGTCCAGAATTGCAGAGATGTTGGCGCGTGCCTCGGAGACCGGTAGGGCACGCAGGGCGTCATTCGCGCCGGTCTCAAGCACCACAACATCGGCAGGCGCGCGGAGCACCCAGCCGATTCGATTCAACGCGCCAGCCGACGTCTCCCCACTGACTCCGGCATTGATGGCCACGATCGGCGTCCCCGCTGAATCGGCCTTGTCCTGAATCAGCGCCGGGTAGGCCTGCTCGGGCTCAAGTCCGAGGCCTGCAGTGAGGCTGGTGCCAATAAAGAGCACCCGCGGAGCGGAGCTTGCCGCGACGCCGGCATCGGGTTGAGATGTCGATGTCGTCTGTAACGGCTCGGACCCCTCGGCCTTCCCTCCCCTATCTTTGGATGCGGACCCGCATCCGACCAACATCAGCGATGCGACAAGCGTAGCGGCGGTGTAGTTACACATATATCGGACGTCTTCATTAATGCTCATCGCGGAATCATTGACCAAGGAATACAGGAGCGGCGAGCGCACGCTCGCTGTTCTCAAGAACGTATCGTTCGTTGTGCAGCCCGGCGAGTTTGTTGCAATAACGGGTCCTTCGGGGAGTGGTAAAACTACGCTGCTAGGCCTGCTCGCGGGTCTCGATACACCGAGTCAGGGCCGCGTGATCCTGGATGGCGCCGAGATGTCCAGCATGTCCGAGGATGATCGCGCTCGCATTCGATCGGCAAAAGTTGGGTTCGTCTTTCAGAGTTTCCAACTCATTTCGACTCTCACAGCGTCGGAGAATGTACAGGTGCCGCTGGAACTTCGCGGTGAGGCGGGTGCCGAGCGGCGTGCTGCTGATCTACTCGAACGCGTAGGACTCGCTGAGCGCAGCACTCACTTCCCGATGCAGTTGTCCGGCGGTGAGCAGCAGCGAGTTGCGATTGCACGCGCCTTTTCCAACCGACCGTCAATTCTGTTCGCTGACGAGCCAACCGGCAACCTCGACGCAGCAAGCGGGGAGAGAGTTGTCGCACTTCTCGAAGAACTGAATCGTGAGTCCGGCTCGACTGTCGTGATCGTCACGCACGATGCGGTTCTCGCGTCTCGCGCGCGACGTCAGATTCGCCTCGCCGACGGCGCCGTCATCGAAGACACAGGCTCCGCGGGCCACACAGTTTGAGCGCGTCGACATTTCAGCTCGCGCGGCTCGCATGGCGGGAGAGTCGTACGACGCGCCGCAAGTTGTTCCTGTACATGTCTACGATTGCGGTCGGTGTCGCCGCGCTCGTATCCATCGACTCATTTGCGCGGAACGTCACGCGCTCGGTGCGCGAGCAATCGCGCGCCGTAATGGGTGGCGACGTTCAGTTGTCGAGTCGGCGTCCGTTCGGGAAGGAGTCCGAGCATCTCATGGACTCGCTCCACACAGCCGGCGTTCCCAACGTAAGACTCACAACATTCCCATCCATGGCGGTGTTGCCACGGAACGGAGACACGCGCCTTTCGCAGATCTACGGAGTCGGGGTCGGTTACCCGCTGTATGGACAGATTACAACCGAGCCAGCAGGTCAGTACGAGACTCTGCAGTCCGGCCCGAATGCTCTGATAGATCCATCGCTTCTGATCACCCTTGATGCACGTATTGGCGACACGTTGAAGGTGGGGTACGGCGAATTCGTCATTCGTGGAACGTTGAAGGATGTGCCCGGCGCATCGGGACTATCGAGCGCATTCGCGCCGAGAGTTTACATCCCTGCGCGCTACCTTCCCGAGACACGGTTGCTCGTGTTCGGTAGCACGGCAGAATACTCTGCTCTTCTCAAGCTCGACGCGAACACCGACCCGCAGTCGTTCGTGAAGCCGTTTCGAGCGACGCTCACAAAGCAGGACGTTCAGGTCCGTACGGTAACTCAAGCTGAAGAACGAGCCGCGCGCGCCACAGAGAGCCTCGCGAACTTCATCGGAATCGTGGGTATGGTTGCGCTGCTGCTTGGCGGCATCGGCGTTGCGAGCGGTGTGCGGTCCTTTGTGGCGCGCAAGATAGACACGGTAGCCATCTTCCGTTGCCTCGGCGCCTCCGGCAATCAGGTCCTGGCCATGTACGTGGCCCAGGCCGCAGTCATGGGCCTGCTTGGTGCGGTGCTTGGAGCGGCCGCAGGGGTGGTGATCCAGTTCCTCCTTCCGATGGCGTTCGTCGGCATGCTGCCAGTTGATGTCCATGTGACAGCAGAGCCCGTCGCGATTATTTCGGGGATTCTCATTGGCGGCTGGATCGCACTGATCTTCGCGCTGCGACCGCTTCTGGCGCTCCGGAACGTTTCACCGCTTCAGACTCTTCGGCGCGACTCTGATTCGGTGATACTGCGGATGAGCTGGAAGGACACGCCGCGTCTGATCGTGGACGCCGCACTGGTACTGAGCGTGGTCGGAGTGGCCGTTGCGCGCGCACAGACAGTGCGACAGGGGTTGTGGCTGGCCGCCGCTACTGGTGCGGTGCTGCTGGTGCTGTCGCTGGTAGCGAGTGCACTCGCCTGGGGCGCGAAGAAGTCGATTCGCCCTCGCTGGCCGTATGTCGTGCGCCAGGGTTTGGCGAATGTGTACCGGCCGGCCAATCAAACGCGTGCAGTAATGCTATCGCTGGGATTCGGCGCATTTCTGGTGACAACGCTATACCTGGTGCAGAACAGCATCGTGAGCGACCTGTCGCTCAACGCGGCTTCATCCGGCGCCAACCTGCTGATGTTTGACGTTCAGGATAATCAGGCTGCGCCGATCGACTCGATCATACACGTACGCGGGTTCACCGTTACTCAGCAGTCGCCCGTCGTACCGATGAAAATCTCCTCGATCAACGGACGCAGCACGGAATCCATTTCCGGGGACACACTCAAGAATCGCAGAGCCGGCTGGGCAGTACGACGCGAATACCGCTCAACGTACCGCGACTCCATAACTGCCGGCGAAACAATAACAGCTGGCAAATGGTTCACTCCGACTACTGCGAATGCAAAACCGTTCGCGTCTGGCGACACGGGCGAGGTTTCGCTCGACGCTGGCGTCGCAGGCGAATTGAAGGTGAAACTTGGCGATGAGATAACGTGGAATGTGCAGGGTGTAGATATCCCCACTCGCGTCACCAGCCTGCGCGACGTACGCTGGACGCGTTTCGAACCCAACTTTTTCGCTGTGTTCCCGAGCCGCGTGTTGCGCGATGCGCCGCATCAGTTCACGGTACTGGCCAACGTTCCGGGACCTACGGGTGTCGCGACAATACAACGCGACGTGGTACGACGTTTCCCGAACGTATCGAGCATAGACCTCACTCTCATTACCGAGACCATCGGGAAGATCGTCGACAGGGCGTCGACTGCAGTCAGATTCATGGCCCTGTTCAGCGTGATCATGGGCATTCCAGTCCTGTTTAGCGCCGTTTCGTCGACACGGCGTGAGCGGATTCGCGAGAGCGTTCTGCTCAAGACGCTCGGAGCTACTCGTGCGCAGATCATGCGCATTCTGGTAATCGAGTACGCGCTGCTCGGCGTGCTCGGCAGTCTCACAGGTCTCGTACTGGCGCTGGGCGGTGGCTGGGCGCTCGTCCACTTCATATTCAGCGTCAAATATTCGCCAGCCTATGGTCCTGCGCTTGCAATCACCGTAGTGATGATGGCAATTGCGATCGCGATCGGCGTCATCGCTGGTCGCGGTGTGTTCAAGGAGACTGCGATGACGGCGCTGCGGGAGAGCTGAAAGAAACGCCGTGGGGCTTACTGCACGCGAACGACGTACACACGCCCATTCGGGTCAGCCGTTGGGTTGCCGCTGGAATCTGTGATTCGAATCGTGCGCGCGCCGCCGGTTGAGAGCGATGTACGGAAATATGCGGCAGAGGACGGCGGCACTTTTGCCGTCAGCGTCGTTGTCCCGTTTCCAACCTGCCCCGTGGGCAGATATCCAGCGGATTGTTCGTTTCCGATCAATGTGCCGGTGACGATGTCGCGCAAGTAGTAGCTCTTGTAGCTGTACGGAGAACCATTTGCCATGTATGGCTGGTGATCCGTGTACAGCGTCACAAGAAAGCGTGCAAGAATCGTATCGAGTGGAACTCCCGCGGCCTTGACGAGATTCACGACTCCCGTGTCGGGGCCAGCCACCAGCGCACGTGTAAGCGTTCGCGGGTCACCACCCTTATTGAACCAATCGGCGACATAGCGGACAAGTGCCCATTCGGCACCTCGCGATGCCAGGTTCGCTGCAGCCTTGGTGTGGCTTACGATTGCCGCAGTGGTATCAGGACGCTCGACGTAGTATTTCGATCGCGCAAAGTTCTGCAGAAAGAACGCGCTAGTTACAGTCGAGTCCAGATTGAGCAAATCGCTGCTCGACACGGTTGTGTTGTCTGAAAAACCAGCCTTGACTCGGCCGACTGCATCTTCCGCAAAATGGGCGAGCCCTTCGTCGAGCCAGGTGGCTTCGAACGGCGCGTTTGTCGACGACACATATCGATTGCCGGAATTGATCATGTGCTGAAATTCATGCGCCACAGTGCCTCGCGTGATCTGGCGCACGAATGCGGTAGTGAATGTGTTGCCGTTTTGGCCACGAGTATCCGGAGACAACAGGTAGAATATTTCAGCGTGATTGCTCGCGAGACACCCGGCCGATGTTGGTGGATACAGATCGCCGGCGAAGAAGAACCCGCCGACGTAGCCTCCAATAGTCGCCTGGCCCGCGGGCGTGAGCTTGTTGACCGCCGGCGTATAGTAGATGTAGATGTGGCCGTTGTTGTCGAGATCGGTCGGAGTGCCGAAATACCCGACATCGGTTGGATAAATGAGTTGGTCGAACTCATCACCAATCGACTTGAAATCCCCGTCGGTAAAACCACCGGAAGGCGACGTGACATCGCTGACGACGACCGCATACTGCGATACGTATTTAACCGTTCCCGTTGTGGTCGTGAAACCGCTCGCGGAGCAAGGGGTTTGTCCGCCATTGAATCCCGCTGGAGTCAGGACTTTGAAGGTGACGGAAGACCCGACGGCGGGCGGATTGACCAGTCGCGCTCCCAAAGACGGATTCACACTCGCGTCGGCGCCAATCGACGTCGCGCCTCCGTGACCACCCGGTCGTGGCAATTCCGTGCGCTCGATCTGTCGCAAGCGGGCTTCGGAGGCTTCGCCGCGCACATTGATCACCGGGCCCGCCAGGGTCGACTGTGTTGGTGCAAATATGTCAGAGGCGGCCGATTGGGCGGCCGGTTGCATCCAATCGCCACGGACCTGGTAGCTCCCAATGTCGCTGCTCGCGACCTTGGTGTTACCGAGTATGATCGCGTATTGAGCAGTAGCCAGAGACGCAGGTATGGAGAGCCCGCCGGATGCCGCAGAGAAGGTCATCGTGCGTACATCGCCGACATTCATACTGCCAAGGTCCGCAGCTACGGGATCCGGGTTTCCTGGATTGGGTCCCACGCTCGAATCGCCACACCCCGCGAGAACAAGCGCGACTGCAAGGAGGCCAACTCTGCGATTATGTGTGCGCTGCAATTCGCGCAGCGCATGCGACAAACATCGCGACGGTAAATGCAAGAAATGCTCGCTGTGCAAGGGGCCTGCGTGTGAAGAACTCAATGATTTCGTCCATCGGGGTGTTCGCAACCAAGCTGGAGTAAGGTAGTAGGACAGTAAGACGCGTCAGAATACTTCACGAAACGAAACGCCCCGGGCAAAGGCGACTCTGGGTACAAGGTGTTCCATGGTCCATTCCAGCAACGGCCTCCAGCGCGGTGACGACTGCGTCCCGACCTTCGGCGGGATGACTCAGCTAGCGGAGCCCATTCGCCGAGAGGATCGCCCGACCTTCTGGAGAGATAAGATATGTGATAAAACCGCGGCCAGCCGACGGATTGGGTGACCCCTTCAGGATTGCAGCACCAAACACTATCGGCGCACCGTGCATTACCAGTGGCCTGCTGCTCCGGCCATCGGCGGTCGAAGTTGCGACCGTTCCGATTTGAACGCTCGCAGTTGCATACAGCGCTCCGAGCGCCGGATCGCCGAGGTCGACCTCAGGTGGAAGGTTGACATACCGCAATCCCAGGCTCTTCGCGACCGATTCGTACTCCCACGCGTAGTCGAGGTTCCCCGTTTGCAGCAGCGCAGTCAGGTCCGCCGACTTGGGCCGCATGTTCGCTGAGGCAGCCGCCTTTTTCAGGCGGGCTTCAAGGCCGGGCTTGCGGTAATAACGCGCGGCGAGCTGCATCGCCATCAGGGCGCGATACCCCGCGGGGTCCAGCGCAGGATCACTGCGGCCTACCTGCACGCCGGGTCGGGTTGTCACGTCCACCCAGTTCGCCGAGGTTACTTGAGCCGCAAATCTGGATCGGTTCGTGAACGCCAGGACAAGCTTGCTCCCGCCAAGGACTGCAACTGGACCGGCCAGACGTCCTGGAAGCATGGCGCCGAAGAGAGCTGTGTCTGCAACGGCGATCACATCCGGGTTCCGGCCCAGATCGGTGACCTTTCTGATGGTTTCGACCGAGCCAGCGTTCTCCTGGTTCACCTTGAGATCGTTGCGACTCGCGAACGAATCAAGGGCCTGCCGGAGCGGCAGAGCCAGCGCGCCGGCGTTGAAGACTACGATGCGCGACTCTTCATGGTCCGCGCTCCGACGGCAGCCACCGCCTGACAGTATCGCGGCGGCAGCGAGTACGGACACCGCGAGTCGCTGGAATGGTAGCCGTTTGAAGGGCCAGCGGGTAACATACTCTGCAAGCATAAGTAACCTGGAGATTTCAATGGCTGCGACTGTCGGGCACTCTAAAACGGAATCCAAGCCGGGTCTCACGACCAATCGTGCACAGTTCATCGAGGACGCGCGCGTGCACGGGAATCTGTACATCGAGCAACCGTACGAATTATATAGCGCGGAGAACCACGAGGCGTGGCGTCAATTATTCGCCCGTATGGGCGAGCGGTGGCAGCGTTACGCAAATCCGCGCTTTCTCCAGGGCGTCGAAACGCTGTGTCTTGACCCAAGCGCGGTGCCGCGATTGGAAGACGTCAACAAATTCATGGCTCCTCGTACCGGCTTCAAGGCGAAGGCGGTAAGCGGCTATGTACCGGCGTTTCTGTTCTTCGATTCGCTTCGCAAGCGCGAATTTCCGACGACGATTACAATCCGCGACTCTGACCGGTTGGATTATCTGCCGGAGCCGGACATTTTTCACGACATCGCAGGCCACGTTCCAATGCACACGGATCCTGCCTTCGCGGATGCGTTGGCGCGATTCGGAGAAGTTGCGCAAACTGCGGTTCAGATCGTCAAGAAGATCAAGGATCCGACTGAGCAGGTGCGCCGCACCACGAGCATCATGAAGGCGATGGCCCGTTTCTTCTGGTTCACGATTGAATTCGGATTGATGCGCGCCCCTGATGGGAAGGGTGTAAAGGCGTACGGAAGTGGGTTGTTGTCGTCGTACGGTGAGCTGCAGCACAGCGTCGAGTCCCCGATGGTTCAGCGCTATCCTCTTCAGCTTGAGTGGGTCATCAACCAGTATTTTGAGATCGACCACTACCAACCGTTGCTGTTCATTGTCGATTCGTTCGAGAATCTCTTCGAGCAGGTTGGTGTGCTTGAGGAGTGGATGAAAGCAGGGCGGCTGGACAACGTGTCGCCCGGCGAGCCAGCACTGTCGGACGTCGACGTACGAAGCTTTATCGACGCATCGATCTGACCATGGATCTCGATCGCAGGTTGCGATCGAATTTGATCATCTGCAGCGCAGCGGCTGTCGCCGCTGCACTGCTCGGCTCGATTGCGTGTGCCAGCAGTATGGCGCCCGCGACCGCCGCACCCCCGGTGAGCACCATCCCCGCTGCGGCGCGGGAACCAACAGTCCCGGTGGCATCGATTCCGTCGCGATCGGTTGCGGGACTCGACGCTTCTCTTCCCGCACGGCTGGATTCAATCATCAATACCGCGATAGCAGACCACACGGCTCCTGCAATGGCGGTCGCCGTCGGGCGTTATGACAGCCTCGTCTACCTGCACCCATACGGGAGATTGACGTACGCCGACAGCTCACCGGCAGTAGATGAGCATACGCGCTTTGACATGGCGTCGCTTACCAAGGTGATTGCGACGACGACAGCTGCAATGATGCTGGAAGAACAGGGGCGCCTTGATATCGATCACACCGTTGCATCCTATCTCCCCGGTTTCAACGCGCCGGACAAGAAATCGATCACGGTGCGGATGCTGCTGACCCATCGCGGTGGCCTCGAAGCTTTTGCACCACTCTGGAAGACGCTGCGCGGCCGCGATCAATATCTTGCCGCCATCAACTCTCGACCACTCATCTATGCACCAGACACGAAATCCGTATACAGCGACTGGGATTTCGTATTGATGGGTTTGATCGTAGAACATATCACGGGCGAGACGCTCGATCGTTACACGGCCCGAACGATTTTCGGACCGTTGGGAATGACGGAGACAGGTTTCCGGCCAGATACGGTCGACAAGCGACACATTGCGCCTACTGAGATTGAACTGGACCCGGCGCGTGGACAAGTGTGGGGTTCGGTTCATGACGAGAACGCATGGGCGCTCGGCGGTGTAGCCGGACACGCTGGCCTGTTCTCGACCGCGCACGATCTCGCGATCTTTGCGCGCATGTTGTTGAATGGCGGGAGCATTGGCTCCGTGCGCTTGTTGTGGCCCGCTACGATCGCGCGCTGGACATCGGCGCAAGGCGCGGGATCAAGCCGCGCGCTTGGATGGGATACCCCAGCAGTGCACTCGAGCGCGGGGCGCTTCTTCTCGCCGCGTAGCTACGGACACACGGGATACACAGGCACTTCCATCTGGACTGACCCGGAACGCGGAGTGTGGGTCGTCCTGCTTACCAACCGGGTATATCCAACACGAAACAACAGCAAGCATCTGAATCTGCGCCGCGAGGTCTCCGATGCAGTAGAGCAATCGGTTCTTGATGCTCCGTTGATTGACTGGGAAGCCCTGCACCAACCGTCACCGCCCGATCGATAACAGATCTACGCCGGCATAGACGGTGCGCCCTGCAGCAGGATCAAAGTAGCGTCCACCAAATCCGTTGATCGACACTGACGTGTTGTACACTTCGCCGAACAGGTTGTCGATTCCCGCAAATACAGAAGCGTGACCCAAGCCGATCGTACCGCGCGTATTGGTCACGACAGACGCAGGTGACGAAGCGGTATTTGCATCGTTCACCGGAATGTTCGAACGATAGCGCTCTTCGACTGACACGAATCTTGTGGACGGATTGCCCAGTTGCAGCGCGAGCGACGCAATATTCGGCGCGACACCCGGAACGCGGTTCGTCGCGTACGATGTCACTCCGCTCCCGCTCGCGACTGCGTAGCTGACGTATCGCGCGTCTGTGAATGAATACGAACTGTTCACGCGAACGCTCGGGAGGACCTCAGCAGTAAAGTCGGCGTCGATGCCGCGGTGACGAGCGGTCCCTGCATTGCGATAGAACTGTCGATCGGGGGAACTGGCCACCTGGAACGGAATCAGCTCATTATCGATTCGCATGTCGTACAAGGCGACACTGTACGAGACAACTCTCGTTCGCCCGCGAACACCGACCTCGTGGGAATGCGTGCGCTCTGGTTGAAGGTCTGGATTGAATCCGCCAGCTCCACTGGGTCTATTCGCCAATTCAGTGGTAGTCGGAGTCTGAAAGGCGGTCGACACGTTGCCGTAGATCGAGACGGTTCGAAGCAGCGAGTAGCTCAGCCCCAGCGTTGGACTCGTCGCCGACATTTTGCGAATGCCAGAATCATCCGGGTTGGTGGGAGTGATGAGATGGTCTTTTGCGGCAAACCGGAATTGGTCATATCGCACACCGCCCAGGAACGTAACGCGATCGGCGACTGCACTGATCTGCGTGAAAGGCGACGTACTCGTGACGCGTTCCCGTTGATCGAGAGACAGCGCCCCGGCATCCCCGTTGGCGTTTCTCCAGTTTCGCCGGTCATCTCTCTGCAACGCCGTCTCTCCGCCGATGAGAGCGGTAACGTAACGATCGTCGCCGCCGGCAGTAATCGCGTACGTCGCGCGCGCTCCGCCCGCGGCGCGGTGGATGCCGATAATGCTCGCCGGAATCGGGTTGTTGATCGCGCGTGTGAGACCGTAACCGGCAAGTTCAAGATCGCCGCCAGCGATCCGGGCACGCGCGCTCAAGCCCAGCTGATTCTGGCGTCCGCGCTCACCTGTTTGATGAAGCACGTTGTTGGCGTAGGCCTGTCGGCGGTCAAGCTGAATCAGAGAGTCGGACAGACTACCTGGATTCTCCGCGTTGTACTGGACTCCGTTGGCGACAAGCTTTACCGATGCGCGGTCCCAATCCCATGTGGCAACCGCGTTGGCGTGCGCGTTTCTCGCGCTGCTGTACGCTCGGTAGCCGCCGNNGCGTTCAGGACGTACGTTCCCCGACCAACGATCCCGCCGGCGCCGACCTGGGCGCGCATGAGCCCATCGCTGCCGGTCATGAACCTCGCAGTTGGAGCGAAGGCGACCGCGGGTGGCGGGAGAGTGCGCAATGATATGACACCAGCTGACGAATTGCCGTACAGCGCGGAAGCCGGGCCGCGTATAACTTCGGCAACGCCGAGTGAACCCATGTCGATGTTACTGAGCGCCGACTGTCCGTCTGCCAAAGTAGCCGGAATACCGTCGACAATCACGCGCACCCCCCGAGTCCCGAATGCTGATCGGGCTCCAACGCCTCTGATCGAGATGCGCTCGCCGATCGCGAAGTTCAGTCGATTGTCCACCTGAACGCCGGAAACCTGTCCGAGCGCCTCGTCGATCGAAAAACCGGGTTGCGCCGTTGCGATGTCCCGCGCACCGACCGAGGTGACGTTCAGCGGTGCGGACTTCGCATCGAATGGCGTGCGGAGGACCGTCACCTTGACAGTCGGCAACGTATCGGCCCTCGTCGCTTGCGCGTGAGCACGGGCTCCGGCAGCAAGCAGCAAGGCGCCAAGCAGACAGCGCTTGCGCATCAAAGACTCGGTTTTGATTCGAAGTTCTGGTGGGTCGCTACTATTCAGCGCGTTCGGCGAACTCACCCGAATCGTTCATGTAGATCGAGATCAGCCACGGAGCCATCTGAGCTCGAAGGGCGACGGCAGTTTCCGGGACGGACGTTTGATCGACGTGCTCCGCCGCCAGGGTCACTCCCCCTTTCAACACTACCAGGATCTCCTCCATCGTCAGCGAATCCGCCCGCATCGATTTGCTCGCATCCAGGACTACGGTTTTGACCTGTTCGAGCGACGCTCGGCGGTGAAAGTACCGGATGGCGATTTCGCGGATCTGTATGATTTCTGGGCGATGGGGCACTGGACGTGATGGCTGTTGCGGGCTCCGCCTCTCGGACGAGTTCACACGTCCCCCGGACATACAGCTCCGCTGCTCTGAAAAAAACAATCTATTAAACGAACGTCTCAGGCGTGCAGGGCTACGGCCGAATTTATCCGTTCTTGCGCGTAAGGCCTGCAGCCTGACTCTCGCTATTGGCGGTCAGCAGCCTGGTGGTGAAGCGCTGGCCTTCGGCGATCCGTTCCGTCTCAAGCGCGATAGCCTGAACGGCAACCTCGATACGCTCGAGCCGTGCGGCAAGGGCGGGGTCCGTCCGACCAGCTGACAACTCGGCCTTGGCGCTCGGGCGGTGCAGCCAGACGTATAACAGCGCGACCGGAACAGCGAAGCTTCCCGAAATTCCAATTATTGCTATAACCGTGCGTGCAGCGTCCATGGTCGGTTCCCGAGGGTTTAGCGAATCAGGCTCGTTAAACTTACGACACGAGACGAACGCGTTGGGTTTGCGCGCTCCTGCTCACGCGGCCATAGGCGTACGGTCGGTGGCGGTGTTGGGGTCGAAGACCGCGGCCATCAACCAGGTTCCCATCTGGCCTCTGAGTTCGGCCGCCTGGACCGCTGCGCTGGGTCCTCCCGAGTCCTGCTCTGCGACATGAATCGCGCCGTCCAGGATTGTCAGAATCAATTCTGGACTGAGACCGGAAGCGAGCATCGCACGAGTCGCGATCGTAGTTGGCTCGCGAATGTCACCAATCAACATGTCGCGCAACATGTACAGTTCGAATACCTCGATAAGCGGCCGAATCTGGGAATCGGATGAGAGCATCATGCTGGTGGTATTCGCAAATCGCTTGCCGGGACGTATGTTCCTCCGAGGTAGTGATCGGTTGAGACTTTAGCAGAACGTATGTTTGCTATTGCGTATCGGTAAACGACAGACTTTCACCTGGAAGGCAGATGAGTTCAACAGTCAGACATTTTCGCTGGGACGACATGCCGAAGGAGCCCGTTACCGACGCAATCTCCCGACGAATCATTACGGGCGATGACATGATGATTGCACATGTGTACCTCAACAAGGGCGCAGTCGTACCACAACATTCTCATCACAACGAGCAACTGACGTACATACTCGAAGGAGCATTGCACTTCTGGATTGGTGAGGACGGTGCTGAAGAAGTGATCGTTGGAGCAGGCGAAGTTCTGCACATTCCATCCAATGTCCCGCACCGTGCAAAGGCTCTCGAAGACACGCTCGATGTCGATGTGTTCAGCCCGCCTCGGGCAGACTGGCTGAACGGAACTGACGCATACTTCCATAAGAAATAATCATGGACCTTGGTATTCGAGGGAAGGTCGCGCTCGTCGCAGCTTCGAGTCGCGGTCTCGGCCGCGCCGTTGCAGAAGAACTCGCTACTGAAGGCGTCAACCTCGTTTTGTGCGCGAGACACAAGGACGTACTGGACGAGACAGCAGCGTCGATCCGCAAGGCGACCGGAGTGACCGTCATCGCCGTCGCAACAGACGTGTCTGATCCCGAAGCTATCGATCGGCTCTGGTCGGTCGCGCAAAACGAGTTCGGACGCGTCGACATACTTGTTACAAACGCAGGTGGTCCACCAGCGGGTCCATTCGAGAGTCATGCACCATCAGCCTGGTCGAACGCGCTGCGCCTTAACTTCGAGAGCGTTGTCAACCTGACGCGCGCAGTTCTACCGGGAATGAAGGAGCGAGGTTGGGGCCGAATCATCAACATCACTTCCATCGCAGTGAAACAGCCCGTCGATAATTTGATCCTGTCGAATAGTGTCCGCGCCGCCGTTACCGGTTTTGCACGCACACTGGCCAACGAAGTTGCCACGTACGGTGTGACGGTGAACTGCGTAATGCCGGGCTACACGTTGACTGATCGCATTGCCGACCTTGCCGAATCCAACGCAAAACAGCGGCATACCTCGGTCGAAGCGATCACTGGCGCATGGGAATCACAGATACCCATGGGACGTCTCGGCACACCTCGGGAGTTCGCGGCGATGGTCACGTTTCTCGCCTCGGAACGGGCAAGTTACACGACCGGTGCGTCGATTCCCGTTGATGGCGGTTGGATTCGCGCTCTAGTCTGAGGCCATCAACGCGGCTGCTTCGTCGGCCAATCCCGCCAGCAACGCGTGGACGTGTTGTACGCGCGTCCGGTGGTTCATCAACGTAACCCGCAGCACCGGTCGGCCGTCGAGTACGGTCAGCGTGATCCAGCCCTTCCCCGACTTGTTGTAGCGGATGCGCAAGTCCTGGTTGAGCCTGTCAACCGACGCAGCGTCCATCCGGCCGGACCCGAGGTGACGAAAGCAGAAGATGTTTGATTCGGGCTCGTGCAACGCTTCGAATTGCGTGCTCACCGTGACAGCGTCGTACATCGCGTGGGTCATGTCGCAGAGGTGGTCATACACCTTTCCGATTCCATCGGCCCCGTAGCGCTGCAGCGCGACCCACAGCTTGAGCACGTCGGCACGACGAGAGCATTGGAAGCTTTCAACTCCGAGATCCCACGCGCGCGCGCCGGGATTCTCGTGGAACAGATACGGGGCGCGCTGCGCGAACGCACGCTGCAGATCGCGCTCGTCACGCATCAGCAAAGCTCCTGCTGCAATCGGAAGCAACATTCCCTTGTGAGGATCCCACGCGAGTGAGCGTGCGTACTCGAGGCCCCGCATCCCGGCCGCACGAGTTTCCGACAGCAGTGCTGAAGCACCATGTGCGCCATCCACATGCAACCAGATCCCGTGAGCACCACACATCGCTCCGATGGTCTGGATATCATCGAACGAACCTGTGGCTGTCGAGCCCGAGGTTGCGATAACCGCCATCACTGGTGTGCCGCTCCGCTCAGCCGTTTCAATCGCGAGCGCGAGCGCATCCGTGTCCATGCGATAAGCTCGCGAGGAGACAGTGCGCAGACTCGCCGTGCCGAGGCCGAGTTGACCGAGGGCCCGGGAAACCGCGTAGTGCGCATGCTCGCCGCAAATTACCACCGGGCGTTTTTCACCAACTCCGTTGGTCCACGCATCGGGAATGATTGTGTTGCGCGCGGCGAGGAGCGCGGTAAAAGTCGCTTCTGTACCGCCCGACGTGAGTGTGCCGCCGCTCTCTGCACCCCAGCCTGCGAGTTCAGTCATCCACCGAATCACGCGATGTTCAATTACTGTTGCCGTTGGCGACATCTCCCAGACCGCTACCGATTGATTCATGGCGCTGATCAGCGAGTCGGTCCAGACGGACGCAGGCAGCGGCGGTGCAACCTGGTGCCCCATGTACATCGGGTGGTACAAACGGTTTGCGTCGGACATCACGTCGGAGCGAAGTCGGGTTGCGATTGCCGCCATCGACATTCCGCCTCGGGGAAGCGGCTCGTCAAATCGCTGCGATATTTGCTCCGCTGTCAGCGCTGTCGTCACGCGCCCCTTACCATCGCGCGTAGCGGCAAAGTACTCGGACACGAGAGCAACTATCTCCGCGCCAGCTTCAGCGGATGTGTCGCTCTCGATGACATCAAGGATCGAATCGTTCATCCATTGAATTTAGCAAGACCGGACGGAGCGCCCTGACTAGTTTTGATAACCCTGAACTCTCCAAGATGAATCCTGCGATTGACCTGCTCCTTACGCGACGCTCGGTGCCGCCGCGTCTGATGATCGCGCCAGCCCCGACGGTTGCTGAAGTCGAAACAATGCTCACGATTGCGACGCGTGTTCCGGACCATGGACGCGCAGTGCCGTGGCGCTTCATCGTCATCGGACCGGAGGGTGGCACCAAGCTCGGCGAGCTCATCGCCGCGACGTACCAGTCGGACCACCCGGATGCGACCGCTGCGACGATCGAGACGGAAAGGTCGCGTCTGGTTCGCGCGCCGCTTGTCATTGCGGTCGTATCACACACTCATCCGCACCCCAAGGCTCCGGAGTGGGAGCAGATACTATCCGCCGGCGCGGCCGCCATGAACCTCGTCCTCGCGGCAAACGCGCTGGGATATTGCGCGAACTGGCATACCGAGTGGTACGCCTATGACCGGCGAGTCACATCGGAGTTGGGGCTTGATGACACCGAACGCGTCGCCGGCTTCGTGCACATTGGAACCCCAGTCGAACAACCGCTCGAGCGTCCCAGACCATCGCTTTCGGACGTCGTTGTGCGATACGGGTCAACCGGTGTCTCACCTTATGCTGGCGGTGGCGACAAGTAGCTTGAGCGGCTCAGGTGGCGCTGGAACGCCAGGAACTCATCGAGGATCCGCTCAGTCAGCCCCCACAATGGATAGCCATGCATTTGAAACGCACGGACTTGCAACCGGCGGCCGTCGGGGGTTGCAACTGGGACAGTGGACCACGCCTCGGCCCGTTCAAACTCAGCGACGGCGATCCACCAAGCCTCCACGATCTCGATAGATAATCTCACGCTCTTGTCTCCGCTGTACCTGAAGACGAACGGTGCGACGGAGACGAGCGGCGCAGCCACCGACTGCGGGGCCACGGCGTCCAGCTCGCAGAGGCACTCGCTTCCAGAAAGATCGATACCCGTTTCTTCCAGCGTTTCCCGGCGTGCAGTGGCTTCCAGCGATGAATCTGAGGACTCCGCGCTCCCGCCGGGAAGGGCGATATGGCCGCTCCACGGATCGCCGGGATAGGTGGCGCGCCTGAGGACCAGCAATTCGTCGCCGGACTCTCCGGGGCGGACCACCACCGCCACGGCGGCGTTACGCACAATCCGGCGATCGGGAACCGGAGCAGAACCGCCGTCATCCTGGCGAAAGCGAGGATCCACGTTATCTGCGGGCGCGATTGAAGACGAATTCCCGCTTTTGCGGGAATGCCGGGTCGTCGGGGTCTCGGGCATCCTGAACTCTACCCAGTAGAGCGACGGTTTTGAAAGTGCCTGGCAGCCTCTCGAACCACGGCCCCCCAACGTACGAACGTCCCACCACACGGTTGCCTCGCATTTGGCGGAACCGTTCCGGCTCGCCAGGGGGTATGCATTTCGGATAGGCGCCAGTGGCCCGGGCGCAGGGTGGACGGCGTACAACGAAATTTTGCGTCGCCCGTACATCATCGGGTCGAGCGTAGAAGGTCGTGTCCGAGGGCCGGGCACGAGAAACCAACACTTCAAGAGGTACCGTACATGCGACGAATGAATATTGCAGCCTTCTCTTTCATGCTTCTCGCGGCGGCCAGCGCTCCTGCGATGGCACAGGGTGGCGGAATGGGCGGCGGCGGCGGCCGGATGGATCCGGCACAGATGGCAACCCGTACGTCTGATCGCTTGATGACTGGCATTACGTTATCCGCCACGCAAAGTGATTCTGTCAAGGCAATCGACGCTCGTTTCGCGGCATCGATGAAAGCGGCCATGGGCGGGAGTGACATGCGTGCGCAGATGACCGGAATGCGCACCAAGCAGCAGGCGGACCTGCGCGCTGTTCTCACATCCGATCAGCAGGCCACGTTCGACAAGAACGTCGCCGACATGGAGAAGGCACGCGGTAATAGAGCGCCTCGACCATAACGTCGGAGCACGCTAGCGCAAATAAAGAGAGGGACGGCAGAATTGCAGTCCCTCTCTTTATTCTTGCGTACGAAGATCGGTTACTTGGATCCGCGCTTGAAGATCATCACCGGCAATGTCCGCACCATGATCTTGATATCCTCGGCAAGTGACTGACGCGCGAGATATTCCAGATCAAGTTGAATCTTCACGCGCACGTCCTCGATTGAAGAATCATACGCGTGATTGATCTGTGCCCATCCCGTAATCCCGGGCCGAGCCTGTTGCCGTAGTTGGTAGCCGTCGATGTTCTGTCGGAGTTCTGCGAATATGCTGGGTCGTTCCGGACGGGGACCTACGATATTCATGTCGCCAAGGACGACGTTGATCAGCTGCGGAAGTTCATCCAGACGAGTGGTGCGCAGAAAGTGTCCGACCGAAGTCACGCGCGGATCGTGCTGCGTCGCCCAGACTGCGCCTGTCCCCTTTTCAGCGTCTTGCCGCATTGATCGGAATTTGAGTATCCGAAATGGGCGGCCACCGACATTGGATTTCCGGCGATCCTCTTCAGGTGCGGTCGAGCGTCGGCGACGGTCCACACCTACACGGTCCTGCACGTAGAATATCGGGCCACGCGATGTCACTTTGACGACGAGCGCAATCAACAACATGACCGGGGCGAGGATCACCAGGGCAATCACCGCGATCAGGAGATTCAGAAGACGGTTAAGCGCCTCCGATCTCTGCGCGGCTACTACGCGTGGATGCTTTTGAGATTGTGTGGCACGTTGGGAATTGTTTATCGGTGGAACGCCACCGTTATCACCGGCGGATACACCGTCGGGCGCTTCATTCGGCGGGTCTTCAGTCGCCTCCGCTTGCACGGCGAACTGGTCAGTGCTCATAGCGGGTGAATTTGGACAAGGATTCTCTATAATTTTGCAAGTGTATACAAACCTACAAGTAGCAGCTCAATGCCAACGAACGCCGCCCACAGACTGCGCTGCGTCACCGCGTACGCAAGGAGCGCTCCCGATACTGGTAGCCAGATCGCCACGTAGAGTTTAACGCTCGCCTCCGGACGTCTTGGAGGTTCCGGGTCATCTGGTTTCCTCTCTCGAACGATCTCGCGCAAGCCGTATGTTTCCTCGTCAAGCTCAGGAGACTGAATTGACTGGTTC
Organism: Gemmatimonadota bacterium; assembly: GCA_003155795.1. Taxonomy (GTDB): domain Bacteria; phylum Gemmatimonadota; class Gemmatimonadetes; order Gemmatimonadales; family Gemmatimonadaceae; genus Fen-1247. The sequence continues at coordinate 31,862 of PMEM01000008.1, forward strand.
ACAGATGCTCCAAAGGCGGGTACTGTGCTACGTTCGATCACGTATAGTATCACTTAAAAACCCGCTACGCACTACCAGACTTCGTATTTCTCCCGGCGCACGTGCAAGCAGGTTAGCCGGCCACCGGCCCGGGGGCCCTGCTTTGGCGACTTTACGTGTTGGACGTCATGACGAACCCAGCCGGCCCGGGGTCACAACCGATCCGCGCGAAGAACCCGACGCACTCTGGCTGCGCGTCTATGATGAGCCGCGCGTCGGGCGCTGCCTTGAGCGCGCGCTGCATGAGCGCACGACCGATTCCCAGCCGTTGGTACTCCGGATCGACCAGGATGTCTGCCAGCGCGCTGAATGTGTAACCGTCAGTCAATACGCGTACGACACCAACAAGCCGACCTCCGTCCCACGCACCGATATTCGTCGTCCTGGATAAGGCTTCACGCGTCTTTCGAGCTTCGTAAGACAGCGGTCGCACGCGCTGCGCGAGTGGAATGAATGATGCCGCGTACACACCTGCCTCGGTATAGTACACGTCGCTGACATCCTTCTCGCGTCCAACCGTCAAGACATCCTGGGCTACCGCGCTCTCGCTCGGAAACCGTGCGACGACTCGCGTTGCATCTCTTTCGACCTGCTGGAGGCCAAACGGTGCCGCCCACGCCATCATCGGAGCAGCATCAATACCTGGCGATCCGCGATGCATTTTGTGGTATCGCTCCCACACGCCACCGAGGAGATTGCCGGCCTCAAGACCAATAAGGCCCGTGACGATGGCACAGCAAAGGACTGCGCCGAGGAAGTAGGCGAGACCGCGAGTCATGTCACCCTGATCGATCTGGTTTTCCATGAATGGCCAGACAAACGCGCCGGACCAGACGAACCCTATGAAAAACGTCAGAAGCGCAGTCGTATCCTTGATTGCAATTCGTCGGCTACGATAGAAATCAGACATTGACTCCTCTCCAGCTTTGATTTGGCAAAGGTCCTACGATCGAACCATGCAGTGTACGGTTGCAACGGCCCGGGATCCAGGGACGCCATGCCAGACTCCATTCACAAAGATACCCCAGAACCGCATTCTCGGCGCCGGGCACTGGATGCAAAAAAACAGAGGATAGCCGCAGATTTGAACGGCCATCCTCTGTTTTGGGAGTTGAACGTATTACCTACATCCAGCTCGCTACTCCGCCATGCCGGCTGCAGGCGCCCTGTCGATGCGTCGCGTGGGAAAACAGGCCGTCCTTGCACTTCGCTATGGCCCCAGTCGGATTGTTGTCTTCCTTCGCACCAGAGCCGGCCGTGGTGTTGCTAGCCGTAGAACGGGCCGGTGCAGCGCTCGCCGTTTTGGCCGGCTTCGCGGCCGGAGCGGTTGCGACAGGCGCAGCAACCGTCGTTGCGGACTTGACCCCGCCGTGTCCGGAGCAGGCACCGCGGCCGCCCTTGGACATCGTTCCATCTGTGCAGCTTACCTTCGCAGCGGCAGATGCGGTGGCCGCCTTTGGCGCCGGCGTTGCTACAGTCGTCGCGCCCTTGGCCGGCTTGGCAGCTTTACCCGACTTGGACGCGACTCCGCCATGACCGGAGCAGGCGCCGCGACCCGTTGTCGCGCTGGTTGTTCCGTCCTTGCAAACCGTGGCGGCAGCCTGAGCACCTGCAACGCCGGTACTCAGTGCGGACGCCGCGACAACGGCGGCGGCCATAAAGAACGAGCGAGAGAGCAAACGCATTGCATTTCTCCGTGAAAGAGTTGTGTGACCCTGCGGGAAATTGATGGCCCTCGCGCCTCCGCGCTACTGTCCTTGATGGAATCTTAGTGTCGGTATAGACTGACTTCGGCCGCCAACGCCCCAGCGAAGCGAGTCGTAGGGTTCTATACAGCCGCACTGCCCGGGCCGCCTTGGACGAGAGAGAATCCCGGGCGAAATGCCGGTCAACGCGCCACGCTCACGAACCAAATGCACAAGCAAACCGCAATCGCAACCGTCGAAGCACTCGCTTTTTCGCTGCTCGCCTTTGGCGCCTGCGCGAAATCGGACGCACATGCGAATCCCAATCGCGTGGTCAGCGTTTCCAAGCAGATCAATGAGTTCATCTACGACATCGGTGCTGAGGACAATCTGGTTGGGAGAGATCTCACCTCGATCTATCCCCCCGCGATCACGAAGATCAGGTCTGTCGGTTACCATCGCGCGCTGAGCGCCGAGGGGATAATCTCGCTTAGACCGACACTGTTCCTGACCGACGGCAACGTAGGCCCGGACGCGGTCCTCGAGCAACTCAAGAAGGTCGGCATTCCAATTCTCGTGATCAAGCCGGGTGCCTCGCTCGATAGTGCGCAGTTGCTCATGAAGCAACTCGGCCAACACTTCAATCGGGAAAAAGCGGCCGATAGTGTGATCGCGGCATGGCGCATCGGAATGGACTCAATCTGGGCTGATACGGCGCGCTGGACGAACAAGCCTCATCCGCGCGTGTTGATCATGCACATGGGCCAGATCGTAAACAACTATCTTGCGGTCGGTGGCGATGGCGCTGCAGGGCAGATGCTCCACTGGGCCGGCGCAGTAAACGCGATTGACTCGACGCGCGGCATGACGCGCCTCAACCCGGAACTGATCGCGAAGCTCTCGCCTGACATAATTATCGCAACGGATGTCGGGTTCGATCGAGTGGGCAGCGCTGCGAAATTCGCAACATTGCCAGGGGTGGATCTGACGCCCGCTGGAAAGAATCAGCGGATATATCGAATCGACGAGACGGAGTTGCTTTACTTTGGTCCACGCACGCCTGCGACTTATCGCAAAGTCGAAGCAATGGTGCATCCGGAAGCAGCAAAACCGTAGCGCGCGTGATCAGCCGGACCGACTTCTACTTGCAGCACGGCCTGTCACGCGCGCGATACACCCAGGAACACTCGTCCCTCCGCGGTATCAGCGGCGGAGGGATGATTCAGACAGCAGCGGGAAGATCGTAGTCAAACTCGTAGGCGTGGCTATCGCTGTCGATGATGATCGTTAAAACCCCCTTCAAGCCAGTCAGGCCTCCAGTCCCGGAGTCGGGGACGACAGTAACGGAAAGGCTGGGCACACCGCGGGTCATCGTCGCGCTGTGCTGCAACACAAAGCTCCCTTTCCGACCGCCGAGGGTGCCAGTTACCCGCTCCATCGCGACGTAGCCAGCCGAGTCCTTGATCGCGGTGTCCGCGCTAAGCATCTCGCCCTTGCTGGTTCCCTCAAGCTCGCCGTGGAACTTCTTGTCGATCGACATGCGTGCGAGCGTCGGATCGTCGCTGCTGTAGCTGCCGAGCATCTTGAGCTGAACTTCGAACGTTCCGACCGCGTGACTACTACTCACGTGTTTCTCCTTTTGAAGTGCGCGTCGACTTCTGGCACTGCTAACATACGCCGTTAATCTGTTCCGGCTACGGTCTCGCACACATCGGAGGGGTGAATCAGGGCACGCCTGCGCCGCCTCCCGGCCGGCCGCCAGCGGCGCGGCCCTCCTTGCCCGTCCTGCCGCCTTCAGCCTTCGGGTTTGGCGGGGTATCGGCTATTTCCTGTAGCAACTCGGCCTTCTTCTGCTGAAGCGGAGTCAGCATGGCGAGAGTCTCGCTTCGAGCGTTGACATCAACGTCGTGCAGATCGCCGAGAACGCTGCCGAGTGCTCTCCGTTGACTCAGCAGGACTTTTCGTGCGGAGTCAGTGGCGGGCATGCTGGGATCCACCGGCATGGGACCCATTTCAGTCTTCAGGGAGTCGACTTCACGTGTGAGTGCAGCGCGCCTACTCGTAGCGGTCATGCGTATGTCGTTCAGCTTCACTAGCTGCGAGTCGCTGAGCTGAATCTCCGACCGCTTCGCGAACACCATATCGGTGAAGCTCAGTTGCGGTCGAGGCACGCCAGTCGCGGAGGTATCGGCTGCGGTGCGACCACCGCGGCCCTGGCGACCACCACCGCCGCCGAAGCCACCACGTCCGCCCTGTGCAACGGCGAGAGTCGGTGCAATGGCGCAACCGACCGTGACGAGTATCTGCAGGAATTTTCTCATGTTCATAGTGGACCGGTGCCGCGCGGCCTTCGTTAAGGGGATATCGTGGCCTGCTCCTACACCAGCCAAAAAAAATGACCACGCCGATTCCTCGGCGTGATCACAGGATGGAAAATGGGCCTGGGAGGAGTTGAACCTCCGACCTCTCGCTTATCAGGACTGAAACTGACAACAGGCTGGCGCAGGTGATCGTTGATTCACAACAACTTAGCCGATTATGCGCTCGTCAGCGTCCGTGAGCGCCGACCCTGTTTGTCACTGGCTCTGACACTGACAACTGCGAGATCTTCAGGGACAAGGAGCAAGCGGACAGGTGGTTCAATCTCGTCGAGTTGCCCGAGTAGCTCTTGCTCGGCCTTCCGGCAATCGTCCGGATCATCGAGAACCGCCCGGGCGAAGGATCGACCTTCTCGATCGACCGCGTGAATGACGGGCTGGCCATAACGCGTGAGAAATGGCGCGAGGTATACACCGCGATCCGAGATTCCACCTAACAGCGCCGGGTACACCTCAACAAGCGTGGAGGATCCGATTGCCATCGCCTCCCCCGGCGTGTGCCTGAGGTCGTAACATATCGCGGCCAGCAGACTACGTATTGCAAAAATGAAATAATACTCTCGTTTTTCGCGGAGAAAAAAAGGAGGGCCCCGGGAAACCCGGAGCCCTCCTGGACACATGGCCACTATTTCGCGTCAGCGTTTGCGGCGGCGGATCATCGGAATGAGTCCGACAAGTCCGGTACCAAGCAACGCCATAGAAGACGGCTCCGGGGTCACCACATAGTTAACGTCCCGGGGGACTGCAAGCTGAAGGATAGCGGGGTTCCCGTGGGTCTCGGCGTAGTTGACGGTGAACGAATGATTGCCATTAGTCAACGCCACTGTTCCCGTCGCGGAGTTGGAGACGTGGTCGCCGCCGTCCGACACGACGCGAGAGCCGTCGATATAGAGCACACTGCCATCATCGGACGTTAGTCCAAATGTATACGGCCCGGTACCGCTGACGGCGAAGACACCTGTAAGCTGAGCCCCAAACTGGTAATACGGAGTCGCTGCTGGACAGCTGGTGCTGTAGTTGTACGGCGTAAACGGGTTGGCAAAGTTAATTGTCGGCACCGTAAAGGTGCAGAGGAGCCCCGTAAATCCGGTGCCAGCCGGATCGGTATTGATGGTTCCCCCGCCCACGAACCCGCTGAAGATACTCACAGTGACTTGCGCCTGCGCCGTTCCCGCAAGTGACACCGCTATCGCCGCACCGGCGAGTGCCTTGAACATCAGTCTCTTGGTTGTCATACCTATTCACGTTCTCCTTGAGGAGCGGTGAGGGGACTGCCACGATTATGGGCGTGTGCTAGCGTCGATCGTGCCACGGATAAATCGCAAATCGGTCTCGCCTACAGCATTCTGGTAAGTGAGTGTAATAATTGCACTTACCATGATATCCGTAAGCTGCGGCGTTATCGGATCGCATCAAAATTGCCAGTGCGATTGTCGGAAAAATGGTACACCTTGATGCGGCGTCGCTACACCCGTTGGCGCTTAGGGACCGCGCTTGAAGCGGCGTCGCGCGTCAGCCCTAATCGCTGCGTACGATTTGGACACAATGCCAGGACGAACATTGAGCTTGCTGTCGATTAAGCCGGCCAGCCGACACAGACGAGCTCTCATTGACACCGTCCTGGCGATGTCTGGTCAACGGCGTTCGGAATAGACATCCACGCGTTACGTGCCGGACGGCGACCGCTAGGGCGCTGTCTTTCTCCTCACGCTGGGCGGCGTTCGTGGAGCACTTGAAACCCGGCAGCTCGATTAACAAGAGCCCTGCAACCGCGTAAGTAGTTGCAGAGCTCTTGTTTCTATTCAATGGGCCTGGGAGGAGTTGAACCTCCGACCTCTCGCTTATCAGGCGAGCGCTCTAACCACCTGAGCTACAGGCCCTCGACCCACTGAAGCAGCGTCGTGTTTGCCGCGTATCAGAAAATGATCGGGAGCCCTTGAAGATAAGAGGGGCCGCGTTCATCTACAAGCGAATTGGCGACGTCCAAATGCCGCAATTCCGGCTAAAGTCGAATTCCATCGCGTCTGAGAATCCTCACCACGAGATCCCAGGCAGCGTCGATGTCAGCGGATAGCTGGTCCTCGGTGCGATCGTTGAGTGCAATCGCCGACACGCTATTGTGAGCCACCAAAAGAAGCAGGTCCAGTGCACCATGGATCTGTGCATCGGAGCAGCCGACGGCGCGCAGGCGAGCGAGATAGCCGACGACGACTGCACCAGCGTGATCTGGCAGCTCGCCAGCCACAGAATCCGCGTGTGAGGCACCTGACCGCTCCTGGATCCGATCTACCGCGCTACGCGTGCCATTGGCAGCGCGATAGCCCCCAATCAGCCAGTCGGCGGTCACGCCGAGCACATCAGCGAGCGACGCGATCACGGCCGGGTCCTTCGGGAGCATCCCCCCATTTTCCCAGCGACTCACGGTGTTGCGCTCCACTCCTACTGCTTTTGCCAGGTCACCTTGCGTGAATTTGCGCCCGCCCGGGCGCAACCGCTGCCTGGACGATCGCAGCCGATCGCCAAAAGTGTCCCGCACGCCAATCCGACTACGTATCATAAATCTCTTGACTTGCTACGTGCGGGTATCATATTCCACACCGCATGAGTGCGTGATACTTCTAACCGTTAGAAATACAACGTCGAGGTAGCCAAGAATGGCGATGACGCCACTCGAACGCAAGGCGGCGTTCAGGGCGGCCGTGACTCTCCGTCAGATCACGATGGCCGAGGCAGCCGCAGAAATGGGGGTCTCCTACAATCACCTGACCCTCGTCATCAACGGGCGAGCGGGTGGGTAGCGCGCGCCTCGAAGAAGCAATCTCACGTGCGCTCAACCGTTCGGTAGCCGAGGTATTCGCCCGCACTACGCGCCGGCCTTCGCACAAGCGATAGCACTGCGCTTCTACTGCAGCATCGCCACCACCTGTACGACGCTGCGCCCGCGCTTGCGGCTGGTGGTCTGGCGGTCAAACAACCAATGTCCCNNGGGACATTTCCCTTTGCGTGCAGTGACAGCTGCGCTACTTCACGTGCCTACCAGATCTTCACCCGATCAGCCGGTGCGCGGTACATCCGGTCGCCTGGTTTCACATTCCACGCAGCATCGAACGCATCATTGTTCACGAGCGGAACGAACGCGCGGTACATGCCCGGCGAGTGCGGATTGGTGAGCAGCTGCTGGCGCAGCGCGGCGTCGCGCAATTTGGTACGCCAGATCTGCGCGAAACCAAGGAAGAAGCGCTGGTCGCCAGTAAAACCGTCTATCACCGGGGCGGTCTTGCCGTGCAATGAGATGTGATATGCGCGGTATGCCTGTGCCAACCCGCTCAGATCACCGATGTTCTCGCCCATTGTGAGCACGCCATTGATGTGCAGCGAGTCGATGGGATTGATCGCATCGTATTGTGCGCCGAGCCTGGCCGTGCGCTCGTTGAACGCCTTGGCGTCGGCCGGTGTCCACCAGTCGCGCAGGTTGCCC
>PMEM01000069.1:0-365 GCA_003155795.1 Gemmatimonadota bacterium
CATGCCCGGCAAGGTCAACCCGTCGATCGCAGAGATGGTGAACCAAGTCTGCTTCCAGATTATCGGACTGGATGCGTGCGTCGCCGCAGCAGCGGAGCATGGCCAGCTCGAACTCAACGTCATGATGCCGGTGATCGCGTTCAACGTATTGCTCGCAGAGCACATCCTTTCCACAGCGTCGATCACACTTGCAGAAAAGTGCGTGGTTGGGATCGAGGCGAACGCCGAGCAGTGCGCGTACTGGGTCGAGCGCTCGGCAGCGTTGGCGACAGCGCTTGCTCCCCAGATCGGCTATGCGAAGGCCGCGGACATCAGCAAGAGGTCTGTTAAGGAAGGCGTCTTGATTCGCGATCTCGTGAAGCGCG
>PMEM01000069.1:389-81867 GCA_003155795.1 Gemmatimonadota bacterium
CCGTCGTTCCCGCGAAAGCGGGAATCCATGTGTGCATACCGGGATGAAACGAGAAAAGCCGGTCAGCGCCCCTTCCCGGATTTCGAGGCTTAGCTAATTTGCTCATTAACTAACTCACCATCCCTACCATGCTAACCGCCTTAGTCATCGCCTCAATGGCCGTTGCCTCACCCGTACCAGCCAAGGCCGACAGCGTTGCCTCCCAGCCAATCACGCTCAAGACGTCCACCGGCGACCTCTTCGGTTCCCTGGTCGTTCCTTCCGGAGCGGGCAAGCACCCCGTAGTCCTCATCATCGCCGGCTCCGGTCCAACCGATCGCGACGGCAATTCTCGGATCCAGGTTGCTCCGGGCAAGACGCTGCACCCCGATACGTACAAAATTCTCGCCGCTGACCTTGCCGCCGACGGAATCGCGTCGGTGCGCTACGACAAGCGCGGCATCGCGGCGAGCGCTGGCGCGATGGCAGGCCAGACCGAGGCCGACTATCGCTTCGATACCGGGATCAACGACGCTGCAGCGTGGGTCAAGATGCTGCGGACGGATCCTCGATTCTCCAAAGTCGTGGTCCTCGGCCACAGTGAGGGCTCGCTTATCGGCATGGTCGCAATTCAGAGAGAAAAGGCCGACGGCTTCGTATCGCTTGAGGGTGCTGGTCGACCTGCCGCGGTTATTCTCCGCGAGCAACTCATTAAGAACGGTGCGCCCGTGGCGATGTTCGGGTCGATTCTCGACAGTCTCTCGGCGGGTAAGACCGTCGACAGCATACCTCCTGCGCTTGCAGCGCTTTTCCGTCCGAGCGTACAGCCATATCTCATTTCGTGGTTTCGCTACGACCCTGCGGCTGAGTTGAAGAAGTTGCCATACGCGACGTTGATAGTGCAGGGAACGCACGACATACAGGTTTCGATGGACGACGCGAATCTGCTTGCCGCGGCACCCGGCGCAAAGCTTCTGAAGATCGATGGCATGACACACGTCCTCAAGATCGGGCCCGCAGACGCGCCCGCTCAGATTGCCGGCGTGTACACCGATCCAGCGGTGCCAATTCCTCCTGAACTTGTCTCAGCAATCGCCGCATATGTACGTTCGGCGCCGCAACCCCGGTGACTGATGCCTTTCGCGCGCTCGCTGATCCGACGCGGCGCGCAATTCTCGATCAGCTCCGCGCGGGATCGCGAACGTCTGGGGAGATTGCCGAGCAGTTCGGGTCATCGTGGCCGACCATATCCCGACACTTGAGCGTGCTCAAGGGCGCAGGCTTGATCAGCGCAGAAAAGGAAGGTCAGTTCATGCGCTACGAGCTGGCGACTACAGTTTTTCAGGATGTATTGCAGAGGCTAGCCGCGTGGGCTCAACCACCAAATACCGAGACTGGAAAACATGCGTGATCACAGCAGGTTTGTTGCGTTCATACTTATCGCTGCGGCGTTCGCGGTGTCGGCGCTTGCGTTTCCAACCCTGCCACTACGCGCACCAACACACTGGGGGCTGTCCGGACAGGCCGATGGGTTTAGTGGACGATTGACCGGCGCATTTCTGATGCCGGCGATCATGTTGACTATCTTGATCGTCTTGATCGTCATACCACGATACGACCGCGCGCTCTTTATTAGATACAAGGACCGCGGAACGGATTCATCTACCGCGCAGCCAATCTACAACGTCATCATCGTCGCAGTTCTTGCGATGTTGCTCGCAATCCACGTGTTCGCCATCACCAGCGCTCTGGGCCTCGTCGGCGCCAGTCGTCAACCGGTGTTGATAGCGGCAATCGCGTCCCTTGGCTGTATTGTGATCGGCAACTACATGCCACGCGTAACTCGTCGCAATGCGTTCGTGGGGTTTCGGGTTCCGTGGGCTTACGCCAGCGAGGAAGTGTGGCGCCGGACTCAGCGCGCGGGGGGCTATGGAATGGTAACTGCGGGGATAATCGGGCTCGTGGGTGCCTTCGCACTTCCATCGGCGCCTCTCAAACCGTTTATCATCGCTATGATCGCCCAAATTGGGGTTGTGATGGTCTATTCGTACAGAATCGCGCATGCCCGGGACGTTGCGTGAGACTACACCCCGCTCAACCCTTGCTCCCCGCTGTTCACCCCCGTATCCTCCATACATGCGGATTACCACTTGGGCTGAGTATGGCGTAATCTGTGCGCTTCACCTGGCGCGTCGGTCGGACGAGGGCCCGGTGACGGGCCGCGACATCGCGGCGCAGGAACGTCTTCCCGCCGACTACGTCGAGCAGATCCTGCTCCGACTCCGGCGTGCCGACGTCATCAAGAGCGTTCGCGGCGCCCGCGGTGGCTACATGCTCGCCAGGCCTTCCAGCGAGATCACGATGCGCGATGTGATCCACGCTTCAGAGCTCGAAACGTTCGACCTGCACTGCATCAGCCATCCTGTAGAAGAAGAGCGCTGTGCAGCGTCGCATAACTGCAGCATTCGCCCGATATGGGTGATGCTCCAGCAGAAGATCGACAACGTACTTGAGAGTGTTTACCTCTCGGATCTCCTGCAAGACGAGCCAGCCGTTCGCGAACGCGTCGGTTTGCCGATCCTGGAAACGGTCTAGCAGGTCGCTGGAAAACGGCAGTTGATGACGTAAACAGTCTGAATCACGCGAATTCCATCAGTCAGGCACCCAATTGCGCGGCGGCGTGATTCGCCTTGGTGTCACCGGATGACACTGCGCTCCCCATCTTGCGCCTGTTTTAGTGCGGCGGACGGCGCCACCTGTCCTTGCGCCGCGTGGAGAAGTCGATGCGACGACCGCAAGATTCGCACGAGACTTTTTCTACACCCTCGTTAGACGACTTCCGAGCATCGGGAACATTTACGGGAGCATGTACGCCTTCTTGCGGTACGGATATCAATGCTGACATTGCCAGCACTACAAAAACGATGCTGGCAGCGACTGAGGATTTGCGTACAACGTTTCATCTCCTGGTTGAGTGACTATCACGCACACTGTTCCCATTGCGGGATAGCGCGAACACCTTGTTGCACAGATCCCCGAACCGTCTGCCAAGTGCGTCGCCGGCTCGATCCATCTCGCCAGCATTCTGCTCCGCTCCGGTAGCCGACACGTCGCACAGCACGTCGTCTCGCTCGGCGATGAGCTCCCGCAGATCCGGCTGCCATACTGCCGAGTCGCCGACACCGGAGACCAGTACCGCGCGCAGAGGCATACGTCCGCTCGTCCAGCTCCCGACCGTGACGCGCCCCATCCCGGGCCGAACACTCATCTGGACGTGCAGCGCATTCCCGGTCACGAACTCGCAGCTCTCCCTGTCCCCCGCGATCCCCCGCACAGCTATCACCACAGCGCCCACCGCCCGCGAGACGTCAGCCGGATCCATCTCCGCCTGGCGGCACGCTTCGAACGATCGTTCGGATTGCAAGCCGCGGCAGCCGGCGAACGCAGCCAGCACGAGCGCGATCGACCACACCGTCGATCGGGAAATCATCACTGGATGGATTTTCTGGCGTCTCAGCATGGTTCGATGCGCCCATGCTAACCGCGATACGTCGCCTTTCCGTTTGTTCGCCGTTTATTGCTGAGAGACGCCGGAAGACGTACGTTCCCAGTGCCATGATCGAGCTCAGCCTGCTCGGGACCCAAGCCATTTGCCGCTCGGACGGACGTGAGTTCGGGACGCTCCCCGCGCAGCCCAAACGCTTTGCGCTGCTCGCATACCTCGCTACCAGCGATGGCGGCCTCCATCGCCGCGACGTGATCGCGACCATGTTCTGGCCAGATCTTGATCAGTTCGCAGCCCGTCGCGCGCTACGCAACACGCTCTACCATCTCCGCGAAGCACTCGGCGACGGCGTAATTGTTACCCAGGGTGATGAGCAGGTCGGAATCGATCCCGGCATGATCACCTCGGACGTCACCAAGCTGCGTGCAGCCGCCATTGCCGGCAGGCACGAGGAGGCCATAGATCTCTATCACGGCGAGCTACTCGCCGGCATCCACTTCCCCAACTCCGGCGAAACGTTCGAGGAATGGCTCGCCCACGAGCGAGCGCGACTACTCGAGACAATCCTCGCTTGCATCCGCGCACTCGTCGATCGCGATGTCAGCAGCAACAATCCGAGTGGCGCCGCTTATTGGGCTGGCCGCGCATGTGCGCTCGCTCCAGGTGACGAGACGTGGCTCAGGCGCGCGATGACCCTGCTGTATGACAGTGGAGATAAGAGCAGCGCATTGCGCCACCACGAGTCATACACACGGAAGCTCTCCGCCGAATTCGGTGCAAAGCCCAGTGCTGAAACCGACGGCCTTGCACGACAGATTCGCGACGGAGTTGGTTCAATCCCGCACCCGCGCACAACACAACCCGAACTGTCAACAACACACGGGAGCGCCGATCCGGAAATCGCTGAACGGGCAATTGCACCGGTCTCACCTGAACCACAGCACACTCCGCCATCTACACCGCCGCAGTTCGCCAGTCGAGCTCGGCACAGTCGCACAAAGTGGCTCGCGGGATTGTTGACTGCGGCGGTCATATCGATCGCTGCAGTCGCGTGGGCAATGATGCAGCGCCATGCACCGGTTCCGGCAGCGCGTACACGCGTGCTCGTCGCGGTATTCGACAATCGAACCGGCGATCCTGCAATGCAATCCATCGGACGAATGGCCGAAGATTGGCTGACTCAGGGAATCATGCGCACGGAGCTCGTGGACGTCGTCGATCCGCGGGCGGTAATGGTGCAGGGACGCTCTGGAACTGTCGACCTCACCACGCTCGCAAAACGGACTGGAGCGGGAATGGTTGTGTCGGGCAGCTACTATAGAAGTGGCGACAGCCTGCTCTTTCAAGCCGCGTTGACTAACGCCGTTACCGGACGGATAGTTCGCGTCGTCGGTCCCATCGTTACGACTGTCGACAAACCGGTTGCCGCTCTCGAAGACCTGCGTTCACGTGTGATGACAGCGCTTGCGTCAGCGGTGGATCTGCACGTGCCTGACGATCTTGGCAACGCAGCCAAAGTGCCGTCGTTCGATGCGTATCAGGCATACATCGAAGGATGGGACGCATTCTCGCACGGTGACGGACGCCATGCCGAAGATCTGTTCGTGAGAGCGTTGCACATGGATACGACATTTGCACACGCAGCCGCGGACGCGGCAATGGCTGCGGCCAACTATCACGACTGCACACTCGTTGATTCTCTACAGCGCGTTTTTGACGTTCCATCGCGCGGATTGACGCGCATCGATCGACTCTCTCTCGAAATTGCAAACGCGCGATGCCGTGGTCAAAACGATGAAATGCTTCGCCTCACGCTCGAGCGGGCCGATCTGGAGCCGCGCACGTCGAACCTTCAAAATTCCGCTGCCGCTGCCGCGCTCTGGGCGAACCGCCCGTCGCGAGCCCTCACGATTCTCCAACGGATCAACCCCGAAACGGATCTGGGCTGGAGCGACGACACCACGCATTTTTCGTATTGGAGCGATTTGACGGAAGCGTATCATCTGCTTGGACGCCACGACGAGGAGCTCGCCGCCGCGAGCCGCGCTTCGGAATTGGCACCATTAAATCGTTCATGGATGCGTGGCCGCGCACTCGCTGCGCTCTCACGCCCAGTGGAGCTCCTCGCGCTCGTCGACACTGCTCTAACCTTGCCACCGGAGACCGCGAATGTTATTGGACTCGCCCCATACACCGACGGAAGGCCACAATACACTGCGACAGCTGGATGGGTGACAGTGTGGATTGCGCGCGAGTTGTTGGTGCACGGCGACACCGCCACGGCGCGGAAGGTCGCCGCGCGTTCGTACGCGTGGTATCTCGCGCGTCCAGCCAGCGAACGAGAAGCACCCGAAGAGCAGCTTGTAGCGGCGTGGGCACTCGAGCTGATGCAATCCTATCCGCAGGCGGAGCTCATGACCCGCAATCTGATCAAGCTCGACACTGCCAATGTCGACTACCGCGGTGAGCTTGCAGGACTCGCCGTTGAGCGCGGCAACGTCGCGCTGGCCGACTCGCTCGATCAATGGCTCGCCCGACGTACAGATGCACGCGCCGGCTGGAGTGCAGATTTCTATCGCGCCCGCGACGCTGCCCTGATGGACCGCGGCGACGATGTCGTCGCGCGTATGCGGGAAGCTTTTGACAACGGTGTATGGCCGCTATGGGTGCACATCGATCCGGCAATCGCATCACTGAAAGGGCGTAAGGACCTCGATCAGCTCACAAAACCTCGCGATTGACAATATCCCCGAGCGTCCGGTCCCGACGCTGGCTGCTCGCCAACCATACGCCCGTGACGACGGCACGCATCCGCTCGGTACACTGAACGCCACGCAGACAGCAGGTGGATTCGATCTGACAATGCCGTTCACGCCGATCGGGAACACGCTCAGCCATTCCTTCGGCGCAGAGGCAGAGGGTTTCTTCCTAGGAGGAGAGACTACCGGTGCAACAGCAACCGGCAGCATCTCGGCAACACTCGTCGGCGTGGATGCCGTAAACGCGAGCGGCGTGTTCATCAGCTCCGCCTCGTTCGATCCGACCACAGGGCTTGGCACCATCGACGCAAGCGGGCAGAGCACCGTGCCGGAGCCAGGCTCGCTGGCGCTATTGGGCACGGGACTCGTCGGACTCGTGCCGCTCATCCGTAGACAGAAGCGCTGAGAAACAGGGGAACTGCCCCGTATCGATTGGCCGCGTTGGCACTGCACGTACCAAAAATCTGAACAGACAAGGAATGCGGAATAGAACTTCGAAACGTACCAGACTGGCGTTTGTCAAATGTCTGTTCCGCGGTAACAGCCGCCACCGAGCGCCATGTACGCGAGCGGCGCGAACCGTTTCGGTTGCGCCGGGCAGCGACGTGATCTCACGTCCATCCGAGCCGCGACGACGTGAGGGCCCAGCAGGCTGAGCTCGATCATGGACGGGTGTATGTAGGTCTCGCGGTGTCGCCCAGCAACAAACGGTGGAGCGACGGCGGGGCGACACAGGACCGGTACGTTGGCCCGAGTCATAGACCGCGCCATCAACCGGAGCGTTTCCCATGCGACATGCAGCATTCTTTCTCACCGCGGCTGCGTTGGTCGTTGGCGCCGCGAACCTCAGCGCCCAGACGCCGAGCTTCGCCGGCACCTGGACCCGGATCGTCGACCCGAACGCCCCGGCGACGGGCGGCGGTAATGGCGGTGCGCCGGACGCGTTGATGATCGTGCAAGACTCCAAGGCGGTGACGATGACCGAGCAGTCGATGGGCGGCAATGATGTGACGGACGTCTACAACCTCGACGGCACCGACAGCAAGAAGATGATGACGGATGGCAACGGCAACCAGTTCGAACTCGTGACGCACGCCAAGTGGGATGGGTCGACGCTCGTCACGACGATGACCCGCGATTCGAGCGCCCCCGCCACATTTGCCTATTCGCTCGACGCCTCGGGACACCTTGTGGTTGTAGCCACCCTGCCGCGACGCGGCGGCGGCAAGCCGGTGACCATCACCGTGTCCTACAGGAAGAACTGATCGAGGCGCGACCTCAATTTCGCCCGGAGCTTCACGTGAACCGAAGAATCGCAGCTGTGCTGGTCTTGTCGATCTCGCTCGGTGTCCTGGCTCGGGAGCTCGACGCACAACAGGCCACTGCGGTGCAACCACCCGTCGCGCCGGTGCGGCCCGTGACGGACGACTACTTCGGTACCAAGGTCGTCGACAACTACCGCTACTTCGAAAATCTCAAGGATCCCGAAGTCCAGCAGTGGATGAAAGCGCAGGCGGATTACGCGCGCGCGACGCTGGATGCGTTGCCGGGTTACGGAGCGTTGTTCAAGCGCATTGATGCGCTGTTCACGTCCCAGCCCGCTTGGGTCGACGGTGTACAGATCGTCGGTGGGCACTATTACAGCCTGCGCACGCCCGCGAATGCGCAATCGCCCAAGCTGTACGTGCGCGATGGCGTCAAGGGTCAGGACAAGCTACTGATCGATCCGGAGAAGACTCCGGGCAACGACACGTCGCACTACAGCATCGTCGATTACCGCCCTTCGCCGGACGGCCGCTGCATCGCCTACCTGGTTGCGGCCGGCGGTTCCGAGGAGGGCGTGCTGCACATCCGCGACGTGAAGACGAGCCAGGATCTGCCGGAAACCGCGGAGCGTATGGACATTACGGCGCCGTACTGGCGGCCGGACGGCCGCGCGTTTTTCTACGCGCGCGGACAAAAGCTCGAACCGGGCGTGCCGGCGGCCGCGAAGGACGAGGGTGGACGCGTGTATCTGCACATGCTCGGCCGTTCTTTCGAACAGGACCCCTCCATCCTCGGTCACGGCGTTCCCGGCGCAACGATTGAGGTCGTCACGGATGAATATCCCGCGGTGGTGACGGCAGCCGATTCCAGATACGCGATCGCGTTCGTTTCGCCGGGCACCGATCCGCGCATGCGCGTGTATGCCGCGCCGATCGATTCAATCCGGGACGGCAAGACCCCTTGGCGGGCCATCGCTGCGAGTTATGACGACCAGTTCATCGGCCGCGACATGGACAACCCCGCTATTCCGGTCATTGCGTTGACCGGCGACACGCTGTACTGGTTGTCGCGCAAGAACGCGCCGCGTGGCGAGATCCTGAAACTGGATTTGTCGCGCGCGGATTCAAAGCCCGTAGTCTCCGTGGCGCAAGGCGATCTGCCGATCAGCGCGGTGTATGCCAGTCGCGGCGCGATCTACTGGCGCGTCAACGACGCCGGTGCCCACAGCATTTATCGTCTACTTCTGAAAAGCGGAGCAAGGCGGGAAGAATTGAAACTGCCGTACGCCGGTGACGTGGCCGACGTGAGCACGGATGCCGCGGGCGACGGCGTCGCGCTGCTGGTGTACAGCTGGCTGCGTTCGTCGGCATATCTCGGCATCGATCCCGCAACCGGGGCGCTCGGCGACAATGGCCTGAAACCGTCAGGACCTTACGATCACGCGGACGATCTGGCCGTGGACGAGGTCAAGGTCAGGAGTTGGGACGGCACGCTGGTGCCAATGTCGATCATCCACAAAAAGGGCATCACGCTCGACGGCAACAACCTCACGATGATTACCGGCTACGGTGCGTACGGGATCAGCATGTCGCCGTTCTACGGACTTGCGGACCGCAGCTGGTACGAGCGTGGCGGCGTCAACGTCTTCGCGCACGTGCGCGGTGGCGGCGAGTTGGGCGAGGCGTGGCACAAAGCTGGATTCCAGCAGACCAAGCCCAATACATGGAAGGACTTCATCGCCTGCGCGCAGTACCTTGTGGATCACCACTACACCAATCCGCACAAGCTGGTCGGGCACGGCGGCAGCGCGGGTGGCATCCTGATTGGGCGCGCGATCGAGGAGCGCCCCGATCTCTTCGCCGCCGCGGTCGCCGACGTGCCGGCAGCCGACATGCTGCGCTTCGGGACGACGGCCAGCGGGATCTACAACACCCCCGAATTCGGCAGTACCAAGTCTCAGGCCGGCTTCCGGGCACTCTACGCCATGAGCGCGTACGCGAATGTCAAGGACGGTGTGAAGTACCCCGCCGTGCTGGTGACCACCGGGATCAACGATCCCCGCGTCGCCCCGTGGGAGCCGGCCAAGTTCGCCGCACGCCTGCAGGCGGCGACAGCGAGCGGCAAGCCGGTCCTGCTGCGCGTGGACTATGACGCCGGCCACGGCCTCGATGCGACGCGACGGCAGTGGGACTTGGCGATCACCGACATGCTCGCGTTTGCATTGTGGCAGACCGGCGACCCGGACTTCCAGCCGGTGCAGCGTTGATCGTGACGAACGTTTTCAGTCGCATCCATCAGGCGCGCTACCGTTGCATCGCCCCCGGAGGTTTCGCAGCCGGCAACATCCACTTGAGCTAGGGCTCGCTTATGCGCTTTCCATTCGTTCTGATCGCCGGCGCTGCTGCGCTCGTCCTGGCTACCGACTCGGCGGCGCAGAACGCCGGCAGCTCGCCCCCTGACGTGACTCCGATCGCAGCGGTCGCATCGTGGCTCGCGTTTGACGCACCGCCCGGCGAGGAGACTCGCATTACGAATGCCGTCATGGCCACCGACAGTCACTGGCGGCGCGATGCCCTGGGCAATCTCGTCATGACGGTCGGCAGTGGTCATCCCCGACGGCTGATCGCGTGCGGTCTCGATCACGTCGCGTTTGTCGTGAGCGAGATAACGGATCAGGGATACCTGAGATTGCGCCGTGCCGGAAATGGCGCGACGCACCCGCTCTGGGATCAGTTCCATCAGGCGCAGCAGATACGGGTGTTGACGAAAGATGGATCCGTTCCAGGCGTCGTGGCCGTCGACAACGCTCATTTCGCGGCGGAACATCGCGGCGACACTGCCGTCGTGAAGGTGGACCACCTATGGGTGGACGTCGGGGCTCGATCGCGCGCGGAAGTCACGGCACTTGGCATCTCGCTGATCGATCCCGTGGTGCGCGATCTTCCGCCGTGGACGTGTGCCGACTACGTCTCCGGACCCGATGCCAGCGGACGTGCGGGATGCGCAGCGATCGCGTCGGTTGCACGCGCTGCTGAGCACTCCACGAATAGTTCCGGCGAGACGGTGTTCTTGTTGTCAGTTCAGAGCAGTTTCGATTGGACTGGGCTCATGGATGCGTTCGCACGGCTCGGGAAGTTCGATGAAGTAACCGTTGTTTTCGGTGCCTCGGTACCGACGCAATTTGCAAACTCGTTAATGGAGGGCGTGCGAAGGACGTTTGCGGTCCCGGCCGTGGAAAGCTTGCACGCCAACGCGCGATTTGCGGGCTCGCTTGTCGAGAGCGTACGCGCCAGTGATCTCGATTCGCTGCTCACCGCCGTTCGTGCAGCAGCGCACGTGGCTTCGTCGAACATACCATGGCTCGCGTTGGCGCGACCTTCCGCAAAGCGACCGGCTCGCGCAACCGACAGTCTCTCTGCAACTGCCGACATTCTCACGCGCCTGGCCGATCTTCCGGCAGTTGGCGGCCGTGAGGTGCCCGTGCGCGACGCGATTCGGAGCGCGTTGCCGGAGTGGGCGCGCAAGCAGGTCGTGCAGGATTCTGCCGGTAACCTGATTCTCTCGATGGGACCGGATCGCGACACTAGCGTCTTCGTCGCACACATGGACGAAGTGGGCTATATCGTGCGCTCCATCGATCACGACGGAACGGTCACGCTTGCACCACAGGGCGGCCTGAATGGCGCCGCGTGGGAAGGGCAGCCGGCGCTGCTTTGGCTGGACCGAACCTCCACATCACACGCGAATGAATCAGCGGCGCCGGCATCACTGGCCGGGGTGTTCGTGCCGCGCGAGCATGCCAGGCTGCGTCGCCCCGATGTCATGCGCGCGTGGTTTGGAATGGACTCGGCCACGCTCGCGACGCACGGTGTGCGTGCCGGGCTAGCGGTGACAGCGTACAAACGCGGCGAGCGTCTGGCCGCCACACGCTTCACGGCCCGGGCGCTCGACGACAGAGCCGGCGACACGGCACTGCTGCTCGCGCTCGCGGGAATGCATCCGGCATCACTGAAGCACAAGGTGATCTTCGTCTGGTCCGTCGAGGAAGAGATCGGATCGATCGGCGCGTGGAGGGTCGCTGATCACCTGGGAACGTCGGTGCACCGCGCTTATGCGATCGACACCTTCGTATCATCCGATACCCCCTTGGAGTCACCCCTCTTCGCCTTCGCGCCACTCGGCCATGGACCGGTGCTGATTGCCATGGATGACGAAACGATCGTGTCGCGCGCCGAGCGTGAGCGCATCCTCGCTCTCGCGCGCAACAACCACATCCCATTGCAGGTTGGCACGACCAAGGGAGGCAGCGACCTGGGTCCCTTTGTCGGGTCGGGCGCAATCGGCGCTCAGCTTGGCTGGCCAGGACGGTACAGTCACTCGCCCGCGGAAGTGCTGGATCTCAACGACCTGGAATCGTTGGCCCGGTTGGTACGAGTGTTGGCGCAGTAGCGTGGTGCGCTCGTTGGAAGCCCCGAAGTTATGGAATACCTCTGAGAGGTTCACGTGAATCGAAGAATCGCAGGTCTCCTGTTTTTGTCGATGTCTCTCGGCGTTTTCGCTCCGAGCCTCGAGTCGCAAGAGGCGCCGGCGAGACAGCCGGTCGCGCCGGTGCGCCCGGTGACGGACGACTATTTCGGCACGAAGATCGTCGACAACTACCGCTACTTCGAGGATCTGAAAAATCCTGCCGTACAAAACTGGATGAAGGCGCAGGCAGATTACACGCGCCACACGCTGGACTCGCTGCCCGGTTACCCGGCGTTGCTCAAGCGCGTCGACGAGCTCGATGCATCGGAACCTGCGCAGGTCACCGGCGTGCAGATCGTCGTCGGCCGCTATTACAGCCTGCGCACGCCGAGCGGCGCGCAATCGTCGAAGTTGTACGTGCGCGACGGCATCAAGGGCCAGGACAAACTGCTGATCGACCCGGAGAAGATTCCGGGCAACGACACCTCGCATTACAGCATCCTCGGCTACCGCCCTTCGCCCGACGGCCGTTACACCGCCTACCAACTCGCGGCCGGCGGCTCGGAAAAAAGCGTGCTGCACATCTACGACGTACAGGCCGGCAGGGATTTGCCCGAGACCGCGGACCGCGCCTACGGCGATTCGTTCTGGCGCGCCGACAGCCGCTCGTTCTTCTATCCGCGCGGACAGAAGATGGAGTCCGGGATGCTGAAGACCGCGAAATTCGAAAACGGCCGGGTCTACCTGCACGTGCTCGGGCGCGCGTTCGACGACGACCCACCGATCTTCGGTCGCGGCCTCAGCGATGCGATCGCAATGACGCCGATCGAAGATCCAGAAATCACCACCGCGCTGGGCTCGCACTACGCGATCGCCATCGTGTCGCCCGGCGCCGATCCGCGCCTGCGCGTGTTTGCGGCGCGGGTCGAAACGATCAAGGACGGTAACACGCGCTGGCGCGCCGTCGCAGCGAGTTATGACGATCAGTACATCGGCGGCGACAATTCCGACGAACCGGTCATCGCATTGTCCGGAGACACGCTGTATTGGCTGTCTCGCAAGAACGCGCCTCGCGGAGAGATCCTGAAACTGGATTTGTCGCATGCGGATTCGAAACCGCAAGTCGCCGTCGCACAGGGTGAACTGCCGATCAGCGCAGTGTATGCGAGCCGCGATGCGATCTGGTGGCGCGTCAATGACGCTGGCGTCAATAGCATCCGTCGTCTGCTTCTGGCGAAAGGTGCAAAACCGGAAGCATTGAAGCTGCCGTACGCGGGCGACGTGGCCGACGTGAGCACGGACGCCGCGGGCAGTGACGTGGCCTTGCTCACCAACAGCTATCTGCGCTCGTCCACTTATCTCGGCATCGATCCAAAAACCGGCGCGCTCGGCGACGACGGCGTGCAACCCGCAGGACCTTACGACCATCTCGATGATCTGACCGTCGAGGAGGTGCGGATCAGGAGTTGGGACGGCACACTCGTACCCCTGTCGATCGTCCACAAGAAGGGCATGCCGCTCAACGGAAACAACCGCACGGAGATCACCGGCAACGGCGCTTACGGCGTCAGCACCTCGCCGTTGTACCTACCAGTGATGCGCGCGTGGTACGACCGTGGCGGCATCATCGCCATCGCGCACGTGCGCGGTGGTGGCGAGCTGGGCGAGGCATGGCACAAGGCCGGCTTCCAAGCCACCAAGCCGAACAGCTGGAAGGACTTCATCGCCTGCGCGCAATACCTCGTGGATCACCATTACACCCGCCCGGCGAAACTCTTCGGTTTGCTGGCAGGGAGCGCCGGCGGCATCCTGATCGGGCGGGCGATCGAAGAGCGGCCCGATCTCTTTGCCGCCGCGGTGATCGAGGTGCCGGCCGCCGACATGTTGCGCTTCGAGACCACAGCCGACGGCCCGTACAGCGAGCCGGAGTATGGCAGCGTCAAGACCGAGTCGGGGTTCAAGGCGCTGTTCGCGATGAGTCCGTATGCGCACGTGCAGAACGGCATCAAGTACCCAGCTGTGTTGATCACGACGGGCATCAACGATCCACGCGTCCCCGCATGGATCCCGGCCAAGTTCGCCGCGCGCCTGCAGGCGGCGACCGCCAGCGACAAGCCGGTGCTGCTGCGCGTGGACTACGACGCCGGCCATGTCGGCTTCGAGGCGACGCGGCGGCAGGTGGACTCGGACACGGCGGACATGCTTGCCTTCGCGCTGTGGCAGAGCGGCGATCCGGCGTTTCAGCCGACGCAGCATTGATTGGGGCGAACGTTTTCAATCGTTGGCAGCCGCGACGCGGAGTTCGGGGTCAGATACCGTCTTGAAAAGCAACGCCGTGCGTCAAGATGTTCGCGCACGGCGCAAGACCGGTCTCCCCGGTCTCCCCGGTCTCTTCGGTCTCCATGGATTCCCGCTTTCGCGGGAATGACACCTGGACTGCTTTCGCAGGAATGACGTAC
This sequence comes from Gemmatimonadota bacterium, assembly GCA_003155795.1. Taxonomy (GTDB): domain Bacteria; phylum Gemmatimonadota; class Gemmatimonadetes; order Gemmatimonadales; family Gemmatimonadaceae; genus Fen-1247. Next base: position 14,825 of record PMEM01000069.1, read on the forward strand.
ACTGGGCGGCGCGACATGCTCGGGGCGGGACTCGAACCCGCACGGCCTCTCGGCCACAGCGTTCTGAGCGCTGCGTGTATACCAGTTTCACCACCCGAGCGAAGCGGCTGAGTGCCGCTATCTGATGTCTTTCGCTATTCCCGTGCCGGCCGACGTGGCCAGCGCCGCCTGTAGGTCTTTCCAGCCAACCTTGCGACTCTGACCGGGAGCCTCTCAACATAGCCGAGCCCTCGGGGTGGCGCAACGCCGTCCCCCTTACCTAAGTTCCCACCATGCCCGACGTTACCGCCACGCCGGCGCGCCAGTCAATTGCGAAGAACCGCAGGGCGTCGCACGACTACCAACTTCTGGAAACCTGGGAAGCCGGCATCGCGCTCACCGGGACCGAAGTAAAATCGCTGCGCGATGGCAAGGCGAACATCTCCGACGCATACGGCATAGTTCGCGATGGCGAAGTCTTTCTACTCAACCTGCACATATCTCCCTACGAGCGCGGTGGCTACGTCAACCACGAGCCCACGCGCACGCGGAAGCTCCTGCTGCATCGCAAGGAGATCCGGAAGATGATCGGTGCCGTCGAACGCCAGGGGCTCACTCTCGTTCCTCTCGAACTGTATTTCAAGCACGGCCGCGCCAAGGTTGCACTGGCACTCGGCAAGGGCAAGAAACTTCACGACAAACGCGACGACGCACGCAAGCGTGACGACGAGCGCGACATGGCTCGCGCCATGAGGCGTTCATGATCGTTGCCTGTCTTGCGCTGTTTCTGCAGACGGCAGCAACCGTTACTCCGGCAAATTCTCGACGTACGACGCAGTCGGTCGCGACACCGGAATCCGTGACAGTTCGTACCCCCGCGCGCTCGACGTCCCTGCGCATTATCCGGATCGGCAGCGTGCCATTGATCTCGGCAGGCAAGCTCGCTGCAGCGCTGGGCGGCAAGTTCAGCTCGACATCTCCAACGCACTATTCGCTCACAGTGGGCGATTCGCATATCAGTTTCACAGACGGCGTGCCGTTCGCAGGCGACGATTCGACGATTGTACCGATGACATCCGCGCCGACTATGATCGGGAGGGATGTATATCTCCCGCTGCTGGTTGTCACGGATCTCGTGCCGCGCTTTTTCAGCGGCTATATGTATGATCCGGACGCGCGCGAGGTGAGACAGTTCAATCCCGCTGCGCGACGTGTCGTTACGGAATCCACCGCGACCAGGAGCGATTCGCCCGCGACCGGTGGGACGGCGCGTGAACGTGGCGAGGCCGCTGCTATCGCACGGGTCGCCGGTGAAGACGTCCGAATGAAGCGACCGGGCAGACGCCTCATCGTAGTCGATGCTGGTCACGGCGGCGTTGATCCCGGAATGCACGGGCCGATCGGCGGAGGACCGCAGATCCTTGAGAAGAACATCACGCTCGCGGTTTCGAAGTTGCTCGCCGAAGCGCTTCGAAACGCAGGTGCAGATGTTCTGATGACTCGGACGACTGACACACTTATTGGTTTGTATGATCGTGGCCCGATTGCAAACAAAGCGCACGGCGACATATTCGTCTCGATTCACGTAAATGCAACCGGCCAGCGCGGCAAGGCGGGCGCTGATGATCGCGGATACGAGACGTACTTCCTCGCCGAAGCAAAAACCGAAGATGCGAAGCGCGTGGAACGGATGGAAAACCAGGCAGTCCGCTTCGAAACGTCCGACGCAGAGACCAAGAAGGGTGATCCACTCAACTTCATAATCAACGACATGGCGCAGAACGAACATCTGCGCGAAAGTGCCGACCTCGCGGAATCCATCGAAGCGGGCTTCAGGAAGTTTCATCCGGGACCTGACCGTGGCGTCCAACAAGCCGATTTTGCGGTACTCCGTGGGGCGTTCATGCCAGCCGTACTGGTCGAGATCGGCTTTGGGACCAATCGCGCCGAGGCGGCTTATATCAGCGACGTGGCGAACGAGCGCAAGATTGCGCAATCAATAGCGAAGTCCATACTATCGTACATGGACAAGTACGACGCGCGAATCGGCGGGGGCGGGGGCGGCAAACGGTGACAGATCTTCGGGTGGAAGTTGCTGGTATCCAGTTTCAGAACCCGATCATTCTTGCTTCCGGGACGGCTGCCTTCGGTCGGTCACTGGATGGGGTCGTCAATCTCGACGCGCTCGGCGGGATCGTAACCAAGGCCGTCAGCCTGGAGCCGCGTGCCGGCAACACGTCTCCGCGCGTCGCGGAGTTTGCGGGCGGCATGCTGAACGCAATCGGACTCGCGAACCCCGGTGTCGATGCCGTGTTGCGCGAAGAATTACCCTGGCTTGAACAGCATGTAAAACTCGCACGTGTGATCGTAAACGTAGTTNNGTAGTGCGGCGTCTGGACAGTAGCGCGATCATCAGCGCGTTTGAATTGAACGTCAGTTGCCCGAACGTTCGCGCAGGTGGAATCGAGTTCTGCTCAGACAGCGCATCGCTTGCCACTGTGGTCTCTGGCGCACGGGCGGCGACGCGTCGTCCGATCTTCGTAAAACTGTCACCGGTGCTACCAAACATTGGCGAAACCGCGAAGACAGCCGCAGATTCCGGCGCTGATGGAATCACGGTGGTCAACACGATTCCAGGGCTGGTCGTGGACATCGAGAGTCGCAAACCGCGCGTCGGGTTTGGGACTGGTGGAACGAGTGGGGCGGGTCTGCTTCCGGTCGCTGTTCTCGCGACGCATCTGGTACGCAGTGCGGTGTCGCTCCCGATCATTGGTGTTGGCGGCGTAGCATCGGCGACGGATGCATTGCAGTTTCTCATCGCAGGTGCATCTCTTGTAGGCGTCGGAACCGCGAACCTTCGCGACCCCCGTGCCGCTGAGCGAATCGCGAGAGATCTCGACCGCTGGTGCAATTCACACGGAGTGGCTGCAATTCAAAATCTCATTGGCACACTGGAGTGGCCGTCATGACGGCTCCGGCGGTGACTGTGGAGTCGCCAAATAGCACCGTTCCGATCGTTGCTCTCGACTTCTGGATGGCAGATGCCGCGCTTAGTATGGTGGACGTGCTGGGCAGTCGCTGCGATTTCTACAAGGTCGGGAGCGAATTATTCACGGTCGCGGGGCCTCCGATCGTCCGGCAGCTCTCGGCGCGCGGGAAACGGGTATTTCTCGACCTCAAATTCCACGATATCCCGAATACCGTCGAGAAGGCGGTAGCCGCCGCGGCGGAGCTTGGCGCGTCGATTGTTACGATCCACGCATTGGGCGGGGAGAAGATGATCCGGGCCGCCGTGCGGAATTCCGGGCCCGATTGTGAGGTTTTCGCGGTCACAATCCTGACGTCGCTGACCGGTGCCGACCTCGCGGCGGTCCGGGGCGGGAGCGTCGTGTCGGACGACCTGACGCCCGAGGTCATGCGTCTGGCCGAGCTTTCAGCGGCCTGCGGTGCGTCTGGTGTCGTCTGCAGTGGGCTCGAGGCCGGGATGCTTCGGGACCGCTTCGGAGCCTCGCTCAAGCTGCTCGTCCCGGGGGTTCGGTTACCGGGTGACGAACGGGGTGACCAGAGCCGCGTCGTGACCCCGTCCGAGGCGGCCAGGGCGGGGGCTTCGTACGTAGTTCTGGGACGGACCGTGACCTCGGCCACTGACCCCGCGGCGGCAATGGATCAGGCGGTTGCGTCGCTGGCCTGAGCGGACTATTTTCAAAGGCTGACCCAAAATTCGGAGCAGTTGTGAAAGTACGAAGCAGCGTCAAGCCGATTTGCGAGCATTGCAAGGTGATCAAGCGCCAGGGCGTGATCAGGATCATCTGCAGCCGCAATCCCAAGCACAAGCAGCGTCAGGGTTAATTAATGGCTCGTATTGCGGGCGTGGATCTTCCACGCGACAAGAAGCTCGAAATCGGGCTTACATATATCTTCGGCATTGGCCGCAAGACAGCACAGTCCATCCTCGAATCAACGGGGGTGAGCGCTTCGCAGCGCGTGCGTGATCTTAGCGATGCTGACACCAACAAGCTTCGTCAGGCCATCGAGCGTGACCTCAAGGTCGAGGGCGCTCTGAGAACCGAAGTCGCCATGAACATCAAACGCCTCATGGACATTGGCTCGTACCGCGGCACGCGACATCGCCGCGGCTTGCCTGTCCGTGGACAGCGTACGCACACAAACGCCCGCACCAAGAAGGGACCGCGCCGCGCGATCGCCGGCAAGAAGAAGGTTACGAAGTAACACATGGCCACTGCAAAAAAAGTAAAGAAGATCGTAGAGGCCGAAGGCCTCGCCCACGTCTCGGCGACATTCAACAACACGACTATCACCATCACGGACAATCGTGGCAACACGATCTCCTGGAGCTCGTCTGGAAAGGCCGGTTTCAAGGGATCCAAGAAGTCCACCCCATTCGCCGCGACCGTCGCGGGCGAGCAGGCTGGACGCGAGGCGTTCTCGGCTGGTGTCCGTCGCGTGAATGTACGCGTGCAGGGACCTGGTTCGGGTCGCGAGTCAGCCATTCAGGCGCTCGCTACCGCTGGTCTTCAGGTCAAGTCGATTCGCGACGTTACGCCGATTCCACACAATGGTTGCCGTCCGCCCAAGCGGCGGAGGGTTTAGTACATGCGTTACACAGGACCAAGTTGCCGTCTGTGCCGCCGCGAGGGGACCAAGCTCTTCCTCAAGGGCACCAAGTGCTTCACCGAGAAGTGCCCCATCGAACGTCGACCGACACCGCCCGGCCAGCATGGCGCAAGCGTTGCCCGCCGCCGCAAGGTTTCGGAGTATTCCAAGCAGTTGCGTGAGAAGCAGAAGATCAAGCGCATCTACGGCGTTACCGAGAAGCAGTTCCGCAACACGTTTGAACGCGTAACTACGCTGCCAGGCGTTACCGGACACAACCTTCTCGCAGCGCTGGAGAGCCGGCTCGATAACATCGTCTACCGTATGGGCTTCGCGGCCAGCCGCAAGGCAGCTCGCATGCTCGTTCGGCACCGTCACGTCGAAGTGAACGGTCGCTCGGTGGATATTCCCAGCTTCCTTGTGGAGCCGGGTCAGGAAGTTCGCGTTCGCGCCAAGTCGCGCGAGCAGGCTTCCATTATCGTCTCGATGGAACAGTCTTCCCGTGGCGCACCGCTTTCGTGGATTGCGGTCGACAAGGAGTCGTTCAGCGGCCGTATGCTCGAGCGCCCGACGCGCCCGAATATCCCGATCGCAGCGCAGGAGCAGTTGGTCGTCGAATTGTATTCGAAATAAGCGACCGTTCGTCTGGTCGTAGGGCGCGGATTTATCCGCGCCGGTTGGTTTGGTAGGGCGCGGATTTATCCGCGCCGGTCTGGATCGTTAATCGCGGATTTGTCCGCGCCGGTTACGAAGCCGCGATCAGGCCCGCCGGTTTTCAACGCAGTATCGCAGTAAACGAGGCCCTAACCTTCGTACCGACTTACCACGCGTTAGGGGCGGGGTAACGGTTAAATCAGATAAAATCATCATGGCTAACGCAATCGATCTTCGCGGGCTCGTACGCCCGCAGCTAGTAGAGTCCACCAAGCGCGAGGACACACCCAACGTCGCCGAGTTCCGGCTGCAGCCACTCGAGCGTGGCTTCGGCTATACGCTCGGTAACGCGATGCGTCGGATGCTGCTTTCGTCACTTCGTGGAACCGCAGTCTGGGGTTTCCGTATTGACGGCGTCGTGCACGAACATCAGACGATCCCCGGCGTGGTAGAAGACGTCCATCAGATCATCGCAAACATCAAGACGATGGTTTTGACACTCGACGACGCGCACGAGACGACGGTTGTTCGCATTACCAAGAAGGGACCGGCTGACATCAAGAGCAGTGATGTACTGGGTGCCGCAGGCCTCACAGTTCTCGAGCCGGATCACCACCTGTTCACGCTGCAGGACGATCGCGACATCACCTTCGAGCTGTTCGTCAATCACGGACGTGGTTATGTAGAAGCCGACCAGCACGTTGTCGACAGGAATCTTCCAGTTGATCTCGTTCGCGTTGACTCGATCTACAACCCGGTTCGCCGCGCGAACTTCAGCGTCGATGCAACACGCGTTGGACAGCGCACCGACTATGATCGGCTCACGCTGCTCGTAGAGACGAACGGTACCATCTCGCCCGAAGAAGCGGTCAGTTATGCCGCAGCACTCGCGCAGACGCACTTCCAGTACTTCGCAAGCTTCGGCTCGCACATGTCGGCACCGATCACTGGTGGCGCAGAACTGGGTGGCAACGACGCTGCGCGCCTCGCACAGCTTCTCTCCACTCCAATCGAAGATCTCGAGCTTTCCGTTCGCTCCGTCAACTCGCTAAAGAACAGCGAGATCCGGACACTCGGTGACCTCGTAAAGCGCACTGAAGACCAGATCCTCGACGTCAAGAACTTCGGCAAGAAGTCGCTGAATGAGATCGCGGACCTCCTCGAGCGCGAAAACCTGAACTTCGGCATGAAGTTCGAGCAGTCAGAAGACGGCGTGCGGATCACGGACAGAGGAATACCTCCGAACAAAGCCGCGCTCGCCGAAGCCGCCATCGGCGACGACGAGGATTAGCAAGGCGCGGATTCATCCGCGCCAGATGGACTCCGGGCAGCACTATTGTGGACTATTGAGGATTTTTAGATGCGACATAGAAAAGTCGGCCGACAGCTACGGCGCTCCCCTGAGCAGCGTCTCTCGCTACTCAGGAACCTTGCGCAGTCGCTGATCCAGCACGGCGCGATCGAGACGACGGAGGCCAAAGCCAAGGAACTCCGCCCGTTCGTTGAGAAGCTCATCACCAAGGCGAAGGAAGGGACGTTGCACTCCCGTCGCCTGGCCGCGCGTCACGTACACCAGCGTGCGGTGAACGACAAGCTGTTCCAGGAAGTCGCCCCCAAATTTGCGACTCGCCAGGGCGGCTACACGCGCATCCTCAAGACCGGTCATCGCAAGGGTGATGGGGCCGAGATGGCGCGCATCGAGCTAATGCCGGAGACCAAGTGAAGATCAAGAGCCAACTCGCCGAAAAGCGCACCAAGGCGATCGAGCGGAACAAGTGCTACGCCTGTGGCAAGGGCGTCACCTTCGGCAATAACGTTTCGCACGCCAACAACAAGCTCCGTCGCACCTGGAAGCCCAATCTCCAGGTTGCCCGGGTTGCCATCGACGACAAGATTATCAAGGTCAAGGTCTGCACCAGCTGCCTGTCGGCTGGCAAGGTCGTCCGCGCGCCGCGGAGTCAGGCGGTAGCCTGAACATCCGAGCCGATTCAGATTCCTCCTCATTCGGGGCGACTCGTCAGTCGCCCCGTTTTTGTATCTTAGAAGGTCGAAATGCCAAAACGTACTGATATCAAACGCATCCTCGTGATCGGTTCCGGCCCGATCGTCATCGGCCAGGGCGCCGAATTCGATTATTCGGGTACCCAGGCAACCAAGGCGCTGAAAGAGGAAGGCTATGAGGTCATCCTCATAAACTCGAATCCGGCCACGATCATGACGGATCCCGAGTTCGCCGACGCCACATACATCGAGCCGGTGACCCCGGAGTTTGTGGAACTCGCGATCGCGAAGGAACGGCCGGACGCACTGCTACCAACCATGGGCGGGCAGACCGCCCTCAACGTTGCTATTGCGCTCTCACAGAGCGGAGTCCTCGCCAGGTATGGCGTCGAGTTGATTGGCGCAGACGAACGCGCGATACAAACTGCGGAGGATCGCGGCCTGTTCAACGAAGCCATGAAGCGCATCGGTCTTCAAGTTGCACGCGGAGGGATTGCAACGACTCTCGAGGAAGCTCTCGTCCTCGTTGAGGACACGGGTTTCCCCTCCATCATTCGACCCGCGTTCACGCTCGGCGGAAGCGGCGGCGGAATTGCGTATAATCGTGTCGAATTCGAGGAGATCGTTCGACGCGGACTGGATCTATCTGCCATCAGCCAGGTGCTTGTCGAACGCAGCCTGATCGGATGGAAGGAATTCGAACTGGAAGTCATGCGCGATGCCGCGGATAATGTGGTCATCGTCTGTTCGATTGAGAACATCGATCCGATGGGTGTTCACACCGGCGACTCGATCACCGTCGCACCGGCAATGACGCTCACCGATCGTGAGTATCAGATCATGCGCGATGCGTCCGTCGCGATAATCCGCGAGATAGGCGTCGCCGCGGGTGGTTGCAACATTCAGTTCGCCGTGAACCCGGCCGATGGCGAGATGATTGTCATCGAGATGAACCCGCGAGTGTCGCGTTCCTCCGCGCTCGCTTCCAAGGCAACTGGATTTCCGATAGCGCGCATCGGTGCAAAGCTCGCGGTCGGCTGCCGACTCGATGAGATCCCCAACGACATCACGCGCACAACGCCGGCCTCGTTCGAGCCGGTGCTCGATTACGTGGTTGTGAAGTGTCCGCGGTTTGCGTTCGAGAAGTTTGCCTCCGCGACTGCACATCTGACAACGCAGATGCAGTCCGTTGGAGAGTCAATGGCAATAGGCCGCACCTTCAAGGAGGCGTTCCAGAAGGGATTGCGCGCATTGGAAAGTGGGCGTTCTGGTTGGGAAATTGGCGAGCGACTGAGTGACGACCGCCTCGCGGACAACTCCACCGACACACTGCGAGCTGCGCTCCGCCAGCCGACTCCCGAACGGGTCTTTCAGATAAAGCGTGCGATGCTCGCTGGATTGACCGTCGCCGAGATTTTCGAACTTACGTGGATCGATCCATGGTTCCTGCAACAGTTGCATGAACTGCTTGACGCAGAACGGCGCTGGACCGCTCTTCCGGAAATCACCGCGTCGGAGATGCGTCGCATGAAGCGCATGGGATTCTCCGACCGTCAGCTCGGCGTTCTCCGCGGTGTCTCGGAAGGCGAGGTACGCAGCACGCGTTGGGCACTCGGCGTTCGTCCTGCCTACAAGATGGTCGACACCTGCGCGGGTGAGTTTCCATCGGCGACGCCGTATCTGTATGGCTCGTACGATGAGGAGAGCGAGGCACCGCCGAGTGGACGCAAGTCGATCGTGATCCTTGGTAGCGGACCGAACCGTATCGGCCAGGGCGTTGAATTCGACTATTGCTGCGTGCGCGCATCGCTAGCTCTCCGCGATCAGGGATTCGAGACGATAATGATCAACTCGAATCCGGAAACGGTGTCGACCGACTTCGACATCTCCGACAAGCTGTATTTTGAGCCATTGACGCTCGAACACGTCCTGGAGATCGTCGATCGTGAAAAGCCGGTCGGAGTGATAGTGCAACTGGGCGGCCAGACGCCGCTCAAGCTGACGCGCGGACTCGAAGCAGCTGGCGTTACGATTCTTGGCACATCGCCGGACGCGATCGATATCGCAGAGGATCGTCAACGTTTCGACGCGATCGCGCGCAAGCTCGGCATTCGTCAGCCCGACAACGGTACTGCTACGAGTGTGGATGGGGCGATCGAAGCCGCAACGCGAATCGGATACCCCGTGCTGGTGCGCCCATCGTATGTACTCGGCGGCCGTGCAATGGAGATCGTATACGACGAGGCGTCGCTGCGTTCATACTTCGAGCGTGCGGTTCGGGTATCCGAAGACAGGCCGGTGCTGATTGACCAGTTCCTCGAAGATGCGTTCGAGGCCGATGTCGATGCCATCTCCGACGGAGATGAGGTCGTGATCGGTGGCATCATGCAACACATCGAAGACGCCGGCATTCACTCCGGAGATTCCGCATGCGTACTTCCGCCGTATTTGATCGGTGAGGAAGCACAGGACACAATGCGGCGCCACACCGTTGAATTTGCCAACGCGCTTGGAGTGGTTGGTCTTATCAATGTGCAGTACGCGATCAAGAATGATGTGGTCTACGTTCTCGAAGTCAATCCGCGCGCCAGCCGCACGATACCATTTGTGTCGAAGACTATCGGTGTTCCGCTCGCATCGATTGCGGCGCGTGTCATGGCGGGTGAGAAGCTGCGCGATATCGGGTTCACTGAAGAGATTATTCCTCCCTACGTCGCGGTCAAGGAGGCTGTCTTTCCGTTCAATAAATTCCGCGAGTTCGATCCGATTCTTGGACCTGAAATGCGCTCAACGGGCGAGGTCATGGGCATCGCCGAGTCGTTTGGAACTGCGTTCTACAAGGCGCAGCTCGCCGCCGACAACGGACTCCCAATCACTGGCGCCATCTTCGTGTCGGTCAACGATTCCGACAAGGCAAACGTTACGCCAATCGTACGTCGCTTTCACGAAATGGGATTCCGCATCCACGCTACTGAGGGCACTGGCCGTCATCTGCGCAAACTTGGCATCCCGGTAACGCGGGTGTACAAGGTGAACGAAGGCCGCCCCCACGTCATCGATCTTATCGTCAATGGAACCGTTCAGCTATTGATCAATACACCAATGGGCAAGCGAGCCCAGAAGGATGACTACTCCATGCGTCAAGCTGCCATCGCACACCACGTACCCTACACCACCACGCTCTCTGCAGCCAGCGCGGCCAGCGATGCTGTGCTCGCTATTCGATCGCGGCCGGCGTCGGTAACATCGCTGCAGGAGTGGCATTCGCGCATCGAACTGCCGGTTGGTGCTCGATGACAGCTGACGTATTCATTCACGAGTCTGCGTTTGTGGACGACGGTGCGCTGATTGGCGCCGGGACGCGGGTCTGGCATTTCTGCCACATACTCGGCGGTGCCGTAATCGGTGAACGTTGTTCGCTCGGACAGAATGTCGTAGTCATGAACGGCACACGGATTGGCAACAACGTCAAGATCCAGAACAATGTGTCCGTGTACGAAGGTGTGACGCTTGAGGACGACGTGTTCTGCGGGCCCTCGATGGTATTCACGAACGTCATCAATCCCCGCAGTCACGTGTCGCGGAAGAACGAGTATCGTCCGACCACGGTAAAGCGAGGTGCATCTATTGGCGCCAACGCGACGATCATCTGCGGCGCGACGCTCGGAGAGTTTTGTTTTATCGGAGCGGGCGCGGTCGTCTCGAAGGACGTGGATCCCTACGCACTGATGGTCGGCGTCCCTGCGCGCCGGGTCGGCTGGGTTTGCGAGTGCGGCGAGAAGCTGCCGGACGGCGCTGCGCCGGGTTGCCAGGAGTGTGGAAAGCAGTACGTGAATCACGGCAATCGGATCGCACGTGTCTGAGAACTTTCGACTTGCACTCGTCGGCTGCGGCCGCATCAGCAAGAACCACTTCGAGGCGATTAGCCGAATCGATGGTATCGATCTCGTCGGTGTTGCAGACATAGTCGGGGAGCGCGCCGAGTCGGCCGCCGCCGAGTACGACGTCCCGGCATTTGCATCGCTCAAGGCTATGCTTGAAGGTGTCGACTGCGACATCGTTGCAGTTGCTACGCCGTCTGGATTGCACCCGACACTCGGGATTGAGGCTGCGAACGCCGGCAAGCATGTAGTTAGCGAGAAGCCGATGGCTATCTCGCTCGAAGGCGCGGACTCGCTGATTGCGGCGTGCGCCGACAATGGCGTTCGGTTATTCGTAGTGAAGCAGAACCGATTGAATCCCGCCATCCAACTCGTCAAGCGCGCGGTCGACAAGGGTCGTTTCGGACGGATTCACTCGGCGAACTGCACCGTGAGATGGGCCCGACCCCAGGAGTACTATGACCAGGCCCCCTGGCGCGGCACGTGGGCTATGGACGGAGGCGCGTTCATGAACCAGGCCTCGCACTATGTGGACCTGATTCAGTGGCTTGCCGGGCCCGTGGAGAGCGTTGTAGCTATCACAGCGACTCAGGAGCGGAAGATTGAAGCCGAGGATTCAGGTGCAGCGGTGCTTCGTTTCCGGAACGGCGCGATTGGCGTGCTCGACGTGACGATGCTGACGTACCCGAAGAACCTCGAAGGCTCGATTACGATTCTGGGTGACAAGGGTTCGGTGAAAATTGGCGGAACGGCTGTCAATCGCGTCGAGACGTGGCTGTTCGAAGACTACGATGACGACGACAAGCTGATCGAGGCAGCGGCGACAACTCCGCCGAACGTGTATGGATTCGGTCACCAGGGTTACTACAACAACGTTTTGCGTCTGCTTCGTGGCGAGTCTGTGCCTGACACGAACGGCGCGGAGGGTCGGAAGTCGCTGGAGATCATACTCGCGATCTACGACTCATCGCGAACGGGGAGAGCGGTCAAGTTGTGATGGACGGATTTCGGCCACTCTGCCGGAGCCTATGAGTAAGTCCGGCTGGCAACGGACGGCCGAATCATCCATCGGACGACCGTTCGAAAGCAACAGATTCCCGCTATCGAAAGCCCGAGTGGTGTCAGAACACCGAACAGGCCTGGTCCTGATCACCCCTGGCGACGGAACAGCGAGTGCAAGCAGTACCAGGAACGCCGGCACGAGCTCGCCAGGCTGCGCCTGGCCACCGCTGAAGTACACCCATGAACTCTGTCAAGAACGATTCAACTTTCACCCTTAACAAAGGGGACACTTCTATCCGTGTAACTCAGGGGACATTTCTATCCGTGCTTGACACACTATAGGGGAAATTAATTGACTTACGACACACTGACCGGCGATCTTTCAAGGCTGTATTAGCGCGTTTCGGCTTCAAGAGCCGGAAGGTGCCCTTTCCCACGGAAACTATGGCCGTACCTCTACTAGATCTCAAAGCCCAGCACGGAACGATCCGCGATCAGGTCCTCGCGGCGATGATGCCAATTATTGACGGGCAGACTTTTATACTCGGCGAACCCGTCGAGCGTCTCGAAGGACTCGTCGCCAAGCTGTCCAACACGTCTCATGCGATTGGCTGCGCCAACGGCACGGACGCGATCCTTCTGGCTCTCCGCGCACTCGACGTCGGTCGCAATGACGCCGTTGTAACGACGCCCTTTACGTTCTTTGCAACCGCCGGCGCCGTGCACAATGTCGGCGCGCGACCCGTATTCGCCGACATAGATCCGGACACATTCAACATATCTGTCGAAGCGGTCGATGAAGCAGTGCGCAACACGCCCGACGCGAAGGCCGTGATTGCTGTAGATCTGTTCGGACAGATGGCGGCGATCGACGGATTGCGGGCGATATTACCAGATGGAATGCCAATCATCGAGGATGCCGCACAATCCATTGGCGCCAGCAGGAAAGTGAACGGCAAGAAAGTCATGGCTGGTGAAATAGCGGACATCGGTACGTTCAGCTTCTTTCCGTCGAAGAACCTCGGTGGATACGGCGACGGTGGCATGGTCGTCACTCAGAGTGATGAACTCGACGCAAGGCTTCGCAGGCTCCGTACACATGGCAGCGTGAAGACGTACTTTCACGAAGAGGTCGGCTACAACAGTCGGCTCGACACGCTCCAGGCTGTCGTACTGGAGGCCAAGCTCCCGCACCTCGAATCATGGAGCGCGGCGCGTCGCCGCAACGCATCGGTGTACGACAACGCTTTTGCGGATCTGGATGGCGTGCGCACCCCGGCCATCGATCCGCGCAACGAGTCCATCTACAATCAGTACACGCTGCGCGCTGAGCGCCGCGATGAACTCCAGGCATTTCTCAAAAAGCGCGGAATTGGAAATTCCATCTACTATCCGCTGCCGCTGCACATGCAACCGTGCTTTGCCTACCTCGGTTATGAGGAAGGGGATTTCCCCGAGAGTGAGCGCGCGTCGAAGGAAGTTGTATCTCTGCCCGTGTACCCGGAGCTTACCGATTCACAGCGCGACGAGGTTATCTCGTCTGTTCGCGCTTTCTATGGCCGTTGAGGGCCCAAAAACGAATGGATAACAAGCAGCGTCTTCTCGATAAAATCGCCGATCGCTCAGCTGTGATCGGTGTTGTTGGACTCGGTTATGTGGGTCTCCCGCTTGCCGTCGAATTTGCCCGCGCCGGTTTCAAGGTAATCGGTTTCGACGTCTCCAAGCGCGTGACAGATCTCCTGAATTCCGGAAAGTCCCACATTCTTGACGTCGCGGATGCCGATCTCGCCGAAGTTGTCGGCAAGGGGATGTTCGAGGCCACGACGAACCCGGTCCGCATCAAGGAAATGGACTGCGTTTCGATCGCCGTCCCCACGCCGCTCGTCAAGACTCGCGACCCGGATATGAGCTTTGTCGTCGCCGCAACGGCGACGATCAGCGAGTACGCCCACCCTGGGATGCTCGTAGTGCTCGAGAGCACTACGTATCCCGGAACGACGCGGGAGCTGATGCAGCCGAAACTCGAAGCCGCAGGGCTCAAGATTGGCAGCGATGTCTTCCTCGCGTTCAGCCCGGAGCGTGTCGATCCCGGCAACCCGGTGTGGCACACCAAAAACACACCAAAGGTCGTAGGCGGTATTACCGCTGCATGCACCGAGGTCGCCGCAGCGCTGTATCAGAGCTGCCTGGACACGATCGTCCCTGTCTCGTCGACCGAGACGGCTGAGCTGGTCAAACTGCTCGAGAACACTTTCCGCTCCGTGAACATCGGCCTGGCGAACGAGATGGCGATCGTCTGCGAGAAGCTCGGTGTAGACGTGTGGGAAGTAATTGACGCGGCTGCCACCAAGCCATTCGGTTTCATGAAGTTCACGCCGGGCCCTGGCATTGGTGGACACTGCATTCCACTGGATCCGCATTACCTAGCGTGGAAGATGCGCACCCTCAACTACAAGACGCGATTCATCGATCTTGCCAGTGAGATCAATTCTCAGATGCCCGCACTTGTGGTGGAGAAAGTCGCACAGGCGCTCAACCACGAGCACAAATCCGTCAATGGGAGCAATGTGCTGGTGCTCGGCGTCGCTTACAAGAAAAACATCGACGACATGCGTGAGAGCCCCGCCCTCGACGTCATCAAACTGCTCGAGGAGCGCGGTGCCAAGGTCTCGTTCCACGACCCGCATGTGGCGAGCTTCCGTGAGGATGGCCACACGTTCACCAGCGTGGAGCTCTCCGATGACGCGCTCAAGGGTTCGGACGCGGTTGTGATTGTCACCGATCATGACTCAGTCAACTACCAGCGCGTCGTCGATCTGGCCCCGGTCGTCGTCGACGCGCGTAACGCCACGAAGGGTCTCAACTCAAAGAACGGTCGCATCGTTCCACTTTCCGCCAACGCCGCGTAGTACCTCATGAACATCGCCGTAATTGGAACGGGTTACGTCGGCCTGGTCGCCGGGGCGTGCCTCGCGGAGACTGGTAATACCGTGGTGTGTGCTGACCTCGATAGTCGCAAGATCGAACTGCTCAAGCAGAACGAGATTCCGATCTTCGAGCCCGGACTCGACGCACTAGTCGAGCGTAATCAGACCGACGGTCGGCTTACCTTCACGACTGATGTCGAGCAGGCGATTGCGGGATCGGAGGTGGTCTTCATCGCTGTCGGCACCCCGCCGGATGAGGATGGATCTGCGGATCTGTCGCACGTCCTCGCTGTCGCAGATGCGGTTGGTCGTGCCATCATGCGCGAGACCGTTGTCGTCACCAAGTCGACTGTGCCGGTCGGTACCGCGCAGTTGGTGAAGGCGGCAGTTGAGCGCTGTGCCAGGTTCCCGTTCCATGTTGTGAGTAACCCGGAGTTCCTCAAGGAAGGCGCAGCCGTCGAGGATTTCCTCAAGCCCGATCGCGTCGTCCTCGGCCTCGACAGCGACTTCGCCCGCGCGGTCATGAGCGAGCTGTATGCGCCGTTCCTGCGGACGGGCCGACCGGTTATCTACATGGACATAGCCTCCGCGGAGATGACCAAGTACGCCGCGAATGGGATGCTGGCTACGCGAATCACCTTCATGAACGAGATCGCTGCACTTTGCGAGGCGACCGGTGCCGACGTCGATCAGGTGCGCCGTGGTCTCGGAAGCGATACCAGAATTGGACCGAGTTTTCTCTTTCCCGGTCCCGGTTATGGAGGGAGCTGTTTCCCAAAGGACGTGAAGGCCCTTGTGCGTACCGCCGCGCAGGCCAACGTCCCACTAGGCTTGCTCGCGTCGGTGGATCGATCAAACGATGTGCAGAAGCGCCGCCTGGCCCACAAGGTCAGGAATGCGATCATCGCTAATTCGGAATGTCACAATGGCAATGGTAAATCCAATCATGCCATTGAGTTAACAGCATCGTGTGAGAAACCACTTGAAGGGCGTCACGTGGCGATCTGGGGGCTTTCTTTCAAACCCGGCACGGATGACATGCGCGAGGCGCCGTCGCTGGTGTTGATTGAGCAGCTGGTCGATTGGGGAGCGTCGGTTTGCGCTCATGACCCCGCCGCATTGGACGAAGCGCGACGCCGGCTTGGATATGCGGGTGGCAAGATCGCCTACGCGGAAACGGGGTATGAAGCGCTCAATGGTGCTGATGCGCTTGTGATCGTCACAGATTGGAATGAGTACCGGCACCCCGATTTCAACCGCCTCAAGGCTACTTTGAAGCGTCCCATCATCATTGATGGGCGCAATCTTTACGACCCTCGCAAGATGTCGACAGTCGGTTTCATTTATTACTCGATAGGACGCCGAGCGATCGGCGGACAGGAAACCACCGCGTGAATCGTGTTCGCCGTTCGCTTGCCGCACTCGGCCCCTCGCTGGCGCTAGTCGCCATGACGGCATGCCAGCATCCCTTCGATCCGAAGGTTTATGAGAGCAATCCCGAGAACCTCTATGCCACCTCGCTCAAGTTGTTCAACGGCCATCACTACGATGACGCGGCGAAAGGCTTCGAGCTATTGACGCACGATTTGCCGGCGCGCGATCCGATGCTGCCGCTGTCGTACTACTACCTCGGCCAGTCGCAGGACAAGAACGGCGACCATCTTTTGGCGGCGCAGTCCTTTACGCGCGTTTCGGAATCGTTCCCGGACGATAGCCTCGCGCCGACCGCGCTACTGGCGGGCGGGCGCGCATACTCAAAGATGTGGCGGAAGCCGGAGCTGGATCCGACCTACGGCAAGTCAGCGGAGAACACGCTTGAGTCGCTGGTCGAGCTGTATCCCGATTCGCATCTTGTGCCGCAGGCCAAGGCGCTACTCGCGACGCTGGACAACATGTTCGCGGTGAAGGATCTCGAGGTCGGTGAGCACTACCTGAGGCGTGGCGCGTACGACTCGGCGATCATCTACCTTAAGGACGTGATCAGGCTTCATCCAGAAGCGACCGCGACCAAAACGGCGTATCTGAAGTTGCTCGATGCGTACCGGGCGATCAAATACACGGACGACGCCAAGGATCTTTGTACTCAGGCTTTGAAAGCTTACCCCAACGATAAAGAGGTGCGCCAGCAGTGCGGATCGGCGTCTTCGGCGGAAGCTTCGACCCCCCGCACGTAGGGCATTATCTGGCGGCAGTAGATGCCGCCGAACGCCTTCAGCTGGACCGGCTGATCTGGGTGCCTGCGGCTCAGCAGCCGCTCAAGGCTGCGAGGCCGCATCTGGCGTCCGCGGAACNNGCATCTGGCGTCCGCGGAACAGCGTTTCCGGATGGTCGAAGCCGCAGTCTCCGGGAGTCAGATCTTCGAGGCGAGCAGGATCGAAATAGACCGATCCGGGTTATCTTACACGGTTGCGACCGTACAGTCGTTTGCATCGCAGTGGCCTGACGCGGAGCTGTTTCTGCTCGTCGGTGAGGACGCGTGGTCGCGGTTCGAAGAGTGGCACGAGCCGGAGACTATCCGAACGCTCGTTCATATAGAAATACTTGCGCGGGACAAGGAGAGTACGTACTCCGGCCGCGTTGTGGAGGTATCGTCGACCGAGGTTCGCGCTCGCGCGCGGAATGACAGGTCGGTGCGCGGCTTCGTGCAGGACGCTGTCGCGGAGATAATTGAATCGGAAAGGTTGTACAAATGGGTTCACAAGTAACGAGTCTGATCAAAAACGTCTTCGGCACCCGGCACGACCGGGAGCGACGGCGTGTGCAACCATTGGTCGACACGATCAATGCGGAATACGCCAAGCTGCAGTCGATTTCCGATGAGGAGTTGCAGGGCCAGACAGCAAAGTTTCGAGCCCGCATCAAGGAAGCGACGGAGGATCTGGAGCGGCGCATCGCCGAGCTGAAAGAGCGCAAGCGTGGGGCTTCCTCGGCGGACGAGCGCGAGAAGATCGACGACGAGTTGGGCGGAGCGGACGGTCGTGGTGGCTTGGAGGGCGAGCTGCGCGCGGTAGTGGCGCAAACGCTCGACGTCATACTTCCCGAGGCGTTTGCCACGGTGCGTGAAGCTGCGCGCAGACTGGTCGGCACCACCGCATCTGTGACGGGGCGCGACGAAGTCTGGAACATGGTTCACTACGACGTGCAGTTCGTAGGAGGAATCCAGCTGCACCGCGGCAGGATTGCGGAGATGGCAACAGGTGAGGGCAAGACGCTTGTTGCGACATTGCCGCTCTACCTCAATGCGCTGGCTGGAAAGGGAGCGCATCTCATCACCGTCAACTCGTATCTGGCCCGCCGCGACTCACAGTGGATGGGCCATCTTTACAAGTACCTCGGACTGACCGTTGGTTGTCTGGACGATACTGAGCCCGGGACGTACGAGCGACGCGCGGCGTACGAGTGCGACATCACGTACGGCACCAACAACGAGTTTGGCTTCGATTATCTGCGCGACAACATGGTGGTGTCGCTGGAGCAACGTGTGCAGCGGACCCATTCCTATGCAATCGTTGACGAGGTTGACTCGGTACTGATCGATGAAGCGCGTACGCCACTCATCATCTCGGGGCCGGTCGGGAACGAAGTCGATGAGGCATACGCGCTCCATAACGGAGCGGTCGCGCGGCTTGTGCGCATGCAGACCGAGCTTGCCAACACGCTGACCGCCGATGGCGAGCGCGCGCTCCGCGAGGGCGATACGGCCGCTGCGGGCGTGCTGCTCTACAAGGCACGCCTCGGCGCTCCCAAGAACAAGCGACTGCTGAAGTTGTTGAACGAGTCTGGCGTCAAGCAACTCGTGCAGAACATGGAACTGAAGCATATCGCCGATCGGCGCGTGACTGCCAGCCGGCAGGAGATGCGCGACATCGAGGAAGATCTCCTGTTCGTGCTCGATGAAAAGGGCCAGCAGGTCCACCTGACCGATCGTGGAATCGACTTCATGTCGCCGAACGATCGCGACCAGTTCATTCTTCCGGATATCTCGCAGCAGGTTCACCAGATCGATCACGATCCGGACATGACGCCTGCTGAAAAGATCGAGACTCGCAACAGGATCAACGCGGAGTATGCGGCGAAGTCCGAGAAGCTGCACATCATTCACCAGTTGCTTCGCGCCCATTCGTTGTACGAGAAGGACGTGAACTACGTGGTGCAGGATGGCGAGGTTCTGATCGTTGACGAGTTCACGGGACGTACGATGCCAGGCCGTCGCTGGTCAGAGGGCCTGCATCAGGCCGTCGAGGCGAAGGAATCTGTCAGTGTACAGGGTGAGACGCAGACGCTCGCGACCATCACGATTCAGAACTACTTCCGCATGTACGACAAGCTGGCCGGCATGACCGGTACGGCAGAGACGGAAGAGTCCGAGTTCCATCAAATCTACAAGCTTGCCGTCGCGGTGATCCCGACAAATCGACCGGTCATTCGCGACGATCGCAATGACCTCGTCTTCAAGACTCGGCGCGAGAAGTACAATGCAATTGCGGAAGAGACGCAGCGTCTGCACGAGCTTGGGTTCCCGGTGCTCGTCGGAACCGTCAACGTGGACGTGTCGGAGACGCTGTCGAAGCTGTTCAAGCGAGCCGGCATCCCGCACAACGTATTGAACGCCAAGTATCACCAACGCGAAGCCGAAATCGTCGCCGAGGCCGGTCATCCGGGCGCCGTGACGATTGCCACTAACATGGCCGGTCGCGGAACGGACATCAAGCTTGGCGCGGGGGTGACGGAATCCAAACCTTCCAAGGTGAATGACGGCGAAGGAAAGCTTGTTGATGTCATGGAGATGGGCGGTCTGCACATCATCGGTTCGGAGCGACATGAGTCGCGGCGTATCGACAGACAGCTTCGTGGTCGTGCCGGTCGTCAGGGAGATCCGGGAGCGTCACAGTTCTTCCTGTCGCTGGAAGATGATCTCATGCGACTCTTCGGATCGGACAGAATTGCGAAGTTGATGGACGCGATGGGCGCGAAGGAAGGCGAAGTACTGACGCACTCCATGATTACTCGTTCCATCGAGCAGGCGCAGAAGCGCGTCGAGTTGCAGAACTTCCAGTCTCGCAAACGTCTGCTCGAATACGATGACGTGATGAATCAGCAGCGCGAGGTTGTTTACTCGTTGCGCTCATTTGCACTGGAGGGTGGTGAGGAACTTCGCGCTGAAGCGGAGCGGATGATCGAGAAGGCCGTGGGTTCGCGCGTGGAGACTGCGCTCGCGGACACGCCACCGGACGGTGTGTTCGATATCGAACTGCTCCGCCAGGAACTGCAGCAGAACTACGTGCTGGTCGTACCTGAATTCGAGAAGGCCGGAGCGTGGCCGACTACGTTGGCAACTGTTCGCCAGGCTGCAGTCAGCGCTGCGAGCAAGGCATTTGAACAGAAGATGAGCAGCCTGAATGAGTTCGCGGGCAGGTTGCTGTCGCTGGTCATGCTCAATGTGCTGGACGAGAAGTGGAAAGATCACCTCTACGATCTGGATCAGTTGCGCAATGCGATCCATTATCGCTCCTGGGGTCAGCAGGATCCGCTCGTCGAGTACAAGCAGGAAGCGTACGCGATGTTTGTCGACTTGATGCAGGACATTCAGCACACGTTCACCGAGCGATTTGCGCGTGCGCAGATTGTGTTCGAGGGGCAGCAGACCGCTGTCGAGCCGATGTCGGGCGGATCGGATCCACGCGGTCAGTTCGCGAGCAAACCGCAACAGCAGGCCCCGAAGAGACACTACAACGCACTCGGAATCCTTGAGGACGACGCACCGGTTGGAGCGGTGACGGGCACTGACGAAGAGCTGGACATCGGACCCGCCGAGACACCGACTGAGGACGTCGCGGCGACCCGGCCCGAACCGTCCGTCACCGGTCTCGGACGTCAGCGCTCGCTAACGCCGAGCGCTCCTGCCGGAGTGCCTGGTGTTTCCGGCGGCGCGCCGGCCGGCGCCGACTGGACCAACGTGAAGCGCAACGATCCGTGTCCGTGTGGATCGGGCAAGAAATTCAAGAAGTGTCATGGGGCTGTGATGGCTTAGCATCATCGCGCGCTGGCTGAAGGCGCGCGATGCTTCGTACGGAAACGGTACCGGCGGTTCTTTGTCGTGTAGCCGCGTCGTGCACGATTGCGATTATTCATGTGTGACTCAATCCAGGAGCCACATATGTCGGCCGTCGCGATTCGTGAAATGCCCGCCACCGAACGTCCGCGCGAGCGGTTGAGACAGCACGGCGCGCAGGCGCTCAGTGCCGTCGAGCTTGTCGCAATTCTTTTTGGATCGGGCGGTGAAGGGCGCTCCGCGATTGATCTTGCCCGTGATGTTCTCGCTGCGTCTCAGGGCTCATTGCGACGACTTGCGTCGCGACCCGTGGCGTCGTTGACATCCGTTACTGGGGTTGGGCCTGCCCGTGCAGTCGTGGTGCACGCGGCGCTCGAACTCGGGCGACGCATGATGGCGGAGCAGCGGGAACAGGGACGTCCCATGCGGGAAGCGCGAGACGTGTACGATGCGTACTCCATGCGAATGCAGGATCTTCCGGTCGAGGAATTTCATATCGCAACGCTCGACGCACAGCACCGGCTTGAGAACGACATACTGGTCACTCGCGGGATACTCAACTCCTCTCTGGTGCACGCGCGCGAAGTCTTCCGGCAGGCAATCGCCGAGAACGCGTACGCTGTGATCCTGATTCACAACCATCCCTCTGGCGATCCGACACCGTCCCCGGAAGATCGGGTCGTGACGTCTCAGCTCGTGTCGGCAGGCAAGCTGCTTGGGATCGACGTACTCGACCACATCATCGTGGGTCGCGGCCGATTCACGAGTTTCGCGGAGAGCGGGATCCTGGTATAGGCTCGGCATTCGGTGGCGGCCGGTCGCGCCTCCGGGAAGGGTCGGCGGAGGCCGGATCGGCCACGCCGGCCGACGACTGAGCGCCCTGATTCGCTGTCCGTTCGTTCCGGGCAGTTTTCCTGCGGTGCGCGAGGCGTCATATTCAATTATGGCGGTCAGCGTCGGCAGGCCTGAGCTGGACCCGGGTAGCAACGTCATACCTGGCTGGGATTTCACGGTTGATCCGCTTCCAGAACGGATCGACGTGGAGCAACTCGTGAGCGCCTATCGCTTCAGCGAGGAAGCGCACCGGGGACAGAAGCGCTGGTCTGGCGAGGACTACGTGCTGCACTGCGTCGCGGTCGGGAAGATCCTCGCTGGACTGAACCTCGACACGACTACGGTTGTAGCCGGTCTCGTTCACGACGTCATAGAGGACACTCGCTTCACGCTTGCCGACATCGAGCAGAAATTCGGCAAGGAAGTCGCGGCCATCGTGGACGGGCTCACAAAGATCGAACATCTGCCCGCGCACGCTCCGCAGGATGCGCAGGTGGAGAACTACAGGAAGCTCCTCCTTTCGATCGCGAAGGACGCGCGCGTCATCATCATCAAGCTTGCGGACCGGCTGCATAACATGCGCACGCTGGAGCCGCTGCCGGATGAGAAGCGGCGCCGCATCGCGCTCGAGACGCGCGATCTCTACGCGCCGCTGGCACACCGCTTCGGCATGGCGCAGGTTCGTTGGGAACTCGAGGATCTTGCATTCAAGCACCTGGAGACCGATGCGTACCGGCACCTCGCGCGACTCGTTGCGCAGAAGCGGGCGGAACGCGACGAACTTGTGGAGCGGATGCGCCAGCCTCTGATGCAGGAGATGGCGCGAGCGGGCATCCCTGATGTCGAGATAACCGGACGCCCAAAGCATCTGTGGTCGATCTACAAGAAAATGGTCAACCGCGACAAGCCGTACGAGGAGATCTATGATCTGCTCGCGATACGGGTGCTTGTGAACAGTGTGCCGGACTGTTATCACGCCCTTGGCGTCATCCACGACGGCTGGACGCCGGTGCAGGAGCGCATCAAGGACTACATTGCTCAGCCAAAATCGAACGGCTACCAGTCACTGCACACGACCGTTTTCGGGCCGGGCAGACAACTATTCGAGATCCAGATTCGCACGCGTGAGATGCACCGCACCGCAGAGTACGGGATAGCGGCGCATTGGCGTTTCAAGGAGAATGCGCGCAATTCGGACGAGCTTGACAGACACCTCCAGTGGTTCCGACAGGTGCTCGAGCTGCAGCTGGATGCGAAGACGCCCGATGAGTTTCTCGAATTCCTGAAATTGGATCTTTATCAGGACGAGATATTCGTATTCACTCCAACGGGTGATGTGATTCAGCTGCCCAAGGGTGCAACGCCGATCGACTTTGCGTTCGCCGTGCACACGGAGGTCGGACTGCATTGCAGTGGTGCGCGCGTGAACGGTCGCATGGCGCCATTGTCGCGCGAATTGAAGAACTCCGACACTGTGGAGATCATCGCATCACCATCCGCGCGGCCCAATCGCGACTGGCTTGCACACGTGCGCACCGGTCGAGCGCGCCATCGCATCAAGCAGCGACTCCGCGTGGAGGAACAGAAGGCCTCCATCAAGCTCGGTCGCGAGATGATCGACAAGGAGGCCAAGCGCCGTCGCGTTGCACGTCCAACGGACGACGACCTCGAGCGCGCTGCGAAGGGGCTTAAGCTGACGGATCGTACGCATCTCGTGAGTGCGGTAGGCCAGGGCGAATTGAGCGGCGGCGACGTAATTCGCAACCTGCATCCGGAGATCGATGCCGGCAAGGAACCACCACGCCCCAACCGACTGGAGCGACTGGTCGATCGCGTTCGCGGAACCGGTCGGGGTGTAAGGATTCAGGGCGCTGACGGGCTGCTCGTTCGGTACGCACAATGTTGTCAGCCAGTTCCCGGTGATCCGGTTTCCGGGTACGTGACACGCGGTCGCGGTGTCAGCATACATCGCGCGGATTGTCCCAATCTGATGCTGCTCGACGACGAGCCTGAGCGGCGACTTGAAATTGACTGGCAGGAAGTTCAGGGCGAGCGCTTTCACGTCCGACTTGCGGTTGAAGCGAGCGATCGACGCGGTCTCTACGCGGATATTGCGACGGCCGTGAGCGAGACGAAGACGGATATTCGGAGTTTTGAACTCAAGAGCGAGGACACTCGTGTCTTCGGAGTTATCGAGGTTCAGGTTGAGAACCTTCCACATCTGCGCAAGACGCTACGTGCGATCCGACGTGTCAAGGGGGTTACCGAAGTGACTCGCCGCGAACAGATGGCTGACTGATTTAGCGAGATCATTGGCGGCGGGGAGTTTGCGGGCACGCAGCCTGCTCTTGTAGGTTGATAAATGCCGTTGCCAAATCTCCCATATCTGGATCGTCCGCTCATACTGTTATCAAACCGTGAGCCCTACGAGCATGTCCACCGTGGTGGAGGAATCGAGGTGAGACCGCCCGCCGGTGGGCTCGTTTCCGCGTTGGATCCGATTCTACGCCGCACGCACGGAACATGGGTTGCGTGGGCGTCGGGCAACGCGGACCGAACGGTTGCGGACGATTTCGGTCGAGTGTCCGTTCCACCCGAGGATCCCGCCTACACACTCCGTCGAGTCTGGCTCTCAGAGGACGATGTCGAAGGCTTCTACCTCGGTTTCGCCAACAGTGCACTCTGGCCACTGTGCCATCTTTTCGTAAGCATGGTTGATGTCAGGCGCAGCAACTGGAAGAGTTACGTCCGCGCCAACGCGCTTTTTTCCGCTGCAGTCGTGCAGGAAGCCGAACGTATCGGTGGCGCGCCCATGGTCTGGGTGCACGATTACCACTTCGCGCTTGTGCCGGCAACCATTCGCCGAACGATCCCGGGTGCCCTGATTCATCAGTTCTGGCACATACCGTTTCCTCCTCCCGATGTTTTTGGAATACTTCCGCTGGGTGTGCAGGGCGCGCTTATCCGTGGACTGCTCGGCAATGATCTGATGGAATTCCAGACAGACGGGTACGCTCGCAACTTTGTGGATTGTCTATCGCGTGTTCTCCCGGATGCGCGGTTTGATGCGGACGAGGCACGCATCGAATTCGAAGGCCGTGCGACCCGGGTTGGCGTGTTCCCGATCAGCATCGACGTTGCGGAATGGGCGCGTCTCGCGGCACTGCCACGAACGATCGAGATGTCTGACACGTTGCGTCAGCGCTATGCACCTGGGGCGCGTCAGCTTGTCGTGAGCGTTGATCGCATGGACTACACGAAGGGAATTGTGCGAAGGCTTCGTGCGCTCGAGCACATGTGGCGAAGCGAACCGGAACGGCGTGGCACTTTTACAATGCTGCTGGTTGCCACGCCGTCGCGAACCGATATACCAGTTTATGCCAGGCTGGAACACGACGTACTTGACCAGATCGTGCGGCTGAATGATGAGTTCCGCACACTCGACTGGACACCGATTGTACTGGTGCACGACAACGTGGACGCCGACCTTCTCGCTGCCGTATATCGTGCGGCCGATGTGTGTGTGGTTTCGTCGCTCCAGGATGGGATGAACCTTGTGGCGAAGGAGTTCATTGCGTGTCGTACCAACGGGACCGGTGTTCTGGTCCTGAGTAGGTTCGCCGGAGCGGCCGACGAATTGAGTTCGGCGCTGCCGGTCAACCCGTTCTTCATAGACGCCTTTGCAGATACGCTTGGTGTCGCGCTGGATATGCCAGCTCAGGAGCGCGCGTCGCGCATGGCGCAGCTTCGACATCGAGTCTCCAACGCAACGATCGAAGACTGGCTCGACTCCATCCTGTCTGCTGCAGAAGCCGCCGGTCGCACCCTGAAAGCCGATGCGGCAGCGTTGTGAAACGCACCAGTCCGGAGGCGATTGCGTCCATGCTGCGAGGAACGCCCCTCGTCATCATGCTGGACATCGACGGTACGCTGTGCGACCTGGTGGAGCGGGCCGACGTAGCCGTCCTGCCGGAAGCAGTGCGTGCGGCACTAGTCCTGCTTGAAAGACGACGCGGCGATGGTGTACACGTCGCCCTCGTGACTGGGAGGTCGGTGGCTGACGCGCAACGCATGATCGGGATTACCGGAATCCCCATCCATGGAAACCACGGTATGGAGCGGCTGCTCGAAGATGGAACCACGTGCGGCCCGGATGGTTTCGACGTCGAAGAAGCCAGACTTCACGCCGCAGCGGGCGACTTGATCGTGCTGGCCAGAGAATTTCCCGGAACCAGCGTGGAGGACAAACGGTTCAGCCTCTCTGTTCATTTTCGCGGAATGAACGACGAACTCGTTCCTGAGTTCCTGCGGCGAGCTTCCCAGATCGCGGAGCGCAATGGCCTTCGGTCGGCATCAGGTAAGCGCGTGGTCAACGTCCTGCCGGTGATAAGTCGCAATAAGGGCGATGCCGTGCGCGACATACTTCACGAAACGGGAGCAACGTCGTCAACAGCGTCGATATTATTCGTCGGCGATGACGTAACGGATGAGGACGCGTTCGTTGCGTTGCGACCGATTCCCGGTGCTGTGACGGCGCGCGTCGGCGAGCCGACGACGCAATCCGCGGCGCGGTACTCCCTGGACGATACTCGCGCGGTGCGTGAGCTGTTGCAGACCCTCGTCAACCCACGCACATGACGACTGCATCGCCGGCTGAAAATGTTCCTGGTGGGTGGTCCTCGGAGCAGCCGTATTCGTATGCACCGATCTCAGCGTACGGCGTAATAGGTGATCTGCGCACTGCCGCACTCGTTGGCCTCAACGGTTCGATCGACTGGTGCTGTCTCCCGGAATTCGGATCTCCTTCCACGTTCGCAGCGATTCTTGACACTGAACGCGGAGGCAGATTCAGGATCGCGCCGGTTGAGCCCCATACAAGCGAGCAGCGATATCTGCCAGCGACTAACGTGCTTGTCACAGCATTCCATGATCGGAGCGGGACACTTGAGTTATGCGACTTCATGCCGATCGCGCAGGATGGCAAGCGACCAGGATATGCCGAGATACATCGGCAGCTGAAGTGTACGCGTGGACAGATTGACGTAGCTGTAACGTTCTCACCGCGATTCAACTATGGCGTCCAACCAGCGCACCTGATAGTACGACGGGACGGTTTGCTCGCCACAGACGATGATCGGGAAGCTGTCGCTCTCGCTGCGCCGCCGGATCTGTGGTGGCAGATCGGCCAGGATGGCGCGTCCGCGCAGTTGCGGCTGGTCGCTGGTGAGTCAGTGTGGTTCGTCTTCCGCTACGACGACGACGAGGTACTTCCGGTTACGGCGTATAAATCGGCCGAGCGGCTCGCGCAGACAGTTGCGTTCTGGGACAGTTGGGTCACGACGATCAAATACGAGGGCCGACACCGCGCAATTGTGGAACGTTCCGCGCTGACGCTGAAGCTGCTGTGCTACGAGCCGACAGGTGCAATCATCGCGGCTCCCACTACGTCGCTGCCGGAAGAGATTGGTGGTCAGCGCAACTGGGACTATCGATACACCTGGCTGCGGGATGCGTCCTTCACCCTGGATGCGCTGCAGGGATTGGGGCGCGACGAGGAAGCGAGCGCGTTTATCTCGTTTCTGAGACGGATTATGCGGAAGGCGACGGATTCGCACCTGCAGATCATGTATGGTGTCGACGGCGGCCGTGAGCTGCCTGAGCGAACGCTACCGCACCTGTCAGGGTATCGTGATTCCGCTCCGGTACGAGTCGGCAACGGAGCGGTGAATCAATTGCAGCTCGACGTGTATGGCGAGGTCCTGGACATGGCGTACCGTTGGTCCCGCACGACGCCTATCGGTGAGGGTACCTGGTGGTCGCTGAGCAGGCTCGTCGACTGGATCGCTGTCCACTGGACGGAGCCTGACAGTGGGATATGGGAGGTTCGTGCGACGGAAGAACATTACGTGATGAGCAAGGTGATGTGCTGGGTCGCATTGGATCGCGGTGTGAAGATGGCACGCGAGTTCGAGCTTCCGGCGGATCTTCACCGCTGGGAGGCTGCGCGCGACGCCGTGTGGACTCAAGTCATGGAAAGAGGCTGGAGCGAAAAACGCCATAGTTTTGTCCAGTTCTACGGAACAGAGGCGCTCGACGCCGCGAATCTGATAATCCCGATGGTCGGCTTTCTCCCGCCGGATCACGAGCGAGTGAAAGGCACAATCGCGGCGATATTGCGAGATCTCAGCAGCGATGACCGTGAGCTTATCTATCGGTATCGCAATGACGACGGCCTCCCGGGTGAGGAGGGGGTATTTTCCATCTGCACATTCTGGATGGCGCAGGCTCTGGTTCTTTCGGGAGATGAAGAGCAGGGCGAGCGGATTTTCTGCCGGATGCTGAAGAACGCGAATCACCTCGGCCTTTACAGCGAGGAGCTGGAGCAGGCGACTGGGGCGTTCGCGGGTAATTTCCCGCAGGGACTGACACATATCGCGCTCATAAATTGCGCCCTGGCCCTGGCGGCAGTCGGTCGGGGATAAGGGTTTTCGAACAGTCGTTCCACGACCGATCTTCGGTTAAATTTCGGGGTTCATGGCAAAGTTTGAGTTGGTGGCACCATTCGAGGCCGCAGGTGACCAGCCCAGGGCGATCGCCGAGTTGACGCGCGGGCTTGACCGCGGGGACCGTTTCCAGACCCTGCTCGGCGTCACGGGCTCTGGAAAGACGATGTCCATCGCGAACGTGATTGCCGCGTACGGCAAGCCGACGCTCGTTCTGTCGCACAACAAAACACTCGCCGCGCAGCTGTACGGCGAGATAAAGTCCTTCTTCCCGCACAACGCCGTCGAGTATTTCATCTCGTACTACGACTACTATCAGCCGGAAGCATACGTGCCGACGACGGACACGTACATCGAAAAGGACGCCTCGATCAACGAGGATATCGATCGACTGCGACTGCGTGCGACGTCGAGCCTGATGGAACGCGATGACGTCATCATCGTTGCGACAGTGTCCGCCATCTACGGACTCGGCGACCCGGTGCAGTATCGCGAGCAGATGGTGACGCTGTTGCAGGGACAGAAGATCGCGCGCGACGATATCCTGCGTTCTCTGGTGAAGATTCAGTATGGTCGAAATGACGTCGCATTTGAGCGCGGAACGTTTCGCGTCCGCGGAGACACCGTCGAGATCCTTCCGGCGTATGAGGAGCAGGGCGTCAGAATTGAACTTTGGGGCGATGAAATCGAGCGCATCAGCAAGATCGATCCGCTGACCGGCAACGTCATCGCGGCGCTGGACCGAGCGGCGATCTACCCGGCCAAGCACTTCGTCACGAGCCGGTCTACGATCGAACGCGCCGTGCGGCGTATTCAAGCCGAGCTCGCGGAGCGACTTCTCGAACTGCGGAACACCAACAAGCTGCTTGAAGCACAGCGGCTGGAGTCACGAACGAACTTCGATATCGAGATGATGCTCGAGATCGGGACGTGCGCGGGCATCGAGAACTATTCGCGGCACATTTCCGGTCGTGAAGCTGGTGAGCGAGGGGCGTGCCTGTTCGATTATTTCCCGGATGATTTCCTGGTAGTCGTCGACGAGTCGCACGTGACGCTGCCGCAGATAGGCGGAATGTTCAACGGTGACCGTGCCCGCAAGTTGACGCTTGTGGACTACGGATTTCGTCTGCCGAGTGCGCTTGATAACCGACCGCTTACGTTTGACGAATTTCTGTCGCTGACTCCGCGCGCGATCAATGTCTCGGCGACGCCGGGTGATATCGAGCTGCGCCTGAGTGACGGGGTAGTGGTCGAGCAAATCATACGACCGACCGGTCTTGTTGATCCGGAAATAGAAGTGCGGCCGGTTCGCGGGCAGGTTGACGACTTGCTCAAGGAGATACGCATTCGTGAGCGCAAGGACGAACGCGTGCTCGTCACCACTCTCACGAAGCGGATGTCGGAAGATCTGACGGACTATCTCCAGCAGATGGGAGTTCGTGTTCGCTACATGCACTCCGATATAGCCGCTATCGAGCGCATGGAGATTGTGCGTGGGCTCAGGCTCGGCGAATTCGACGTTCTTGTCGGAATCAACCTGCTGCGCGAGGGGCTCGACATGCCGGAAGTGTCGCTGGTTGCGATTCTCGACGCCGATCAGGAGGGTTTCCTGCGCAGCGACCGGTCCCTGATCCAGACAACGGGACGGGCTGCCAGACACATCAATGGTCGCGCAATTTTTTATGCCGACAGGATCACGGGATCCATGAAGCGGTGCATGGATGAGACGGCACGTCGGCGCGCGACGCAGCTCGCGTACAACATCGAGCACGGGATTACTCCGCGCGGTGTTGTGAAGAGCACGGACCAGGTGCGGCTCATCACACGCGTCGCAGACGCGCGCTCGGAGCGGCAGGATCGGCAGGCCGAGCANNGCGCTGATCAAGACGCTGGAAGATGACATGAAGACTGCCGCAAAAGATCTGGACTTCGAGACTGCGGCACGGATTCGTGATCAGCTCTTCGAATTACAGGCGCAGCGCGATTCAAGGGCGAAGCGAACTTCGCCGTCGCTTGCCGCGTTGAGGGCTGACTGATGGATACGCATCATCACACTNNGGTTCCGTCCGGTGCTGCTCACGGACATCTTGTCATGAGCGAGCCGGAGCTCATCGAGTGGGGCCAACGCCTCGGCGCTGACTCGCATCCACAACTTGTCATTGCGCTCACAGGCGAACTGGGGGCAGGCAAGACGACCCTCGCGCAGGCGATCTGTCGCGGCTACGGCGTCACCCAACCGGTGACGAGCCCGACGTATGCGCTCGTCCATGAGTATGCCGCGCCCCGGTCGCCGGTCTTTCACATCGATCTGTACCGGATCGAACGACAAGAGGATCTGGAACAGATTGGCTGGACCGACATTGTCAGTTCCAATGCGCTCGTGATCGTCGAGTGGCCAGAGCGCGCGGGTGATCTGCTTCCTGTCGGGCATCTGCCGATCGCGCTGGACTACGCGCCGGGCAAACCGGATTACCGACTACTGCTCGCCGGATGATGCTCGGTAACGTTCTGATTCTGGAAACATCGACCGAATCCGGATCGGTCGCAGTGGCATGTGACGGTGCGCTGACAGCGGAGCTGTCATTCACCTCGCGCGATCCCGCGACCGGTGTGCGCACGGAGGCGCTTGCACCGGCGGTCGCTGCGTGTCTTGCGCAGGCCTCGATGTCGCCTCGCGAGTTATCGACTGTCATTTGCGGCGCGGGCCCTGGCGGATTCACGAGCCTGCGTTCCGCCGCGGCTCTGGCCAAGGGGCTCTGCTCCGCGCTGCACATACCGCTGTATGCTGTTTCCTCACTGGAAGTGCTTGCATGGAGCGCCAATGTGAACGACGGGACATTTGTGGCAGCGCTTCCCGCAGGCCGCAACGAATGGTTCTTTGCGGACGTCATGAGCGAAGCGCAGCGCGCGTCGCTGGTAGGCGAAGCCGGGTTGATTGGTAACACCGATCTTCACGCGCGCTCGGCGAGTCTGCACGCGAGTCTGATCGGCCCTGGCCTGGAAATCGATACTATTCCACGCGCGTCCGCTGTGGTGCTGCGGCTCGAAGAGATTGAAGCCGGTCGCGCCGTCGCGCTCGATTCGTGGGAGCCTGTATATGGCCGGTTGGCCGAGGCGCAGGTCAAGTGGGAGGCAGTGCACGGGCGGCCGCTGTCCGCACTATGACGGTTATTATCCGTGAAGCCGGTGCAACCGACCTGCCCGATGTACTCGGGATCGAGCGAGTTTCGTTCAATGACCCGTGGACAGTCGGCATGTTCGCCGCACATCTTCCGCCGCGGGTGGGTGCTCAGTTCCTGGTTGCCGAGAAGTCTCGTGCAATTGTCGGATTCGCACTGTCTCAGACTGTGATGGATGAGTCGGAGTTGTTGAACATCGCCGTTGACCCCAGTGCCCGAAAAGTTGGAATTGGTGCGGAACTGCTGGACGCCATGATGGTTCGCTGTACGAAGGCCGGCGCGGCGACGATGTGGCTGGAAGTTCGAGCGTCCAATGCCAGTGCGCGGGGGCTGTATGAGAGTCGGGGATTTGTCTCGGCGGGGCTTCGCAAGCGATATTATCAGTCGCCACGCGAGGATGCGATTGTTTTACGGGCTGAGCTCGGTCTGGCAGTGCGGAATGAATCGGTAACAGAACCCGTTCGAGGCTTGGTCACGGATCGGGATGAACGAATACTTTCAACGGCGAGCCACCTACCTCGCCAGGAGATAAAATGAGCCGCAGCCTCAATAAAGCGACGTTGATCGGAAACGTCGGTCAGGAACCCGAAATTCGCACCACAACAAACGGGGGCAGGGTAGCGACGTTTTCCCTCGCTACGTCACGGTCATGGGCCGGCCAGGGCGGCGAAAAGCAGGAAAAAACGGAATGGCATCGTTGCGTCGCATGGAACGCCGGACGCGCTACTGGCGCCGGTGACAAGGGGATGGGTCTTGCCGACGTCGTCGAAAAGTACGTCAAGAAGGGCGACAAAGTGTACGTCGAAGGCGCGATCGAATACCGTCAGTGGCAGGACAAGGAGAACCAGACTCGCTACACGACGGAAATTCGTGTTCGTGAGCTCATCATGCTGAGTGGCCGTGCTGGCGGCGGTGATTTTGACGGCGATTCACAACCATCACGTGCGTCGCGACCGGCAGCTTCGGGGCGCGCGGCTGGTAATTCGTCTACCGCCGGAGAGTTCGAGGATTTCCCGGCCGCTCTTGCGGACGAGGATGACGATCTGCCGTTCTAACGGCGATTTCAATAACGACGAAGGGCTCGGTGCCACACCGAGCCCTTCGTCGTTTCTATTATCGGTTTACACCGGCGCCTTGACGCCAATCGACACCATCCTGTCAGATCAGGATGTCGATTTGCGCGAGGACGAGCCCTGCAAAGACATGACTAGGATGAGGCTCACTGCGGCTTGAGTTGCTTGTCGAAGTACGCCGCCGTCGCCGAATCCGCGCGGAACCAGGACTGATGCCGCAGAAAGCCGTGAATTTCGTCGGGGATGACCAGCTCTTCGAACGACACTCCCTGCTTCGACAGTCGACGTGCGAGATCCACAGTTTCGTGAAAGTACACATTGCGATCATCGTCGCCCTGGATGAGTAGCACTGGACTCTTCCATGTAGATACTGAAGACACCGGCGATGAATTCCACGCAATCGCCAGCGCCTTCTTCAGGTCTCCCTGTTCATACTTCAGTTGTTCGTCGGTGAAGCCGCCGTACTCTGTGATCCAGTTGTGGACGCCGTGCATGTCGACGCCGGCCTTGAATATTTCGGAATCGTGCGATAGCGCCATCGCCGCCAAATAGCCACCGTACGAACCGCCCCAGATTCCGATGCGTTGCGCGTCCACGTGCGGTAAGGTCCGCAGATATTCAGCACCAGCCTTGACGTCCTGATACTCCGACGCTCCCCACGGTCCCGCGTGTGCAGGATTGTGAAAGTCGTGGCCATATCCAATGCCGAGCCTGTAGTTGACCGACAGCACGACATAGCCGTGGCTCGCGAGATACTGATTGACCGCGTACGCGTTGGAGTAATAATCCATGTAGTGCCAGCCGAGCAGCATCTGACGTGGCGGTCCACCATGTACGAAGACGATGCCGGGTTTTCTGATTGTGGAGTTGCGTGCGTTCTCGAATACCTGACCGTGTACTGTGGTGCCGTCCGGCGCCTTGAACGTCACCGGTTGAGGAATCACGAGTTCACTGGTCGGAAAGTCCGACGGAATCGACTCTTCAGCGAGCGATTGCTCGGCACCGCCCGACATCGACACCACCATGGCAAGCATCGGCTTTTGAGCTCCGGCTCCGATGAACGCCACGGTTTTGCCGTCGCCCGTTGCGTGAGGCATCCACTCGACGCCACTGCCAGATGTAATTGCAACCGGCGCCGCACGATCGACCGGAACACGGAATATGTGGCGACGATCATAGTCTCCCTGTGTCGTTCCAGTGTTTGCGCTGTACACCATCGCTGTCCGGTCTGGTGTCATCGATATGAATTCGGTCATGAACGAACCCAGGGTCAACAACAAGGGAGCGCCGCCGTTCGTGCTGATCGAGTAAAGATGTGGCCAACCGTCCACGTCACTCAGGAATACGAGTCGATTTCCTGCTCCCCATGCGAGGTTGGCGCCACCGTCGGTGCTCGGCGCGGATCCACGTAGCGTATTCGGGCTCTGCCAGACGCGATGACCGGAGAGCGAATTGGTACTTGCGATCCAGATGGCCCAAGGATCCGGATGAAGATCGAGAAGCGTCAACGGCGCGCCGCCAGAACCCGGCATACGGACGAACGCGATCTGCGTTCCGTCGGGCGACCAGCGCGGCGAAAAGTCGCGCGACGTTGACGGAGCGAGATATCGAATCGGTGTGGAATCCGAGTCCACAATTCCGATGAAGCTATGATCCCCGCGGTCGGAGACGAATGCGAGCTGGTCGCCGTTCGGTGACCAGGTCGGATCGGCGCTCGTTCCGCGCGCGAAGAACATCGCCTTCGCTGGAGTCGATCCATCGACCGGTACCACCCAGATAGCCTTCTCCTTCACGAATGCGACGCGATCGCTACGCGGTGAAATCACGGGCCTATCGCCCTCGGCCAGCAGCTTGGGCTTCTGCGTTGACGGGCCGTCAGCAGCTAATGACAGGATTTCGAGTTTCGGTTTTTCCGGTGAATGATCCGGATCTGGCTGCAGGCCAGCTTCGGCCGGCCAGTTTGCATCGTGGTCTCCGCCGCGCACGTAAATCACCGTCTTGCCATCGGGCGAAACCGCGACGTTGGTGAGCTCCTGGCCATCGTCGTTCCTGTAGTCGGTGAGCGGGCGAGCTTTGAAATCCGGTCCTTCTGCGGTCCAGATATTACGGACGCCGTTGCGATTGATCACCCACGCGATGCGCGAGCCCCGTGACGATGTGGCAAGTCCGCTGACAAACGGATATGCGAGGACCTGTTCCATCGTGAAGCTCGCCGGTACACCTCCAGCGCCGTCCGACACCGTTTGTGTGTGCAGCATGACGACGGGCGACAACAGTAAGAGCAGCGCTGGCGCGACCCTCCACACGCGGCCGTCGAAGGAGTGAACCTTCCATATGGAACTGCGCATCCCGCCGCCTCTGATTGGGTTGAGCCGCATTGGAGTCCCGCCTGGGGTCCTAATGTGGAGGCGCAATTGGCAAACGCAAGCCGGACGTGGGATCGCACTTGTCCGGAACTACCCGTTCTCCCTGGGGCGTCGCTTAAGCGCGCGCCGATTGAAGCTGGGTGCAACCATTTGCGCGAATCCAACATCTAATCCTCCGATGGCTGAAACCAGACCTCACTTCAAATCAAGCTATGCACGTATATCGGACTGCACTCGTTGCTGCGCTGGCCGTTGCGCCGCTTATCGCCCATGCACAGGAAACCAATGCATCGTCAATTCACCCCCGCACACCTCCAGTTGCGGAGGCGGTGAGACGTGATGGGGCCATAACGCTTGACGGGAAACTCGATGATCCCGCATGGAAGGCGGCTACTCCGATCACCAAGTTCACCCAGTCGCAGCCGCACGAAGGCGAGCCCGCTACACGGCGCACGGAAATCCGAATTCTCTATGACGATGCCGCTCTGTACATTGGCGCACGCGTATTCGATTCGTTGGGAGCCAAAGGCATCAGGGCACCCTTGGCGCGCCGTGATCAACTACTCGACGCAAGTGGCAACAACGGCAGCTTCAATTCGCTGACGACCGACAAGATCATCGTCGTACTCGATCCCTACCACAATCACATTGACGAGGCGTGGTTCGAAGTAAACCCCGCTGGTGTCAAGGGTGATCAGTTCGACGGCGATCCGTCGTGGGACCCGATATGGGAAGCTGCAACGCATGTCGATTCCCTTGGATGGACCGCCGAGATGCGGATTCCGTTCTCGCAACTCAGGTTCTCACGCGACTCGGTACAGACCTGGGGAATGCAAGTCTGGCGCTACGCGGACAGGCTCAACGAACAG
The DNA here is from genome assembly GCA_003155795.1 of Gemmatimonadota bacterium. Taxonomy (GTDB): domain Bacteria; phylum Gemmatimonadota; class Gemmatimonadetes; order Gemmatimonadales; family Gemmatimonadaceae; genus Fen-1247. The sequence goes on from PMEM01000069.1 coordinate 50,759, forward strand.
GACATGTGGGCGTTCTGGAAGGCCAGCGAGTCGGGTGGACCCGCGTATTATGGACACCTGAAGGGTCTCAGAATTGGCGCACAGCCACGTCAGTTCGAACTGCTTCCGTACGTACTGAGCGGGCTGACATCCAAGTATGCACCGTCCAGCGACCCGTTCAACTCGACCACATCGACCAATCTATCGGCCGGTTTGGATCTCAAGTATCTACTCACATCCAATCTCACACTTGATGCAACGGTGAATCCGGATTTCGGACAGGTCGAAGTCGATCCTGCGACGATCAATCTGTCCGCGTACGAGACTTATTACGATGAGAAGCGACCGTTCTTCGTGTCGGGGAACAGTGCGTTCGACTTCGGCGGGATGAGCTGTAATTTCTGCAGCAACACGTCCAACCTCGGGCTCTTCTACTCCAGGCGCATCGGTCGCGCGCCGCAGTTGAACAGCTATGTGGACGGAGAAGCTGCGTTTGATGATTTGCCGAGTACGACATCGATCATCGGCGCCGCGAAAGTGACAGGCAGGACTGCGGGTGGTATTACAGTTGGAATGCTCGACGCACTTACAAACCGCGAAACTGCGGAATTCGTCGCAACACCGGGAGGCCCCACGCTCAGTCAGCAAGTCGAGCCGCTGAGCAACTACTTTGTCGGCCGCGCCAAGAAGGATTTCCGTGAAGGCGCCACGACCATAGGCGGTATGTTCACGTCTGTGGGCCGACAGATGAATGACACCATTCTGTCAGACCGACTGCGCAGTCATGCCGAGGCGCTCGGCATGGATTGGAATCATCGCTGGAGCCACCGCGACTACGACTGGATGGGATCTGTCGCTGCATCCAACGTAGGTGGCTCTCCCGCGGCGATTGCGCTTACCGAGCGATCGAGCGCGCACTATTTCCAGCGTCCGGATCGTAGCGTTACCAGCGATGGACTGTTCGGCGCAACGTATGACACGTCGGCTACATCGCTGCGCGGTTATGGCTTCTACAGCAGAGTCGCGAAGGTAAGCGGCAACTGGATGTGGGAGACGGCGCAGAACTGGCGCAGCCCCGGATTCGAGGTGAACGACCTGTCGTACCTGGATCGCGCAGATTACAAGTGGATGAACGCCAACGTCATGCGGAGCTGGAGCCTGCCAGGGAGCTGGTACCGCAATGCGGCAGTACTTGTCGGTGGACAGCAGCAGTTCAACTACGATGGCGACCGCACGGATTTGCAGGGTCAGACATTCACGCAGATCGAGTTTCCCAATTACTGGCGCCTGCGCAGCTTCTACATCTATCACCCGGCAGTGCTCGATGACAAGCTGACGCGCGGTGGCCCGGTAGTAACGCGCGCTGGCTACAAGTTTCTCATGGGCGAATTGTCGACCGATCCGCGCGGCCGCGCGGTGTTCGATATCTCGGTGCAGGGCGGTCCTTCGGTTGGTGAGAAAGGCAATCAGCTGAGTATCGGTCCGGGCGTAGCTCTGAAGCCGGTGTCCAGTGTATTCATCAGTCTGACACCGACATTCAGCTCCTCAACCAACGGTGCTCAGTACGTGACTGCGGAGACTGATCCGACAGCGACAGCATTCTATGGACGTCGATATGTGTTTGCCTATCTGAAAGCCGATACCTGGTCGCTCGACACCCGCATCAACTGGACATTCACGCCGAATCTCACGCTTCAGTTGTATGCACAGCCGTACTTCTCATCCGGTGATTACTCCTCGTTCCGCGAGTTCGCGGCAACGCGCACGATCAAGAAAGTGATTTACGGAAAGGATGCGGGTACAATCGTGCGCAATGCGGCAACCGGCACGGCCGGCGCCACGTATACGGTGGATCCGGACGGCGCGGGACCTGCGGTGCCGTTCACCTTTGGAGATCCGAACTTCGCGTACCGGTCGCTCATTGGTAACGCTGTGCTCCGCTGGGAGTATCGGCCAGGCTCAACCGTCTTCTTTGTCTGGACGCAAACGCGTTCTGGCTCGGACGACGTCGGCAATTTCGATTTTGCACGGGACCGCGTCGCGCTCATGAGCGATCGGCCGACCAATATCTTCAAGATCAAGGTCAATTACTGGCTCGGCAGGTAGAGCGACACTAGCGCGGAAAAACACTGAATGGGTTATCGTTAGTCAACAAACCGGAGGAGGACGCATGCAACACGTCGCACGATTGCCAGCACCTCAGGCAGGTCTTGGACAGGCGCGTCTCTCAGCATCGAGAGAGAGCATTTTCTCGGTGCTGGCACAGGCGGCTCGAAAACTTTCCGAAATCGAACTCGCCGGGATCTCCATTGCCACGGGGGCCGTAGCTCTGGCAGCCGCGACAAGTGGTCGAGCGTCCTGGATGCTGCTCGCCGGTGCCTACGTGGTCTGGTGCTTCGCCAGTTGGGGAATTTTTTTCGGGTCAAGCACGGGCCGTCCAGCGCGGTGGCGTGCGCTGGAGCTACTGATAGTTGGCTCCGCTACTACCGTTTTTGCCATCCTGAGCATGGGCATCTTTTTCTGGGCACTGGGCTCTCACTGGCAGTTGTAGCGCTTTGCGGCGCGTTATAGCGCCCTCTCATCGCTTTCCAGTGCGTCCGGGTGGATGCACCGGGCGGTTCTTTCACGTCCAGAGAATGCAGCCCCCGGCCGATATACGGTAAGGGGCGGCTAGGCCGCGCCCGGTAGCTTGACGTTACCCGTCAGGTTGCCCTATCGCTCATCCGGTCGTCCTCAAACGATGCCAAAGAGACTCGCGATCACTCTCCGCGCGGCCATTGTTGCCGCTTCGTTCGCAGCCGTTGCCGCTCCGGCACCAGTGCTATTCGCACAGGTGACGCAGTCTTCGACCGCTGCTGCACCTGCGACTCCCGCCGTGGTCAAACACACGGTAAAGCGAGGCGATACGCTCTGGGACATTGCCAAGTTCTACCTCAAAGACCCGTTCCGGTGGCCCGAAGTCTTTCACGCTAACACCGACATCGTCAAGAATCCGCACTGGATCTACCCAGGGCAGGTCCTTACGATCGATGGATCCGCCGTGAAGCCCGAAGTCGCGGCCAACGTCGACTCGACCGGGTTCGTGGTAGCCCAGATCCAGACCCGCGCTCAGTCACCGACGGTGTTCGCGTCAGCTGATGAGGCCGTCCACGCGCAAATACGGGCCGCGAGCACTTTGCCCCCGGTACTGACGGTCCGCCAGGGCGAGTACGAAGCAGCGCCGTATATGGCTGCGGGCGACAAACTACTTGTTGCCGGTCTGGTGATCGGTCCGGTCGATGTCCCCGCGCTCGGCCTTTCTTCCGATGCGGGTTACCGGACGTTCGACCGGATCTACGTTTCCGCGCCGGCCGGAACGTCGTATCGCCTGGGCGACAAGTTGATCATCGCACGAGCGACCTCCGTGGTGACTGACGTCGGTCGAGTAGTCGANNCAGGTGTGATCCGGATTGATTCAATCGGCGCTGGAGGGCGCGCAATCGGCGTTATCATCAGACAGTTCGAGGCAATCAACGAAGGGCAGTCGCTGGTGCCACCCGGACAATCGTTCGAAAGTACCACAGTTCGACCGGTTGCTGGCTCGTATCCCGTGACTGCGAAGCTCGTCTGGATTCAGGGTTCGCCAAGGCTGCCCTCTGTGCAGAGCTACGTGATTCTCGGTGCCGGTGAGTCGAAAGGGTTGCGGCTGGGAGATCAGTTTACACTGTTCGATGATGGTCGATTGAGCGACGGAACTGCCGCACCGCTCGTTTCGACTGCAACGATCACGATTGTTCGCGTAACGCCGTTCGGTGCAACGGGCATGGTCGTGCATCAGACGCAACCCGAGATTCGAGTTGGGATGCCAAGCCGTCTTACTGCAAAGATGCCCTGAACGGATGACAGTACATGCTGCGTCGGCTTAGATTTGGCCTTTTGCCGATGGAGCTTGAGTGAATCTGTTATTCGTCTTGGTGCAGGTCGCGGCCATCCCGACGTCGCCGCTCGAAATGGTGATCCACGGGACCGGTGCAACCAAGGTTGTGCTCGGTATTCTCGTGGTCCTGTCGTTGGTCAGCTGGGCGATCATGTTCCGAAAGTGGCGTGAATTTCGCGCGATTGGGCGTGAGTCCGACGCGTTCATGCAGAACTTCGAACGCGCCTCCTCCTTCGCTGCTGCAGTGGACGCTGTTCGCGACATGCAAGGAGTGCCACACGCCAGGCTGATTCGTCGCGCGAACGACTTCTTGCGCGAGGTAGCCCCAGCGCTGGCGGCCACGCCTGGCCGCGTTGCGAAGTTCAGTGGCTCTCAGGTAGAGGCACTCCGGCTGTTGCTCGATGCCGAGACCAATGCGGCGCAGGAACGCCTCTCTCGATACGTACCGTCGCTCGGGACTATCGGTTCTGTCAGCCCCTTGATCGGGCTGCTCGGCACGGTCCTGGGTGTCATCGAGGCCTTTATCGGCATCGCGTCGCAGGGCTCTGGTAACATCGGCGCAGTTGCACCGGGTGTGGCAGAAGCGTTGATCGCCACGGCGGCTGCGCTAGCCGTTGCAATCCCCGCTGTATTCGCGTACAACAACTTCGCAAGCAAGCTCAACCGAATCGACAGCGAGCTGGAAGGTTTCGGGAGCGAGCTCATCGCGCTGCTCGTGCGCGAGGGCAGGATCTAGATGGCGAGCCGAGGACGTCGTCGCGGGAGGAAACTCGCGCTCAATGCAGAGATCAACGTCGTGAACCTGATCGACGTGATGCTTCTGCTGATGGTGATCTTCATGATCACTGCCCCCATCATGCAGGGAGGAGTCGACGTGTCGCTGCCCAAGGCGGCGGCGCGCCCACTCGAGGCCAAGTCGGGGCTTGTGGTCACCGTGGATCGCAGTGGCGACATATTTGTTGACAAGGACAAGCTGACCTACGAAGAGTTCAGGGCGAGCTTCAAGGCCCTGTCGGATCAGCATGGGAAAGGCGGCGGATATCTTCGTGCCGACCAGGGTGTACCCTATGGGATGGTGGTGAGGGTACTGGCGGTGATGCGAGCGAGCGGATCAACCGACGTCGGCCTTGTCGCCGAACCGGAGGACGCGACGCATTGAGTACGCGCGCAGGCGACGGTGGACTCACCGGATCGCTCGGTGCGTCCGCTGTGGCGCATGTGGCGATTATCGGGCTGGCTCTCTGGGCGTTGAGAGCTGGCCCGCCGGTTGTACTTCCGCCGATCTACAAGGTGAATATTGTGGCTGCCCCGCCGGGTCCACGTGCGATTGGCGAGGTCACCGAGGCGCCGGCCGCAACCAACCCGGCGCCGACGCCGCCCAAGATGCGGGAAACGCCGTCGGCGGTCCCGCCGGCTCCGACGAAGGCTGCACCGGCCCCTACAAAGCGCGCCACGCCAGTTGAGGGCAAACCCAAGGCTGCGAAGCCGACAGCGGCTCCAAAGGCCGGTGGCGGACCAACAGGCGGTCGTGGCACCGATGTGGCAACAGTGCAGACCGCTGGAATTGATTTTCCCTTCCCGGGATACCTCAATAACATCGTTCGCCAGATCGCCCTGAACTTTCGCGTCAAGAATCCCAACTCTCCTTTGAGCGCTACAGTATCCTTCCTCATTCACCGTGATGGCAGCGTCACGAATGTGAAATTCCTGACTCGGTCCGGCGTTTATTCATTCGATCTGGAAGCTCAGGGGGCAATCGAGCGAGCATCCTCCTCGTTTGGCCCGCTTCCTGACGGTTTCCGTGATGATGTCCTTCCCGTAGTTTTCAGCTTCGACCCCCGATTCCTGCAGTGATGCAACTGAAACAGATATCTATTGCCGCCATCGCGAGCGCCATGCTCGTGCTTGCGCCGGTTACAGCTTACTCACAGAACACGACTGTTCCCCAAGGTGTGAGGCTTGGCCTCAACTACACTCTGGGGACAAAGCCCGGCGTCCTGGTCCTTCCGCTGGATTCCATCGGCGGAGATTCTGTACGCGCGATTCTCCAGCGTGACATCGACTACGACGACCGCGCGACGATAGTAACGCTCGACGATTCGACGGTTCGCGGCATGATTCCGAAGACTGGAGACGCGTACAACTATCCGCTCTTTGCGAAGCTCGGCGTCGTTGCCATTCTGAGGCCGGAGCGTTCGCTGACCGGAATCAACATCACGATGTACGATGTGGCGGCCAAGAAACGCGTTCAGATCGGTGGATTCCCGTTATTGGACAAGGTGAATTCACCGGCGTGGCGGCTTTCCGTACACCGCGCGAGCGACGAAGTCGAACGCTGGATCTTTGGCACGTCGGGCGCTGCGGCCACGCGGGTCCTGTACTCCGGTGGCGACAAGCAGATCTGGGTGATCGACAGCGATGGCGAGAATGCGACAAAGCTCACGTCGGTGACGCTCGCGATGTCGCCCGCGTGGAATCCTGACGGAACGCGGTTCGTGTTCTGCGGGTTCACGCCGGATGGATCTCAGATTGCCGGGTACAGTTTTGTAACGGGCGATCTGCACTGGTTGAGCGGTACCGCGCGCGGACTCAACATCACGCCTGCGTATGCGCCGGACGGACGTACAATTGCCTACGCCAGCGGCAGGGAAGGTGGTACAGACATACTCGTGATGCAGGAAGGCGACGCATCGCCGTCGCGCAGGATCACGGTTGGGAAGGGAAGCGATAACACTTCGCCTTCGTTCAGCCCGGATGGACGCCAGATTGCGTTCATGTCCGGGAGAGCCGGGCATCCCGAAGTGTACACGATGGATGCTGACGGTACCAATCCATCGTTGCTTACCGAGTTCACCTACGGCGAGCAGGCATATCGCGCGTCACCCGACTGGGCTCCGGATGGACGCAGAATCGCGTATGAATCGCGGATTGACGGCTCGTTCCAGATCATGACCATCGATATGCGTGATCGCTCGACCAAGCAATACACGAGCGATGGGCAGAACGAAGATCCTTCCTGGGCACCTGATTCGCGACACATGGTGTTCTCTTCCACGCGCACGGGACCTCGTCAGTTGTGGGTACTGGACGCAGAGTCTGGCCGCATGCGCCAGCTTACTCACGCACCCGGCGCACGGCTGGCCGCATGGTCACCGATTCTCAAACCCTAACCTTCGAGCCGATGCATCCACGTCACACCATCCTCGCCGTAGTCGCACTTGCTCTTGCGGCCGGCTGCCACAAGCCACCCGTGGCACTCGGGCCCGCACCTATGTCGGGTGCCGCGGATTCGCTGAACCCCGCTCGTGCGGATTCCATCGCTCGCGCGAATGCGGCTCGCCAGGCGGAGCTTGCGCGTGCACAGGCGGAACAGGATAGTCTTCGCGCGGTGCGCGACAGGGAGCAGCGCGAGGCGGCGCAGAACGCAGACGCCATGAAGGTCCTTGCAGCGACGATCTATTACGATTTCGATCGTGCCGATCTCACTGAGGCCGCCCGATCGCTGCTGTTGGCAAAGGTTCCAGTGTTGCAGGCGAAGCCAAACATTCGCATTCGCATCACCGGTCATACCGATGACCGTGGTGCTTCGGAGTACAATCTGGCGCTGGGTCTTCGGCGCGCTGCGGAAGCCAAGGCATTTCTCGTGAACAACGGAATCGATGCGAGTCGTCTGACAATTACAAGCATGGGCGCCGAGCAGCCCGCGGTTCAGGGTGACAACGAGGAAGCATGGTCTCGCAATCGTCGTTCGGAGTTCGAACCGATTTCAGGAGGAGCAAATCAGTGAAAAAATGGATGCTGATCGCGCCGGCGGCGATGTTGTTCGCTGGTTGTTTTGCCACGCAGAAGGATGTGCAGGTTCTACAGGGTGATATAAGCCTCATGCGAAGCGAGCGATTGGCGGCTGATTCTGCACGCTCGCGGCAACTGGACCGCGCAATTGCCAGCGTGCGTGTTGCAAACGACTCGCTCGTAGCTCTGAGTACGCGCCTCACACGGTTTCGGTCTGACATGACGATGAGCATGTCGTCAGTTCAGCAGGAGCTCCTGCAAGTGCAGGTACTGACCGGTCAGAGTCAACAGCGTATCCAGGAAGTTCGAGCGTCGCTCGAGGATCGTCAGGCCGCAACGGCTGTTCCCGATTCAACTGGAGCACCGGTCGTACCGGGTCCGAATGCGCTATTCCAGGCTGCACGTGAGCAGATGATGCAGGGTAGCAACTCTGCGGCGCGCCAGGCCTTCCAGGACCTCATCGCCAAGTATCCGAAGGCCGATGTGGCACCCGATGCTGCCTTCTACATCGCTGAGACGTATGCTGCCGAGAAGAACACTAAAGCTGCCGATTCAGTGTACGCGCAGGTGGCGGCTCAGTACGCTGGTTCGCCGCGTGCAGCGACTGCCATTTACAAGCGTGCTGTTGCGGCGCTGAGTGCTGGCGACGACAGCAAGGCTCGTGACCTGTTCAATCAGCTTATCAAGAAATATCCGCGGTCGGACGAGGCTGCTCTGGCTCGGGATCGCGTCAAGACGATCAAGTAGCGGGCGAGGCTGATCGTGGCTCGGCGTCGCGCGGCTAGCGGTATGGCCGAGATGGCGTTCCTCGATCACCTTGAGGAACTGCGGCAGCGACTTTTCAAGTGCGCTGCCGCGTTTGCGTTCGGTGCCATCATAGCATTTCTCCTTTTCACACAGGTTCCGCATTTCGACGTGATCGAGTTTCTGTCTCGTCCGATCACCCCGTATCTGCACGGGCAGAAACTGATCTATCTGCATCCTGGTGATGCATTCCAGATTGTACTGGACGCCGGGTTTGCGCTGTCGTTCATCATCGCGTCACCTGTGATCCTGTATCAGCTGTGGGGCTTCGTTTCCCCGGCGATGTACTCGCACGAAAAGAAACTCGTAGTCCCCGTACTTGGCGGAATTGTTGTGTTGTTCGTTGCGGGCGTGGCGATGGCGTTCACGCTGATCCTGCCGATGACGATCAAGTTCCTCGTTGGTGTGGAGTCTGACGCGCTCCAGCCAATGATCGCGGCGTCCGAATATTTCGGATTTGCGATCTACATGTGTCTCGCGTTCGGCGCGGCCTTCGAACTCCCGATCGTGATCATGGCCCTCACAGCGCTCGGGCTGACAAATCCCAAATTCCTGGCCAGGTATCGCCGTTACGCAGCCGTCGGCGGTTTGATTATCGGAACCTTCATCACTCCCGATCCGACCGCCATGTTCGCGATCGCGATCCCGATGTATGGATTATTCGAACTGAGCATTGTACTTTCGCGCATGGTGTATCGCTGGCGCGAAGGGAAGAGCTCGCGCAATGACTCGGGTACCGTGGATCCACCGCCGCCGCCGCCGCCGCCGCCGCCCTCGCCGCAGCTTGAAGCGCTGCCGCCCGTGCGGGAGGTCCCACTTCGCCTTGGCGATTCGCCGTGATCAGCGCACGGTTTTGCTCGGTTCTCGCAATTGCGCTTTGCATCGCTGCGGCATCCACGGCGGGTGCACAGCGGGGCAGCCCGCCGCGGCCGACCACTCCAGTTCCGCCTCGACCCGTTAGAGCCTCCGGCGATACGACTCGCGACACACTCCCGCTCGTCAAGCCGCTCGTGAACTGGGCGTCTGACACCGATTCCGTCGCGAAGGCGCTGATGAAAATGCCGGGATACCGCACGACGCGGTACCAGGGCGACAAGGTCGTGTTCGACGCCCAGAGCAAGGCGCTTCGGATCGAAGGCACGCCTGCCGCTGTCGGTCGAGATCAGACGATCGTGATCGGTAACACCGTCCTGTACAACGACGCCACCAAGTTGGTGACCGCGATGGGTGACACTGTGATACTCCACGATCCGTCGCAGCAGACCGCTGACGTGATCGCCAGAGGAAGTGTCACGTACAACACCGCGCTTGGTCGCGGCAGTGCGACGAATATCCGTACATCAGTGGAAAGCGGACAGACTTACTTCCTCTCGGGCCAGAAGACCGCGTTCGTGAGGGATACGACCGCGGCGAAACGAAGCGCGTATTACGTGCACAACGGCATCATTACCAGCTGCGACGACAGTGTGCCGGACTATTACTTCAAGTCGAACGAGATCAAGTTCGTTTCGAAGAACCTGCTGGTCGCGCGGCCAGCAACGCTCTACGTCGCTGGCGTGCCGGTGTTCTGGCTGCCGTTCCTGTTTCAGGACGTCCGCAACGGCCGCCGCAGCGGAATCCTGACGCCGCGTTTCGGTCTCAGCGAGTTCGTAAGAAGCAGCTCGTCGTACCGCCGCCATCTCGAGAACCTGGGTTATTACGTCAACCTCGGCGACTACATGGACGCCGAGATGTCGTACGACTGGCGAAGCAGCGCGCGGGGGAACCCCGGTGACCCTGGTTTCTCAAAGGTCAACGGTCAGTTTCGGTATCGCTGGATGGACAGGTTCATTACGGGTGGAATCGCGGCCAGTCACCTGGCACAACCAGGCGGTTCAAATAACACTACCGTCTTCTGGTATCACTCGCAGGAATTTTCGTCCACCAGCCGGTTCAACGCCGACGTCAACTTCGCCACAAACACGTTTGCGCTGCGACAAACGACGTTCAATCCGCAGCAGCAGCTCTCGGCGATAAGTTCAGACGTGCGGTACAGCCGAAAGGTTGGACCCTTCTCGATGGACGTTGGCGGACATCGGGATCAGTACTCCGGACGTACGCAAATCCAGGAGAACTATCCGACGGTGAGCTTGACGAGCCCGACGCTTGCTCTTGCGAACTGGCTGGACTGGACCCCGAGTCTGAATTTCCAGCGATCGGCCAAGGTCAACATGGACGAATCTCAGGCGATCTTCTACAACTATTTCAGGAACGCCGCTGGCGTCGCGGACAGTTCGCGCATCAAGGCGTCGGAGACCACACAGACGACATCGTTCGGTACTCCGATCAGCATTCATGGCTTCAGACTGGATCTGAGTGGCAACATCCAGAGTCTCGAACTGGATCATCCTGTCACGCGAACCTTCATTGACCAGGCCGACACGACCCAGCGTTACAACCGGACTTTCGCCAGATCTGCCACAAACCAGGCTGACTTTAATTTCGGTTTCAGCCTTCCGGGTTTTCTGCCGGGCACGTTGAACCTCAATCCTTCTGTGACGTTCAACAACGTTTATAGCGGATCATACTGGGTTCAGTCCGAGTTCTCGAACGGACAGTGGGTCCATCAGAACAAGCGACCGACTTTCTCACTTGGTATGTCACCGACATTGTTCGCCTTGTTTCCGGGCTTCGGTCCTCTCTCACGGATTCGGCATTCCATCACGCCACGTCTGAGTTACGGATATTCTCCGGCCGGATCCGTGCCAGGGGCGTATCTCGCCGCGATCAACCACTCGGCCGCTGGATTCCTGGGAAATTTGCCGCAGAATAAGGTGACGCTCGGCTTTTCGCAGGTCTTCGAGGGCAAACTCAAGTCCGATACATCGTCGAGCGGTGAGGGGCAGAAGGTAAAACTCCTTGCACTCGATTTCTCGTCGCTCGAGTGGGATTTCGAACGCGCGCGCGCGACACATCGAACGGGCTTGACGACGAACAGCTTCCAATATAGCGCGACATCAGACCTGCTACCCGGTTTCAGCTTCAACAGCAATTACTCGCTCTTCCAGGGCGACACCCAGAGTGATACCGCCCGATTCAAGCCATTCCGCGAGAGCATCAGCGCTTCCTTCACGCTCAACGGACAGACGGGAATATTCGCCGCGCTTGGCCGCCTGTTTGGTCATCATGAAGCCCCGGTCGCGCCGACCGCGCCAGTTACAGCGGAGCAAACAGCACAGGACCAACTTGCCTCTGCGCTGTCGTCGAATCCGGTTACGGGTAGCTACGCGCGTGATCGTCAGTACGGTGTCAGCGATGTTCAGAACTGGACGAGTCAGATCAGCTTCTCGTCCAATCGACAGCGACCTCCGGTCGGTGGTAACGTCGTGAACTATGACCCGACGCTGATCTGTAATGTGAATGCTGCCAATCCGGTGCTGTACGATCTGTGCCGGCAACAGGCGTTGCTGAACCCGCAGACAGCGGTCGGTAACGTCAACGATCCAATCGGCGGAGGAGTGTTTGTTCGCGTGCCGCCGCGTGAGACGATAAGCGCGCAGACTGCATTTCATATCACTCAAAAGTGGTCAGCGAGCTGGGGAACGCTGTACGATGTCGTCAATCGCGCATTTGCAAGCAATCAGGTTACACTTCAGCGGGACCTGCATGACTGGCGCGCGATATTCTCGTTCAGTCAGAGTCCAAACGGCAACTCATATTTCAGTTTCATGATTGGCAACAAGGCGCAGCCGGATTTGAAATTCAACTACGACAAGCCTACTTACAGGCAGCAGGATCTGCGCTGAGCTTTGCTATCTGCCCGTTTCTCCCCGTGGGAAGTCCCTGTTTTCCTGGCCAAATACGCGTATCTGACTCTGGTACGGATGCCCATCCTCGTGCATTTCGAGGTCACGCTTCGCTGCAACGCGCACTGTAATTTCTGCGATTACTGGAAGACCGATCCCGCGGAGCGACAAAACGAGTTGAAGAGTTATGTCGATGCTGCTCGCTTCTTCAACCCGATGATGATCACGTGGACGGGAGGCGAACCTACACTTCGTCGCGATCTGGAAGATCTCGTTGCCGGCGTGGATCGCGCGATTCGAATCAAGTACATGACGCTGATCACGCACGGTGGCATGCTGACACCGGAGCGAGCCCAGTCGCTCTGGGATGCAGGAATCAACCAGTTCAACATTTCGCTGGACTATCTGGACCAGCGGCACGATGAGGCTCGTGGGATTCCCGGGCTGGTCGACCGCATCATGAACAATGTGGTTGCGATGCGCGAGCGTGGAATCGACGCGATCCGGTTCAATACAGTGATCAAGCGATCCAATCTTGACGAGCTTGTCCCAATCGTCAAACGCGCGGCCGAGCTTGGTGCGGGGGTCAATTTCAGCTGCTACACTGACAACAAGAACGGTAACGCAGACGGCCTGATTCCCCCCGCGGAGGTTCGGAAGCTCGAGGAGGTCATCGCCGAGTTGCTCGCGTTCAAGCGGAAGCGGCGGGGGATTATCACCAACTCCGACTACTATCTGGAACAGATTCCTCGCTACGTGCGCGGGGAGACCTCCGAACCTTGCCAATCGGGCATCCGAACCATCCACATAACCCCGTCGGGATACGTGAAGCGCTGCCCGGACTTTCCCACGGATTTCCATTGGCGTGACTTCCGGAAGTACAAACCAGTCAACTGCAACGCGTGCTATTATGCTTGTCGTGGCGAGGCCCAGGCGCCATTACGGATATCCAGGATCCGCGATGTGATGGCTGCCCCTCTCAATCGTTAGATAGATAAATGGAGATAGGTCATTCTGGCCCGTTCCCAGTGCCATCGTTAACTTCCCCTTGACATGTCCAAGTCTGCCCAGCTCAAGAGGAAAGCCGCGGAATTCGAGCAGAAGCGGCAGTATGATCGCGCCCTTGCGACTTATGCCCAGGCAATAGACGCGGCAGCGGGCATTCCAGAGGAACTGGACATCCCGCTGTACAACCGCGTTGGGGATCTCCATCTGCGCCAGGGCGACCTGGACCAGGCGGTGACTTTCTACGAAACAGCGGTCGATCTGTACGCCGAGGGCGGCTTTTTCAACAATGCAATAGCGCTCTGCAACAAGGTCCTGCGCCACGCGCCGGACCGGTCGGTGATTTACTACAAGCTCGGAAAGATCAGCGCCAAGAAAGGCTTCAACTCCGACGCCAAGCAGAACTTTCTGGAGTACGCGGCCCGGATGGAGAAGGTCGGCGACATCAGCGAAGCGTTTCGCGCCCTCAAGGAATTTGCCGATCTCTGCCCGGGTCAGGACGATGTGCGCCTTATGCTCGCGGAGCAGTTGGGACGTGCGGGACGCTCGCAGGAGGCGCTTGAGCAGCTCCAGATTGTTTACGAGGCGATGCTCGAAGAAGACCGAGGCGCCGAGGCGACGGCAACGCTCGAGCGCATCAGGGTGCTGGATCCCGATTTCGCGCCCAAGGCTGGCATGACGCGGCAGCAGGCAAAACGTGAAGGGCTCGTATTTCTGGACGTGGATTACGGCAGGCGTGGCGCGACCGCGCCGGACGGCAGCAAACAGCACGGGCGTACAACCGAAGAAGCGGCCCGCCCCAGCGACGCGGAGAGTTTCGGCCAGGTTGAGCTGCCTGAAGCGGCGGACGTTCGTGCGGCGGAGGAGGAATCGCCGCTCGCCGGGCTGAAACCGTTTGAAGATCCGCTTACCTCTCTTGTTTCCGACGAGGCCAAAGGGCTTGGCCCCACCCTGGCCGAATTCGAGTCGACATCGCTCGCAACCGATGAGCAGCAGCCGGAGATTACACCTCTGGCGATCGAGCACACTTCGTTCGCCATGCTATCGGAAAGCGCGCTGGATAGCGACGAGGTGTCTGAACAGGCCGCAAGCGCCGCCGATGCGACCGCATTGCCGACTCAATCCGATCTCGTCGCTTCTGGCATCGACACGGTGTCGGACGAACCGAGGGGATCGATGGCCGATGCGCTCACCGGATATGTCGAATCGCTCTCCACCGACGTCGCTGCCGCTGAGGGCGGCCTGCCCGGCGATCTCGCGATCCTGCCCATCGAAGCAGTTGAGGAAGAGCAGCAGCCAGCGAACGCCGTCCCGGCCGCAGTGCCGACGGCCGCGCGCACGGACGATGACTTCGTCGATCTCAATGAGTGGCTTCGCGAGGGCGAAGTACCCAAGAATCCGAGAATGACGGCCGAAGAGGAAGACAAGTCCGCCAACGCGGTCCAGACTGATTTTTCCGAAATGCTGGCGACTTTCAAGGCCGGCGTCGCGGCCAATGTCGATGAAAGTGACGCCGACAGTCACTACGATCTTGGTGTGGCGTACATGGAGATGGGTCTGTTCGATGAAGCGATCTCGCAGTTCCAGAAGGCGATGCGCGTAGATGCGACCCCGGAACGCAGGGTTCGCGCGTACGAATCGCTCGGACAGAGCTTTATCGAGAAGACCGAATATGCTGTTGCAATCAGCTCTCTTGGCGGCGCGCTCAAGGAGTCCGGTCTCACCGATACCAAACTCGTTGGCGTGCTCTACTTGCTGGGCTACGCGAGTGAAAAGCTGGAGCAGTGGCGGGCCGCCGAGGGCTACTATCGTCGAGTGTTCGCGGTGGATATCGACTTCCGCGATGTGGCGGAGCGGTTAAAACGCGCCGAGCAGATGGCGTGACGGCTCGGTCGTTCGACGCGCCGGTGGTCCACCATGCCACGCGAGTCGTGACGCTGGACGAGGTGCAGGCGCCTGTGCGTGACGATCTGGAGAAAGTGCGCGACACGATGGAGAAGTCCATCACGCGCAACATTCCCATGCTTGCAACTGCAGCTCGGCATCTGCTGGCGATGAGAGGGAAGATGTTCCGTCCCTCACTCGTGCTGCTGGCAAGTCACACGTCCGGCACCCCAACCCGCGATGCCCTCGTCGTTGCCGCCGTAGTCGAGATGGTGCATCTCGCGACGCTAGTTCACGATGACGCCATCGATCATTCCATGCTTCGCCGCGGAATGCCGACGATCAACTCGCTGTTCAGCGATCAGATCTCCGTTATCATGGGCGATTATCTCTACTCGACCGCGCTCACACAACTGGTCGCGCTCGAGAACATGCCCGCGATGCGCGTGCTGATCGACGCGTCGACGCAGATGTCAGTGGGAGAGCTGTCACAGCTCTCGACTGTCGAGCCGCTGGATTTCTCGGAGAGCGATTATGAGTTCCTGATCCGGTCCAAAACCGCGTCACTGATGTCCGCCGCATGCTGTGTCGGTGCGATGTGTGGCGCTCCGGCGTACTCGAACGTGCTCGCCGGGTATGGCGACGCGCTCGGAATGGTATTTCAGATCACCGACGACCTGATCGATTTCACGGAAGCGTCTGAAACCACCGGGAAACCGAGTGGTCTGGATCTCAAGGAACACAAGGTGACGCTTCCGCTGATTGCGGCACTTCGATCGATGACTCAGGCTGAGCGCGCTCGTGTCGCCTCGCTGCTCGAGACTTCCGATCCGTCCGACGAGGAAGTGGCTGCCATCGCTGAAATTGTGGTGGAGCGTGGTGGACTGGACTACGCGCGCAACCGTGCAGCGGAATATGCGGATCGTGCTCGCTCCTCCCTTGTCGGTCTTCCCCCAACGCCTGCCCGGGACGCCCTCGGCGCAGCAATCTCGTACGTAATGGAGCGACACGCCTGATGCCACCACGCGGAGCTTCCCGAAAGGGCGCATTCTTCTACGGAATGGTCCTGTCAACTGGATTCATTGCCGGCGGCCTTCTCACCCAGGTGTGTCGCCGTTTCCTCCCGCCTAGCGCTGTCAAGGAATTCTTCACCACCGGCGTGACACCGGCGTTCGGTCCCCTGACGGTGGACCTCGTGGTCCTCAAATTCGCCATCGGGCCAGTCGCAGTCGATGTGTCGCTTTTGAGCCTGCTGGGTGTACTTTTAGCATACTTGATAGCCCGCTCGTTATTTTAGAGTTTGGACAGCGTAAAGATCGATAGCGTACTTTTTCCCTCAGGGAGTTATGGATATGCCGCATTTCAGCTTCATGGAACTGGTCATCATCATGGTGGTGATCCTGCTTCTGTTCGGAGCCAAACGCATTCCTGAGATCGCTGGCTCGGTTGGCAAGGGGATCAAGGAATTCAAGAAGGAGATGAACGACATCGAGCGGAACGTGTCACCAACCGATACCGCTCCACCGCCTCGCCTCACTTCTGAAGACCTCCAGCGGCCCATCAATACGACCACTCCGGAGACCGAGAAAAGGGAGCCTCGGCGACTGATCTAACGAATGATCAGCCGTTAAGAAAACAGAAAGTTTTTCAGAGGCGTAGAAAACGACGCGGGGTGACAGGCTCTTTGAGCCCGTCACCCCGCTGTCGTTGTCACTATCGAGAGGTCAGGATGACGTCCTGCGCAGTGATGCTTCGATCTCCTTCCGGCGATCGGTGATCTTGGCGTCGTCCCGGAGATTCGTCACGAACTCCTGAATCCGGCCCTGTTGCATCGAACTCAGGTATTGAGAGCGGAGCTGATCCTTGGTGGCGTCGAACAGCTTGCGGTCGGCATCGACGCGATGGTCGATCACAATAACGTAAACGGCATTGTCGGTGACGATCGGCTCGCTCACGGCGCCGACCGGTAACGCGAACGCAGCACCGACGATGCGCGCGGAGGAGGGAACGTCGGGCAGGCCCGAGACGCGCGTGAATGTCTTGGTGTGGACAATCGGCGTGTTGAGCAACTCGCCGGCCCTCTCCAAGCCGCCTCCCGCTGACGCGACAGTAGCCAGTTTGCGAGCCGGGTCAACCAGCTTCTTGACAGCCTTCTCGCGAGCCAGAACCGCCTTGATGTCATTCTTGGCCGCATCGAGAGTCGGAACTCCGCCGGGCGTCACCGACTCGAGGCGCGCGAGGTAGTACCCGTTCTGGTCGTCATACAGATCGCTGCTCTCGCCGATCTTGGTGCCCTGAAATGCCCAGGCAGAAACGCTGGGGATTTGTGCACCATCGTGCACAAGGGGCTGACCCTCGGTCACTTCAGCTGTGAACGTCTTGAGCCCGAGGCGCTTAACCGCTTCGTCGAATTTGGCTGGTACCTCAGCCGAGCCGGCGATTGTAGTGAGTGTGTCGGCACGTCGATCCGTGCGATCGGCGTTGGAGTCACTCTGCGTGATTGGCAGCAGAATGTGATGCATGGCAACGGAGTCACCGTTCCGGGAATCCAGCCGGATGATGTGATATCCGAACTGCGTAAGTACCGGCTGTGAGATCTCGCCAGGCTTGAGACTCGCCGCGGCGCTCTCGAATGCAGGGACGAAGCGTCCCTTGATTCCCTTGCCAAGGTCGCCGCCACGAACTGCTGAAGCGGAGTCCGAAGACTCTGCCTTCGCAACGTCTTCGAATTTGGCGCTGCCATTCACGATGCTGTCACGCAGCGCTATCGCGTGCTGTCGGACAGCGGCGCTATCGGCGGCTGTGATGACGCGTGGGATCACCGCTACCGTTACGCGCGCGCGACCCTTCCTCGTCATGTCCTTCTTGTGCGCATCGTAGTAAGCTCGTATTTCGGCGTCGCTTACCGGAGTGGCCGCGATGTCGGCGTCGCTCGGAGTGAACGTTGCGTAGCTGATAGCTGCGCTGTCGCTCGCGTCACGATAGTTCAACCAGAGCATCGCGTCGGAAATCCAGAGACCCGACGTTATCTGCTGATAAAGTTTCTGCTTCGGGATTGCGTCGCGGTAATAGCCTTCGAGTTGTACGAGCAATCCACTCTGCTTGGCGCTTGGGCTTGTCAGAAATCGCTGATACTTGGCGAGATCGAACTGACCGTTCGTTTGCAACTGCGGATCCTGCGCCAGTTGAGGCGGTGGACTGTACTTGGCGGCGTTGGTCAGTTCGTCAACCGAAACCGTAATCCCACGCCTGCGGATCTCTTGCCGCAACAACGCTTCGTCAACAAGTTGATTGTACGCCTGATCCTGAATCGCCTGTCGCTCGTCCAGGGAAATGGACTCGCCACTGGACTGGGTCCGCTGCTGTTCGAGCTGGGTCGAGAGCGTCTGCCATGTTGTAACGAGAATGTCTTCACCATTGACGGTCGCCACCGAAGTGGTTGATGTTATCGGGGCACTTCCGAAGAGGCCGGACGACTCGTATAGAAGGAATCCGCCGATGAATGCGACGGTGACAAAAATCCAGATGTATTTTGCGGAACTCCGCATTGATTGTAGCATAGCCCGGTAAGCTGTTCCCCAGAGTGGACAAAATCAAGGTAGCGGAAGTATCTTCTCCCTCTAACGCCGCAGTCGGCGGAACAAACGTTTCCCTATCGAGAGGACGTTAATGGCCGACCTGGGCCGGCTGGACGAGCTAAAACGGAAGTTCGAGGAGAACCCCAAGCGCTATTTCGCGCCTCTGGCCAACGAGTATCGTAAGGCCGGCGAAGCTGAAATCGCGATCGAACTTTGTCGGACGTATCTGCCTCAGCAGCCGGGCCACATGAGCGGCTACATCGTCTATGGCCAGGCACTCCACGATTTAGGTCAGGCCGAGGAATCGACGGCGGTCTTCAAGCAGGCTCTGACCCTTGATCCCGAGAACATCATCGCCCTTCGTCAACTGGGCGACATTGCGCGAGACTCCGGCGATAGTGCAGGCGCCATGCGCTGGTACGGCAAGGTCCTCGAACTGGACCCCAGAAACGAAGAAGTCGCGGCATACATCACCAGCATTGCGAGCCCCGGTAGCCAGCCGACCAGCGCAACAGAAAGAGTGGCGCCTCCGACAGTGCGCCCGGAGCCAGCCCCCGATGCGTCCGCTGTAAGGCTCGAAGACATCGTGTCGGCACCAGACACCGCGCAGCTCCGGATAATGGCTGACGAGCCGGCGCAGCACGCTTACGAGGCACCGAGTGAGGCGGTTGAGGAGTTGTCTCACGAACCATTCGAAGTCACGGAGTGGCCGTCAGCGGCCGAGGTTGCGGAGGCAGAAGGGGCGTCGACGCAAAACGCCGACGTCCTTGAGGGGCCGTGGCACACGGGATCCGAGGCTGAAACCAGGATCGAGGCCGCCCACGAGATGGGGACAGTCGATTTCCACGACGAAGCCGCCGAATCGTCGACGCCGTTGCGACTGTCGGACTACATCAACCACGAAGACGCCGCCTTCGCTCCGACCGCCGAAGAGTTGGGGTACGCCACGCCGGAATCGGATTCGGAGGCTGCGTCAGAAACTGCTGCAACGCCCGCTCCAGAGCCTGCGCCGGTTCACGCAGTGGAGGAATCCTCGTCTGCTTCCATCATGGAAGACTCGCCGTTCGCCACCGCGACGATGGCCGAGCTCTATCTGCAGCAGGGACTCCGGGGCGAGGCTCTTACGATATATCGCCAGTTGGCGCTCAAGCGCGACGATCCAACGATACACGCACGGATCGCCGAACTCGAAGCAGACGGCTCGCCGCACAAGGCGCGCGAGACTGTCCGGGGTTTCTTTGCCAGAATAGGCCAGCGACGACCCAACGAGCGAGTCGAACTCGCGGCGGAACGCGCCGAATCGGCCAACCCGGCGGCCAACCCGGAGGCCAACATCGCTGGCAAGCGAGACAGCGCGTCGCCGCTCGCGAATCTGTTTACCTCCTCCGAGCCCGATGCGGGTGATGTCGCTGCAGCGCAGCGACTCGCAGCCGCATTCGGCAAGCCGCAGCTCGGCAATTCACAGTCCTGACGTGACGGTGGACACGTTGCGTGTCGCCGTAATCAACGGCCCGAATTTGAATCTGCTGGGTGTTCGGGAGCCTGCAATCTACGGCTCGGAATCGCTCCAACAGATCGAAGAGCGCCTCGCCGGGATCGCATCCGAAGTGAAGGTCACACTTTCGTTCTTCCAGTCGAACAGCGAGGGAGCGCTGGTTGACGAAGTGCAACGCCTTCGAGGTACTGCGGACGGCGCCATCATAAACGCTGGTGCGTACTCGCATTCGAGCATTGCATTGCGCGACGCATTCGACGCTGTTGCGGTTCCGTTCGTCGAGGTGCATCTGTCCAACGTGCATGCACGTGAACCCGAACGGCACCGCCTCATCCTCGCGGGTCGCGCAGTCGGCGTTATTTGCGGACTCGGTAGTTACGGTTACGAAGTTGCCCTGCGCGGGCTCGCGCGACACCTGCGCGCGAAGAAACCGTGACCGATCGGCGCCCCTCGCGTTTTGCCCGAGTCATCGCCGCGCTCACGGAACATCATCTCGATGCTCTGCTCGTGACCGGTCGCGCGAACATTCGCTACGTCACCGGCTTCTCTGGCTCAAGCGCATTGTTGCTTGTTACACCACGCGATTCGGTGCTGATCACCGATTTTCGGTATCAAACTCAAGTTGCCGAAGAGGTGGGTGATCTGGTGCGAATCCGTGTCGAATCCACGAGCCTGTGGGAAGGGCTGTGGAGCGAGCTCGGACATTATGCAGGTCGAGCAGTGATCGGATTCGACTCGGCGCACGTAACTCACAGGGAGTTTCAGCGTTTCCTCGATGATGCGGCCGGCGCACGCTGGCAGTGGCGCCCGCAGGGAGAAATCGTTGAGACAATGCGTGAGTCGAAGGATGAAGATGAGGTCGCATTGATCGAGCGCGCGGCAGGGATTGCAACGCGCGCGCTCGCGAATACACTTCAGCAGACCCACGCTGGCCTCACGGAACTGGAAGTCGCCGGAATTCTTGAAAAGGCACTGAGAGACGAGGGCAGTGAAGCGCATCCGTTCGAGGCTATTGTTGCATCCGGGCCGCGGTCCGCGCTTCCGCACGCCCGCGCAACTGGCCGCATCATCGAGCGCGACGATCTGCTGCTGCTCGATTTCGGCGCGGAATCCGGTGGCTACTGTTCCGACGTCACGAGGACCGTAGTGGTCGGGCGGGCCGCCGACGAAGTGAGAACGGTTTACGATATCGTCCGAGCTGCAAATGAGCGAGCGGCGGGCGCGGTCCGGGCTGGGATGACCGGCGCCAGCGCAGATGCGGTTGCACGAGATTATATATCTGCGGCTGGCTACGGCGACGATTTTGGACACTCGCTTGGCCACGGAATCGGTCTTGAAGTGCACGAGGCTCCGCGGCTGGCGCGCACCGCCGCCGCGAAACTCCCGGCCGACACGGTCGTCACCATAGAGCCGGGCATCTATCGTCCGGAGTGGGGCGGCGTTCGGATCGAGGATGATGTATATCTGGGCGCGGATGGACCGCGCATACTCACCGATTTTACCCACGAACTGCTGGAGTTGTCCGCGTGATTGATCTGCGCTACGTCAAGAAGCTGGTCGAGATGCTCGATGAGTCCACTGTTGACTCCATCGAGATCTCGACTGAAAAGGGGATGAAGATCCGGATCTCCAAGACGCCGCAGCAGCGCGGAGGCATCTCTGTTGCTGCGCCCATGGCCATGCAGGCTCCGGCGCCCGCGCAGGTTCCCGTCGCGGCCCCGATCACCGCCGATAGCGCGGAGAGTTCAGCCGCCGCTCGCGCCGACGAAGCAAAGGCCAGGTATCTCGAAGTGAAGTCGCCGATGGTCGGTACGTACTATTCGTCACCGGAACCCGGTTCCAAACAGTATGTTGCCGTCGGTGACCGCATCTCGAAAGGACAGACGCTCTGTATCATCGAGGCCATGAAGATCATGAACGAGATCGAGTCGGAGTTCGATGGTGTCGTTCGCGAGATGCTGGTGGACAACGCACAGCCGGTGGAGTATGGACAGGTGCTTTTCCGAATTGACTCGAACGCCTAGGCGGTATCATGGGTAGCACTGCACAAGCGGAAGCACCGGCGAGCGAGTCGTCGTTCGATTACAAGGCGATCCTGCACCAGATGGTGCAGCGCGGAGCGTCTGACCTTCACATCAAGGTCGGACGGCCTCCGACACTGCGCATCAACGGCGAACTCACACCGTTGGATCTGCCGGTGATCCGCCTCGAAGACGTGCGCCACATTGCTGAGCAGTCGATGACAGCCCGCCACATGAAGGAGTTCGCTGCCGTCAAGGAGTGCGACTACGCACTTGGCGTACCTGGTATCGGACGCTTTCGCGTGAATGCATATCAGCAGCGTGGAACGATCGCATACGCCTTTCGCGTAGTCCCGTTTCAGGCACGTACGATCGAGGAACTGAACCTTCCTGCAATCGCGTCGAAGATCGCCATGGCTCCCCGCGGCCTCGTTCTCGTGACGGGAATCACCGGCTCCGGCAAATCCACTGCGCTCGCCGCGATGATTCAGCACATCAACCAGAATCGTTTCGCGAATGTCATCACGATCGAAGACCCGATCGAATTTCTCCATCGCGATATCAACTCTCATATCAACCAGCGCGAAGTCGGCAACGACACGACGACTTTCGCGCAGGCATTGCGCCGCGTTTTGCGTCAGGATCCTGACGTGATCCTCGTCGGCGAAATTCGCGATCTTGAAACGCTGGATACTGCGCTCCAGGCCGCGGACACCGGCCACCTTGTATTCTCGACGCTGCACACGACCGACGCGACGCAGACCATCAATCGCATTCTTTCGTTCTACCAGCCTAATCAGGCGGCCGAAGTGCGCTTCATGTTGTCCAGCGCACTGAATGCCATCATCTCGCTGCGTCTGGTTACAAAGAAGGATGGTAGTGGCCGCGTACCGGCGGCAGAAGTTCTCATCAACACGCAGGCTGTTCGCGACAATATTCGCGACACTGAAAAATCGCTGAATATTCCGGATCTCATCCGTGAAGGAACTGTGCAGTATGGAATGCAGAGTTTCGACCAGAGCCTCATGTACTGGTACACCAAGGGCGAGATCAGTTACGAGGCCGCGCTCAACGCGGCGACCAGCCCGAGTGAGTTCGCTCTGCGGGTCCAGGGTGTTGCTGGTGCAAGCGACACTACCTGGGACGCTTTCACTGAAAAAGGTTCCTAGCACCGGTGTTTAACAAGATTCTCATTGCAAACCGCGGCGAAATTGCGCTGCGGGTAATCCGCGCCTGTAAGGAACTCGGCGTTCAGACCGTGGCCGTATACTCGGAGGCAGATCGCGAATCGTTGCATGTTCGCTTCGCCGATGACGACGTCTGCATAGGGCCGCCTCCCGCGCGCGAGTCGTATCTCAACATCCCGCGCCTGATCGCTGCGGCGGAAATTACCGGGGCAGACGCGATACATCCGGGTTATGGATTTCTGGCCGAGAATGCCGAATTCGCGGAAACCTGCGCTGCGTCGAACATCACTTTCATCGGACCGACCGCCGAGCAGATCCGTGTGATGGGCAACAAGGCGTCAGCCCGAAACGCGATGCAGGCTGTCGGGGTGCCGATCGTACCGGGTTCGCCCGGACCGGTGGAAGACGTCGACGAGGCTCTTCGCTTTGCGAACGACATCGGTTTCCCGGTCATCATCAAGGCTTCGGCGGGCGGCGGCGGCAAGGGAATGCGCGTAGCTGCCGATCCGGATGATTTTGCGCGCGCATTTCAACTTGCGAGATCCGAGGCCCTGTCTGCGTTCGGCAACGGCGACGTGTACGTCGAGAAATATCTCGCGCGCCCGCGCCACATCGAGTTCCAGATCATGGGCGACTCGCATGGCAACGTGATTCACCTCGGCGAACGTGATTGCTCCGTTCAGCGGCGGCATCAGAAATTGATCGAAGAAGCACCCAGCCCCGCGATGACGCCGGAGCTGCGCAAGGCGATGGGCGATGCGGCGGTGCGTGGTGCGAAGGCGATCAATTACGTCGGCGCGGGTACTATCGAGATGCTGTTGAACGAGGACAACTCGTTCTACTTCATGGAAATGAACACGCGCATCCAGGTGGAGCATCCGGTCACCGAGATGCTGACCGGCATCGATCTTGTCAAGGAACAGATTCGCGTCGCGGCTGGCGAGCACCTCAGCGTAATGGAAATGCCGCCGCTTCGCGGGCACGTCATTGAATGCAGAGTCAACGCCGAAGACCCCGCACGCAACTTCCAGCCGTCACCGGGACGGGTCGAGGTGTTTCATCCGCCGGGTGGTCCCGGCGTTCGACTCGATACGCACGTGTACACCGGTTACACTGTTCCTCCGTATTACGATTCGTTGCTGGCAAAGTTGATATGCCAGGGCGGTACTCGCGAAGAAGCGATCCGGCGCATGCAGATCGCGCTCGAGAGTTTCATCGTCGAGGGCGTCACAACGACAATACCGTTCCTTGCGCGTGTCATGCACAACGCCGATTTTCAGGCCGGCAAGGTCGATACGAAGTTCCTCGAGCGCGAGGGCGCCGCGCTCATCGCGGAGCTTACCTAGGGTCCAGGACATTGCGGTTAGATGTATATCTGACGGCGGATGAACTTGCGCAGGCCGATTCCACGGGCCGAGTCGTAGCCGTGATCGACGTGCTGCGTGCATCCACCACGATTGTCACCGCGCTAGCGAATGGCGCGCGTGCGGTAGTACCCTTCGCCGACGCAGACGAACTCATGACGCGTGCTCGGCAATTCGAGCGCGGTGATGTGCGACTGGCGGGCGAGAGGAAGATGGTTCCGATCGAAGGCTTCGATCTTGGCAATTCGCCGGCCCAGTTTACGAGTGAAGCTGTTGGTGGGATGACTGTGCTACTGACGACAACAAACGGAACGCGCGCGCTTGTGGGCGCGCAGGGCGCTACCGATGTGGTTGTTGCGGCATACGTGAATATCTCTGTCGTAACCGCGATGCTGCGCACTGCGCTTCGTGGTGGAACGGATGTCACGATCGCGTGCTCGGGCCAGGACGGACATTATGCGCTCGAAGACGCCGCCTGCGCGGGTCGTTTCGTGCGGATGGTCACCAAACGTCTTTCGGGTGTAGCGATGAATGACGCTGCACATTCATGCGCTCTTCTTGCTCGAAACTACGGGGATGATATCGGCTCCGTTTTCCGGGATTCCGCGCATGGTCGCGCGCTTGCTGATGCCGGATTTCGCGAGGATCTTGCGCTTTGCGCGGCCGTTGACGCATATCCCATCGTGCCAGTATTTGCAGAACGCCAGATAACCAGGCTCGGGGCCGACCGGGGGCGATGAAGTGACGGACAGCGCGCTCAAGCGAGAGGTTGAGGCCATCGCGCTGCTGCTGCTGGCCGTGTTCCTGGCCGGCGCTCTGATGCTGCACGGGTGGACCGAGCTTCGACACGTTCCCGCAACCGCCGGCGGCTTTGGCTGGGTTGGAGCGCACGTGGCCTGGGCGCTCATTACTGTGTTTGGCTGGAGCGGCGCGGTGTTGCTCCCGATCGCGCTCGCGGTCCATTCGCTCCGCGTCTTTGGCCGCATGAGCGGCGGAAAAGATCGCTCTTGGCTGATCTTCCTTCTCGGACTCGTGATCGTGCTCCCGTTCGGTGTTGCACTCGCTATGGGTGCAACGCGCGAGAGCAACGTGTTTTCCGGGATCATCGGCGGCCTGATTGCTTTCTATACTACGATGCTCACCGGGTCGATCGGCGCGTGGCTGATATTCGTGCTCGTGTTGAGCGTGCTCGCCGCGGCGACACTATCGTGGAATCCAATACGAATGCTGGTCGGTCGCGATGCGAAACCCGCCGCTAGCGCTGACCAGGCCGCCGCGCTGGACGACGCCTACAAACCGCCGCGCGTTCGCAAGCAGAAGTTGCTTGCGCAACAGTTGGAGCCGGATCCGGAAGAGATGCCGGAAATCGACGAATCGTTGTCGGCTCCATTCGAGCTGAAGAAGGATAAGACCCGCCACCGTCGGGGCAGGGAGGACCGCGTCGCAGCGGCGATCGAGGCGACCGACGTGTCACACGAGCGGTTCGACGATGCAGATCTTCCGACCCCCGATCTGCTGACTGCAGCGGAACCGCGGAACGTCGACGCGAATCGACGCGATCTCGACGCTGCGGGGCAGCGGTTGATGGATGCGTTGCGAACGTTTCGCGTGGATGGCGAGCTCGTCGGTCGGACGACGGGCCCAACGGTAACGCAGTTCGAGATCGAGCCGGCGCCGGGGGTGAAGGTGCGACAGATCGCGAACCTTGCGAATGATCTTGCGCTCGCGATGCGTGCGCAGAGCATTCGTGTAGTTGCGCCGATCCCGGGAAGAGGAGCGGTCGGCGTCGAAGTTCCAAACGCTGTGCCGGAACTGGTGATGCTCCGCGAGCTGCTGGAGTCTCCTGACTTCCAGAATGCGCGAGCCGCGCTTCCCATCGCGCTCGGGAAGGATCTCGCGGGCCGCCCTGTGGTCGGCGATCTCGCGAAGATGCCGCACCTGCTGATCGCGGGTGCAACTGGATCAGGAAAATCGGTTTGCGTCAACACTCTGATCACGAGTCTGTTGTACCGTCACACTCCGCGTACGCTGCGGTTCCTGATGGTGGATCCGAAGATGGTCGAGCTGTCGGTGTACAACACGATTCCGCATCTCCGACACAAGGTTGTGACCGACAATCGCGATGCGGCCGCCGTGCTCAAGTGGGCTGTTTACGAGATGCAGTCGCGCTATGAGTTGCTCGCCGCCAACAATGCGCGCAACATTCAGGATTTCAACCGCAAGGTGACCGAGAAGGCACCCCTCAAGAAGCCCAAGACTCCAAACGTTGCATTCGAGGATCTGGACTACAAGGACGACGTGTTGCCGTACATCGTCGTTATCATCGACGAACTCGCGGATCTGATGATGACGGTGCAGGGCGAGGTGGAGACCCCGCTCACGATGCTGGCGCAGAAGGCGCGCGCGATCGGAATTCATCTGATTCTCGCGACGCAGCGTCCGAGCGTGAACGTGATCACCGGACTGATCAAGGCAAATTTCCCGAGCCGGATTGCATTCCGTGTTGCGAGTCAGATCGACAGTCGCACGATTCTGGACGGCATGGGCGCTGAATCGCTGCTTGGGAATGGCGACATGCTGTTCATTCCGCCTGGGCAGTCGGAGCCAGCTCGCTTGCAGGGCGCGTACATATCGAGCGAAGATACTGAGCGCTTGATGGGGTGGTTCGAGGCGCGTAAGAAAGTGCGCGCATCGGGTTTCGCAGCGCCGGAAGAAATGCAGAGCGAGAGCGACATTCTGGAGGCAGTGCGGAAGCTGGACGCCGAGCGCGCGAACGGTGGAGAGAATGGTGACGATGGCGACGACGGCGATCGCGACAAGCTGTTCCGCGAGGCCGCGGAGATTGTCATTCAGAACCAGAGCGGCTCGACATCGTTGTTGCAGCGCAGGTTGAAGATCGGTTATGGTCGTGCGGCGCGCATCATGGATCAGTTGCAGCTAGCGGGAGTGCTGGGACCGTCGGACGGTCCGCGGGGGCGTGACGTGCTGGTGGGGCTGGAAGATCTGGAGCGGATCTCGCCGCGGTAGGTGGCGGCGCGTATGCATCGGCGCTATCCCGGTGCAACCATCGCATCGATCGCAATTGCGCCGCCCATCGCTTCGGCGCTGAGTTCCCAGCGCCAAGCCGTCACGCGCACTTACTTCGTGGCCGGTCTCCGTGCAGGAACACCATTCAGCATCCCGCGAACGCTCAAATCCTCATCAATCTCAGGCCAGCGGATGCCGCTGCCGTGCCCGATGATCTCGTACCGCGCGCGCTGCGCCGCGGTGGCATCGGAAAGTCGCCAAGACCAGTTCAGCGGAATGCTGATGATGCGACCGTCAGCCAGATGGGCCGTGATTAACTCGCCAGTAACCTCGACAGAGCTGGCTCGAGGGTCGTTACTCGGTTTCGCCGCAGTGCTCATGCCATGCCTCCAAGATGAGGGGTCGATATTCAAAGATAATACGTCTGACGACTCGCACGTCGTGCACCGACATACCATACTTCTCTGCCAACGACAGAGGGGCTAACCAGAACTTGCAGACGGATCCATCTCGTTGAGCGTGCACGTGCGTCGGCTCACTACAGTCGGCGCTATAGAAGAAGAGTCGGTAGGGTCCGGAAATTCCCTTGATGGTCGGCATTCGAGTCCGAGTGTAACGACGGGCACTATCGAGCCTCAAAGCCGATCTCGGTGCCTCGTACCATACGACGCCGTGACACGTCGTTGGTCTCCCGTAGGATGAAGCCATAATCCCCCTCGCCGCTTCATAAGATCACTCGCCCGCCGGCCGCGGTGGTTCTTTCAGTAGATGATGGTGTGCGATGGTTCGACATCGTAGCGAACTGTAGTTCTCCGCCGATCCTGGGCAACCGTTCCCTCGCCAAGCATGTCTTAATTGCGAAATGCATCTCGCCATAGCGGCGTCGTGCCCGATATGCGAAGTTGCCTCGTCTTCCACGTTCTTCCGGGATCTGCGTATGCGCGTAGTCCGCTTTGCTGCTCTCATCGTCGCCTCGGGCGCGCTCGCATGCAAGCCGCCGACCGTCGATGACATCTACGCGGTCCTCCCGCCAATCGGGAGCCAGGTCCCTGCTTTTCGCTACCCGATGCTGGACGGCACGACGGTGACACCGGAGTCGCTGAAGGGAAGTCCGGCAGTAATTGCACTGTGGAGTACCACCTGTTCGGCGTCGCTCCTGGCGCTTAAATCCATCGCCGCATTGCAGGCGAACTATGCACCAAGCGGCGTGCACGTCGTGATCCTCGCAAACGATCGCGACTCGGCCGTCGTTGCATCACTCTTCGCTCGTAACGGCATCCAGACTCCCGCCGCGCTCGCTGCCGGTGGACTCGCCGATACGTTTACTCACGGGCAATCGCTGCTCCCGTGGCGGAAAACATTCCCTCTTCCCACGTTCCTGCTACTCGACGGGACGGGGCACGTAGTGTATCGGCAGTTTGGTATCGAACGGGATTCCGCAAGTCGACTCGTATCACTGCGCGCCAGGCTGGACAGTCTGGTAGCTAATCCGATCGAAAGGCGGCTGGGAGCACTGTAGTCAAGCCAGCGAAATGCTAATGCGCGGCGCTCGGCCCATTGGCGCCGAGGCACGTTATCGGTTGCGCGTAAGCCATGACGCGCACCTATCTTCCGGCCGGTCTCCGCGCAGGAACACCATTCAGCATCCCTCGAACGCTCAGATCCTCATCAATAGCTGGCTAGCGGATGCCGCTACCGTGCCCGATAATCTCGTACTGCACGCCACGCGACCCCTAATCCCCTCTCGGCTTCATCAAATCACTCGCGCGTAGACCGCGATACTCCTTCTGCTGCGCCTCCACCCACACGTCGTACACGTACGGATCGCCCGTGCGCGCGTTCCGGTCGTCAGCCGTCTTCGCGAAGCTCTTGGTGATTCGACCCAGGGGCTTGCCGGGTACGCTCGTTATGCGCACGTGATCGCCTACTACCATGGTGTTCATCCCCAAAGCTAGTGGAGGCGGCGTGTTGCCGCGCCCCGGAAATAATTTCATCCTCCGCGTCGTTCCACGCTTCCGCTCGTTCACACAAACGCTGGTACAGTGTTCTCGTGTTGACCGACCGTCAGGAACTCGGAATCAAGGGCGAATGGATCGCGGAGCGCTGGCTCAAGCTGCGCGGCTGGGCGATTCTTGATCGGCGCTTTCGCGATGGTCATCGCGATCTCGATCTCGTCGCCTGCAAAATCGAGGCTGGAAAGTCCGACCGGCTCGTGGCGTTCGTTGAAGTCCGAACCAGGTTTTCCACGGATTTCGGGACACCGGCAGAGACGGTAGGATGGAAGAAGCAGCGTGAACTGGCCAGGTCAGCTCGCAAGTGGATCTCTTCGAACAGACGTTCGGGAGACACCTACCGCTTCGACGTCGTCGGAGTGATAGTCGGAGGGGGCTCGGTTCAGATTCAATACGTGCCCGATGCCTTCTGGTTGCGACAGTTCGGTTGATTTTCGTATAGCTAGTTCGTAGTTTGTTCGGGAGTCGAGTCGGGATCGAGGAATCTTGAGAATCCAGCCATCTTTGCCTGGAAACACGAATCCGGAACCGCCGATCTGGCGTTATCTTACATCCAGCAAAAGGAAAGGACCAATGGGCGCTTCCACCATGCAGGACGACAAAAAGAAGGCGTTGAACCTCGCGGTGGCGCAGATCGAGAAGAACTGCGGTAAGGGTTCAATCATGCGCATGGGCACCGGTACTGCCGGTGTAAAGGTTGACGCAATTTCGACTGGCGCAATCAATCTTGATGCAGCTATTGGAATCGGTGGAATTCCGCGCGGTCGCGTAACCGAGATCTACGGACCGGAGTCGAGCGGCAAGACGACGTTGTGTCTGCACGTGGTCGCCAATGCCCAGAAGAATGGCGGCGTTGCTGCTTACATCGACGCAGAGCACGCGCTCGACACGGAGTACGCAGGGAAGCTCGGCGTGGACGTGGATAACCTTCTGGTTTCACAGCCGGACACCGGCGAGCAGGCACTCGAGATCTGTGAGATACTCGTGCGCTCTGGCGCGGTGGATGTAGTGGTGATCGACTCGGTCGCGGCATTGGTGCCCAAGGCCGAAATCGAAGGCGAGATCGGCGATTCGTTCGTCGGCATCCAGGCCCGCCTCATGAGTCAGGCGCTTCGCAAGCTCACCGGTGCTATCGCGCGGTCGAATACGTCGGTGATCTTCATCAATCAGCTGCGCGAGAAGATCGGTGTGATGTTCGGCAATCCGGAAACGACCACGGGCGGAAAGGCGCTGAAGTTCTACGCCTCACTGCGACTCGAT
>PMEM01000003.1 GCA_003155795.1 Gemmatimonadota bacterium
CCACCAAATTCCCGACAGAGCCCTGAAATTCCCTACCGCCGGTGCGTGTTCGGTGCTTCTCTCAGTGTAGTCTGTGTTACTCGTCTGCCGGAGCGTTGACGAGGGCGTGGCGGATAAGCCCAGCCTTCCGCTTTTCTCTTAGCCGGTACGAGTCGCCTTTGATGTTGACCGTTGTTGCGTGGTGCAGTAGCCGGTCGAGGATGGCGCTGGCGATCACGGCGTCGCCGAAGACTTCGCCCCATGCGCCGAGGCTCTGATTGCTCGTGAGCAGGATAGAGCCGCGCTCGTAGCGACGACTGATGAGCTGGAAGAAGAGATTAGCCCCTTGCCTGTCAATCGGGATGTAGCCGATCTCGTCGATGATCAGGAGCTTGGGTTGCGTAAGGATCTTGAGCCTCTCCTCTAGTCGATTCTCGTACAGTGCCTTGCCGAGCGTTGTAATTAGTGCGGCCGCCGTAGTAAAGGTGACGCGGAGCCCGAGACGACAGGCCTCGATACCCAAGGCGACGCTCAGATGTGTTTTGCCCACACCGGGCGGTCCGAGAAGGAGAGCGTTCGCGCCGTTCGCGACGAAACGCATCGTCGCTAGCTCCTTGATCACCTTGGGGTCAATCGACGGCTGTGCTTTCCAGTCGAAGCCGTCCAGCGTTTCGTGAAATGGGAAGCGCGCCATCTGCACACGCATCATTTGGTTCTTCTCGCGCTTCGACTCGACTTCGGTGTGAAGCACTGTCGTCAAGAAGGCGCTGTAGCTCTGCTCCGTCTGGGCTGCTTGCTCGAGCAAGCTCGGGAGCGTGGCTGCGACGCGTGTGAGCCGAAGCTGCTGACAGTGCATCGCGAGTTGGTCCAATTCCGGTGTCGTCATTGATGAAGATGAAGATGAAGATGAAGATGAAGATGCGGTGGATTTCATGCGGTGAGTTCTTCGTATATGCTGAGGTCGCGTACCGCGACCTCGCTGCTGCGTGGATAGCGCGGATCGTACTGCGGTGGTGTGAGCTGCAATAGTGTGCGGTCGACTCTCAGCAGCCCCGCGTAATGCTCGGGCTGCATGACGACCTGATGCTTTCGAGTCTGCCGCGCGTGCTCGGCCACAATCGTATCTTCGTGCCTGATCTCGAAGCTCGTCGCCAGCTAGTGCACAGCGACCGTGGCCCCGACGAGGCGTGCTGGCACCGAGTACCGGCTGCCCGCGATGCTCACCAAGGCATCATTGGCGACGACGCGCTGCCTGACGTGCGCCCATTGATAGGGCGGACGAATCCCAAGCGGTGTGAGTCGCTCCCGAGCGAAGCGCGCGAGCGGTGTCTCATGCGTCGTGCCGTGCTCGCGCAGATCGGCGATGGTCGTCGTCCACTCCAGGAGCCACGCATTCAGATGCGACCACGAGAGGAAGCGTTTCCCGGCGAGCGCATTCCGCTTCACGTACTTCACACCCGACTCGACCTTACCCTTGGTCTGCGGCCTGTACGGCGCGCACGCCCACGGACGGAAGCCGTAATAACCAGCGAAGTCCGCATACGTCGGATGCCACACGAGTTCCTCACGCGTGTGCTTGAGGACCATCGCTTTCGCATTGTCTACTACCATGCGGTCGGGCACTCCGCCAAAGTGCTGAAATGCTTGCTCGTGACCTTGAAGCCACTCTCTGAGCCGCTGCCTCTCGAAGGCGACCGCGTAACTCCTACGCGAATAGCCGAGCGTGTACACGAAGATCTGCGCGGCCACCGGACAGTCCTCGACCCATACGCGTGCCTGGCCGAAGTCGACCTGCGCCTGCTCACCCGGGGCTGTCTCGAAGCGCACGGTCGCGTGAGATGGCGTGGCTGAAGAGTCCTCCTCACGAAGCGGACGCACCGCTCGGCGCACTATGATCTCCGACTGTAAGCAGCGGGTGAAAATTGGGTCTGCGCGAATTTTGATGAAGGTGTGCCGCCCGAAGGGCGAGAACGCGGTGTCAGACTGCGAGGACTCGTCGTCGGAGTAGTTGGAAACTGGCCCGGCCGTACATGGTGCGTTTGATGAGCTTAAGCCGGTTCACCTGGCCTTCGACCTGCCCGTTGCTCCAGCGGAAGAGGATCGCCGCGAGTACCGCGTCCTTGTCGCGCCGGAGCCCAGCAGCAAGGGACCGGAACTCACTACGCTCGGCTTGGTCGAGCCACGGCGTGAGCGCGTTAGGATCATGCTCCTTGAGCATTCTGCGGAACTCCATCGCGAGTGTGTGTACGCTGGTAAGTGCAGGTGAAACTTCGCAGATCGCCTCGACGTAGCGCAGTTCCGGTGCTTTGAGCTGCTCCGATGGAGCGGTCAGCAGCCACGCAGCGCGACGTGAAGACGGACGCGCAGTCACCACGGAAGATTCCTCCAGTGCGGTCTTTCCGCGCAGGTGTACGCGGGCCCACTCGGATACGGTGGTGAGCCCACCGTGAAATCCGCGTCCGTCGCGGAGCTCACGCCACAGTTCGGTCACGTTGTGACATCCGCCGCTCCATCGCTCGGCGAGATACTCGGCGTGTGGCGTTAGTGACGTCTGTCTTCTCACTGCGGGCTGCCGCTCGGGGAAGGCTCCTGCTCCGAGCCAGCGCATAACGGTCTTTCGGCTGAGTCCGAGAGCGCGGTGTATGGCTGCGACCGAAGCGCCAGCAGTACGAAGTGCGATCATCTCGTCATAGCGCGACTGTCGTCGGGCACGTCGGGCGAGCTTGCGCTGTTCAGCAAGCGGCGGATCGGCTGGTGTAGTCGTCCCTCTGCGTGACACAGGGCCACCACGTTTAAGCAATACCGGTGTCGGATGCTTTGCATCGAGACCGATTGCTCGCACGGTGGCGTGATATCGTTCCAGCGCGTGCTGCGCAGCGTCGGTCAGATTGCGGAGCAGGTGGAAACGATCAGCGATCTGAATTGCATCCGGCGCTCCGCGCTTCGCGGCATCGGCGTAACCGCCCGCGCGGTCGCGACTGATGAACTCGACACCCGGATGCGCACACAGCCATGCAACGAGCGTGTCCGGCTCCCGGTCCGGCAGCAAATCAATCACTCGGTGCCCTTCAAGGTCGACCAAGATCGTGCCGTACCGCTGGCCCTTGCGCCACGCCCAGTCATCTACGCCCAACACTCGTGGGGCAGCTTTAGTGCGATCACCAACGCCGTCACGACCTTCGTCTGCGGTGACATGAATGGTAGATAGGATCGAGAGAATCTGCGATGGAGCACCGGCGAGCCCGAGCGC
This sequence comes from Gemmatimonadota bacterium, assembly GCA_003155795.1. Taxonomy (GTDB): domain Bacteria; phylum Gemmatimonadota; class Gemmatimonadetes; order Gemmatimonadales; family Gemmatimonadaceae; genus Fen-1247. Next base: position 3,230 of record PMEM01000003.1, read on the forward strand.
CTCGGCAAGCCGAGCGCCAGCGCGACCGCCAAGGGCAAGACCGATGGCTTCCAGCGCCGACGCTGCCCGTGCAGTACGTCGGGCATAGGACGCGGCGGTATTCGGGAGTCGCTCGGTGAAGATCCGCCGCTTGCAGCCAGGCACATCGCAGAAGAAGCGGCGCACATGGACGTAGAGCCGCACCCGGAGTCCGTGCCACGGTAGGTCAGCGAGTGTCCGGCTGTATCTGCTGTGAATTCGCGTGCTGCCGTGGCCACACTTGGGACAGGCGACTACACGCCGGCGGGCAGTAGCGGTGACAATCAATTCCGGCGCAGCAAAGTGGATCTCATCAAGCCGTAGCTCTAGCGGCGCCGGGCATAACGGGCTCGCGGTCAAGGCGTCCATCTTGTTCCTACACGAAGAGATGGACCCTAAAGACTAACGCCCAACCCCGCCTTCATCAAAATTCGCGCAGACCCCATTTTCAATCGCTGTTGACACCGACCCCGGGAAGCCTTGCTCTCGTAGTTCACGATGCAGGATCACCGCATTGTATCCGACTTCCGGCGCACGCTGCCGAAGCCACGCAGCAAAGGGATCCAGCACTATTGTTGACGATTGCGCGAGGGAATGTCCGGTGGTCGAAGTTGATACATTACTCTCGGACAAGCGCGTGGTCTGTATACTCGAGCGCCTAGTATGCATGCGTGGATTACCAGAGAGCACCGTCTGTGACAAAGGACCAGCCGATCGCCTTGCGATGCAAGGCAGCCAGCAGAGTTTACAAGCCGCGCACTCGATGAGTGGGCGCATCACTGCCGTGTAGCGCTCCTCTTTATCTGTCCCGGGCATCCGGTGAGAATTGCTACATCGATAGCTTCAACGGTAAACTGCGCGACGAGTGCCTAAACCAGCATTGGTTTCTCTCGCTCGTTGATGCGCGGGATCGAGAGCTGGCGGGAGTACGATACAGCTCGCCCGCACAACCGGCTCGAGCAATTGACACCCCTATGGAGTTTGCACAGCAGATGCAAGAAGAGCTAGCTTCAACATCAACCCGACTGTCCGCCTAGAAGTGGGGACCTGTCAGCAGGGGAACGTCACATACCCCAGCACGCATCAGCTGGCTCCGCACATCCCGCATTTTTTCTGTCACTGTGCTTATTGAGCGTCGAAGGACGATTATCAGCGTCTCCGAGGTGCACGGCAAAGTTGCTCATTATGAATGACGAGCGCCCATAGGTTGCTGTTGGGCTCGGAAGAACTGTGCGCATAAACTCCAGGCGTACAAGGCCGCTTTAATCGCTTGAGAGCAGCAAGATATCAGTTCAACAACGGGTTCAGAGGAATTGTCCGATGCCTGCGTGAGGGAAGCATCGAACTGCGGTATTATGTTCTCAGGGAACTTGTAGTGCGTATGCGGGAGTTTCTGTCGCGATCATGCAAATACGAGATGATCGCTTACCATTACCTAGAGAACCAGAACGTTGCCTTCACTAGAAAAACGTTCGTCGGCTGCTCTTGGAAGATGGCGCCGACGTCTCTCGTAAAGCCGAAGTCGCCGATGGGCGCGACACCGTTCCGCTGCTGTTGCCATACAAAGAATATTGTCGATCCTGGTCGGTACTCCCAGCGAAGTACCGCATCACCTTGAAGACTCCGAACGTTGAAGCTCGGATCACCCAGTTGGAAAGAAGAGGCTGGACCTGTTCCGTCGGGGTCGAGTGTGTACACCCCCTCCTGGTTACGGGAGCTGGTTCCATAGCCATCCCCATACACGCCGAACTGCCGAGTTCGGGGCGTGAGGAACTGTTTGAAGCTTGTGTATGTTCCGGCTGATACGAAGGGTTGTGCATAAAGTTGCAGGCTGAGGTTGGTTGAAAACGTCCAATCAAGCCGTGTATCTAGTGAAAGGGTAGTTTGATGGAGATTAGCGAATATGTAGCGATTTCCGTATGTCCTCGTCGCAAGGGGATCGGCAATGGCCCGAACATATTGATTCGTGCTGCTGTTTACACTTAGTGTCGGTCCAAAGCGGACGTGAATAACTGAATTAGGGCGAACATCGAGCGTAATGTTGGCTCCATCAGCGAAACCACCGGCGGCGTCATGCTGATACTGGATCTCTCCACTGACTATCGCTGGCTTGCGCGAATCGCTGTTGATAGATGCATCGACCTTCCACAGGGCCGGTACCATCGCGAGCGGCCCGCCGCGCGTGAGTTGGTTGCTTAGTTGGTCCGGTCCATAGGTAACCTGTATTCCGGTAGCCCAAAGATTGTTGAAGGTACCATTCGCGGTCAAAACATTACTCTGTCGGATTAATGTTCCTCCAAAATCCCAAGCATCAAATGAAGCGCCTGTGATCGAGTAGTTCCTAAAGATGTGACCTGGCTCATTGGACTGATATCCAAGTGCAGGCACAAACGCTCGGTAATCTGCTTGAGCAATAAATCCTAGATCGTTGATTTCGAATCCTGGACTGACTTCCTTATAGTCAAGAGAACCAAACCATTTACCGCGTTTTGCCAAGGCGAACTCGGCCATGTGCCCACTAAGGGAAGTTCGCGTAGTGTGAACGCCAAGGTATGCGGCATCTGGGCGCTGATAGTAATGGGCGCTGGAAAGTTGCGTTGCGGTAATCGCCGCCGGCGTACCGTCAACTTGGGACGCAGTGACGTAACCACTGAGGATCCAGTTACGTGAATCCCACGAGTGATCGAAGTCAATTCCACCAAGAAAAGCTCGTGATCTCAGAGCGCCACCAATTACAGTGTCGGCTACGTTGCGGTTCGTGGCTGTTATCATACCGCCGAGGGCGGTATTACCATCATTGAAGTCGTGTCGCACGCGCGCCACGGCATAGTTGGTGAGAGGTTCAACGGTGGACGTTCCTTCCGCACCACTCGTTGTTACGTACCGTGCGGTTTCTTCGCCGGTTACACCATCCATTAGTCCGATAGTCCACCCATGCGTCTTTCCAGCAAGCTTAACTGCGCCCAGAATCGACGATTGATTTGGGGCGTTGACATACGCGATGTCTGAGCCAGGTACAGCTAGCTCCGGCGCACGTCCAATTCTGCGGGAATAGAAAAAGATCTGAGAGTTGTAGCTAGCGTCAGTTTGTGTTTGACCGAATCGAAATATGTCAGATCCCTCCAAGAAGAAGGGTCTTTTCTCTGGGAAAAATGTTTCGAATGCTGTGAGGTTTACGACTGCAGGATCTACTTCAACCTGGCCGAAATCCGGATTAACAGTAGCAGTTAGAGTTAAGCCATTCGGCAATCCGTAATTAAGATCTCCCCCCACAGACGGCTTAGTATCATTTCGTCGATAGAGTGGATCGGCACTTGTTCCAGGGGCGCGAGTGAGCTTTGTGCTGACGTACGGGATTAATTCCACACGCTCTGGAACAGGCAGGTCGCTCAACCCAGTAAGGTCACCAAAACTTGATACATAACCGGGCGATTGCTGCGTCCATGGGGACCAACTATCGCGCTCATTATATCTGGCTACGTCCCGTTGTACCTGGAACCCCCAGACTCGATCTCTTCCATCCTTAGAGGGTCCAAATCGAAGTTGGGATAATGGTATTCGGTACTCAGCAGTCCAACCGAGCGAGTCAACGAAAGTCGCAACCTGCCACACCGCATCCCAATTAAGATCCTCGTTATTGTCATTGAACTCAATAGCATCCGTTTGCACGCCACGCGGATTGACGGAGAAGCGATAGGCGGTTCGCCTATCATGGTAAGGGTCAATGACTACACTGATCCAATCCGAGTAGATCCCGCTCGCATCTCGACGGGCGAGCGGAGCAGCGATCGAATCCGGATGAGGGTCGAAAGCTCGCACGCCAATGTACAAAGCGACGTTATCGTACAGAACCCGGACTTCAGTGCGCTGTCGCGGTTCTGCGCCAGGGTTTGGGTAACTTTGTGAAAATTTGGTCCCGACCGAGGCGCTCTTCCAAGCAGCATCATCTAAACGTCCATCGATGTGTATTTCCCCACTTGCCCGCGCTGCCACAATGGTCGGTGCAACAAGCAGCTTTGGGGTATTTGTCTCTATTACCTGAGCCGCGCTCGTGTGCACGAGAGTTGCAGCCATTAGGAATGGAAGCCAAACCACGAGTGGCTTGATAGTTTCAACGATCAAAAGGACCTTTGACTGGATTCCGGTTTTGTTGTCAAGTTGCCCGGGATGATTCATTTCAGTATAGCGTATGAGGAGAGGTAGACCGAATACACTCACGCATTTGAACATGCTCGGCACTCCAAACTGTGAAATAAACCCGCCAATTCGAGATCCGGTCACATTTGCTCGATCAAATATTAGACGGGCTTCTCCATAACATGATGGCTAAGTCAAGGTATAACAGCTAGCATTCGAGTATCGGTCGGAAACTCCCATGTATTTCCCGCATCTGAACCCAACCAATATACGGCTTCGTGAAGAGGTCTTGACAGTTCATATCTGTCGCCCCATGCCGGATTCAGGGGCCCCTATGAGCACAGCAATCTTGCCAAGATGATAACGATCCTCTTGTAATGCTTGTGCTTCTGGTACCTGATTGAAAGCCAATGTATGTGTAAGCACGGGCTGGATCTTGCCTTCTATGACGAGCCGATTCGCTTGATCAGCCTCATATAAATTGGCAATATGCGAACCGATAATCGACTTCTGGCGCATCCAAAGGTGTCGGACGTCGAACGTTAGATCGTAGCCCGTCGTAGCCCCGCAGATGACGATACGTCCGAAACGTTTACACACATACACGCTGGTTGGGAAAGTTGCTTGGCCGACATGCTCAAATACGATGTCAGGATCTTCACCTCCCGTTAGGTGCCGCAACTCGCGGCCAAACTCGCGTATACCTACCTGTTGCGTGAGATCAAACCGCTGCCGATCAATGATAAGTTCTGCGCCAAGACGTCGACACAAATTCGCCTTCTCTATCGACGAAACAACGCAAATTGGGTGAGCTCCAAAAAGTAGGCATAATTGAATCGCGAATACCCCCAGGCCGCCGCCTGCCCCCCAAAGTAGAACGTTTTCGCCCGCCCGGAGGCCACCTTGTGTAACAAGCATCCTATAGGCTGTGAACAGACACAATCCATATGATCCAGCTTCCTCCCAGCTCAGACGTGGAGGTTTAGGGAGAAGTTGTTGCACTTGAACCTTCGCTATCGGAGCAAAAGATCCCCAATTGGTCTCAAAGCCCCAGATCCGTTGATGCTCGCACGCCAGTGAGCTCGGTCCATCACAAGCTGGGCACTGATGGCAACTCACGTTGCAGGTCACGATCACTTCATCGCCGGGTGTCCACCTCTCAACCCCACTTCCTACTTGAAGGATGATACCTGCGGCATCGCTTCCAGGAATGTGAAAATCGTACCCCGTTTTCAATCCCGAAAGTGGTACCGGGTATCCTCGACAAGCCCATACACCGTTGAAGTTAACACCGGCTGCCATTACACTCAGCAACACTTCTGTTGGGCCGATCGCAGGCACGCGAATAGTTTCTTTCCTTAAGGCATTAAGCGGAGAGCCGTGTCTATTCTCGCGAATCACCCACGCATCCATCATCTCGGGCACATGCAATGACTTAGAGCCCCTCGTCGTATCGATCATAAGAGACTAAACCTCTGCGTAGACAGTTCACATCACTGGAAGGGTTGTTCTTAGCATCGGACCGAAACCTCATATTATCTCGCGAAGATGGATGATGCCAGACGAAGTTGCTCATCGTCCAGTCGAGCGCATCAACCGCAATTGTACCAGAAAATCCGTGGATAGATATGTCGCGAAGCGACCAAGAACTGGACTCCCATGGCATTCCAATATTATGAATTGACATCGGCCTGATAGTTGATCCAGTAGATATAAAAAAGTCATCTGTGGATAATGAAAGCCCAATTCCTAGACCTTTCATATACGCTTCCCTCCGACTCCACCAGCGAAAAAAAACTGGAGTGGCCGCTTCGCCTGCCGCAAGCACCTCAGCAATTTCATGCTGGTTGAAACACTGACTCATGAGCGAAATCATATCACCAATCGGCCTGATACGCTCTATATCAACTCCCACGCGCTTTGTCGCCGAAAAAGCAACAATCGCTTTATTATCAGAGTGCGACAAATTGAATTCAGGGATCAGTGGAGCAGTAGGGTGTGCGAGTCCTGGTTTCCCATGCTCGCCGTATCTAAAGATCAGTTCCTGTGGCCTAACTCCAACGTAAAGACTCAACAACGCCCGTAACGTCCCGCGAGCCACTACAAACGCGACTGAGTCGTGCGAAAATCGGAAATTCGCTGCCCTGTCTCGCTCGTCGTCGGATAAAAGGCACTCGTAGGCAGTAAGAGTATCAACTGGGACTTCTAACGAGGCTTCCCACACATGTACATGACCCTGTGCTAACATCATTCCCCGGCCTTCCTTCGCTATGATGAAGCCTTGGTTTCGCCGCGTAACTTAGCTGCAATTATATCTAGCAAGAGTGGATTTGGACCGTTAAGAAAAAAGTGACCGCCTGTTAAGGTGACATGGGTGAACGCTCCCAGTGTGTGTCGGCACCAAGCTGCAACCCTATCAACCGCTACTTCGCGATCCTCACTTCCTCCAATCGCTGTTAGCGGGCAAACCGAGCTGTCATCAGGGACAAATCGGTATGTCTCTCTCACCGCGAAATCAGCGCGAAGCAGTGGAAGCAAGAACTCCATTAACTCAACATCTTCTAGCACTTGCGTCGGAGTCCCCTCCATTCGACGAAGGTGGGAGATAAAATCCCGCTCCGGCAAATTATGTACTGGTGAATTGATCAGTGGAAGGTGGGGTGCGGCGCACCCAGACGCGAAGAAGTGCACTGGTTCGAGCGCGTGATTGTGCCGAAGGCTTCGCGCGATCTCAAATGCGATTAGTGCTCCGAGGCTGTGTCCGAACAGAGCAAATGGCAAATCTAGAATCGGAATCAACGCGGGCTCCAATTCCTCAACCAAATGTTCCATCCGATTCAGAGGCGGCTCATCCCATCGTTGCTCTCGACCAGGAAGGTGAACCGCACACAATTCAACATTCGGAGGCAAATGATCAGCCCAACCGTTAAAGATCGACGGACCAACCCCCGCATACGGAAAACACACAAGACGGACTTGTGGCGATCCATTGCATGGCGTGCGCGAAATCCATGAGGAAGGCATAACCACGAAGACAGTGCTCGATTGTCCGATGATCTTACGACCAGTTCATCCAGGTGAAATTGAGCAACGACACATTCATGCTCACTTCGAGCGAACGTACGTGATGCCACCAGTCGATTGGAATAAAAAGAGCTTCACCAGGATTGAGAATCACATCCATCGGCGTTGCGTCCCGAAATCGTGGGAACTTATTGAAGTCAGGAACTTCACAATCGACATCACTGAACCCTTTGAAACTGTTATACATCAAAGGCGTTTGTGTTGGAGGATAAAGGCGAACGCGTTTACGTCCGTATAGCTGCGCCAAAATACTGTTAACATGATCGTGGTGCAGGGGCGTGACAGTTCCCGCAGGGCCGAACCAAAACAGGAGGCGACGCGCCCGATCTGGGTCAGCAAGGTAGTCTGGGAAATAGTCGATGTCATCAAGCAACCCTCGCAGTCCATCCCGATCAAGGTTATAGCTGTTTCCGACCAGATAGTGATCATTGGTCTCCCCTCCAGCCAGGACAAGATCAACATAGTCCGCAAGGCGGACTGAACGTTTGAACTCCTCCTTCCTACGAATGAACTGTGGATCACCGGCGCGGCCAATCTCAACTTCCACTGTAGACTCGCCATATCGGTCCCTTAAGTAGAGCGGGCTCCATCGCCCATGAGCGCGCCATCGAGGTACGAGATCCGTGACAATTACCGGGCGATTCGCTGCATAGTAAGAATCTAAAAACTCTTCGGCGGAGAGGCCGCTCCGACGTGGGACCGCTAGACGCGATGGTGTTAGAGTATCGAGCTGCCGAAAAAAGTCGAGCATGTACTCGATCCGCTGGAGGCGTCCGGCAACATCACGAGCCACAGTTAGATATGGATGTTCATTAGCGGAGACTACTTGCTGCTCAGCTTCGTTTATAGCAATGCCCCTCTCAACGAGCGCACTGATGACTTGTTCTGGGCTTTCTCCTCCTAGTAGATGACCGGCTACCCATTGTTGCAACGCTACTATCTCGTCGGATTTAACTTGGGATGGTTGCTCCATAGTGTTTCTCCAGTAGATGGATTTTTCGCTTTGAGATTGTGACACGTGATTTCACCATACGGTGTTTCCATCCAAGGGCAGGTCAAGCACGTCCATTCTTAACATTATCGAGAAGTCTCATCGCGAGTTCATGTACATGTGGTTCCTCAAGTATCGTCTGGTGGTCACCAGCAACTGTAAGCAAGCATAACTGCTTGTTGGTCAACTCACTCCAATAATCAGCGGCTCTAATCGTGTTGGGATATTCCTCTGCAGGAGCAATGAATGTAACCATGCCATCGTAAACCTCCGGCACGTAATTTCTTCGAGCAGCTTCCAGCGCCTCGTACATATGCATCGCTTCAAGGACGGCGAGTGGCTGTGATTGTACTGAAGCGAGCTCTGTTAGTACATAAGCAAGTTGCTCCGGTGGATCTAGGGTCCGAAGGTGAATCAGCGAGAAGGTCGGGGGAAGGTAGTTATTGAGACGGGCAACGATTCCATGTTCATAGTCTGGCTCATCGGCTGTTCCGATACCACGAGTGTCGAGAAGTCCTAGGAATGAGACCGTTTCATTTATAGCGTTAAGGTGGCGCGCCATCTCGAATGCGATAAGCCCGCCTAATGACCATCCTATTAAGCGATATGGGCCCTTCGACTGTGTACGACGGATATCAGCAACATATTTGGCGGCGATTTCTGGAATTGAACGCAGTGGTGCTCTATGTGCCGATGCCTGAAGTCCATAAACTGAGTGTCCGGCGGCAAGGTATTCAGCAAGTTTCGCATAATGGTGGACGTAACCACCGCCTGGGTGAACGCAGAATATTGGTGTACCTTTTCCAAAACAGAGCTGCACAACCGAAGTCTCCGTCTGTTCAGCTCTTCTGGTGAAGACTCGTTCAGTCAACTGGGCGATTGTTGCATTCTGGAAGAATTCCGCAACAGATATGCCTGTACCAATTTGCGACTCAAGCTGTGCAAGGACGCGTATGA
>PMEM01000027.1 GCA_003155795.1 Gemmatimonadota bacterium
TCGCGGACGTTGCCGGGCCAGTCGTACCGCTGCAGCAGCTCAAGCGCCTCGGGAGATATGGCGCGAACCTCCTTTTCGAGTTCAACCCCAGTCCGAAGGGCAAATCGGAATGCCAGGGCCGGAATGTCCTCTCTGCGGTCTCGCAGCGGCGGTATGGCTACCGGAATTGTGCTCAACCTATAGTAGAGATCCTGGCGGAACGCCCCCCGCTCGACTTCAGAGGCGAGGTCACGGTTGGTCGTCGCGATTATCCTCACGTCGACTCGAATCGGTGCAGTGCCGCCCACGCGCTCAAACTCCTGCTCCTGCAGCACCCTGAGCAGCTTTGCCTGCAGATCCAACCTCATTTCGGATATTTCGTCGAGTAGCAGCGTGCCGCGATTTGCGCGCTCGAACGCCCCCTCTACCCGCTTTATCGCGCCTGTGAAAGCCCCCTTCTCGTGACCGAAAAGAGCGCTCTCGATCAGCCCTTCAGGGAGTGCGGCACAGTTCAACTGGATGAATGGACGATCCCGGCGATCGCTCTGATCGTGAACTGATCGGGCGAACAGCTCCTTCCCGGTCCCTGATTCTCCCTGAAGCAGGACAGTTGCCCGGGTGGGCGCCGCGGTCGCAATGGTCTGCAAGACGCGCCGGATCGCCACGCTATCACCAATGATCTGCCGCTCGTTCCTGAATTCCATGACCTCGCGTCGAAGCGTGTCGTTCTCGCGCTTCAGTCGAACGAGCTTGAGCGCCTGGTCCACCGAAAGCTCGAGCTGCTGCGGGCGCACGGGCTTGGTTATGTAGTCAACCGCTCCAGCCTTGATTGAAGAAACCGCGTGCTCTATGCTGGCATAGCCCGTCAGCATTATGAGAGGTACCTCGTATCCCTCGCGCCGGATCAGCGAGAGAAACTCCAGGCCTGTCAGGCCCGGCATCCGGTAGTCCGAAATGATCAGATCTATATCGCCGCGAGCAAGCGCCTGGAGCGCTTCCGGGACATTGCGTGCCCCCACGGCATCATGACCTGCACGCCGCAGTGTATCCTCAAGTATCAACCCAACGGATGGCTCGTCATCTACATATAGAATAGTTGCCATTGGTTGATTGGATACGGAAGAGTGGGACGGGCAACCCGCGCTGCCCATCAGCAATTCGCATTAAACCATTCGAGCCTCGCGCTCGATACTCCACAGCATACGCCTTTGCCGGGAGCAAAGCAATACGATGCGCGTTACAGACAGCATGATTCAGTCAAACGCTACGCTATCGCTGCAGATGAATCTACAGCAGATGGCTCAAGCGCAAACCCAGGTCAGTACGGGCCTGAAATACAGTTCCTTCGCGGACGACCCTGGAGCCCAGGCGTCGGTGATGCAGACATCGACGGCGCTCAATTCGCTCAACCAGTACCAGCGCAATATCAATGACGCCACCGCGCGAGCGAACATGGAAGACACCGTGTTGCAGCAGCTCACCGACACGGTTACCCGCGCTACGGCGATAGCTACTCAACAGGGTAGCGCGACTGCAACCGCCGCCAACAGACTCGCCGCAAAGCAGGAGGTGGACAATCTTCTCAGCACCGCGGTCGCGGCAGGCAATACCCAGTATCAGGGTACGTATCTGTTTGGTGGAGACAATACGACAACCGCACCGGTCACCGCGACGCCGCCCTTCTATAATGTGGCAGCCCCAGCTGGCGCTCATACCACGGAGATCTCCGCGGGCCAGCTGTTCAAGTCGAATCACAACGCGAAGGAACTGCTTCTTGATACCGGCACACTCCAGTCGCTCAAGGATCTCTCGACCGCGCTCGGCAACAACGACCAGACTGCGATCGGCACCGCACTTGCCAGTCTCAATTCGTCCCAGCAGGGGATACAGGCACTCGTAGGCGATCTCGGCGCCCGCGAGAACACTCTGCAGGTGACAGGATCCAATATCACGGCACTTCAGGCGAATTTGACTACGTTCAAGTCGAACCTGTCGAATGTCGATCAGGAAAAGGCCATCACAGACCTCGTAGCTCGCCAGACGGCGTATCAATCCGCCATGCTCGCGACGTCAAGGGTGCTTGGCATGACTCTGACCGATTATCTGAAATGACCTCTGGCGCCCTGGCCATCCCGATGCCAAGCATGATCACCATCGCATCTGACATACTCGGCACGCTGTCTGTCGACTCCAATTCACTGCTCACGTTTCCCCACGGTTTGCTCGGCTTTCCCGAGTGCCGGTCATTCGTGCTGCTGCCGTCGGAACGAGCGCACGTGTACTGGCTCCAATCGGCGGACTACTCGTCACTCGCATTCCTGCTTGTCGACCCCTTCATCTTCTTTGAGGGTTACACCCTGGATCTGGCAGCGACGGATCTCCACGCTGCGTCACCGGGGGATGTCAGCGTGCTCGCAATTGTGACGCTTCCCTCCGACCAGGATGAGCGCCCGACTGCGAATCTGCAGGGACCCGTGGTCATCCACACGCGGCTCAGCGAGGGCACCCAGGTAGTGCTGCCCGAAAGCAGTTACGGAATAAGGGAGTCGTTCACACTTTAGGCCGCCTCGGCTCCCACGTGCGCCGACGGGATTGCCGGTTGCAAGGCCCCCTGAGAAAAGCCTGATAAACGGGGACTAAAGCTTTCTCGACCACTGCCGATAAATAGTCCATACGGCCATACCGGCCGGACCAGGTGGAGCATGGAAGCTCTGCCACAAACCACTAAAGGAGCTACACCGTAATGTTTATCCAGAACAACATCAACTCGATGAACGCGTTGAACAACCTCAGCGTGAACGAGACAGCACTGACCAGTTCAATTCAGAAGCTGTCGTCTGGTTTCCGCCTCAACCGCGCTGGCGACGACGCGGCCGGCTTGAGCATCGCGAACTCGCTTCGTAACAACGGTGTCGGCCTCCTCGCCGCACAGCAGAACGTGTCGCAGGCTAACTCGGTCCTCCAGATCGCCGACGGCGCCACGCAGGGTATTTCCGCGATTCTCGACCGTATGAAGCAGTTGGCCACCGAATCTGCATCCGCCAACGTCACCGATTCGGATCGCCAGAAGATCCAGGCCGAGTTCTCGCAGTTGACGGCTGAAATAGATCGTACCGTCGGAAGCACAGTGTACCAGGGTCAGAAACTTCTCGCCGGCACGTTCGGCATGACGCAGGACACCGCAGCCGCGAACTCAGTTACAGTGGCCGTCGGCGGAAGCTCGCCGACCCCCGGCGTGAGCAATGTCTCGGTAAGCGGTGCCGCCGCAAGCACGACGTACGCCCTGACGTATGCCTCGAATGCGCTGACACTCACCGGAAATGGCATGTCGCAGACCGTTGCTACAGGTACGGCCGGTAGTGCTCAGCACTACAACTTTGACAAGATGGGCGTTTCATTCGACTTCAACGGCGACGCATCAACTGCGTTCGCGACAAATAAAAATATTGCGACAACTGCGAATGCAGCGGCATCTTTCCGTGTCGGTTCAGGTGCGGTTAGCGACAATGACAACCTGGTCTCATTGACCCTCGGCGACATCAGCACAGCAGGGCTTGGGCTTAGTACTGCAAACCTTGGAACATATGCTGGCGCGCAAGCGGCATTGGGCAATATCACTTCGGCAGTCGCGACGCTCAACACCACCATCGGTACCATCGGTGCTGCTGAAAGCCGCCTCGGTTACGCCACCAGCAACGTTGCCTCGCTTTACCAGAACGTGTCGGCTGCGGAGTCGGTCATCCGCGATACCAACATGGCGCAGGAATACACCAACTTCAGCAAGCTGTCCATTCTGCAGCAGGCTGGAACAGCGATGCTCGCGCAGGCGAATTCGAGCCAGCAGAGCGTCCTGAAGCTCTTCCAGTAAGAACCAACCGGGTAAGGGCAGCGGAGAGGAATCTCTTGCCTCCCCCAAGCTCGGCTACGAGACCGTAGGAGTCCAAATGGGCTTCTACGGGCTCGTCGCATACGAAGGAAATAAATCATGAGCACACCAGTAGGTTCATTTCCGGGTCTCGGAAGCACATTCGACTACAGCACGTTGGTCAACTCCCTGATCCAGATACAATCGCAACCCGGCGTCGCGATGCAAACTCGCATCACGACCGCGCAGGCTCAGTTGAGTGCGTACCAAACCTACAATGGCTTGCTTACGAACCTGGAAACCGCAACAAGTCCCATGCGTACAGGGACGGCGTTCCAGGGAGTTACCGCAAACGTCTCAAACGCAACAGCGGCCAACGGACAAAGCATCCTGTCCGCCTCCGCACTTAGCGGTGCGTCGCCTGGTACCTACGCAGTTCAGGTGCTCCAGACGGCCCAGGCAGAGAAGATCTCCGGCAACACGTTCGCGAGCGGCTCGACCGCCCTCGGACTTGCTGGTGATTTCATAATCAACGGCAAAACTGTTACGATCGCTGCGTCGGACACACTGACTTCCGTCCGCGATAAGATCAACGCGGTGAATTCAGGTGCGAACGCGAGCGGCGTAACCGCCGCGATCGTTTCTGATTCGTCCAACGCGCAGCGATTAGTGCTGACCAGCACCCAGACGGGCGCCGCGGGCATCAATCTGGTTGACGGTGCACAGAACATTGCGCAGACACTCGGGTGGGTCGACTCTGCTTCGACGATCAAGCACGTAACAAGTGCCGGCGCGCAGAGCGACAATTTTGGATCCGCAACAGCGAGCATCGGTTCTCAGCTCGGACTGACCGCCGCGCCAGGCGCACAGACTGTAACCATCGGTGGCCACCCGGTCACGATCGACCTTGCCACTGACTCGCTTACATCGATCGCAGCAAGCCTCTCCGGCCTTAGCGGAATCCAGGCGACTGTTCAGAGCACCACGGTCAATGGGGCCACGCAGTACTATCTCGATGTACGCAACACGACCAATTTCGTGGACAGTGGCAACGCGTTGCAGCAGCTCGGTATAGTAACCGGCGGACGCTCGTCTGTAGCGCAGCAGGTTCAGGGCGATGCGATGACGGATGGCAACGCGACAACCGCGGCCACCGCCTCTACGCTGATCAGCAATCTCTGGAACGGCGGGTCGGCAGCCTCTCCGCAAGTAGGCGATACGCTTACCATCTCGGGGACACGTGGCGATGGTTCGGCGGTGAACATCTCGTACACCGTTGGCGCCGGCGACACCGTTCAGACACTGCTCGACAAACTGAATGACCCCACTACCGGGTTCGGTGCCGGCGCGCGCCCCGCAACCGCGAGCATCGACGCCTCAGGGCACATTGTCGTAAGCGATGGCACCCTGGGGCAGAGCAGTCTCTCGCTTCAGATGGTCGCGAACAACCAAGGTGGCGGCAGGCTGGATTTCGGCGCATTCGCAACGACTTCCACTGGACGTGCACGCGAGCTCGTAAGTGGCGCTGATGCGAAATTCACTGTCGATGGCGTGGCGTTCACGCGGGCTAGCAACACGGTATCGGATGTTATTGCCAATACGACACTCAATCTTACCGCTGCAGACCCGAACACCACAGCGACTGTAGGAGTTTCCCTCAGCACTTCCGCGGCTACGGGCGCAGTTCAAAGCTACGTCAACGCTTATAACGCAGTAGTCGATTACATAAAGACGCAGCAGACGCCGGGCACCGATCCCACCAGCAACCCGACACTGTACAACGATTCGCTGCTTCGTACAGCACGAAGTGCGCTCAGCCAAGCAATGCTGGCGCCAGTCGCAGGTGCAGCAGCGGACATGTCGACGCCGGATACTGTTGGAATATCGATCACCTCCGACGGACATCTGTCGTTTGACTCGAGCAAGTTTACCACGGCATTCAATACTCGTTACTCGGATGTGACGAAGCTGTTCATGGAATCGGGTACATCGACGAATCCGTCGCTGGTCTACGCTGCGTCTACTTCTGCGACACAGCCTGGTAACTACGACGTAAACGTCACGCAGGCTGCTACGCAGGCGCAAGCCCTGGGCTCGGGATTCAGTGGCGTTTACAACCAGACCGGCGCGCCCGACACGATGACCGTCACGGATACCATCTCGAACGCGAGCGCGCAAATTCAGCTGGCAGGCGGTATGACCACGGCGCAGATTGTTGCTGCGCTCAATGCGTCTTTCGGAACTCCCCAAAATCGCGCCTTGCAGTCAGGGAACACGGTTTTCGACTCGACTGGAACTGCCGCGTCATCTTCCACACTGTTGACCGATTTGCAGTCGAGCCCGGGCACATCCGCGGGTGTGGCCGTCGGCGATACAATCGGTTATTCGGGCACCTCGGGTAATGGTACCAATTATTCCGGCAGCTTTACTGTTGGCGCCTCATCTACTATCGCGGATTTCGTCACGCAACTGCAGTCGTCCATCGGTTCCAGTGCGACCGTATCGATTGTGAACGGGCAGTTATCTGTAAGCTCGAATACGAGCGGATCGTCTCCACTCGCCCTCTCGCTGACAGCGAACAACGAAGGCGGCGGATCTCTGAATTTCGGCGCTACGAATGTTACAGCGGCCGGTCACGGTGTTCTGTCACTTAACGCGGCCGTCGTGGGTGGACAGGTTCAGATTCAACAGGCTTCGTTCGGATCGGCTGCAGGCTTCTCGGTCTCGTACTCCGGAAGCGGTGCGCCCGACACGCAACTCGGAATTGCAGCCGGGACCTCGACGGGTCTGGACCTTCAAGGCACAATTGGTGGCTACGCCGCGACAGGGTCAGGTCGACAGCTCGTAGGAGCGGCCGGAACTCCGGTTGATGGTTTGAGCATCGCATATCTTGGCACCGCGCCAGGCGCAATCGGCAGTCTGACACTGACGCAGGGCTTCGGTTCCGTTGTGGATCGATTGCTCACCGCATGGACGCAAACCGGCGGCTCGATCGCTGCTCAGAGTCAACAGATCAACGATACGATAACCACTCAGCAGCAACGCCTGGCTGACTTCACCGCGCGAATTGCATTGCAGCGGGCCGCGCTTCTGAAGGAGTATTCGAATATGGATGCCATCGTTTCACAGATTCGCGCTCAAGGTAATTCATTCCTTGCAGCCTTCTCGAACCTGACCGGATCGACATCAAGTAGCAACTCCGGCAGCTCGGGTGGTTCAACGACGACGGGGACGGGCGCGTGAGCAAGGCGCTTGTGAGTGATGTACCGCTTGCCGCACACGCGAAGGCGGTAAAAGCGCTTGACGAATTCGACTCGCTTGTGTTGCAATACGAAATGTTACTGGATACGCAGCACGCCGTATTGCGGACCGCGAACTTCGCGGCCTTGTTCGAGATGGCGTCACGTGGGGACAGGCTTGCGCGCGACGCAGCGCTCTGCGGTAAGCGCTTCGCGCCACTCGTTGAGGCGCTGGCGTCAGGCCAGTTCATTGGACCGCGCGCGACAGAGATACGCAAGCGTAGCTTCGCGGCTCGCTCCAACGCGGAGACGCTCGGCAGCGCTTCCTCGCGCCTTGCCGATGACTGTGGCAGAGAACGCGATATCATGGGCCGAGAGGTTAGGAAATCGCTCGCACAGGGGTCGCAGGCGGGTTTGCCGCCAGCCTATCGTACAGACACGACCCGATTCCTGGACAGGCGCGGTTAACGACCGTCGACGTGGTGCTGTAGAGTCGGTACAGCGCTCAAGTTTTGCTCCTTTTCACCCGACACTGCCCAGCATGGGATATAGTGCGTATACGTCCAAGTACCTTGAGAATGACGTGGTCAGCCGGTCGAAGGAATGGCTGGTTCCATTGCTCTACGAGCACCTTCTAGCGCAGCTTCGCCGCGCGCAGGTACAGATCCAGCAGCGTGACTTCGAGGGCAAGGCGGCGAGCCTGGAAAAGGCATCCGCAATCGTTATTGAGCTCATGGGCGCGCTGGATCGTGAAAAGGGCGGAGAGTTGGCACAGCGTCTTGCCGCACTATACGCCTATTTCGGTACCGAGATTCTGGCCATAGGTCGGACACTCGACATTGGTCGGCTCACCAAGGTCATGGAGATGGCATCCAGCCTGCACGAGTCCTGGGTTATTGCCGCTCGTACGCAGTGGCCTGCCGGTAGCTCTGCCCAGCCGGGCGACACCAGGTTTGACGGAACGGCCAGATGATGGGCCATTCATCGGCATCCATTCTCGAGGAGAACATCGACCGGGTCGTTGATTCCGTAGTACGGAATATCAGCGCTGGGCGACACGCTGTGTCGGACGTCGATGCGATTGACTCCGTAGCAGAGGGTGACGGTGACGAAGAGGCCCGTGAGACGCTGGCCGATCTCTGTGGACACGTCGCCTACGCACTTAGGTCTCTGGACGTCGGGCCGCGCGCCCTGGCGAGTTACAAGGCTCCTGAGCAGCCTGCCACCGCGCCGACGCTCAACCTGATCCGCTAGGCGCGGTACGATCGGGCGGCGGTAAAGTTACTGCCCCCTGCACCCGATATTCGAACGCAAGGAGAAACTAAATGCACGTACACAAGATTCAGGGCAGCGTCGCGGCTGAAGCTCTGCAACGCACGCAACAGTCGGCCTCGTCGAGCGGTCCGGTAGATCCAGTAGCATCAGCTCGGGGAGCTGACGCGGTCCAGATATCGGACGCAGGACTTGCACTTGCAAGTCAGGATACTACCGCGGGATCGACGACATCGCTTGACCCACAGCGCGCCGATCAGATTCGATCAAACATCCTTTCGGGCGCGTACAACTCCCTCGAAACGGCTGATCAGGTTGCGCGTGCGATAGTTCGCAGCGGCGACCTGTAGAAGCGCCTCGAAGACTTTCTGGAGCTAAGCACATGCGCTTCCTCGTTGTAGATGATTCCGCCACAATGCGCCGTATTGTTGTCAACTCCCTCCAACGTGTCGGGTTCAGTGACGTTGTGGAGGCGAGTGACGGCGCGGAGGCAATGGAGAAGCTCGCTTCCGTCGATTTTGTAATTACAGACTGGAACATGCCGAAGGTCAGCGGCGCGGAACTTACTCGCGCAATTCGCTCGAACGAAGAGACGAAGCTGATGCCGCTCATTATGGTCACCGCACGTAGCGTGCGTGATGACATCCTCACCGCAATGGAAGCGGGAGTTGACAGCTATGTAGTGAAGCCGTTCACTCCTCAAGTCCTTCGCGAGAAAATTGACGCGGTGCTGGCAACCCGAGCTGGTTAAATCCCAATGTCCAACTCCCGCATCGCCGATGTTCTCTACGATTCCGAGACGATGCTTCGTCTGGTCGATAGTGAGTTGGAGGAATTGCGCGAAGATGTACACAATCCCGACCTCGCTGGTAATCAGGTTGGTGTCCTGCTTAGCGTAATGCAGAGAGCGTCCAGCGAGATCGCCCAGGTGCTCTGCACGCTGCACACGAGTCGCGAAGCACTGGAAGGGGTTACGCTCCAGGAAATCCGCGACAGTGCACTCAAACTCACGGAAGTATCCAGAGCTACCGAAGTCGCCGCAACGCGCATGATGGACGGCCTTGAGCGCGTCCACGATCTCGTCGACCGGCTTGATGAAATCGGCTCTCAGGACGATTCAACGGACAACACGCAGAAGTCCAGTGAGGTTCGTGCGCGGTTGCGGGATGAACTGTTCGCGATAATGGGATCGCTTCAGTTTCAGGATATCACCTCTCAGCAGCTTGGCCACGTGTCGCAAATGCTGTGCGACATTGAGCGACGCCTGCACGCCACGTCATCGCTTCTTTCTGGCGGGCGTTCAGAGGCGGTAATCATTGCGGGCGAACGTCTGCCGACATTCAGCGAGTCTGCGTCAACGCAGCACTCTTTCGAGCGCCAGGCGACTGCTGATTCAATATTCTGGGGTGGTCCGCCCAGCAGGCTCACGCAGTAGTCCCACGCGAATAGTCGGTCAGTGCATTCCTCAGTGCTAGTTCTTGGCCTCGGCATTGCTATCGAGGCCGGTCTTGTTGCCTTGCTTGCACGACGCCTTCGAAGACTCAAGCTGACCACGGCGGCCGCGGTAGTCACGAATCGCGCGGATGCCGGGCAGGTGCACGAGAGTATTCGCGGGGCGCTTACCGAACGCGAGACGCTCATGCGCGAGATGCAGCAGATCCTCGCTGGGCTTGATCAGAAAGTTCGTGACCGAACCGTCGAACTTGCTGAAGCCATGCAGAAGGCCGAACAGGCAAATGAGGCGAAAAGCGAATTCCTCGCGCGCATGACACACGAGATCCGCACCCCGATGAACGGAATGCTCGGTATGACTGGCTTATTGCTGGACACCGGGCTGAACCAGGAGCAGCGCGAGTACGTGGATACTGTGCGTTCTTCAGGTCAGTCTCTGCTCACGATCATCAACGAAATCCTTGATTTTTCCAAGATCGAGGCGGGCCGCCTCGAGGTGGAAATAATAGACTGCAACGTTCGAACAACAGTTGAAGAGGTAGTGGAACTACTGGCGGAGCAGGCGATTCAGAAGACGCTGGAGCTCGGTTTCTAT
Organism: Gemmatimonadota bacterium; assembly: GCA_003155795.1. GTDB lineage: Bacteria > Gemmatimonadota > Gemmatimonadetes > Gemmatimonadales > Gemmatimonadaceae > Fen-1247. The sequence goes on from PMEM01000027.1 coordinate 10,403, forward strand.
GTCGACGATGAAGTTCCCGTCACGGTACGTACGGATCAGGGGCGCCTGCGTCAGATCCTGCTCAACCTCCTTGGTAACGCTCTGAAGTTCACGCACAAGGGCCGTGTGTATGTACACGTGTCGGTTGCATCAGACGGTGATGATACGGTCGCGCTGCGCTTTGAGGTGAGTGACACCGGGATCGGATTGACAGCGGAAGGCCGCAGCCGCCTGTTTCAGCCGTTTCAACAGGCGGACAGCTCCACGACGCGCAAGTACGGTGGCACCGGATTGGGTCTTGCAATATCGAAGCAGCTCGTCGCGCTGCTGGGCGGTGCGTTGAATGTTACGAGTGTCCATGGGGAAGGGAGCGTATTCGAATTTACCATAGTAGCGCAACATGCTCCGCGTGTCATACAGACTCCCAATGCAGCGAGTATCGCGGGTTCCCGTGTTCTCGTAGTCGTCGGGGGCAAACTCACGCGAATCGTGCTGCGGCGTTACACGAAAGATTGGGGTACCATCACGGATGGTGCACGCAATATGACTGAAGCGCGTGCGTTGCTGCAGCGTCAGGTTGCTATAGGTGGTTGCTACGATCTTGTGCTCATCGATCTGGCGACCCTCGGCCCGGATCCGCTGCGTATTGTGCGCGATTTTCGACGTGAGTTTGGAAATGCAGTTCGCAACGTCGTAGCACTGTCGCAACCGCGGCAAAGGCCGGCACCGACTATCGCGTTGGCGGCTGGCGTGGACGCGACATTTGCGCTGCCCATTCGTCCTACGAAGCTGCTGACGGCCTTGAGTGGGGTCCTTCGGCCGGAGCTTGCGCCGCGCCCACGTCGTGCAACGACGAAGCGATCGGTACGCGGCGAGGACAAGGCACGGGCACGAGTGCTGGTAGCGGAGGACAATCCGGTCAACCAGCGCGTTGCATCGCACATGTTGAACAAGCTCGGTTATCGCTGCGATATCGCGTCGAACGGGAAGGAAGCTGTCGATATGCTCGCTCAACTTCCGTATGATCTCGTTCTGATGGACTGTCAGATGCCGGAGATGGACGGATATATGGCTACCCGCATGATCCGTGAGCGGGAGGAATCTGGCGACCGACGCACGCCGATAATCGCGATGACTGCAAATGCGATGCGTGAGGATCGCGCCCGGTGCCTCGATGCAGGCATGGATGGATTCATACCGAAGCCAATTGCCTTGGAAGAGCTCGAAACCGCGATGGAGTGCTGGATTCCAGACGCCGTCAAACCAGGCGCCAAATCTTCGGCGCTCGACCCTGGCGATTACGTCTTCACCGCGAGGGGGAATGAGCAGGCTGAAAGGCTGGAACGTCGCCGCGCGCCCGAGCAGTCTACGTCGGCAACGTCCTTTGCGGCCGACCCGGCCCTGGTCGCAGCGCTAGCTGCTCAGTTTGCGCTAGACTCCTCGGTTCAGAGCCGGGAGTCCGTCTCTGTAGATTTGACTGTTCTGGACAATCTGGCGGCGATGGCGGAGGGCGGAGACGAGTTTGTAAACCGCCTGATAGGAACATTCGTTTCGGACACTTCTTCGCGACTTGTGACGCTGCATGTTGCGGTAGAGGGAGCCGACGCGGTGTCGATCGAGCGTACGGGACATGCCCTCAAGGGAAGCAGTGGCAACATGGGTGCAACGGGGATGGCGGCAATTGGAGCGGCGTTGCAGGGTGCCGGGCAGAAGCACGATCTGGCCGGAGCGAGAGGTCTTGTAGAAGACATGGAGGCCGAGTTTGCACGGGTACGAGCGGCACTGGATTCCGCCTTTCCCGCGCACGCTGTAACGGCCTGACCGCAAGCGTACCGAGGCGGCGGAAACGGCCATTTCCTCCCTCTACAGTCCCGGATGAAGCAGCCGATAATTGCTTTATGATCCAGATCATCGAAGACGACCTCGTCACGTGCCACATCATCTCCGCTCTGCTAAAGCGGATGCGCTATGCCTACTGCGAAGCGCATACCGGAGCCGAGGCGCTCCAACAGCTTCGAACGCAGCCAATCGACATGGTCATCGCAGATATGATGCTGCCCGACATGAATGGTCTGGACCTGCTCAAGGAGAAGCACAGCATGCCGCATCTCCGTGACATCCCGGTATTGTGCTGCACAGCTCAGGCGGACATTGAGACGGTAGAGATGGCGCTCGGCTATGGAGCGATCGACTTCGTCAAGAAGCCAATTGCGATCCAGCCGTTCGCTGGCCGGATCAATCGTGCAATGGAACGCTCGCCGGTTCGGTGGGAATCCTGGCGGGAGATGAGCAAGCGTCTCCGCTTTTACTCCCGCACGATCCAGCCGATGCTGGCGATTGCGCATCAGGTTCTGCACGAACTCGATGACGCGCTTGCACAGGCGCAGGTTGGTCCTGCAGAGGTGCCGCTTCTCAACTCGATCGTTACTCGTGCACGCGGTGCCGCGCTGAACGTTGGCGCAATCCGCACAGTGCAGCAGATCGACAAGATATGGAAAGGCGAGGGCGCAGCGGAGGATATCGAGCACCTTCGCGCGGCGATGGTGATCGAGCTTGCGGCGTTCGAAGACGCAATTCGCAGCCGCACCGGTGCGTCCGGCGGCGACGCCAGCGCGGCGAACCATGCGGCCATGCAACAGGCTACGGCCAGCGGGTTCTAGCGCGGTCTTGCGGTACTGCAGGGCGGCTCAAACGGGGCGTGTGCGCGATTATATTGCGACATGCCCCTTGTTGCTTTCTCTTCGTTACCGGAAGACGCTCGCGTGTGGGTCTTCGGCAGCGCCGCAGAACTGTCGCCCGACGCCGCCGCAACGTTGCTGAAGAGCGTTGATGAGTACCTCGAAGACTGGCGGGCGCACGGCTCGCCGCTGACAGTCGCGCGCGACTGGCGAGATGATCGCTTTCTAGCCATTGCTGTCGACCAACGTGATGAAAATGCGTCGGGTTGCTCGTTGGATGCATTATTCCGCGTGCTGCAGGGTCTGGAGTCGCGTCTTGGCATTGCGCTCCTTGGCAATTCGCGTGTTTACTTCAGAGCGGTGGATGGCTCAGTGCAGGCCACCGACCGATCGGGTTTCGTGGAGCTGGCGCAAGGCGGATCGATAGAGGCTGGCAGTCGTGTATTTGACCTCAGCGTGCCAACCGTAGGTGACTGGCGAGACCATTTCGAGACAAGTGCGGCTGCCGCCTGGCATAGAGCGCTGCTCCCGGTGGCTGTGTAGAGCTACCTTCGTCGCAGTTTGACAGGCACGCCATGCCGGCTGCGAGCGTAGAGAGCTAGATTTTCTAGCCACCTTCCATCGGAGAACTGCCATGTCTCACTCGGTGCTTCGTACGACACGCCCCTGGCCAATTGCCGGGATCCTTTTTCTGTTTGGATGTGCGTCCGCCACGCCGGCCAACGGAGGGTGGTCCTCCGGTCCATCCGTCCAGGTCAGCGGCGCGCAGGGCGGTGATCGGATGAACACTCCTCCGGAGTTCAAAATTGCGCAGCAATCCACGGTGCAGATGCCGATTGCAGATGCGTGGGTACGCCTCTCCAAGGCATATTCCGCTCTTGGCATTCCGTTGACGACGCTGCAGCCAAGTCTCCACGAACTCGGGAATATGGGGATGAGACGAAGCCACAGTCTCGGGAATCAGCGGCTGTCGTCGATGCTCGAATGCGGAGCCAGTGGCGACGGAGCCAACGCGGATAGCTACTTGATCAGCATGAGCGTGGTGTCGCAGCTCACCGCAACAGCGGATAGTACGACGGAAGTCGCGACTCTCGTCCAGGCAACGGCGGCACCAATGGCTTTCTCCACCGCGCCGATAGTCTGCTCGACCAAGGGCGTGCTCGAGGCGCGAATTTCGTCGATGGTAAGCGGGGCTGCAGCGAAGAATTAAGCGAATACGCGCGTTACGGCTGGTAGCGATAGAACCTGCTTTACCGCTACCCTCCGCACGCGATGCGTATATTGAAGCACGATTTCATGGACCCCTACACATTCGCTCTTGCGCTAGGTGGCGCCGGCCTGGTTGCGATGGCCGCGACGGGTCTCGCGCATTCGGGATCGCACGACGGGGGACATGGCTCCGGTGGTCCTGCGTCCGGGCACCACGGCGACACTAGTTCGCACTCCGGCCACACCGGCGAACTCCACCTCGCCGGCCGCATGTCGCCTGCCCATCACGCAGGCGCAGGCGGGATCAGGTCAACTCTGCTGTCACTAGCTTCTCCGCGGGCGCTCTTCAGCTTACTGGTAGGCTTTGGTCTCACAGGAGTGGTTGCGCGGCCGTTTCTGGGTGGAATCGTGCTCGTTGCAGCCGCTTTGCTTGGCGCTCTTGTCTTCGAGCGGGTGCTGGTCGAACCGCTGTGGCGTTTCCTGTTTCGATTTGCATCCAATCCCGCGGTGACGCTCGAAGGCAGCCTGATGAGTGAGGCGCGCGCGGCCAGCGGGTTCGACGACAATGGTCAGGGATTGATCTCCGTCGAGGTTGACGGTCAGATAGTTCAATGCCTCGGCACGCTGCGATCCGACGACCGTGCTCTGGGTGTGAGGGTGCGTGCCGGGGATGTATTGCGTGTTGAGGACGTGGACGCTGCTCGAAGCCGCTGCGTTGTGTCGTATATTGGGCACGAACGCAAAGCGTAACAGGCCTGCAATTCCATCAACCAATCAATAACTCATGGAATCCATTCTACTGATTGTCGGTGTCGTATTTGTCGTTCTGATTCTGATTCCGACGATCGTCGCGTCTTTCCTGCGAAATGTCGAGGCGGGAACGATCAGGCTTGTAAGCTGGACCGGTGGCGGGACTGTGATTTACCGCGGACCGGGGAAGTCGAAGGAGATCCCGCTGCTGACAACGGGAACGACACTCTCAAGCAAGGTTATCAACGTAGATCTTGACATCACCGACCAGACGGCAGATGTCGATGACAACGGGCATCCACAGCCTATCAAGGTACGAGTGCTGGCGAGTGCAATCGTTTCGGTTGGCGAGACGGACGCGATGATCAAGACTGCTGCGAACCGATTTTTCGCAAAGCCGGAACCTGATCAGATGAGTACGATTACGGATCTGCTGTCCAGCTCCGGTCGACGTGCTATCAATCTGTTGACACACGATCAGCTCTTCTCGGCGAAGACTGTTCCGCGTGCGGTTTCGTCGCAGTCCGCTGACGTCGGGAGTACGGCTGTGAGTGTGCCAGCGTCGTCGTCGATGACGATATCAGCGGTTCAGGTGGCGGACGATGATGATGATCCGCTCGCGGTGATCATTCGCAAGGCGTGCTCACGCGAGTTGACTGATCTGGGCCTCGGGTTCAACTCGCTCAACATCAAGGTTGTTCAGTCGGAAGTAGCGGATGCGCGGCGCAGGCAGTCGGCCGCTGAAGCTCAGGCCAATGCGGATATCGTCTCTGCGCAGCAAGCACGCCGCGCGAAGGAAGCGCAGCTCGAAGCGGAACGCGTGATATCCGACAAGCAGCGCGAGCTCGAGCAGACCAAGGCGTCCAACGCTGCGCTGATCGCGCAGGCTGAGGCTCTCAAGCAGGACGCGCTTGCGGTGCAACGCACGTCCGAGTTGGAGGCCACCCAGATCGCGCAAGCTCGAGCCGACGCAGAGCGCGTGAAGATCGAAGCAGAAGCCGCTGCTGACGCCGAAGCTATCCGTATCACTCGTGTCGCAACGGCAAACGCCGAGAGCATTGCAAAGGTCAATGCGGCGATTCAGGCTGGTGGTGAGAGTTATTTTCGCTATCGTCAGATTGAGCTGCTGCCGCAGGTTGCGCCGGTGATTGCGAGTGCGCTCGCGGAAGCGCGCCTGATCAATATCTCCAGCGACGGCACCAGTGCCGCAGACCGCGCGACCAATAACATCACCAGCGTAATTCAAACTGTCCTCGCCGCGCAGCTCGTGTCGAGAAGCGGCATCGGGGAGAGCAAGTAGTCGGCATGCATCTGTGAGCAGCTCTCCTGAACAGATACCCGAAGCGATAGCTCGTGTGCTCCGGCGATTTGCAGCGATGGACCGTGATGAGAGAATGCAGGCCCTCGTTCAGTATTCGCGGAAGCTGGAACCGGTTCCAGAGCGCTACCGTGACGTGGATCGGAGTGAGTTTACCGTTCCTGAGTGCCAGACGCGCGTTGACATATTCCCTGAGTATCACGACGGTCTGATGCACTTTTATGCGGACGTGAACGTCCGGCAATCACCGACAGTTGCGGCGGTCCTCGCAATTGTATTTGCGGCTGTCAACGATCAGACACCCGACGTCACACTTGGCATACCGGTTGACTTTGTCCAGACTCTTATGACCGGCATGGGGTTGAATGCGCGAGAGGTCGGCCTCAACGCGATGATCGTTCGACTGAAGCGTGCAGCGGCAGACTCAAGATCGCGAGGGTAGTCGAAAGGATTAGCCAGTCGGGAGGAGTAAATCCATTGTGATCGAGTCGCCAATCACGAATGGTTTGTCGGTAACGATGGACATCGCAGCAAACAAGGCACGGAGGCCGGTAAACGATTCCTCAGGCCGTTCGCAGGCGCTCCCATGCAGAGAGCTGATCGCAGGCATCGCAATTCCCGCACGTCCATCCCGCGTCGATTTCCTCGCCGAAGTGTTCGAGAATGAATCGCGTGCGGCAGCCGGTGGTCTGACAGAACTGGATTACCGTGTTGAGCTGGGCCTGATCCCTGGAGCGGCGATCTTCGTAGTCGATGAGATCTGCGGTGAGATCAATCGACGTGAGGTTGTCGCGCAACCGCTGCCAGTTGTTGCCTCTGTGTTCTCGAGCCAATCCGTGCTTCTTGAGCAAGGCTAGCACGATCTTGACCTTACGTTTGGCGATGCCGGTGACTTCGGCGAGATCGGCAAGCGGCGCCAGTGCTTGGGGATCGTACTTCTCGAGCGCGATGGCGACTCGCGCGGCCTCGGATACCTCGGGGTACTTACCGCCCAAGAAGTAGGATTGAATGCGTTTGTCTTCGACTCGGTAGAGCAGTGTGCATGTTGCGGGCGCGCCATCACGGCCGGCGCGTCCGGCCTCCTGGTAATAAGACTCTATCGAACCAGGAAAGTGATAGTGAATTACGAACCTCATATCCTGCTTGTCGACACCGAGTCCGAATGCGTTCGTGGCAACGATCGCCTTGAGTGAACCGCCCATGAAACGATCCTGAGTATCGCGGCGATCGGCGGCGGCCATTTTGCCATGATACAGTCCTATTTCGAGTTCCCCGTCGAACTTCTCGCTGAGCTGAGTATGAAGCCGGATAGTCTCCTTGACAGTCGCCGCATAGATGACGCCCGAACCTTGTGTCTCACGCAGCAGGTTCTCGACTATATGATCCTTCAGATTGTCGTTTACGGCTCGCACAACATCGAAGCGCAGATTCGGGCGCGCAAATCCCGTCACAGTGATGAACGGACCACGCATTCCGAGCTGACGAATGATGTCGTCGCGAACTGTCTCGGTTGCGGTCGCTGTGAGCGCCAGGATCGGGGGCCTGCCAACACGTTGCGGTATGGAACCGAGTGTCAGGTAGTCTGGCCGGAAATCGTGACCCCACTGCGATACGCAATGAGCCTCGTCGACGACGAAAAGCGACACCTCTCGTTGCAGCAACTGCCCAAAAAAGTCCCGATCTCTGAATCGTTCCGGGGTCACGTAGAGTATTTCGCCTTCACCCTCAGCGAGTTGTCGGTGAGTCTCTCTCGCCTCGGCAGACGACAGATGTGAATGAATCGCTACGGAATCAACGCCGATCGCGCCGAGCTTGTCATGCTGATCCTTCATCAGTGCTATCAGCGGGCTCACCACAACGGTGAGTCCCGGAGTCATGAGTGCGGCCAGTTGGTAAATGACGGACTTACCGCTCCCGGTGGGCATGACGACCAAGGTGTCGCGTCCAGAAAGGATGGACTTTACAGGCTCCCACTGTCCGGGACGGAAATCCGGGTGGCCGAATCTGCTGGATAGCACGGACTGGGCGGCGGCTCTGGAGATCGCCGCCGATTTCGAATTCTTTGACATATCAAGCCTTTTCTAGGCACGAACCATTCCGTTTTTGGGGCCCCGGCGCGAACACGTGAAGCTTGACTTCGGCGGCTCAATCAGGTCGGCGCTCGGGCGACACGTAGGCGTACCACGAATCCTGTGCGTGCTCTAACCGCAAGACTCCGTCGCCCTCGCTGCCTGCCAAACGGCAGCCATCGGGAGCGAAGACATACCCATAGTCTGTATTATCGCGTTCGGATGAGCGAACGAACGTGCATTCGTGATACCGTGAGTCGCGATAAACGGCAGCAAATCCGGACCTATGCAGCAGACCGTGAAGGGAGTCAACTCTCGCGTCGATGGTGGCTTTCTGATCGGCGCGTGTCACGCCCGTTTCGGCAGTCGTTGTGACCAGAGCTGGTCCCGGCCCGCGAACATAGACCGAGACTATTGAATCGAGTATCTGGCGATGCGATTGAAGCGCTACCGCGGTTGCGGACAGGGCCGCCGACTGAGCGGGCGATAACTCGACTTGAGGGACCGGCGCCGCCGGGATTCCTCGCACGAGCCAGATGGCGCGCTTACCTACCGTAGCTCCATGCCAGGTTAGCAACGCTGGGCCGACCAGGGTCGCCTGCGCGGCGCCTAACCGTCTGACCACACGTTCGCCAGTCTCGCCCTCATCAACGACGATCAATGCACAGTCAGTCGGTTGGGCCACTGAGTAGAGGCGGGGCCAGAGATCATACTGATTGGCGCGGCCGCCCAGATTGAGAGCGAATACTCGCGGATTATCAGGGAGGTTGAATGCCAGTTCTGATGCGTCCTGATATCTGTCTGCGGCAACCCACGTCACGGGGCAGCCACGCGCTCTTGTTTCAGCTGACTTCACTGCCTTCGCAAGGTCCGACCAACCATATGCCTTTGATATCGGATCGCGACGCGGTGACACGGGGATTATGCGACCGATAGCCTGGGCCGCCACGAGCAGAATGCATGCGGCGCCGAACGCGCTGCCGCCTACAAACCATGCGCGGCTGTGGCCGCGAAGTGGAAGCGTCGCGAGCAGCGGGAGCGCGGCGACGAGCGCTGGTATGGGCCAGTTGGGTTCTACCGGCCGTCGGATCGCACTGACCAGGAAAAATACGAATACCGTAGTTGCGATTACAGCCAGCATGAAACGTCGTGCGTCTGCAACCTGGCGGATGGCACGAGCTACTGCGATGGCCGCCATCACTGCGATGACGGGAGAGATCAGGCCAAGCTGCCCGCCAATTACCGCAAGTTCGCGCCCGAAAATCGAACCGCGGGTCTGCCCCAGCCCGTGGTGAAGCTGGAAGGTGAATGAGATCCAGCCGTTGTGTGAATTCCACACGAGGTTTGGTGCGAGGACCAGTAGTGCGATCAGTGTTGCAGCATATGGGCCGGGCTCCGCAAGTCGTGCACGCAGATCTCGTCTCGATAGAAGTGCGACAAACACTCCAAATGGGATAAGAACGGAGGTGTACTTGGAGCAGAAGGCGACCCCAAGCGCCAATCCAGCGGCGCACCACCAGCCAAACGTCTCTCGTGAACGCGGCGGCGACGCGATTGCGCGCTCGAGTGCGGCGAGCGTCAGTGCGATTGCAGCAAGCAGCGGTGCGTCGGGGGTAGCAATCACGAACCCCACGAGTGCAGCGGGAATAACCGCGAGCAATAAAGCTGCGCGTGCGCCGGGATCGTCGAGGATCACACACGACCCATTGCCGTCCGTCATGGCGCTGGCGCCACCACTGTCCGCGAGGCGCCATGACGTTACGATCATTGCCAGCGACGCCACAACGCCGGCGAGAATGGCGCCGACGCGCACTCCGAAAGCAGTTGCCCCGAATAGAGTCGTACCCGCGTGGATGAGCAGCGGCAGAGCAGGCGGATGATCGAAGTAACCCGCGGCGAGGTGGCGGCTCCAGTCCCAGTAGTACGTCTCATCGGGAAAGAGCGGTATCAGGGCGGCGAGAGTGAGCCTTATCAGCGTTGCAATGGCGACTATTGCAATGGCAACTCGGGTCTTACGCATTATTCACTTCCTGACGACTCCCTGGAGATCTCCAGAAATCAGTGCTGCAATATTCGCGAGAATCACCGGTCGCTTTGCTCCTCCGGGGCTTATGAGAAAGAGCGGTTCCCAAACAGGGTGGAACCACTGCTTGAATTCACGAATGCCCTGGAAATTGTAGAAGCGCTCACCGTATCCACGCATGGTGACCGCGAGCTGATTCCAGAATGGTGCGCCACGATGCACGCTCAACCCGCTCAGAGACGCCATGCCGAGATTGAACCAACTGAATCCCTGTTGTTGCGCCCACGGCATCATCTCGATAAGCACATATCGCATGATGCCCGGCGGAGCATCGGCGGTGTAGCGCATCAAATCCGCTTCAATCTCGATCTTGTTCCCGGAGAGCCAAGCGTTCGAGAATGCAACGATGCGGCCGTCCTTTCGTGCAATGCCTACTGGGTAGCGCCGAACATAATTCTCCGTGAATGCGCCGAGCGAAAACGCTTTCTCGCGTGTTTTTTTCTGCCGGAGCCATTCGTCGGAGACTGCGCGAAGTTCCGGAAGGATTGCTGGAATCTGCGAGGGTTGTACCATCTCAAACGAATATCCTTCATCGACGGTCTTGCGCCAGACTCGGCGGAGATTCTTTCGCGTGGAGCCCTCAAGAGAGAAATCCGGCAACGATACTCGCGCCTCTTCGCCCAGTTTGACGACATCCAGTCCGTAGTCGAGGTAAACGTAGAGCAGATGCGGAGCGACCTTGTAGAAGACCGGCCACCCGCCGTGCTGATCGACGAGTCGTATGAAGCTCTGAATAAGCTCTGCGGCATCATGTGGAGATGAAACGGGGTCTCCAAGAGAAACCCAGCTTTGGCCGTGTACCCCGTACATGATGAAACCTGTTTTCGACGCGTTGAACAGGATCGACTTGTCGCCAAGGAAGGCTAGTTGTGCCGCGGCCTGTGGGTACGCGCCGGCGATTTCGTGTGCGACCTGCAGATCAGCCTGCGTCGGCCGCGGTATTGGCATCCGCGCAGTACGAACCAGCCGGAGAACGGCGAAGACGATTAGTGTGGCGAGTACACCGGCGCTCGCGCGGAGGAACCTTGCGGCCTGCGCGTGTGTGGCAAACCGGACGAATGTCTCGGTCGAAATGTGCAGGTTCGCGTAGGAGATGAGTCCAAGGCCGATCGAGCCGAGTGCGACGAGCAGAATTGCTGCGATCCACGGCGCCGAGAACCGCTCCTCTACAAGAGAACTTTTTCTATAGAAATATTTCCGGCTTGGGATGAACACCGCGAGCATGAGCGCGAGAACGAGAGCCTGTTCTATATCCAGCGCGCGAAGCAGCGACAGGAAGATGGCTGCGATGAGAAGCGCAATGGTGAGGTGATACGCTGCATCGAGTCGTCGCTCCACCCCCCGTGCGAGGATAAGCAGCATCACACCGGCGAGGCTGGCGGCGAAATGCGAGACTTCGATGATTGGCAGCGGAATCCAGGCATTGAGCCAGTGTATCCGCGCAGCGACGGCCGGCGTTGCGCCCGAGAACAGGAGCAGAGCACCCGCAACGAAGGTGATTACGGCAAGCAGGCGCGGGATCACGGCTGCGGTCCAGTCTCCCCCAAGACGCCGGAGTCGTTGGATTGGCGCCGTGTGACGAAAGATGGCCAGTGTCAGGTAGCCGACACCCAGGGCTGTCGTGAAGCCGAGGACGTAGTGATGGCGCGGATAAACTGTAATTGGCACTGTCACTTGCGGGCAGGGATGCTTAACGTCACGACACCAAAATATATGACTGAATCATTGCTCGAACTCTATTCGACCACCGCGCCAGGCCTGGAAAGGGTTACGGCGTCAGAATTGGCGCTACTCGGTTGCGAGCAGACAAAACAGTCACGCGGCGGCGTCGAATGGCGTGGTACGGCGCGCGATCTGTATCGTGCCAACCTATGGCTGCGCACGGCCTCGAGGGTAATGGTGCGCGTGGCAACGTTCCACGCCGACTCTTTCTCTGAACTGGAGCGGCGCGCCAAACACCTTCCGTGGGGCCGATTTGTTCGGGCGCGCGATCAAGTCAGGTTTCGTGTCAGCTGTCACAAATCGGCGTTATACCACAGTGGCGCGGTTGCAGAGCGCCTCGCGCAGAGCGTCGCCGCTGCCACCGGCTGCACACCGAGCCGTGATCCCGAGGCATTGGAGGATCACGAGGGATTTGGCGGTGAGCAACTTTTTGTCGTTCGGATCGATCACGATAGCGTGACTTTGAGTGCGGACAGTTCCGGAGTGCTGCTGCACAAGCGAGGGTATCGCCAAGCCACCGCCAAGGCCCCCATGCGGGAAACGCTCGCTGCCGCGATGCTACTCGCGAGTGGTTGGCGCGCTGAGGACTCGCTGCTCGACCCGCTCTGCGGGTCCGGCACGATCCCGATAGAGGCAGCCCTGATCGCTCGTCGGATGGCTCCGGGTATTCTGCGAGAGTTCCGATTCGAACGGTGGCCTGGGTTTGATCGGGCTGTCTGGAGTGGACTTCGCGATCAGGCGCAGTCGGGATCACTCGAAAGAGCCCCTTCCCCAATTGTGGGCAGTGACCGCGACTCCGGGGCGGTCGCTGCCGCACTGGCGAACTCGGAACGTGCGGGGGTAAGTGATGATGTGCAGATGGTGCAGCGTTCTCTTTCCGAGGCAGCGGCCACAACAAGCATCGGTAGCGGCTGGCTGATGACGAACCCGCCGTACGGAATTCGGATTGGAACGGATGTTCGAAACCTTTATGCGTCGCTCGGGTCGATAATGCGGTCGCAGATGGCAGGTTGGCGGCTGGGGATATTGACCGCAGCGCCCGAGCTCGAGCGTCAATTGGGGCTGCCACTGGAACTGGTGTTCGANNATCCCAGTCCGGTTTCTGACCAGCAACGTTGTCGCGGGTTCGAACTCTGATGGTGTGGGGGTGTAAGTTGACGGTTGTGGCAGAGAAGCCGGAGAAACTGGCGCCGCCACGGCTACTGTTTGGGGCGGCAATGGCACATTCCCTGCCTTAGCAGGGTCAATAGCACCAGCAGTTCCTCGTAACAATCGGAGTTGATAAGGTGAAAGCTCTTTCTCGTTTTGCAGCGCTGTCGCTGGCTCTTCTCTCCTTCGGGTGCTCCCGGGGTGACAAGCAGGCTAACGATGCATTGAACAGCGACCTGTCGCTCGCGTCCCAGGCGAATCAGGCGGCGGCGACGGACAGCATTTCTGCGCTTGAGCGTGGTCGAGCCAATTCTGCTGCGGCGGGGACATCCGGGGCGACGAACAGGACAGTTGTACACCATGTTTATGAGGGTAGCTCCGCGAGCAGCGGCGCCACCCGTTCCGCTGGAAGTCACATTGAAAAGAACACAAAGCGTGACGCCGCGATTGGCGCGGGTGCCGGTGCGATACTCGGCGCGGTCACAAGCAAGAACAAGGTCAAGGGTGGAGTGATCGGCGCGGCCGCGGGTGGAATCCTGGGGGCAGTGTTCGGGAACAACGTCGATAAGAAGAAGGTACCAAATCGGCCCTGAAGTGGCCGGTGATCACCCCGGTTGGGATGACCGAAGGGCGGCCTCGTGGCCGCCCTTTTTTCGCCCGCCGACAGGAAATTCCGGCCTCGAACAGGATCGCTGACACTTTCGGAGTGAGCGGCAGTGCGGCATCATTCCATGGATCGCCTAGAGAGGCCGCCATTTTGAAACCATTGTTCGTCGTCTGCGTTGCCCGTCACGAGTACATCGCGGGCCACCTGGCTCGGTTCTTCGAGCATTCCGAGGTGACCACGATTGGAGTAGTCGGAGTGCAAGGGGCAGTTGACGCGACTCGAACGCGCATGCCAGACGTTGTAGTCTGCGAGTATGAACTGCTTACTTCCCATCCGCTGGACGAATGGGAGTGCGACGTAGTACTTCGTAACACGCCCATTGTTGCGGTGAGTCTTTCGCGGCGGTCGAACGAGCTGGCCCCTCTGGACTGCAATGGAATTGCGGGATTTCTCTATTTGCCGGTGCTTTCGTCGTCGGCGGCACAGAAACTTCTGCATGCGGCGTCCTTGCGGCCGCGTTTCCGGCCCGGCGAGGACAGTTTCTCCGCGACAGAGACTGAGCCGTTTCCAGCACACGCGCGGCGCTGATTTTCCGAGCGCAGAAAGCGGGGCCGGAATCGGTTAAATTGAAGCTATGAGCACGGAAGCTATCACCAGCGTTTTTAATGACGGCTATGTCGTCGAAGCCTACGACACCTACCGGCGTGATCCATCCGCAGTAGATGAATCCTGGCGTCAATTTTTCCGGTTTGCGGAGCAGCTGGGTGGTGCGGCTGGCGCGGCTGGCGCGGTGTTGGCCATCGGTAGCGACACGAATATTTCGTAATCCAGCGCCAGCGTGGTCAGGTTGCTGATGACAGCGGATTGNNTGGCGCGGCTGGCGCGGCTGGCGCGACTGCAGGCGGAATTTCGGTCGAAAAACTTCGCGTCGCCGCGGGGGCTGCAGCACTCCTCGATGCGATTCGCGCCTACGGCCATCTTGCCGTCAGCATAGATCCGCTGGGAAGTGAGCCGGCAGGGTCTGCAGAGCTGACACTCGAGAGCCATGGCGTTACGGAGGCGCAGCTCGCAGCTATTCCGGGAAGCGTGCTCGGAACCAGCGACGCTACGGCGGCTGATGCGACGGCCAGGCTCCGTTCGCTTTACTCGTCGACGATGGGGTTCGAGTTTGAGCATCTCGAGTCATTCGACGAAAGGCAGTGGGTACGCGAGGCAATCGAGAGCGGGACGTACCATCAGGATCTGACAGCGGCGGAGAAGAAGCAGGTTCTCAAACGTCTGACCGAAGTCGACGCACTCGAGCGGTTCCTCGGGCGAGCATATCAGGGGTACAAGCGCTTCTCTATCGAGGGTAGTGACGCACTCGTGGTCATGCTTGACGAGATCATCGCCCTCGCTGCTCTCGGCGGATCTCGCGAGGTTGCCATGTCAATGGCCCATCGTGGACGCATCAACGTGCTTACCCACGTACTTGGCAAGCCGTACGCGACAATCTTCGATGAATTTGATGGCAAGCATCCGGATAGCTCGGTGGATACAAGCGGTGATGTGAAGTACCACCAGGGGGCTGATGGGGCACGGGAGATCGGTGGTCGTCAGATTGCGCTTACGCTGGTTCCGAATCCGAGCCATCTCGAATTTGTGAACGCTGTCCTGGAGGGAGTTGCGCGAGCCAAGCAACGGACGGCCGCGGGCACACAGGACGAGACGGCTGTGATTCCGGTTTGCGTTCATGGTGACGCGGCGTTTACCGGCGAGGGGATAGTTGCCGAGACGATGAATCTTTCGCTGCTTGAGGGATTCCGGACTGGTGGGACGATCCATATCATCGTGAACAATCAGCTCGGGTATACGGCGAATCCCGACGAGGGGCGCTCCACGCGATACGCGAGCGATCCGGCCAAGGGGTACGACATTCCTGTCGTGCACGTGAACGGCGATGACGCTCCCGCGTGCGTTCAGGCTGTACGCTTTGCAATGGCGTACCGTGCGATGTTCGCGAAGGATGTACTTGTCGACTTGGTGAGCTACCGTAGGCACGGTCATAATGAGACTGACGAGCCGGCATTTACGCAGCCGATGCTGTATGCGAAGATTCGTGCGCACAAGGCACCGCGCGAAGTCTGGGGCGAGCGACTGGTTGCCGAAGGTGTGGTTACTTCCGACGAGGTGCAGGCTGTCGAGAAGGGAATCATGGCGAATCTGGAGCAGATTCAGGCTGGTCCGAGGACTGTTGACGCAGCTGCGCCTGTGCCATTGCCAAGCGGTACAGCGTCGGATCGGCCAACTGCTGTGAGTGCGTCAATTTTGCAATCGCTCAACGAATCAATGTTGCGTTGGCCTCAGGGTTTCAAGGCCAACAGCAGAGTTGCACGGACACTCACGCGCCGCCGCGACGCGATGGGAGATGCGGGCGGTATTGATTGGGGTCACGCGGAGGCACTTGCTCTGGGATCGCTGCTGCTCGAAGGAAAGGCGGTCCGTCTTACGGGGCAGGATGTTGAGCGTGGGACGTTCGCGCATCGTCAGAGTGTACTACACGACGCCGATACCGGTGAGACGTATACGCCGCTGCAGCACATCGATTCTGCGAAGGGGCACTTTGAAGTATTCAATTCTCCGTTGTCTGAGACGGCAGTTCTTGGATTCGAGTACGGCTACAGTGCAACGGTTGACGATACACTTGTGATGTGGGAGGCGCAGTACGGTGATTTCGCCAACGTTGCTCAGACCGTCGTCGATGAGTTCGTTTCGTCGGGCCGGGCAAAGTGGGGGCAGGCGTCGTCGGTAACCCTATTGTTGCCGCACGGTTATGAGGGCGGCGGTCCCGACCACTCGAGCGCGCGGATGGAGCGATATCTGCAGCTTTGCGCCGAGGGCAACATGTGCGTTGCGTATCCTTCAACTCCGGCTCAGTACTTCCACATTCTTCGCCGCCAAGCGCACAGCACAGAGCGCAGGCCATTGATTCTGATGCAGCCCAAGAGCCTGCTTCGCCTGCCGGAAGCTGCGTCGAAGCTGAGCGACATCGCAGGTGGGTCATTTCGCGCTGTCATCGACGATGCCGCGATGATGCAGCAGCGAGAGAGCGTCAAGCGAATAGTGTTCTGCACGGGCAAGATCTACTACGACATCCTCGAGAAGCGCAAGAAAAGCGGTGGAGAAGGTGTGGCGCTGGTACGTGTTGAGGAGCTGTATCCGTGGCCGCACGAAGAAATTGCGGCTGTGGTTGATTCGTACCCGGCAATTGAAGACGTTGTATGGGCACAGGAAGAGCCGAAGAACATGGGCGCATGGACGTTTGTGTGGCCGCGACTGCGTGTCTCAACTGGTAATGCGATCACCATTCGCTACATCGGCCGTTCAGAGCGCGCGAGTCCCGCCGAGGGTTATGCGGAGCCGCACAAGGTCGAGCAGACGCGCATCGTCACCGATGTTCTGACATTGCCTCAACCGGCACAGGGTGGGCGCACGCGCGCAGCAGTACGTTGACCGTGCAGACGATTGGACGTATGTGCCGGCACATGTTGCTGTCGGCTGCAGCTGTCGCTGCGACGATAGCGCTGATGCCGCTCTCCTTGAAAGCTCAGGAGCGCGGCATCGTCGCATCCGCGGAGGCGAAGGCAGCGGCGGGTGTTCATACCAGAGTCCTCGTAATTGGTGCACACCCGGACGACGAGGATACGCAACTCATAGCGTGGCTGGCGCGCGGTCACCGAGCGGAGACGGCATATCTCTCGCTGACACGCGGCGACGGCGGGCAGAATCTTATAGGCAACGAGCTTGGTGAAGCACTTGGCGTGATTCGCACGCAGGAATTACTGGCCGCGCGTCGCATCGACGGAGCGCATCAGTACTTCACGCGTGCGTATGACTTTGGATTCTCGAAGACCGCTGCGGAAAGCTTCTCCCACTGGCCGCGCGATTCGGTACTCGGCGACATGGTCAAGGTTGTACGCGGCTTCCGGCCGCAGATCATTGTTTCCGTGTTTTCCGGAACGCCGCGTGATGGGCACGGGCAGCATCAGGTCGCGGGTATCCTGGCGCGTGAGGTGTACGACGCCGCAGCCGATACGGTGCGATTTCCAACGCGCAAATTCGGTGCGCCGTGGAATGTGCTCAAGTTCTATCGTGGTGCGCGATTTTCGAGCGCGGACGCCACCATATCAATGAACGTTGGTGAGTACGATCCCATACTCGGATTGACATACGCCGAGATTGCGGCTGAGAGCCGTAGTCAGCACAAGTCGCAGGGCTTTGGGAGCACGGCGCGGAAGGGCGTTGTAATGGATTATCTGCGGCGTGAAGTGACGCGCGTGAATGCGGCGACGCCGGCGGCGTCCGAGCGGTCCATGTTTGACGGAATCGACACTACGTTGCATGTGACGCAGAGCGATCGAGACCGGATCGCAGGCGCGGATGCGGGAGTTGATGTCGAAGCTATCGCAGATCGTGCTCGTGTCGCGCTGGGCGACAGTGTGCCGGTTCACGTCGCGGTGTACATTCGCGGTGTCGTGGACAGCAGCTCGCTTCACACCGTTTACGTGCACGGCGACAAGATCACTCAGCCGTACTGGCTGGTGCGACCAAGGATCGGCGACCTCTTCGCATCCGCGTCGGATTCAATCTCTGACGACGCGCGGGAAAAAGCGGGCTGGCTCCCAGTCGAGGTGAAGTTGCCCGGACATGAGCCGATCACAGTCAGAACTCCTGCAGTTTATCGTTACGCGGACCCGGTCCTGGGAGAGATGGAGCGGCCGCTGACGACGGCGCCAGGCATATCAGTGACTTTTGCACGGGATGTTGAACTCGCACGAGCAGGCGCCCCGCTCGATCGGATATTCCAGGTCACCTTACGTTCTTCATGGCCAGCGACTCACAACATTTCACTCTCCGTATCGCTGCCGCCGGGTCTCAAGACGGATTCCGCGGATCGAAGGGTGGCCCTCGAAGGTGGCGCGACGCGAACGATCACGTTCCGTGTAACCGGTCGACTTGCTCCGGGCGTGCATCATGTACGTGCGGTAGCAATCGATGGGGCTGAGAGAGATAGCGTAGGATTCATCCCGATCGAGTATCCGCACATCACACCGGAGCGGATGTATCGCGCCGCGGATGTCCCGATTCAGGCTGTGGATGTGGTGGTACCTGCGCACGCGACAATCGGATATATCCAGGGTGTTGGCGATAACGTCGCGAATGCATTGCGCGACCTTGGTCTGGTCATCCACGAGATCGATCCCGCGTCGCTACCGACGACGGATCTATCGGCATACAGCACGATCGTTATCGGACCAAGGGCTTACCAGGCGAGCCAACTGCTTGTCAACAACAACTCGTACCTGATGAATTACGTGCGGGCTGGAGGGAATCTGGTTGTTCAGTACGGCCAGAACGAAATGCAGAAGCCCGGGCTGATGCCGTACCCGATTACGCTGGCTCGGCCGGCAGCGCGTGTGACGGATGAGAACGCGCCGGTCACTATACTCGAGCCTCGAAACTCGCTCCTCGATTCACCGAATCGGATTACGAATGCCGACTTCGCCGGCTGGGTGCAGGAGCGTGCCACGTACATGCCGACCACTTTTGATCCCCATTACTCCGCGATGTTGAGCATGAATGACCCGGGTGAATCGGCGAACAGCGCTGGAATACTGACCGCGACGGTTGGGAAGGGTCGGTACACGTATGTAACGCTCGCGCTATTTCGCCAGCTGCCCGCAGCGGTCCCGGGCGGCGCTCGAATATTCGCGAATCTATTGAAGTGAAGTTTCGCCGCGCTGGGCTGGGCATCGCCTTGGCCGCGACGGCGGCGACGCTCGGCTCGTGCGTGCATGACAACCGAACCGTACTGACCGTCTACTCTCCGCACGGCATCGACCTGCTCAAGTTTTACGAAACGGAATTTGAGAAGAAATATCCGATGATCGACGTGCAATGGGTCGACATGGGATCGCAGGAAATCGTGGATCGCATTCGCGGCGAAGCCGTGAATCCACAGGCGGATGTCTGGTTCGGAGCGCCAAGCGAATCGTTCGCTCGTGCGGCGCAGGAGAATCTGCTGCGCCCGTATCGCCCGACCTGGGCGAATGCCGTCCCTGCCGAAGCGCATGATCCGAAGGATCTCTGGTACGGCACCTATCTTACGCCGGAAGTCATCGCATACAATCGTGACGCGATACCGCGTGATAGTGCTCCGCAGGACTGGTCAGACGTAGTAGACCCGAAGTGGCGGGGCAAGGTGATCATTCGTGATCCGATTGCGTCGGGGACGATGCGAGCGATATTCGGTGCGATGATCGCGAAGAGCATTACCGAGACGGGTTCACCGCAGCGCGGTTACAACTGGCTACTGCGGCTCGACGCAAATACCAAGGAGTACGTACTCAATCCCACGATTCTCTATCAGAAGCTCAAGAGTCGGGAAGGGTTGATAACACTGTGGGACATGCCGGACGTGGCTACGATGCGGGACCGTGTTGGAATACCGATCGACTATGTCATTCCCAAGAGCGGCACGCCACTGCTGGTCGATGCGATAGCGATCGTGCGCGGCACCAAGCACTTGCGCGAGGCGGAGTTGTATTATGAGTTTGTGACATCCGAGCACGCGCAACTTGAAGCGTCACGCCAGTTTCTGCGAATTCCAGCACGCACGGATATTCCTCAGGATTCACTCCCTGTCTGGATACAAACAGCGATGAAGCAGATCAAGCCGATGCCGGTTGATCAGAATCTGCTTGCTCAACACCTGAATGAATGGATGAGGTATTGGGATTCGCACATAAGGAATCACGGGTGAGCGGAGGCAGTGACGGGCTAATTGTCGATGCAATTGCGCGTTCGTTCAATGGGCAGCGAGCGGTTGACCAGGTGTCTTTCGAAGTACGACCGGGTGAGTTAGTTGCACTGGTGGGAGCATCTGGATCTGGAAAGACAACAACCTTGCGAATTGTAGCTGGCTACGAGCAGCCAGATAGTGGGCGGGTGCTGTTCGGCGGGCAGGACTTTACGCGACTCGGTCCGGCAAAGCGTGGATTCGGAATGGTGTTTCAGCACTATGCTTTGTTCCCGCACATGTCGGTGATTGAAAACGTTGCCTTCGGTCTGGAAGCACGGGGTGTCGGCCGCGCGGAAAGACGTCAGCGGGCTGGAGCAGCACTGGAGCGCGTCGGGCTCGACGGCAAGGGCGAGCGTATGGTGCAACAGCTATCCGGCGGGGAGCAGCAGCGTGTAGCGCTTGCTCGTGCGGTTCTGATCGAGCCACGTTTGCTACTTCTGGATGAGCCGCTCTCCAACCTTGATCCCACGCTTCGTGCGAGTACGCGCGACGAATTGCGTGCGACGCTGAAAGCTACCAAGGCTCCGGCGCTTTTTGTAACGCACGATCAGGATGATGCATTTGCGATTGCTGACCGCATTGTCCTGTTGTCTCTGGGACACGTACTGCAGATTGGATCGTCTGAGGATCTCTACGATCGGCCGGTGTCTCGCCAGGTTGCGAAGTTCATTGGTCATGCGACGCTGGTTCACGCGCGACGACACGGTGACTCGGCGGATGTGACGATTGATGGAACCACGCACCAAGTCGCATTGAGCTCCTTCGCCGGTTTGTCTGACGGAGAGACGGGCGCGATCGTATTGCGGCCGGAGGCCGTTGAAATCGTCCCGCGTGGTGAAGGACGCGGCACAGATGGCGAATGGCCCGCAGTAGTGGATTCCCGGCGGTTTGCAGGAGCCGGTTTTGTGTATCGCCTCCGACTCGATCATGAGATCGTCATTGAAGTAGCGTCACGATCCCGAATCGACCCTGGTACGACCGTCGGCATGCGCGTGACGCGACCGGTGCCGATGGTTCCGTGACGATCGCCAGCTGGTTGGGTGGGCGAAGCCGCGCCGAGCGTCTCGCGACACTCGCCGCATTGCCGTTGCTTCTGATACTCGCCTGGACCGTCATTTATCCCAACGTCTCGGTCATTGCCGGCAGCTTTGGCCATTGGAAGGAATTCGCTGAGTCTCCGTCCGATGTCGAGGCGCTGAAGAACAGCATTATCATAGCAGTTGCGTCGGTCGTAGCTTCGCTGGCTATTGGGGTGCCGCTGGCATTTCTCCTCACGCGATTCGATTTTCCCGGGCGTACACTATTGCGTGCCGCAGCGCTACTGCCTGCGGCGCTCCCGCCGCTCGTAGGCGTGATATCGTTTCTGTTTCTGTATGGTGATACGGGAGTAATTACC
The DNA here is from genome assembly GCA_003155795.1 of Gemmatimonadota bacterium. GTDB lineage: Bacteria > Gemmatimonadota > Gemmatimonadetes > Gemmatimonadales > Gemmatimonadaceae > Fen-1247. The sequence continues at coordinate 32,204 of PMEM01000027.1, forward strand.
CGTGTTACTCAGATCGTGCTGGGGCTCAAGGAAGTTCCGTGGCATCTGAATGGTATCGGCGCGATCATCTTCATACACGCCTACACGATGTATGTGTACGTATATCTGTTCGTTTCAGCTGGACTCGAACGCTACGAGTCGTCGCTGGACGAAGCGGCAATCGGGCTTGGAGCGGGGACGTTTCGACGGTTGACGCGGGTGACACTCCCGTTGCTTACGCCAGCGATAGCCGGGTCCGCGCTGCTCGTGTTCATGAGCGCGCTAGGGTCATTTTCGGCGCCGTACGTGTTCGGTGGCGGAATCCGGGTGCTTTCCACGCAGATCCTGAACTCAAAGCTCAACGACGCGATTGGATTGGCATATGTCGAGACAACTGTACTGGCGATCAGCGCCGTGGCAGGGTTGATGTTGTTCCGCTGGCTGGAAGGAAAGCGATTGTATGTCGCGCCAGGAAAGGGTGGTGCAAGTCGTCAGCCAGTACGTTCTCGTTCGGCGCGGATCGGCCTGGCATGTGCTGCCGGACTGATAGTTCTCGTACTTGTCCTGCCGCATCTGATGATCGTTCTGGTCTCATTCGCCAAGGACGGCGCGTGGACAACGCAGATGCTACCACCGGAATATACGACGCATAACTATGCGGGTCTGTTCACGACCAACCAACTGTGGACTCCGATCCGGAACAGCATAGTCATGTCGGTACTGGCCACGGCTGCGGATCTCGTGTTCTGCGTGGCGGGTGCATATCTCATCGTCACGCGCAAATTCAGCGGGCGGAAGTTACTCGAAACTCTCGTTGCGCTTCCATGGGCAATCCCCGGGACAGCCGTCGCCCTGGGACTGCTCGCAACCTTCAATACAAATGACCTGGCTGCTGGCAAGATACTCCTTGTCGGTACGTTCTGGATTCTGCCTCTGGCGTATTTCGTGCGCAACATACCGCTCGTGTCACAGGCCGTGGAGGGTTCGCTTCGGCAAATGGATCTGTCTCTCGAATCAGCGGCGCGCGGACTTGGCGCATCGTGGTGGATGGCGGTACGACGTGTTGTGTTACCGGCTGCGCGACCCGGCATAGTCGCAGGTGCATTGCTGGCATGTGTAACGGCTGTCGGTGAATTCGTGGCAAGTATCGTGCTGTACACGCATGGGAATCGTCCGATATCGATCGAGATCCTCGCGCAACTTCGATCGTATGCATTCGGCACTGCATCAGCATATAGCGCGTTACTTATCGGGCTCGTGCTAATCATGGCGCTGACCGCCCGGATCGCGGAATCTCGCATGAAGTGAGGGTTTGTTCCAGTGACTGAGCTGGCAATAGATGGGCTGCCCCGTGTGGTGGTAATCGGAGGTGGGTTCGGCGGTTTGATGGTTGCGAAGAAACTGCGTCGATTGAAGGCAAACGTTACCGTGATCGACCGCACCAACTACCATTTATTCCAGCCACTGCTCTATCAGGTCGCGACTGCGTCGCTCGCGCCGAGCGACATTGCTGGAGTGATCAGGCACATCCTGCGGAATAACAGCAATACGATTGTGGAGCTGGCTGAGGCTCGGGAAGTGGATGTTGCTGCGCAGATTGTGACGTGCAGCGACCCGTCGGGGCGACGCAGCGACTTTGACATCCCGTTCGATTACCTGGTCGTTGCCAGCGGAACGCGGCATTCATACTTTGGCCATCCCGAGTGGGAGTCGCTCGCGCCGGGATTGAAGGGAATCGAAGACGCGCTTGAGATGCGGCGTCGATTCCTTCTCGCATTCGAGGAAGCAGAACGTGCAGCGACTCCGGAAGAGCGCGACGAGTGGTTGACCTTCGTTATCATTGGCGCTGGTCCGACCGGGTGTGAGCTCGCAGGAGTGATGCAGGAGATTGCACACGGGATGCGGAGGGATTTTCGGCGAGTGAATACGCACGATACGTCTGTGATTCTGCTGGAGGCCGGTCCGAGGATCCTGCCGGCGTTTCCTGAATCACTCGCGATGCGGGCGAAGCAGGATCTGACAAATCTGAGAGTGGACGTGCGGACGGGCTCAGCGGTTACGAAAATCGAACCCGGAAATGTGTACGTCGGTGACGATGTAATCAGGACGCGTACGATATTCTGGGCTGCCGGCAACATAGCGTCACCGATATCGAAATCGCTTGGCGTTCCGCTTACGAAGACAGGGCAGGTAATTGTTGAACGCGACCTCTCGATCCCGGGGCATCCCAACATTTTTGTCATTGGCGACCTCGCCCACGCGCTTCAAAGCGATGGCCATCCCTTGCCGGGAGTTGCCCAGGTTGCGATGCAGCAAGGACGCGTAACGGCCAGGAACATTGTTGCAAGCATAGAACGCCGGCCGCGCACCGCCTTCAACTACTTCAACAAGGGTGATCTTGCGGTGATCGGCCGAGGTAAGGCGATAGTGAATCTGTTCGGTGGCAAGATCCAGCTCGCGGGACGAGTGGCATGGATGATCTGGCTCGGCATCCACATCACATATCTTATCGGATTCCGAAACCGACTTAGCGTGCTACTACAGTGGGCGTACGCTTACTTCACCTATCAGCGTGGCGCTCGGTTAATCACCAAGACGCCACGGTCAGATATAACACGCTAGGCGATTCGCGCCATTTCAGGTCGCCGCTCTCCCGCATGTCACGCAAAATTTCCACGAAGTATCCATCTCTGATCCGCACGCTGGACAGCGGCGCGTGCGCAGATTCTCTCCGCAGTGCGGGCAGTAGTTGGTTTCGCGGCCCTCAGGAAGAATACCGCCGCAAAAGCGGCAATCAGTTGGTGCGTCAGTCGCGGATAGAGATTCCAGCAGTGTCGGAACCGGGCTTGTAGCGACCTCTGGCGCGACGGTTGCTGGCGACATCGCATCGAAGGCAGCGACGGCACCCTGACCGTCCGAGACACTATTCGTTGCTTTGTTATTTGCGTCGAGCAAGGCCGGCGTATTCATTCCGGAGGCTGCGACTGTCGGGACAGGGGTCTGTGCTGATTCAGCTGCTGCAGTGAGTGTGATCGTCGCATCCGCGAAATCCTTGAACACGCCTGGATCACCAGTGGGTGAGGCGAGTTCGCGTCGCAGTGAATCCTGCATTGCGGAGTCAGCGACAACGTAACCTCGTTCACCTGAAAGAAGCCGCGCGATTGCGGTCTCGTAATCGTCGTTTGTCTCGATTGCCAGCTCTCGGCGATTGTGCCGATACGGGACAATCTGTTCGTAGAGTTCGCGTACGCTGAACGGGATCTTCAGATATTCCGGGCGTGTTGTGCGAACGTTGTGCACCAGCCGGCGGTGAAGGCGATCTAGATCGTCCATTCTCGGTGCTTTCCTGTGAATGTTTCGTGACTTGGAAATGGTGCAACTGATTGCTTCGTAACGCCAGTCCCCCCATGCACTTCCATCCACGCATCAAAGGCCGACGGAATCAGACCGCCAGACTCTTGCTGAGATGCTGCGGCTCGCGTGGCAAGGTCGTTGGCGTATTCGTTCTGAGGCTGGCCATTGTGACCACGGACCCAGCGCCACTCGCAGTGGTGAGCGCCGAGCGCCCGAAGGGCCTCCTTCCACAGCTCGAGGTTTTCAATAGGTCCACCCTTGCGCTTCCAGCCCTGTTTCGCCCAGCCGTGAACCCAACTGGTCATGCCATCGACGATGTAGCGCGAATCCGTGGTGAAGACTACAGCAAAACTCCTGCGCTTGGCAGAGATGCCCCGAAAGGCTTCTATCACCGAGCGGAGCGCCATCCGGTTGTTGGTTGTGGCCGGTTCGCTGATCCAGTAGTCCCATCGCGTGATCTTTCCACTCGCGGGATTTTGCCATTCTACAACGCCGCCAGCACCTCCCGGGTTATCGCTTTCGCGACCGTTGCCGAGGCACGATTCGTCGGCGTACACGGCGACGATTTCTGCGGGTACCTCAGGCATCCACAACCTCGAAACCTTCAAGATCGTCGAGGTAAATCGTCATCCGATCTCCGGTCGCAGGCTGCACGGTTTCAATCGCCTCACGGCCGGCGCGGAGGCCGAGCGATTCCGGACGAACCACAAACTCCGACCCGCGCCGGTACACCACGATCCGGCGCCCGTCAGCGATCGCACGTTCCAGCAAGTTGTACTGTCTGGCCGAGAGTTGCATCTAACGATTCTAATCGCCCGTCACGCTTCCGTGGAACAGAATCGTGCTTTGCGTTTCAGGGGTCGCTGTTACACCACGAGTGAACAAAGCGACTGAGGACGCGAGTAGCGGTGTCGATCTCTGCCAGCGGCACAAATTCCGTGTCCGAATGGGCCAGCGCGATGTCGCCCGGGCCAAAACAGATTGCGGGAATTCCCGCCTCGTTCAGTAGTGCGGCGTCCGTCCAAGCGCTGAGCCCTTCGACGCGCGGTGACAACTGCTCCTCCCGTAACGCGTCCGACATCGCCCGCATCACGGGCTCGTCTGTCCCGACGTCGCTTGCGCTCTGTGCGGTTGTCAGGGAGATGTCAACTTCGAGGCCAGCGTGAGTTTCGCGAACTTTGGCTATCGCGGCGCCGACTTCCTTGAGGAACGTCTGCTCGGTCTCGCCAGGCAGTGTCCGTCGTTCCAGTTCCAGAGTGCACAGATCGGGGTAGGTGGAAAGCCCCGTGCCTCCGGAAACGAGCGACATGTGAAGTGAACCGCGGCCGAGCAGGGGATGAGTGCGTTGGTGCAGTGATTCGGTCTGGAAGCGATCCAGCTCGGCGATGACGAGAGCGGCGTTGGTGATCGCATCGACGCCGATGTCGTATCGGCTACCGTGCGCGGCGCGACCGTGGAAATCCAGACGGAGCCAGACAAAGCCGCGGTGGGCGGGACACAAGGCGAGTCGGGTCGGTTCAGCGATGACAGCGGCATCGGCGCGAATTCCGGATTTGATGAGCGCGCGAGTGCCGAGGCTCTCGTACTCTTCATCGATTACCAGCGCAATGACGACCTCGCCGTCGATGCCGCGCGCCACGGCGTCGCGGGCGGCGACACACATTGCCGCGATTCCGCTCTTCATGTCTGCGGATCCACGGCCGTACAATCGGCCGTCGGTGATCGTTGGATCGAACGGCGGGTGCGTCATTCCATCGACTCCGACGATGTCGAGATGGCCATTCAGCATGAGCGACTTTGTTCCGGGCGCAGCCGGACCGGCGCGTGCGATGACGTTGAACCGGTTATCGACGACTTTCTGCTTCGATACGCTGAAACCCCAACTCGAGAGCAGATCGGCCAGGAAAAAAGCAGCCTGGTGCTCACCGGGAGCATCAGGCACCAACGTGGGATTTCTGGAATCGATCGTTACGAGCTTTGCCGTAAGCTCGGCCGAGGTCATTTATGCTTGACGGTCGCTTTCTTGGCGGCGGTCTTCGCGACTGGCTTCTTAGCGGCGGCATGGTCGCTCTTTTCGGCGCCCTTGGCAACTGACTTCTTATCGGTGGCTTTGGCTTCAGCTTTGGCGACGGCCGACTTCGCTGGCGCCGCCTTTGGAGCTGCTGCCTTTGGCGCGGCGGGTTTGGAAGCCGCCTTCGGAGCTGTTTCGGGCTTGGCGGCTGGCGCAACCTTCGGAGCCGCTGCTGGAGCGGGCTTAGGTGCTGCCGGCGCCGGTGGCTCAGCGTGCACCAGCGGCGGCGCCACATGGGCTGGTGGCGCCGAGGCCACTGCCTTGGGAGCTGGCTCCGGCTCGGGTGCTCTCGGCGGCGGGGCCGGTCGTCCGACCTGGGCGTCCTCGGCCTGGCGGATGAGCTTGTCAGCCTCCTCCTGAGTCATCTGGCCACGGCGGACCATATACTGAACCAGGTCGCGGGCGCTTTCCAGGACGAAACCTGTCAGGCCAGCGGCTGCGTTTACCACATCTTTCATCGCGGCGGCCATCTTACTGCCCGCCTCGAGGCTGATTTCGTGGGCCTTGGCGGTCATCTCCGCCACAGTATCCTTTACGTCGGCGCCACGGTGTCCGGGGCTGCGCTTTGGAGGAGGAGGAACTATTAGAGGAGCCACCGGGGTCGCCGGAGCTTCTGGCGTGACCTCAGGCGTTGCTGACTTATCGGCCATGGGCGGCTATTAGGGGCTGTTTGGGGAGAAGGGTAGAAACCGCGCTAAGTATATGATTTTTCAACACTTTCGCAACCCACTGGCGCCATGGGGTGGCGTAGCTGCCGCCTTTAGTGGATATTATGGCCGGAATGGGCGCATTCTGTGCCACTTACGCTACCGCAGGTAACATCCGTGACCTCTGAGACCAGCCCGGTCGACCAAGCTGACCTCGACCAGGAGGTTATCCAAAGAGTACTGAACGGGTCGCGAGACGCGTTCGAGCTTCTTATCGTGCGGTACAGCGACCCCCTGTACCGGCACGCCTTGGGCATGACTGGAAGTCCGGATGTAGCCGAGGATATTCTCCAGCAGTCGTTCATAAAGGCATACGCCCACCTTGGGGAGGTTCGTGGGCGGTTCGATGCGTGGGTGTTCCGCATCGTGGCGAACGCCTGCAAGGACTGGCTGAAGAACATTCGCCGGTCCCACATTAGTTACGAAGAGGACGATCAACCGTCCTCATATTCGACGCCCGAAGAGGAACTGGATCGCAATGAATTGCGGTCGGATCTCGAAGTGGCGCTCGCCGCTCTTGCGCCCGCGTTACGCGAAGCTTTCGTGATGAAGCACGTGGAAGGGCGGTCGTATGAGGAGATGGCGGAGCTGTTGAGTACAACGGTTGGAGCGCTCAAGATGCGTGTCCATAGGGCACGAGAGGCGCTCCAGCACTTGCTAGAGGGGAAATACGCGTGATGTACGACGACATGAATACGCCAGAAGATCATCCGGATCCGGCGCTCGACTTTGAACTGCCGCGGTCCAGGAACAACGGCATGGGGGACGCGCCAGCGCGCCATCTCCCGGATCGTGAAGTTCCGGTTCCGAATACCGGCGCCGTATCTGTTTTGCACCAGTGGCTGGATGGCGACGTGGGTGTCGCTGTAGTTCGTGCCAGCCAGGGTGGAAACGATGCGGTCGATCTGTGGACCAAGATCCACGATGAAGCCGAGACCCTCCGAAGTCGAACGACGCCGCTCTATGTTCACAAGAGGATCATGGACGCGCTTCCGGACGACAAATACCGCGGTCATCATCCGTGGTACAAGCGTTCGATCGCGATGAATCCCGCGGTGTTGATGGTTGGCGCGGTGGCGTTCGTCGCCATCGGCGTCGTCGTCGCCCGGATGCTGCTCAGGTAGGCCCCGGCATCGCTCCGATGCCGGTCGAGTGTCGCGCGAGAGTGAGCGCGCGACACTTTCGTTGGGCGCCGCACCTCGACAATGTCCTGTGGCGAGCCTAGTATCCCCAATCGCGACGCGACACAGAAGTGCCGTGATGATACCGAATACTCACTAGCCAACTGAACTGAAAACATTCACAGTGCTGGGGGCCGCGGTGTTCGCCGCGGCTCTTGTCTTTGTTTCTACGAGTGCACCGGGTCCCGGACTGGATCCGGATTCGATGGCGTACGTGGGTGCTGCAGAGTCACTCGTGCAGCAGCGTCAGATGCGAGTCCCTACCGCCAAGTGGGATAGAGCCGACTCGACGTCTGCGTTGTCACTCTGGCCGCCTGGTTATCCGGTGGCGATCGCGTTGCCCGTTGTATTTGGCGTGTCGCCGATTCAGTCCGCACGCTGGATCAATGTGCTTGCGGCCGCCGTGACGGCGGCGGCCATCGTGCTGTTGATCGCCAGTCCAATCGGCTACACCGCTGGCGTCGCAGGAGTTCTGGTTGTTTTCGCGACGCAGGCGTTGTTCGACACGCAGATCTCGGTGCTGAGCGAACCGTTGTTCATCGCACTGCTGCTGATTCTTCTACTCGCGATGATTCGTGCGCGCGATCGATTGATACTACTAGGCGTGCTGTCCGCTGCGGCCGTAATGGTCCGTTATGCGGGAGCCGCCGCGCCGCTGGCGGTGGTCGCATGGACATTGCTGGATTCCCGGTATGACTGGCGAAGCAGGCTTCGTCGTTGCGCCACGGTTGCCATAGTCCCGCTGGTCGCTGTTACATGGTGGTTCGCGCGTACTGCGATCGCGCCGGATCGACACGCGACACCCAGGTTGAAACTATACGCCGGTTGGGCGGCTACCGCGGGTCAGGCGCGCGACACGCTCGCCGAATGGTTGGCGCCACTTCTTCCAGACGGGATTGTACAGCTGTGCATCGCGCTGCTCGCTGGTGTTGTGATCGTCGTCTTTCTTGTCAGCGCCCTACGAGATACCTCGGGCAAGCGACTGCGTCACATGCGGGTGAGCGGCGTCAACACTCTCATAAGTGCAACGTGTGTGCTTGCTGCGTGTTACCTGTTCGTCGTCCTCATGTCGCGCGCGTTGGTCGGGGGTACGATTCCCCTCGATGGCAGGATTCTGGCGCCGCTGATCGTCCTGATTGAAGTCTCGGCGGTGACGGCGATTGGATATTGGTGGCGCGCGTATCACTCTCCGATCCGCGCAGCACTTGCCCTCGTTTTACTGGTGTGGTTTGCGGCCGCTGCAACTGTGACTGTGAACGACGCGGTTTACGCGACGACGGATGGTAGCGATTTTGCGAATCGTGACTGGAGAGATTCACCGCTTACGCAGTGGGTGCGTGACCACGCGGCGCGTCGCCGGTTGTATTCCAACTGGCCGGTTGCTCTGTATTTTCACGCGAACCGAATCGCGCGAGAACTGCCGGAGCTGATAAAACCTGAGGATGTTGTTCCGTTTGGCAACCAGCTGCGGAAAGACCATGGTTACGTAGTCGCATACGACGAGCCAAGCCAGGATTTTATCTCCACAGAAACGCTGGTCAGGGAGATTGGTCTGCATCAGGTTGTCCGGACCGCCGACGGCGCGATCTGGTCGGCCGATTCCGTGTCCGTTGCGTCGCATGACTCGGCGTCGACGGACTCGGCGGCTACATCGAAGGGAGTACCGCCGCACCAAGATTGACGCCGCCGCGCGCGGACGGGCGTATGAAAAAATTTGCGTAGTGGCCATCGTGCGCGATCCGAACGGTTTGAATGGTGGCGATCCCGGCGTAGATCAGCGACGCTTCGGTCCGACTGAGCGAGGAAGTTCGCGCCATATAAGTAATGTCGCTGTTCCGCGCGTTGCGCCCGATCGTGGCGTAGAAATACGCGGTAGCGATACCACCGGTGAGGATTCCGCGCTCGAAAGAGGAGCCGCGACGGTGCGGGATATCGAGTATCGCCTCGTCCATAATTGCCTGAACGTTGAGCCCGGCACTCGAGAACAGGAACTGTTTGTGCGGGTCCAGGTTGGGGTCGATTCCTGAGAAAACGGTGGGCTTGCCGTCTTCGAAGCCGAAAGTCGGGCGGGCGCCGAGGGCATAGGACATGCCGATGTGGCCAGCTTCATGCGCGAGGATGCTCGCGGCGAAGCCTGCGGCGAGATTACGCCAATAGTGGTCGGGTGTAGTATGATTCGTCGAATCTGCGGCGGGGCTGCGCAGTGCGACAATTTCTGCGGCGCGCTGCCCGAATGCGGTCGCGGAAGGAAAGAGAATGAGCGCGGTAGACACAATCAACCCACTCAAATGTTTGGGGGCGGGAAAAATGAAGAATACTGAGCGTCCTGAACGGTTGTCCGACATTGCGGTTCAGCGAGGGCTGGGGTCGCTTCCGGGATGGGGCCGGAAGGGGGATGTGCTATCCAAAACTTTTCAGTTTGAGACGTTTCCTGATGGCATCGCCTTCGTAACTCGGGTCGCGGAGGCCGCCGAGGCGGCACAGCACCATCCTGATATCGACATTCGATACACCAAGATCACGTGCATGTTGACGACTCACGACGCGGGCGGCATCACGCAGAAGGATCTGAACATGGCGAACGAGATCGAGTTCGCGGCAACGCGATAGGCTCGTCGCTGGATCCCATCAAAAAAGAACGACGCGTCACGATGGACGCGCCATTCCTTTCGGGATGTCGGGGCGACGCATGCGTCGCCTCGTACTGGTTGGTCAGCTTCGGCGGCCGCCGCCAAGTATGCGGAGGATCGCGAGGAACATGTTGAGCAGGTCGAGATAGATCGCGACCGCTGCTACGACATAATCTTCCGGGCCGTAGACATTCCGCAGTCGCCATGTATCGAAGACGAGCAGTCCGCTGAATACCAGGACTGTTCCTCCTGCGAGCCACAGGCTGGCGGTCGCGTTGCGGAAGAACATGTTGAGCAGCGATGTGGCTATCAGTACCCACAAACCGACCACAAAAAAGCTGCCCCACGCAGAGAAGTCGCGACGGCTCGCGAACGCATAAAGTGTCAGTATTCCAAACGCGCCAACCGTGATTGTGGCAGCCTGAGTAATCAGCCCTGAGTTCCAGCCGCCGTAAACGGCGATTACCGGACCCAGCATTACGCCCATCGCGAAGGCGAAGAGCAGCACCATTGCCACGTTAAGCGGAAATTGGGTCCGCGCACCCTGCGCCGCGATCAGCGGGATGAACACCGCGATCGTCGTGAGCCACGGGTGGGCCGTGACGGCCTGCATGATGGTGGCGTTCGACAGAGCGTAGGTAGCGCCGACGATCGTGACCAGGATGCTTATGAAAACCAACGAATAGGTGCGGCGGACGAGCTGCGCGCGCTCCTCGCCGGTCCGGACGAGGCCGGAAGTGACGGGAAGTGAGAAACCCATCAAAGGCTCCAATTGAAGTGAGAAGTTGCTGACAATATTACACCGGAGCGCGGTTCTGGATTCGCTCCACCAGGGCTGGGAGATCGGAAATATCGTCCAGAAAATGGCCGGGGTTGGCAGGCTGGAGCTGATCGCGCGAAAACGGGCCCCAGAGGGCAGCGATCGAAACGACCCCGGCAGAGTTTCCGGCATTGATGTCGTGGGGGGAGTCGCCTATGAAGACCGCCTCGCTTTCCTGGTAGCCCAGTTCCTGGAGGGCCATGCGAACCGGGAACGGATCAGGTTTGTGCAACGCACATGAGTCGCAACCGATTGCCGAGGTCATGTACGCTCCAATTCCGGTGAGATCGAGTGCGCGATGCATCATTTCATTGGATTTGCTCGTCACGATTGCCATCGGGTGGCCCGAGGCTGCCAGGGAGCCGAGCACTTCGAGGGTACCGGGAAATGCCGTCGTGAGCCGGTCGTGAGCTGCGCGCTGGAATGTCCGGTACCGCAGGGTGACAGCCGCGAGTTGCTCATCGGAGTCGCAGAATGCCTTGAGCTGCGTTGCGAGCGGAGTTCCGATGCCGGCGACCCATTCCTGCTCGGTCGGCACGGGACCACCGAATCCTTCGAACGCGTGAATCACACTTGCGAGGAGCAGACCGATGGAGTCGATGAGCGTTCCATCGAGATCGAACAGCACGGCAATCGGTCGGCTGCGCGGAGTTGTCGAGCTTACTGACTTTGGTTCTGACATGTGACGAATGTTAACCGATCAAAGCATCGACATCGTGTCAGGAACAAATATGATCAGCGCGATGCATCTGAATTCAACCTCGCGAACACGGTCCGCGGCCGGTCTTGCAGTCTCGATCAGATCCAGGATGGTATTCACGGATGCCTCGTCAGCGCACTCGGTGAGGCTTTCCAGCGACCATTCTACTGCAAGCGGGAGCGGACTCGCAGCTGCGTCACGGAAGCGTGCCGCCACAGAAGCAGACTGGAACCGGCGTGCGAAGGTGGAACCGGTTATGGCTGCGTCGGCGACGCGAGCCAGTGAACGCCTGACGTCATGGTGTACCTGTTCTTGCGGGCGGTCGTTGTTGCCGACCACCGCGGTCCATGCACGTCTACGATCATTCCACGCGATTGCTGCCTGAAGTATGGATGAAAGTTCACCTGAATTCTCTGTCGTGGTGAGTAATCGCGATTGAGTTACGCGTTCTGCGGCGCGTAAAACGCTGGATGATTCGTCTGTCATATCACCTGCACTGTCCAGCGACAACAAAATCGGCGAGCCGTCAACGAGCCACGCACCGAAGGCACCGCGTTTGGATCCTAGCAGGTAAGTGACGTGTGGCGCGGAAGGCGGGTCGTCTATCTGCGCGGTGGTGTTGCGCCAGCTCTCGAGTAGCCGGCGAATCTCCTCGTTCTCGCCGATTGTGTGACCGCCGGATCTGCCGTCTTTGCGGGGCGGCAATGGCGCGCCGAGAAGTTGTTCCGAGATGCCAGCCTTCTGTGCGATTATCTCCATCTCATGCAGACACCGTTCTGCCATCGGCGGGGGAGCCACCATGTACGACACGACGCGAGGGTGAGGCGAGCCAAGCCGCACGAGTCTGCCGATTCGCTGTTCGATGCGCGCCGCTGTCCACGGTAGATCGAGATGGATCACCGCCGACGCACATTGCAGGTTCACTCCTTCGCTCAACAGGTCCGTTGCGATGAGCAGCCTGACCGAGTTGTGTCCTTGCATGTTACGCGACGCAGGCGACTCCGGATCGAATTGCGCGAGCACCTCGGCGCGACTCACTGGACCGGTAGCAATGAGCGCCCCTCGGGCAGTCAGGAGAGCGACATGGCCGTCGTGACGCAGTGCCCGGTACAGTGATTCGGCCGTTTCAGCATAACATGAGAATGCAACCATCCTTTCGTCCGGATGGGTGTCTCTGATTTCTCGTATGTAGGCTAGCAAGGCCGTATCGTCGATATTGCGTGCATGAATCAGCAATGCGGTTAATGCATCGACATGATCTCGGAGTGACGATGCCAGCGAAGACGGGGGCACGTTCTCCGGCACGAGGAGATCGCCGAATGCGAGTTGCACCGCATCGCCCATATAGACCCATGCCGCCAACTCGTCCGTCGTGGGATAGCGACCTGCGTCGAGCGACTCCAGCAGGCTTTGCGATCGAGCAATCCTGCGTTTGAGAGCGGCTGTGAGAGTCGCTCCGCTGGATGCCCACTGGCGAACGAGTCCGTGAATCACGAGTTGGGTTGCCACGCTTCCGTCACGTGGTGGCACCGGTGGGGGAATCGAGAGTATGGAGTCGAGAATCGCTTCCTGGGCGATAACAACGCGAGGCGGCGAGTGTTCCAGCACTGGAATGTTCTGAGTCCCGGTTCCGTTCATAGCAACTCGACGGACAGTCAGGCGAGCGAGGTCCGCATCGGTCATGCGGTATGCGCCGGAGCCGAGGAAGAGTGCAGCCAGCGCGGCAACATCGTCACGGGAGTTGTGGAGCGGAGTGGCGGTCAGCAGCAGAACGGGGGTGAGTGTGCACATGTGCGCTAGAGCCACGTATCGTCGTGTGCACGAATTCCGAAAGTGATGAGCTTCATCGACAATGAGAAACGCTCGTCTGCGCTCTGGGGCGCCACCACGTCCGAGCGATTCGATCGAGATGAATTCAGCGGTGATGCCTGTCGCTTTCAAGGCAGTGCGCCACATCTCCCGGAGTGCCGCTGGAGCGACAACCGTGACGGCTTCGTAAGTGGCTGAAACAGCAAGCGCTACATACGTTTTGCCGAGTCCCACTTCATCGCACAGGAGCGCGCCGTGATGCCTGTTCAGCGACTCCCGGATCCGTCCAAGCGCGGAAGTCTGGTGGGGGTGAAGCGTAACGTTGCCGATCCGGCGCCCGTGTGGTTCATCTCCAAGTAGCGCGCGCGCGATCGTTGCCATAACAGTGGCGGGCGGAACGGTCATCGCGACCAACGCCGGCGCAGTCTCAATCGTCCTGGCGAGCATCCGTCCACGAAAGGAGCGGGGAGACGTCGTCGACGGTCAATTTGTAGGCACAGAGCACAGCTTCTCGGAGTTCGCCCGAGGACGGGATATTTCCGTCCCTGGCACGAGCCGCCACTGGCGCGAGTAGCATCCGTGCGCGTGGCCAATCGACTGGCACGGGCAATCTCGCGATCGTCCAGCCCAGATACCGATGGTATCCGCCTCGCGCCGGCTCTGCCAGAGCCGCGAGCCATGCGGCGGCAACGTCGGAGTTGAGCAGGGCACAAAGTGCCAGCGCGTCGTCCATGCGCTCACACTGCACGGTATAACAAGTGTTGAGAGGGACGACCGGGTTCCCTTGATCGATCACCGCCGCGCATGGCGTACGACCGAAGTCACCCCATACAACGCGCGCGGTGTTGAATCGTGCGGCTTCCACACGGAAGAGAGACCACCACCGCGCGGAATGCGAGTCGCTACGACGTTCAAGTGTGCGTCGTGAGTGTGCAAGCCAGCTCTGAGCGTGTGGTGGCAAGCTCCGCAGTGGTGCGCCGTCGCTGCCGTGCGTCCACACAATTCGGTCACGAATATCGGCGACGCGCCAGCGCTCGAGTGTTTCTCCTCGCAGCAGCGGACGAAGCAACTCCGTTTCAATTTTGCCGTGACGTCCGTCATTGTAGACCGAAGTGAGGCCCGAATCGTCCTCAGCGGCGCGAACCAGAAACGCTTCATTGCAACCCGTCTTCACTCCGAGGTGTGGTCGCCCAATGATGCTCTCGAACAGCGGCAGACCAGCAGCGGTAATTCGGTCGAACGCTCTTCGCGCGATTGGCGGGATCAGGAGCCACGGGCTGCCTGGAGTAGTATCGAGCGGAAGATCGCGATGTTTGCCGGTCCACTTTTGAACGGTTACAGGTCGCTGAACCGAAACAGAAACTGTCTCGGAACGTTTGAGATCAGTGTCAACGCAACCGGCGACTAGCATGGACGGATATACCGCGGCCTGGAATATGTCCGGTCCGTCCGAGTGGTCCTCAATGGCGTGGATATCCGTCCGCTCCAGAACGAGCCTGCGTGCGCCACCGCCGGCAAGAGAGCGCCAGAGCTTCGCTGGCAATAGCAAACCAACGGTGCCATTCCTGGCGAGGAGATCCACTGATCGCTCCAGAAAAAGTGCTGCGAGATCGACCTGTCCGGCGAAACCGCTTCCGGCTCTTGCGCTTCGTGCCCCTTCAAGCCATGCGCTGGCGCGGTATGTGGTGAAGTGTTCCCGGTATTTTGCGCGCGCGTGTGGCGAAATATTGTGGATGCGTACCCACGGTGGGTTGCCGATGATTATGTCGAAGCCGCCGGTCCGGGCGACACTTGCGAAGTGTGTTGGATAGCTGAACGCAGGTAATCCTCCACGAACGATTGAGGCGCGTTGTTGCCGAAGCGAACGGAGATCGGCTCGCAACTTGAGCAGCCTGTCTCGCGATACGGCACTTGCGGCGCGCCGGTGATTGAACAGGTCCGCCGCTCGGACGGAGTTGAGGATCTCCCTGCGTTCGCTACTCGCTCGTGTAATCGCGCGGTCCAGCGCTGCGATTCCGCGTTCGCGTTCAGCGAAGTCCAGTCGCTTGCCAAGTGCGACTTTGCGGCGGCCAGTTGCGCGCGCGTATCGATGATGCATTGCAGCAATGTGGCGAGATAACTGCCCGTTACTGTTGGCACTCTCGAATGCGTCACCAGAAAGCGAATCGCCAACGCGAATCTGCCTGTCCAGGTTCGGCAGTGGTGAGATGCGCATCGGGTTGGATTCACCGCTGTCTATGACAACCGACAACCAGAGGCGTAGCTCACACAACCAGACGGCGGTTGCGCTGGCGTCAACTCCAAAAATCGAGTGAGTGAGGACCGAACGACGGACATCGCTCAGCGGGCGTGCCTCTCCGAGCGACACGCGAAGTCGTGCGATTCGCTCTAACACGTGAACCAGGAATGCTCCAGAACCGCACGCAGGATCGAGTACGCGGAGATTGCTGACGAGAGCGAGTATGATGGGATTCCGCTCATTTCCAGTATGTTCGCCTGTCATCAGATGCGTGGCTTCGTCGTGCGACAGCCCCCTTTTGCACAGGGCGTTGGTAATCGTCAGCAGCGCCAGGCGGTCGACGAGTGTCTGCGGCGTATAGAAGACCCCGCCGCGTTTCCGATCGCCGGAATCCATCAACGATTCAAATACTTTCCCCAGCATTTCAGGGTCGATCGCGGCCTGCGACCAACTCGCGGTATCCTCGCGAGCGGTGAATCGGTAGCGTACCATCACGTCACCAAACAGCGCACCAATAGCCTCATCTGTGAATCGCGACGGTCGATGAATACGCTCCACTGGAGTGCGAGTAAAAAGGCCCCCATTGAGGAATGGGACGCGCCCGAATGCCCGCGCGCGTGCGGCACGTTCACCCACGCGTGTATTGAGGGTGCCGAAGAAAAGCGGCTCGAGAACGCGCCGCTGATAACCTCCGCCCGTCGCAGCGCATTCGGCGAACCCGTTTGCGAGAAAGCCGAAATCACCGTTCAGCCAGCCCTTGGTTTCCAGAAAGGACAGAAAGATGAGTCGACTTGTAGTGAGCAAAGCCATCTCTCGGCGGTCGTTAACCGGCACGTTGTCGGGAAGTGATCGGGCCATCTTCTCGGTTGCTGCAGCGAGAGCGAGGAAGAATCGGCGTGTTACAGCGTCGCGCCCGAGTACGTCGAGCCAGCGCAGGTAGCGCATCACATCACCTGATAACGCCGTCGCGGCCACCAGCGAGCAAAGGGTTTCCGCGTCACTGTCCAAAACGGCCGCTCGCGCTGTGACCATCGCACACATGTGCAGGGGCGGACCTCCGGTGCGCCAGGCGGCAATAGCCAGTGTGCCGCTGACGCGCTGAACCGCGACTATCAGCCAGAGTGACTGCGGGGCACAAATCGAGAGCCTCCTGGCAGTCGATTCAACGCACTCTTGCACGCTTGCATCCTCTGCGATGTCAACACTCAGTGCACGTAGGGATCCCGGAGTCGTTGCAACGCGGGCCGTGAGTAGCGAGTCCGGGAGGCCGAGCCTGCGCTGGCTCATCGCATCCAGCTCAAGAGGCGGTTCAGCGAAACCGAGTAACGCCAGGAGCCTCTTGATTCCGGCTTCGCTACTGGTGCCCACGATGACGTCCCGTGCATTGTTGAGTGAGTGCACCAGACCACAGTACGTAATGCCGGAGGGATCAGACTGATCGGCGCTTTGCGCGTGCGGTCATTTCTCGATTGGAGCGATAGATCAATGTTTGTGCGGATGTTGATAAACCGCTAATGTTGGCCGCGGTCATGGCCGAGCCCTATTTGTGATAAGGACAGCGCGAGTGTATTCTTGTGGGGCGGGGTTACGCGAACGGGCTCGGTGACTGATCTTTTTAATTGGCACCGAATGTAATTGCGAGGATAACTCCATGATCGATACACCCCAAATCCTGCAACTGGACTCGCAACTCACCGCTGTTATTCGCTTCACGATTCCTCGTGCGGAGATGCAGACAGTAATGGGGCCGGCGATTACCGAAGTCATTGAGGCTGTAACTGCTCAGGGTGTAGGGCCGGCCGGACCGGTGTTCACACATCACTTTCGGATGTCGCCAGATACGTTCGATTTTGAGGTCGGTGTCCCGGTGTCCGCGCCTTTTGCCCCGGTTGGACGCGTAACTCAGAGTCAGTTTCCGGCCGCGACAGTAGCGCGCACGATCTATTACGGAGCCTACGACGGCCTCAGCGACGCGTGGGCCTGGTTTGGGAGGTGGATCGCGGCAGCGAGATATACTGCTGCGCCCGGTCTGTGGGAGTGTTACCTCGTTGGCCCCGAGTCCAGCCCCAAACCGGTTTACTGGCGCACCGAGCTCAATCGTCAGTTGACCAATCCTGAGTAGCTCGGCGTCGTCCGTTCACACGATGTTCACACACTGGCCGGATTGGCGCTCTCGTACTCGCGGCCTTTCCACTCGACGCGACTGCCGCGAATGATGGCGGACAAGGCGATGTACAGCGCCACCGCGGCGCCAACGGGATAAAGCAGAGCGTAGCCAACCGGGAGCTGCGCCGTTCGATAGTACACGAGCCATGACAGAAGAGTGACGCCGACCGATATGGAGCTCCAAATCAACAGTGCGTGCAGATTGAAAACTATTGCTACGACCAACATTGTTGCCGGTACGAGCTGCATGAGAAACGGGAGCGGCAGGAGCAGCGGCGCGAGCGCTGTTGCCTTCGCGCCGAGCGGCATGGAGTGCCTGCCTCCGGCAAACAGATTCTTGCGCCATCCGCCAATCAACTCGCGCAGCGAAGTGTACATACGCGTCGAAAGCTGGCTCATCCCGGAAACGAGCACTGTCTTCTTGCCAAGTTCGAAGTAGCGCTGGGCGAGCATGAGATCTTCTGCGACGTAACTGCGCACGAGCCCATGACCGCCAAATTCATCATATACAGAGCGGCGCACCATCAGATACTGGCCATTTGCAATCTTGGCGGATGCTGATCTTGCCCGATTTACGATCTCCGTACCACCGAAGCGGGTCAGGAGCACTGTAAATATCTGCATCTGAAGCAATCGCTCCCAGAACGTTACCATCTCCTGCCGGCCGAGAACCGAATAAAAGTCTGCGTCAGTCCGGCGCATTCCGTTCACGGAGCGAACGAAGAGATCAGCAGAGGCACGTGCGTCAGCGTCCATGAAGATGAGGATGTTGCCCGTCGCCGCGGCGGCTCCAGTCTGGCACGCCCACTGCTTTCCGAACCATCCGGGCGGCAGCTCCGGGTTATCCAGGACGATGAGGCGGTGGTCCTCAGTTGCAACGCTGCGCGCGATTCCTGCGGTATCGTCGCTGGAATGGTCGTTGACGATTACGACTTGGAAATCCGGATATTCAGATCCGAGTATTGATCGCAAGCAATCTGCAATGTTCCTCGATTCATTTCGCGCAGGGACGATCACAGAAACACGCGGCGGATCGAGCGGCGGCTCGGCCGATTCATCGTCCAGAAAGGTTGAGCGCCTCATTCGGAGTGTGGCGATTACCGGTGTTACGATCCAGGGGATCGTCGCGATGAGTGCGACTTCGACTGGAGTGATCAGGATCGACACACCTGAAAGATACGGGAAGGTCGGTTACGACACAGAGGCGCGCCCGTCCGACGCGCCTCTGTAAGAATGGAAACTGTTACTCTGATCCGGATCTGACGTTTTTCGGGTTGGGTCGCTTGGCCGACTCACCGGACCGAGGGTCATCCCGAGACTTATCGGGCGCGTCGCTGTATCCGGAATCCGCGCCGTAGCCGCCTTCTCGACTGGATGCTGATTGACGGGAGTCTGATGCAGAGCTCCGGTGCTTGTCGCCATGCGTCTCGTTCCGCGCCTCTGCACGCGTCCCCTGGGATCCTCCCATGCTCGGTTCCTTGCCTCCAAATGTTACGCCGGAAGCGTTCATCGGCGTATCCATGTGATTCTTTGCTCGATCAGTCTGTGCGCCGCCAGTGCCGGCGTGAAGATCGCGATGTGGATCGTTGTGCTTCTTCCCGTTCTTGCCGTTGTCACGCATGTGTGGATCCTCCAAAGTTTCAGGGCGTTCTTTCAGAAAACATGAAAAGAGGCAACGCATGTGCCAGATTACAGTCTCATCATCGGCTGTTCGGCCAGTTATCCAGAGCGTCCCAGATGCCTATCAGAGAATACCAGACAGTTCGAACGACCGGACCTGGCGCCCGGGTAGCGCTTGTCGCTCCAGCAGGACCGTTGAGGGGAGCCACGGATGTGGAGACGGCAATATCCAATGTAAAATCACTGGGTTGGGAATCCGTCGTCGGTGACCATGTGCTCGATCGATACAGCTATTTTGCTGCGCCCGATTCGCACCGGATCGCCGATTTCAATGCTGCACTTCGGGACGACACGATAGATGCGATATGGTGCCTGCGTGGCGGGTACGGCGCGATGCGAATAGTCGAACAACTGGACTATGATGCCGCGCGGCGGCATCCCAAGCCTGTCATGGGCTATTCGGACATCTCGGTATTGCACGCGGCTATTGGTCGAGCCTGTGAGATCGTGTCCTATCATTCGCCAAACGCGCGGACGACACTATCGCCATTTGCGCGCGATTCGTTTGAGAAGGCACTTCTGCACGGACAGGATTCATGTGGCGTGGCACCGGGAGCCCGTGTCATTCGAGGCGGTCGCGCGCGCGGAAGGCTGGCTGGCGGGAATCTCGCGCTGATATCTTCACTGGTCGGTACGCCTTATTTTCCGGATCTCGACGGAGCGATTCTCGTTATTGAGGACACGAATGAAGGGCTTTATCGAATTGATCGGATGCTTACGCAGTTGGCACTGGCAGGCGAACTTGCGGCCCTGAAGGGAATCGCATTCGGGTACTGCACGTCGTGTGATGGCGACGAGTCACCGGGCGATACGCGTGAATCGCGTACGCTCGACGATGTGCTACTCGAATTCGCGGACGCCATTGGCATTCCCTGCATTGCCGGGATCCCGATGGGCCACGTAGACGATCAATGGACCATTCCACTCGGTGCGAGCGCGACGCTCGATGCCGATTCAGTTACCGTCAACGTAGAGAAGCAATGACAAAGAGCGGAAGTGATCTGATCGAGGAAGCAAAGACTCGAATAACGGAGATAGACGCAGCTCACGCCATCGTCGAGCAGAAAAAGGGCGACACGATCTTCCTGGATGTTCGCGAGCCAGCAGAGTGGAACCTCGGGCACGTCCCGAACGCGGTGCATGTACCGCGCGGTCAGCTGGAAGGAAAAATTGAAGTGATCCTGCCACGAGACAGTAAGATCATCGTCTACTGCGCGCGGGGATCGCGTTCCGCACTGGCCGCAGATACGATGCGGCAGATGGGTTACAACAACGTCGCGTCTCTGAAGGGTGGCTTCAGGGATTGGGCAGACGGTGGTGGCGATATCGACGATTGAAGCCAGGCTTGGCGGTTAACACAATTGGCTGAGGATTCGATCATCCTGAGCCAATTGTGCCACTGCGAATTACTCAATAGAGGTTCACGTCCGCGTTGGCGTTGAGGCGCCTCGTATCCTCATCCGCAGCGTTGCTTGCATCCTCGCGCAGCCGTTCGTGTTCGACCATGCTCATTTTTCTATCATATGCATCGTTGACGTAACCACGAACGCTGTCCCATTCTCCGTAAAGCTTGCTGGTGCTGCTGTCCCAACCTTTTCGAAGATCGGATTCGACATCCACAAACGGGCGGCCCCGGTAATCGGGATTTCGCGCGGCAATGTGACCCAGTCGGAAAGCCGGGCGCGCGGCGTCGAACTTACGATCAGCGAGACGCACCGGGGAATTGTCGTAATGGTTCCTGTACACCGCTTCGTCATCCAGCGTGTATTCCTCGGCAGCATCCGCGACGGCTCGTCCAGCCCACCATCCTCCTACAGCGCCGGCGATACCGCCCACGACCGTCCCGATGGGGCCAGCGAGAGAACCGACGGCGGCGCCGACAATCACTCCAGAAACGCCAGTTACCGCTTCACCGACTGCATGCCCAGTGTGCCTGGAATGGTCAGTGTCCGGATTGTCGCGTCTGTCGTTGTGCATGTCATCCATAAATCCCTCCGGGGGGGAACGCCAATGATTTCTTCGCGTGCAAGGCTTCTGATGACGCTTGGAAGGGCAAGGGGGGTGCCAGTTGTCTTGACACCGACGCCTTTGTCGTACCGATTCAATGGATGACCGCTGTATTCCACGTGGGAACCCAGGGTTGGAACTATTCGGATTGGGCCGGTGTGTTTTATCCGGACGGAACCCGGCCGGCTGATTTCCTCTCGGTCTACGCTCGCGCCTTTGACACGGTCGAAGTAGACTCGACATTCTATGCAGTACCTCCTGCGGCGACGATTCGTGGCTGGTATGAGCGTACGCCGGACAATTTCATTTTTGCGCTCAAATTTCCGCAGGTAGTGACGCATGAGTCACGGCTGCGCGACGTTGACGGCACGACGGAACTCTTTTTTGAGCGCGCACGAGAACTTCGCGAAAAGCTTGGGCCGGTACTGGTCCAGCTGGGCCCGGACTTTGGCCCGGAAGAACTGCCCGCACTTGTGGATTTCATCCCACGCCTTCCACGCGATGTTCGCGTTGCCGTAGAGTTTCGCGCCCGAGGTTGGATGACTCCGGGCGTGCTCGCCTTTCTCCGCGACTATGGAATTGCTGTCGCCCTCGTGGATGGTCAATGGATACCGCGAAGGTGGATGATAGAACTCATGGCGCGGCCAACAGCGTCGTTCCACTATGTGCGCTGGATGGGACCGAACCGGAATCTGGTAGATCACTCACGAATTCAGGTCGACCGTTCAACGGAGCTGGCGCGCTGGGTTGCAGCCATCGATAAGCTGCCCGCCACCGTAGCTGATCTCTATGGCTACATGAGCAACTATTTCGCTGGCCACGCCCCGCGGTCAGCCCGTGAGGTCCAACAGCTCCTCGGGCTTGACGATGTGGATCCCGAAATGCTCGGCGAGCAGATGAGACTGTTCTAGCGCGGAGAGACAAGGCCGCTCGCGCCGCTGCAAGCAATTGGACAGGTGCTACCGGTCTGACTGACGGCCGCGACCATGGATGGACCCCGANNCCCGACCTTCGGCGGGGTGACACATCGGCGGAGTGCGGGTTCCCCCGCTAGCTTCGAGGCATGGCTCGACGTACGCGCGATTATGTGCTGATCGTACTTTCGATTGGCTTCATCTCCCTCACTAGCTCGCTTGGCTTCTGGCAGCTCCGGCGTCTTGCTCAACGGCGGGTGCAGAACGCGGAAGTAGTGGCTCGTCTTGCTCAGCCAGCGGTTCCCGTGCGACAACTCACGCACGATACCGCGACTCTGCACTATCGCAGGGTAATTCTGAAGGGACGCTATGATTATTCCCGACAGATCAAGATCGCAGACCGTACTCGCGATGGCTCACCTGGCATCAACATCGTCACGCCTTTGCTGATTCCCGGCACGGACACAGTGGTTCTGGTCAACCGCGGCTGGGTGTACGCACCGGATGGCCTGACTGCGGACCTGTCGCACTGGCGCGAGGCGGATTCGCTGGACGGCACTGGCTACGCGCGACCACTCTTCAGGGTATTCTCCGGCTCTCCCGTTCTCGCCGGCCGACCGGACACGTTCCGCTGGCTGGATCTCAGTGCACTCCACGCGCGCTTGCCGTACCCGGTGTACCCGTTCGTAATAGTGCTAGACGGTGATCCAGCATCACACGGGCAAATCCCACCGCGAGTGCCACCGCCACCACTCGACGAGGGGCCGCACAAGAGCTACGCGATACAGTGGTTCTCGTTCGCGATCATCGCAGTTGTGGGAATGTATTTCTTTCTGCGAGCAGGTCAGGGTGATGCAGCGACAGGCGACGTATTTGTGGAGTACAAAAGGCCGCCGAACGAACGCTAGATCGGGTTGGCCTCAACGTGGCTGTCCACCAGGGGCAGCACTCGGCGTTCATGGGCCACGTCGGCGATCACGTAGCCAGTTACGGATATGGCTTCGCGCAGCTCTTCTTCTGTTACGCTACCATCGTGGTCAATCGTCACGCGTCCCAAGGAGACTTCGGCCGAACGGATCCCTGCGACTGGCGTCAGCGCCATAAATACTGCGCGCTTGCAATGCTCGCCGCGCATGCCGGCGATAGTTACGATCGTTATCATGCCGTCGTGAACTTAGTCTTTTTGCGCGCCTGATGGCAATGACAACGGCGGTGACTTCTTTCGAGAGACGAATCCCTTCTCGAGTGCGGGAAGGAATTCATCGTATTTCGATCCCGGATTCCATAGCACCCAACCATCGTAGCCAGCGTCATAGACGGCCTGCTTTTCTGCCTCGAGCTGCGCTGGTCCGTAATGGGGCGCGCCGAGGGTAAAGGCCTGAAGCCACGGGCGTACGTGCTCTGGTGTGGTAATCCCCAGCTTTGCGTCACGTTCGCGAGCGCTGGTCAGCGCGATGAAGATTGTCTTGTGCGGCTCGGCATTCGGAATCGGGATGCCAAACGAACCGCGAGGATACAGCGACGGATACACCATTGGAAGCACGACATCGACGACCGGTGAGATCTGCTCCCAGTCCTGGCCGACTTCAAGCGCGCCGCGCACAGTAGTGACGAGGCCAAAGATGTCTGCCGTCATTCGGACGCCGCGCGCGTTGTACCGCGCACGCGCCTCCTTGAGGAAGTCGTGCAGAACTGCCGGCTTGGTTCGTCCCGCTGCTTCGGGAAAGACCTGCGTCGGCAGTGATTTGTAGGGTTCAGGGAATCGCACGTAGTCAAACTGAATCTCGGCGAAACCCATTTTCACCGCTTCGTCCGCGACACGCAGATTGTAATCCCATATCGCACGCGAGTACGGATTCACCCAGGTCACCCCCTTCTTGTCGCGCCACGGAGTTCCATCGGCCTTTCGTATGACATGCTCCGGGTTCATCCGGGCAGCCACCGAATCCTTGAAGATTACCATTCGCGCGATTGGAAGTATTCCGTGGGCGCGGAGCGTATCTACAAGGGCAGGCAGGTTCGCGACTTTGTTCATTTTTCCCTCGTTGCGCTGAAGCAGCGGGTCCGAAGAATGCCAGTTGAGCCCGAACTCGTCCTTGATGTCGATTACAAAGCCGTTGATCTCTGTAGAATCAGCGATCGCTATCAGATGCCGCATCCTGGCTGCGCTCTGAGCCGTGAAGCGATTCACATAAAGAGCACGAATCGCACGTGGCTCCTTCTGCAAGGCGATGACTTCAGCCGATCCGGCTGGGGGAACTACTCGCGACGAATCGGCCCGGAGAGGCGGCGCTTCAGCCATCCCTTTGGCCGAATCCGCTGGATCAGCCGACGCTGGCCGCGCCTGAGTCGATGCCTGAGTCGATGCCTGAGACCTGGACGATGCGGGTTCGCAGGCAAGCAGCGGGATCAGGAGGAATGCAGCAATGCGAGAACGGTGCACAGAAAGGCGGGCAGAGAGTGAGCGGCCGGAGAAATTTAGGGGGTGGCACGTGTCCGGACTATATTCAGCGCGATGCCATGGTGTAATCGCATTCTATCAAGGCGGCACGCGGTGGGAGTCGCGCGCGCCTGGCTGATTGGGGCTGGTACGGTCCTGACCGTCGGGATCCTCGCGTGCTCTGGAAGGGAGTCCGGCCCCCCCAATGCGGAATTTCTGGTCACCACCGCCGACTCTGCCTTCTGGGTGCGTAGCGGGTCGCAGGGCATTCACGTCAAGGCCGTACCGATGACACTGGCGCACTTCGATGGCCGCTTTCACGAAGTGTTCATTGTAGATCTCGACCGTTCTTACGACGATGCGATCTTTACAGGCGAACGCGTCTACGTGCGTGACTTGCAGACCAACGATTCCACAATGGTCTATGATGACACGGCGATCGTAACGATCGCGGCACATCACGCGCGCAGCTATCCAGACGCGGTGCCGCTTGGCCCGAACGACGACACGCCAACGAACCCTGATATTACTGCTTCGGGCGAGACGGACATTCTCGAAGTGCGCGGACCGTATGCGCTGCTTGAGCACCGGACCGAGTATGAAATGGCGGCGGGCGACCAGCACGATACCGTTCGGACCGCGGTGGATTTACGAACTGGCGCTGCAGCGACTCCGGAAGCGATGGCGCGCGATTCCGCGACGGAAGATTCAAACCTTGTTCGCGACGTACCGAGAACGTGGAATCGCAAAGGTTACTCGCTTGATGCGCGCGGTCAGGGCGACGGTAACGTTATTTTCTCGCTTCGTGATCCCTCCCGACATACGTGGCAGCTGTTCAGCGTAGGTGCCCATCCGCGCGTGTACTGGCTGGACCACCCTCCGGTGAGTGCCGCCTTGCGTCGCGCGCTGATGAAGGCGTTCAACTCAGCCTCTTCCTACGATGAGACCGTGAAGTACGTCAGGTACGTCCGCCCCGCCAGCCGATCGATCGTCAATCGTCGAGCCCGTCACGCGTGAGCTGAAGCACTCTTTCAAGGGATCCGCTGTGCAAGCAGAAATGAGAATGAAGGGAAAATCGCCGTGCGAGTCGAATGCCATTCTCGCTGATCTGATGATGCCGAGTCAGGCCAATGGGCTTCGCGCCCCATCGATATTTGGTGGAGTCGTGATGAGCATGGTAGACAAGTGCGCCGCATTGTCGGCCATGAAGCATTGCAGTGGTCAGGCTACGACATTGTCCGTTGAACGAATCCTGTTCAAGGAGCCGATAATGGTCGGCGAGCTTGTGGAGATTCGATCGCATGTCGCGCATGTGGGCCGAACATCCATGTCAGTCGTCGCCGACGTATACGCTGAAGATCTGCGGACCGGCAACCGTCGGCATACCAATGCGTGCTGGTTGACGTTCGTGCACCTGGGAGATGACGGAAAACCCGCGCCGGTTCCGCCGCTTCTTCTCGAGACGGAGGAAGATCATCGACTTCATAAAGTTGCCGCTGTGATGCGTGAACGTCAGTTGGCGGAGCGCCAAACCAAGCGGTAGTCCGTAGCATTGCTAGCATTGCTAGCATTGCTAGCATCGCTCAGTCGATGCTAACGCGCGTCACTCACGATTTGTCGCTGTCTCGAGGGCCCGCTGTGTTTGCCCGCCGCGACGGCGCACCCGGCTGTCCATGCTTTAGCCTTCGCTCCCCAGCTTCCGCGGGGGTTACGCATCAAGATTTAAAGCGAGCACACCGGTAAGCATATTTGTGACTTTGCCGCAGAGGTAACCGGCGGTATAATCCGAGAGAATTATTCGGATAACGTTTCTCTCAGTCGAGGTCGATGTTCCAGACTTGGTCGCCAGACGCCAGCCCTGCATTTGCCGCAGCCGGTACCGAACTGGCTGCAGTGCTGCTGCAGATCGCGGTCACGTTCGGGCTCATGGTGGTCTGTGCATGGCAGTACCGGCAGTATCGCAAGCGGGTGTTCGCCTGGTGGTCGCTGGCATGGGGACTCTATGTGCTTCGCCTGGCCGCGATTGGTGCATTCATCTTCACTCGCGAGAGCGTGTTGCTTTACTGGCACCAGGTATTCACTGGGTGGACAGCTATTGCCGTCCTCGCCACCGCCATGGTTTTCTCTGGAAGGCTGCGCCGCCGCAAATGGCACCTCCTCGCCATTCTTTTTCCCCCGGTCTGGTCGTACTTCGCGGTTTACCATCTGGGCGCGTACACGATTGCATCTGTGCCGATGGTTCTCTTTCTGTCGTGCGCCACGCTTTGGACCGGCGTCGTGTTCATGCGGTACGCGCGTGCAACTCGATCAACTGGCGCGGGCGTACTCGCTGTGGCGTTTTTTATCTGGGGATTACATCACCTCGATTATCCAGTTCTTCGCGCATATGGAGCGTGGCTTCCCTGGGGCTACTACGTCGACGTCCTTCTCACGATTACCGTCGGCGCCGGGATTCTGCTGCTAGTCACCGATGATCTTCGACGCGGCGTGGGTACACTCGGCACACTTTCGTCGGATCTGATGTCAGCCGCGTCGTCTTCGCGCGAGCGTGTCGTCACCACGGTACTGCAGAGAATTGTCTCGGCTCCAGCGGTGAGCGGCGCAGCCGTCTTCCGGCTCGACGCGAGACACGACGGCTATTTCGAGCGTGGCGTTGGTGCGTGTGAGAGCTGGACGGGCACCAGTCCGCTTCAGTCCCAGGCCGAATTGCTATCGCGCGTTGCGACCGGCACAGAGGGAGCGTTTATCGCTCCCGAGTGGAGTGCGGCATCAGATGCGGACGGTTACAGTCCGGCATTCCCCTTTGCCGCGGTACTTCCGGTTGAAAACGGCGACGATGGGACTGGCAGCGCTCTGGTGATCGTCGCGGAAGACCACGTCCCGTTCGCCGCACTCGATGCGGAATTCCTGACCGCGCTTGGACGTCAGATGGGTGGGACGCTGGAAAATTCCCGCCTGTACACCGCACTGGAGCAGCGCACCGCAGACCTCGAGCGCCTTTCTACACGCATGGTGCTGCAGCAGGAAGAGGAGCGTCGGCGACTGGCACGCGAACTTCACGATGAGACTGCGCAATTGCTTTCCGCAGTGAAAATGGAGCTCGCCATCCTGCGGGACGTGGTGCCGGAACCTCATACGGTGCGCGTTGACGATGCACTCGCGTTGACCGATGCCGGCATACGCAGTATTCGCGCAGTGATGCACGATCTTCGTCCGACACTGCTTGATGACCTCGGTCTCGTTCCAGCTCTTCGATCAGTCGCGACAGCATTTGCACAACGCTCCGGCACACAGGTACGGCTAGCGCTGCTTCCCGCCCAGGACCTGCCCCTCCTGGATGATGGTGCCGATCTCGCATTTTACCGTGCACTTCAGGAAGCGCTCTCCAACATCGGTCGTCATGCTGGTGCATCGGTAGTGGATATATCGTTGCACGCCGACAGCGGCAGCGTGACATTGACTGTGATCGATGACGGTTGCGGGCTTCCGAGCAACGAGGATGGCCTGGGACGATCGGGGATGGGACTCATCGGAATGCGCGAACGCTTTGCATCACTCGGCGGCTCCGTGCAGCTCCGCAATAATGACGGACAAGGTGCGGTGCTCGAAGTGACGCTTCCACTCGACGCCGGTGTTCCAGCGTGACAGCGACGCTCGAGATGATATCGGTCCTGGTGGCAGACGATCACGCAGTCGTTCGCGCGGGGATACGGCACATACTGGAATCGATGCCGGGTGTCTCGGTTGTGGCGGAAGCGTCTGACGGTCCGTCCGCTCTCCAGCTTGCTCGAGAGCACAAACCCGACTTGATCATTCTGGACGTCTCCATGCCCGGTGGTTCGGGTCTCAACGTTCTGTCGGACCTGCGTCGTGATGTCCAGGGCGCGCGCATCCTGATCTTGAGCATGCACGATGATGCTGAATACATCGCCGAGAGCGTGCGCGCTGGCACCAACGGTTATTTGTTGAAGGACAGTGCGGCGACCGATCTTCGCGCTGCGGTACGCGCGGTGATGAACGGAGGCAGTTTTTTCAGCTCCGCACTGAGTCGGCCGCGCGTCGAGGCGATTGCACAGCAGGAATCACCGATTACAAAGCGCGAACGACAGGTTCTTGTTCGTGTCGCAGCAGGCGGAACGAACAAGGAAATCGCCGCGGCGCTCGGGATCAGCCACCGTACCGTCGAGACGCACCGGGAAAGCATAGCACGGAAGCTTGGTATCTCATCGGTTGCCGGCCAGACACGTTACGTAATAGAGCACCATTTGACAGATGACTGAATTTTCAGAAACCAGCACTCGCAACACGGTCGCGAGTGGCCCCCACATCGCCTCCAGAATTGCGTGGATTGCCGGAGCGGTTGGCGTTGTTGCACTGCTCATCTGGCAGGGCTTCTCCGCTGCTGGCAATCCCGATCCCATGACGAGTCGTGGTTCTACAGCAGCGTCAATCGACATAGCAGTGCTGGTCTTCAGAGAGGCGCTTGAGTGCATTCTGGTCCTTTCGGCAATTACTGCAAGCATGGTCGGTAACAGTAAATCGTACCGGCGACCAATCGGCCTCGGCGCAGCAGTTGCTTTCGTCGCGACGCTGATCACATGGAGAATCGTTGTCGGAATTGTTGACAACATCTCCGAGAGCGTTTCGGCGCTCGATCTTCAGGCGGCAACCGGGTTGCTCGCAATAGTAGTTCTCCTCGTCGTGATGAACTGGTTTTTCCACAAGTTCTACTGGTCAGGTTGGATCTCGCTGCACACAAGAAAAAAGAAGAAGCTGATGAAGGGTGCGGCACAGGGCCAGTCACGTACGCGTGTAGCCTGGGGACTCGCATTACTCGGCTTCACTTCGTTGTATCGGGAAGGATTCGAGGTCGTTCTATTTCTCCAGAACTATCGGCTGAAGCTTGGCGGTGGGCCGGTTTTCCACGGCGTCGTTATCGGCCTGATATTCTCGGTAATCGTGGCGGTGCTGACGTTTGTCGCACACCGGAAATTGCCGTACAAGCGCATGCTCATACTCACTGGTGTGCTGCTTGGCGTCGTGCTGCTGGTGATGGTCGGCGAGCAGGCTCAGGAGATGCAACTGGCGCACTGGATCGGCACGACGCCGATTCCCTCGCTCGAACGGATAATTCAGCCGTGGATGGGGCTCTGGTTCGCCGTCTTCCCAACGGTAGAGACGCTTGTTGCGCAGGGCATCGCGCTGGCGATCGTGCTGGGCTCATATCTGACCGTTCAGATGCAGCTGGCGCACCAACGTAGAGCTGCGGCCCGACCCGCGATGCAGTCGGACGCGACGACGGGCTCACTACAACCGCACAACTCCGTCGGTTAAATTCGGCGCATGGATTGGGGACCCGTGCTTGACCCGCAGAATCCGGCATACCCGATGGTGCGGAGTATCGTCGCGGACCTGAGGCGCGATTTCGCGGTCTGGTGCGAGAAGGTGAAGGAGTTCGAGCTCGAGTCTGCCAACAGCACTGCCGGTGCACCAACCGAAGCGGCTCAGGCATTGGAGGCGGACGTGCGCGCGCTTGCGGTGGACATCGAGAGCTATGTCGCCGAGATCAACTACCTCGGCGTTGCATTCGACGTACAGCAACTCTTCAAGGGGAGACGATGAGCAGTATCAAGAACATGAAGCCGTTCCAGACGGCCGACGGGACTCGCTGGGGCGTTGAAGTGCAGCTTCCGGGCTCCAGCAGTGCCAATGTCGTCTTTCATCATCCGGACCCCGGGACCTCCAGGAAGGACAGATATGCCCGCCTCGAGTGGCGTGGCCCGGAATCAGCGGATATCGTCGGTCATCTGGATATCGCCAAGATTCGCGCCGCGCTGAGCGATGCAGTAGTCGCAGACCTGTTCAAGCGCTCAGCGCCAATTGGGTGGGGCGCGCCAGCCTTCCCGCCGGCGTAGGAGGGGTCTCCCTCGCCCCCAAGCCCAGTGTCAGTTACGGGGCGGCCTTGGGATTACGGCGGGTGCCAGGGCAAAAAAATACCCCAGGAGCATCCCGGGGTTAAAATCTGCCACGCGCGCCGTCATTGGAACTCTACGTCCTACCGATCGGCGGCGGGCAATGCAATTTCTATTTATATCAAGACGACCAACCCGGTCGCCCGTAACAACAAGTGGAGCTGAGGGGAATCGAACCCCTGACCTCTGCAGTGCGATTGCAGCGCTCTACCAACTGAGCTACAGCCCCGCGACCGTGAATTCTGGTTGCGACAAAGGCGTAGCTACCCGTCGCACACGGGCTGGTACTCCCACGAATATAGGCCGGAATGGCCCCAAAGTCAACTTCGATATATTGGGCCCATGGATCTGAGCGTACGTTTTCTAGGAACATCTGCTTCTCGACCGACCGTTGAGCGCAACGTCACCTCGCTGGCCGTCCGCCGTGGGGGAGAGACCTTTCTCTTCGATTGTGGCGAGGGGACTCAGCGCCAGATGATGCGCTACGGCGTTTCGTTCAACGTCGGCGAGATCTTCTTTACGCACATGCATGCGGACCACATACTCGGTGTTACCGGACTCGTGCGTACCATGGCGCTCCAGGGGCGCACCGACCCGATGACTCTGTTTGGCCCGCCAAAGTCGGAGCGACTTCTGAGGCAGGCCGTAACGCTCGGAAGCGACAAGCAGCACTTTCCGATCAATTATGTGGAGATGACGCCTGGGGAACCGCTCGTTCGGCAGGGCTACAGCATTGTCCCGTTCTCGGTTGACCATGGCGGGGCCGCCGCATTGGGTCTGGCAATCATCGAATTACCGCGGTTAGGCCGTTTCAATCCCGACCTGGCTCGTGAGATGGGTATTCCCGAGGGGCCACTCTGGGGGCAGATCCACAAGGGGCAGGCCGTTACACTGCCGGATGGTCGAGTGGTGCACCCATCTGAGCTTGTCGGCCCCACGCGTTCGGGCCGCAAGCTTGTCTTCACGGGCGATGCCAGACCATCGGAAACCACTATCGAGATCGCGGTTGGCGCCGACATTCTCATTCACGAAGCGACCTTCGCTGACGAAGAGGCTCCTCTTGCGATCGAAACCGGTCATTCCACTGCACGCGAGGCAGCAACTGTCGCCGATCGTGCGCGGGTGAAACGACTGGTGCTTACCCACATTTCCTCCCGGTACTCGCGCGACGTTCAGGAGCTGGCGGCTGAGGCTCGCGAAGTATTTCCCGGGGCCGTAGTTGCGCGCGACGGCATGGAATTGGTCATACCGTTCGACGATGCCGACACGCTGGAAGGGTAGCCGAATCGTTGTGGGCTAACGGTTCGCTGCGGCGATATCAGCCTGCATCGCCGTGAATAGAGCGACGTTGAACTTGTTCTCATCCTGTTCGGCGCCAGCTACAAAATCCCCCATGGCTCCTCCGCCAAGTTTTCCAAGGAATCGGAGGATCGCACTCTCGCGGACAGTTGTGTTGCCGCGGCGGCTCATGATTGTCTGTGAGCCGGGTTGGTCGCGTACGGTGAATCGAAACTGAGTGCCGGATCCTTCAAAGGGTCGGCGCAGTGGAGACTTGATCAGATAGCCGACCACGGGTGGAAGAACCCAGCCCGGCTCGTGTGTGAAGCTGATTGCCCAGCCGCGTTCGTGCGGAGAGTGAAGATTGACCCACTCGCCCGTGAGATGGTCAACGCCGATGGTGAAGAGCTTGATCTTGGCGGTGAAGTCCAGCTTGACCACGAGTGTGTCAGGGATCGGTCGCGGTGGTCCTTCGAGCGGCATGAAGCGGCCGTCGCGTGAACGCATGTTGAGCGTGATGAAGCCGTCGCGTGAACTGACATCGAGCCATCTGACGTTACGCGAATCGACGAGTGAAAATTTCAGCTTCACCTTGTCGACGTATTTCGTCATGAACGCCGCGTAGGCAGGGTAATCGTTGCGGATTCCGTCCGGAGTGATGTGGATGACGGCATAGAGCCTGTTGGTACCATCTGCGTCGGGTGTGGACCTCAGCGAATCCAGCGAGTACAGCTTGCCGAGTGCGGCGGTAGTGCGTGGGAAAGTGGTGCGGTACCCAGCGCGGAGTGTCGCTTCGTTGCGTCCTTCTGATGCTGCAATCCAGCGATTAATGACGTTTGCGAAGTCGTTGGCGGTAATCGTTCCGGCGGCAAAGTCGACGCCGGTAAACCAGCTGTAGTCATCGTCGCTGAGTTTACGCAGCCGCATGATATGGCGACCTTCACCGAGTTCCGAAACAGGGTCATCGGTGACGGCGTTTGCGAAGGTGTAGCGTCCGTTGGCAAATTTGGCGTCGCCAAAAAGTGTGCGATAGTTGTCCGGGCCGTAAACAGTCCAGATGGACGTGTCGGAGTACACTTCCGATGGGGTGAGTGCGTAACGCAACAATTGCTGGCGTGCGCGTTCGTAGCGAGGCGCACGGTAAACGTTGGTGAACCGTTTGACGAAGGCGCCGAATAATCCGTCTGCGTTGGCCCGTGCTTGAGCGGGTGTCGAGCCGAATGCAGCAGGCGCATCGCCACAGCCGGTAAGGGGCAACGCAAATATTGCGGCAGTAACAATCGCGATGCACAGGCGCGATAATCGGCCTACAGAAGTACGTGACGCGGTGGTGTTGATCAATGTGTATTCATGATGGTGTGTACAGGATCATACGAAAGCTACTGACGAGTCAGCGCAATACCAAAAGTATGTACGGATTATACCCTGCCCTTGGGGCGTAGCCCGGCATGACGCTTGCGTTATTCATGAGTATCACAAATAGAGAGGAGAAATAAAATGGGAGATCTAAATAAGAAGGGCACCGAGAATCAGGTCAAAGGCATGGCAAAAGAAATGACCGGTAAGGTGAAAGGTAATGTTGGCGACGCACTCGATAACTCACGCATGCATGCTGAGGGCCGTGGTGAGGAGTTGAAGGGAAAGATCCAGAAAACGGCAGGCAAGGCAGAACGCGCGGTGGATCCGGACAATCATCGCGATGCCGCCAAATCGGGTGATATGGATGCGTCGCGTCGCAGCTGAAGCTGAGTAATCAAGCGACACCAGCTTGAAGTGCAGAACGGGGCGTGGATGAAAAATCCACGCCCCGTTCTGCATTTCGATGTCGCTAGCGATGTTACTGCTTGCAGGAGCCGTGCGGATCCATATGCGGTCCGTCAACGACCGGGCGATGATCCATGTTCGCAACATGCACGGCGAGATCTTCGATGAAGTTGTCGACACGCGCCATGTGGTCGTAGTCGATGTACTGTGGCTCGTCCGTGACCTGATGGTAATCGGAGTGGAGTCCAGTGGTGAAGAAGATGATCGGAATGTTGTAGCGGGCGTATTCGTAGTGCTCGCTACGGCAGTAGATGTTGTCCGGATGACCGTTCGCGTCCATTGCATAGTCGAATGTGAGGTCGTGCTTGTCCTGCTTGTTCACTGTCTCGGCGAGATTGCCGAGTTCTGTCGACAGGCGGTGTGAGCCAACCAGCTGGAGGTAGTTGGGGCTGCCCCGCAGAACTGTACCGTCGATCGCGTGTCCCGTGATGTCGTACGCGTCTCCGCGGCCGACCATATCCATGTTGAGCTGTGCGACAATCGAGTCACGTGGGACGGTTGGGTGATCGGTGAAATACGTTGAGCCGAGCAGTCCCTTTTCTTCGCCGACGTGCCAGACGAATATGATCGAGCGCCTTGGCTTGACCTTGAGCGAAGCGATCTTCTGTGCGATCTCGAGAACGCTTACGGAGCCAGAGCCGTCGTCGTCCGCGCCGTTGTTGATTGAATCAGGACGTTGCGTCCCGGGATGCGCTGCGCGGTAGTCAGCGAGCACCTTATTCACTTCTGCCTGTTGAGCCGACGTCGCGCGCAGGCCACCGTCTTCGGCGCCGCCCGGGCGCACGATATGGTTGAAGAACCTCAATGAATCGTGATCAACCGGTCGCGGATTGACACCGATGTGATCGTTGTGTCCGCCCATCGCGACGTACTCACTGCTCAATTTGGGATCGCTACCGCGCACGATTCCGACAACGTTGCGTGCGGGATAAGGTGTAGGCTCGATTGAAAGCTTGAGGCTGAAGTTGGCTACGTCGGGAGACACCATGCCCGCAGTGAGCTCAGTCGCCCCTTGTGACAGTTCGGTAATGGCTGCTGCTGAAAGCAGGATCGTAGGTGGAGCAGTCGGACCGGTTTCTGCGGATGGATCGTCCACAAACGTCTGAGGTCGTGTAAAGAACGGCATGTACTGATCGAGTCCCGCAATGCCAATCGCGACCGCGCCTTCACCAGCGCCTCCAACAGAGCGAAATGCGCGAGGATTCGCGCCCGGCGCCAGGGAGAAGACGACGATCTTGCCAGCAGCCGCACCGCGCGCGATCATCTGGGTCGAGTCGCCGAGTACCCCACCATACATGAGTTGAACCCCGATGGCATCTACCGGCTTGGTGCCAATCGCGACCCAGTCGGTTCCGTACTTGAGAGACGTGCCGCCGACTGTGAAGGACGAAGTCGGATCGATAGTGCGAATCTTGAGCGGAATCGTCTGGAAGTAGGTCCCATTATCACCGGCCGGGATGAGACCAATTTTTTTAGCCTCGGCGGCGATGTAATCCGTTCCTTTGAAGTTGCCGATTGTACCGGCTTCGCGACCCTGCATGGAATCGTCGGCGAAGATGTACAGTCGGGTCATCAGGTCTTGGGCTGTAATGGCGGCAGTGGTGGGTTGCGCGGTGTGCTTGAGTGGAAGCGTCGTTGGCGGGAGCGGGACGATGGTCGCGGGCGTACTGGCCGCGGGCGCCTGGGCTCCGAGGAGAACGGGTGCCAGCGCGGAGACCGCGATGATGGCGAGGCGTTTCATGACTGGGGGCTTTGGGGTAATCGGTTGGGCATCACGCGGCTGGATTTGGGCCGCTCCTGACATGGGGGAAGATACAGCGATGCGCGGGCAGGCCGGGAGGGTTGAGTAGCCGCGTGGGACCGCCTGTCGGGGTTGGGTCAGTTTGATTGGCGAGTCCGTTTGGCATCAATCGCTGAACTATTAACTTGCGGGTATGAAGAATCCGAAACGTCCCCGCGATACCGCTGAGATGGCGAAGCAGATAGTCGATATTGCGACCCATCAGGTTCCGAACGTGCGGCCGGTATCCAATGACGGGGCGGTCAAACGGGGCAAGGCGCGGGCTGAGGCCTTGTCGCCTAGGAAACGAAAGGCGATCGCGAAGAAGGCGGCCGCTGCCAGATGGCCAAAGAAGCGCTGACCATTCAAAACGACATGACAGACCACAAAATGCCGAAGCGCCCACCACGACGGATCACGCCGCCCTACGAAGGCAAGGATGTAAAGGGGGTTGACGCCGGCATTGCTCACGAAGTGCGCGTGCTATTCGATCAGGGGATCGAAACAACCGAGTCATGCGAGGGAGGAGAGGGACATCCGTTCCCCGAGCCCACCGTTTCGTTCTGCGGTGGGCACGGGGAAGGATTTCGCGCGCTCGCCATCGCGCTACAACACGGGTTGAAGGTCAGCGAATTGCGTCGGGTCTGGACTATTGTAGATGGCGAGCCGACCGGTCCCGAGTGGGACATGACCTTCTATCGTTAGCTACTTGCCTTCGCTGTTCAGCTTCGTACAGTCGGTGCAATGTGGCTTGTTTCCCGTACCCGGCACACGGTTATGTGCGGGGATTTCGCTACCCGGCCCACAACGCGTATTGTCGTGGTAACGGTTTTCCTTTAGGGAGTGCCACGGGTTTGTCTTTGGCA
The DNA here is from genome assembly GCA_003155795.1 of Gemmatimonadota bacterium. Classification (GTDB taxonomy): domain Bacteria; phylum Gemmatimonadota; class Gemmatimonadetes; order Gemmatimonadales; family Gemmatimonadaceae; genus Fen-1247. Next base: position 68,621 of record PMEM01000027.1, read on the forward strand.
TAATTCGGTTCCTGTTCAGTTGCGCATTTCTAGCACAACTGTGATGTTATCAGGGTTCGCGCTGACGAATTCAGCGTGAAGTGGCGGGAGGGAGCGTTGGCGCTCAACCTCCCGCGATTCAGTCCGATGTTCAGGTTAGCCTAATTTCATCTACTACCTCACTGGCGCTATTGCGCCTGCTGGGGGTTGGCCGGCGGTTCGGATGATTCTCTCCCCAGAGGGTCCGAGCCGCCGGTTTTGCTTGGCGTATAAGAGTGGTACGAAAATCCCGATTGGTGACGCCTTGCCCCGGCCAAGAGAGTGGCTGCGGCCGTTCACCTATTTGCCTCTTTGCGCGCGGCCCATTCCGCGCCGATTTCCTGAAGCGACTTTCCCGCCTTTCTTCTCGCACTAAGGAATTCGCGATAACTCTCCCCCGGCTTCAGCGCTGGAGGGGTCGGCTTTTTTGCCCTGAAAACCGTTAATGCCTTCGAAGGTGGCGCCACCTTTTTCTTTTTGGCCTTCTTTTTGGGATTGATGGGCTCCGACTGCTTCGGCTTACTTGGGTACCACTCGGCCAGACCCCATCCGGATGGGGTGTTGACGACCAAATTGCGGGCCTTCATCCGCTTTAACTCTGTGTTGACATTGGCGTAGAAGTTCTTCGCGTTCGTCAGCACGCCACCAGACTTGAGGCCGTTGACTATCGCCATTGGGTTCTGGGGCTGCTTCATAATTCCCAGATACTTTGTGATAGCATCGGCAATAGAGAGCCGGAAGAACTCATCACTGCGCACGCGCCCCGTGACCGTAGAGTCACGCCCAACGGACATTGGTGATGGGGCGCCGTTTTCAGTGTCCGCTTGGCCTAGCCCGAGCCGCCGCCGAACGTCCGCAATGACGATGTCCAGCTGAGCGCGTTCAGCCTCAAGCTGAGCCAGATATGGTGCAAGGTCGAATTGGTCGGCCACTGGAATTGCCTCGATGTGAGGCACGCGCTATATTGCGCGTGCGGGGTCTGAGGAGGGCGAAAGACTCAACCCTCCCCAGGAACAACCGCCGGCGATTTTCGCCGGCTATGGACGTTTCATAAAGGCCACCCCCGTATCGGCGTCGCTCCGGGACCTCTAGACAAGGACCATCCCCGAAGTTCTCGCCTGCATAACACAGTCGATATACTATCGACCGAACGACTGCACCGCAAGGTGCAGTCGTTGTTGCTGTCCGCTCTACAGCGCGGCGAATTCACGACTGCCCTATAAGGCGCCCTATAAAATTGACCCGACCTGTAGGGCAACTGCCCTATAATGCCCTATTGACATAGCAGCACAAAAGAAGCATAGTGTTCAATATGAATAAACTCTCAACTTCTCGTCGTGCTGCAATTCTTCGCGCTCTTATTGAGGGTTGTTCCGTACGCGCAACCTGCCGCATGACAGGCGCCGCTAAGGGGACGGTTTTGAAGTTACTCGCCGAGGTTGGCGAAGCATGTGCCGATTATCAAAACAGGCATCTTGTTCAACTTCCCTGCAAGACGCTTCAGTGCGACGAAATCTGGAGCTTTGTTGGCGCAAAGGAACGCAATGTACCGGTTGCTGAGCGCGGGAACGGGAGGGGTGACGCTTGGACATGGACAGCCATCTGCTCGGACACGAAGCTTATACCATGCTGGCACATTGGCCGCCGCGACGCCGATGCTGCCGCAACATTTATGGAGGATCTGGCATCGCGTCTCGCGAACCGCGTTCAACTCACCGCGGACGGACTCAACGCCTATCTAGGGGCAGTCGAGGGTGCGTTCGGGTGGAATGGCGTGGACTACGCGATGCTGGTTAAACTCTACGGCCAAGGCCCGGAGGGCCAGCGCCGCTATAGCCCGCCGGAGATCGTCGGCACCGAGAAGAACTGGGTCATGGGGAAGCCGGACGCGGATTTGATTTCAACTTCCGACGTCGAATCCCACAACCTCACGATGCGCATGCGGAACCGGAGAATGACGCGGCTGACGAACGGTTATAGCAAGAAGCTGGAAAACCACATGCACGCGCTCAGCCTTTATTTCATGGCGTATAACTTCGTGCACGTCCACAATACGCTGACGAAGGCCCGGAAGGGGGTCCACACGACGCCCGCGATGGCCGCCGGGGTTACCGATCACGTATGGAAGGTCGAGGAGATCGTCAGCCTCCTCGATTCAAGTTCAAACTGACCCAACGCCCGCCTGTCGGGGTTGTTGGCCCTTGGGGGGCCTAGTAAGTTTGGTGGATCTACCGGCGAGAACCGTCGGTCCGATGCCCCTTGGTGTAACTGGCAACACGTCCGCCTCTGGAGCGGAAGAGTCCTGGTTCGACCCCAGGAGGGGCAACTGAAAGCCCGACAAGCGCTTAGGTGCTGTCGGGCTTTTCGCATTTGATGCTTCGGATTTTCTGCCCCCGAACCCGGCGATAGGCATAGGACTATGTCGTTGTGCGATCAAAGTTCTGCGCGCTGTGCGTCGCTCCGATCTACGGAGCTCAAATGCAAAGGTGCAATTCACCAACAAGGACACGACGTTTACCTAGGGTTGTCTGAGATTTCGTCGGGATGGTGGAGACTCCGTCAGACTGTCGCAACCGTGCGTTAAGCGGGTAACTCCCAATTGAGCGACTCCTGGTATGCCCGGCCCTATCATCCGCAGAATCTCGGTTTGGATCCGATTCCAACTCGCGTAATCGCGAGCCGCGATGGTACCAAAAGATGTTCTAGTATCCCTCGCCGCAACCAGCTACGCGGGGTACATTGGTCTCGACGAAAGCGCGGTGAGCTGGAGACCCTGCGAGTTGTTTCGACGGTGCATGATTCCTAGCCCTTGCGCAACACTGCAGTTGATGAACAGCGTCGGAGCACGACAGTGGCCAAGATTGAGGATCACGTGTTTGAAATCGAGCAGCATCTTGCGAAAGGGCATGGCGAAGTGCCCCAAAGCCTCTTGCTCGAACTCTTGCAACAAATGGGTCCGCACGAGTTACGCGAATGGAACAGCGACTTGCGCAAGGTCATTGATCGGTTCCAGCTAAAACGGCGTTCCGAGCTGACCGCGGAGCTGGATCGCCTGATCGCCCGCGGGCTTAATCCGCGCGATTTGCCGCTAGTGAAGGCTGAAGTCGAAGCCATGGCAACTGATAACCAAGCGGACGCTTTCGAACGTGAATTGCGTCGAGACCTGCGCGACCTTCGAGACAATCATATCTTCGCGTGGTCGACCTCGTATCGTGAGCTGCTTGTGCCGCATTTTGATGAGCTTTTGCCGCTAGCAAGGTCGCCGAACGTCGTTGCGGCATTCAAACGAGCTCTCAGCGAGCACTCGCACGAGATATTTCAGAGGGGCTACGCGCACGTCACCACGCAAAAGGGAGCCACACAAGGGGAGGCCGTTCAGAAGGCATCGAGCGGATTAGCCCGATTCCTGGACCTGCCGGTCGAGTTCTACTCGACACGTGCTACAACAACTTCCGAGCCTTCGAGAGCACGAGAACTGCGAACTTTGGGTTCAGCGCTGATTTTCGCAATCGTCGAAGGTTATGGTGCTTGTAATTTCGGTAACGACGATGGATGGGAATTGCTTGCAAAATGGCCTTCGTCTTGGGCGCATTACATCCCGTTCCTAACGGGCGCAGATGCGACAATAATATCTCAGGGCCTCGGATCTGGTCAGTTCGCGCGCGGGGTAGCCGACGTAGCACTTCCCCTCGTGAAGGGACTCGATGAGCTGATAGCACGCCCCGGTCAAGAGTACCTTCAACTTCCTGTGCTTGGTCAACTGATCTGGGATCAGCGCAGACTTGAGGTGGCTTTACGTCCGCCGCCCGACGCAGAAGATCCGCGCTTAATCGAAATTCATGCGTATCTCGATGAGGGATACGTGAATCAAGCGGAGCTTTTAGCATCTCTGGGGCGCGGCGTGAGCGTAATTGTCACCCCACTCAAAGCCGATGTAGAGGCGGTTGTGAAGGGCAACTCCGCACTGAGCAAGGCGGTCGTAGCGGTCACAAGTCCCGGAACGGCTGACCCGTTGCTTGCTCTTAGGGTTGCGAACGCTATTGAGAACGTAATCTACGAGCGTCGCAGCCCGCGCGCGGCGACAAATCCGCTCGCTTATAACTTTGCCGAGGCTTTTCCGCTACGATCTGCGTTCCTCACGAAGTACTTCCATGTGCCGCGTACAAGCGTTAGGGATTCTTTGCGCGTTTTTGAGCGGAGAAACGGCGTTCGGCTTTGGTGTAGCGTCCGAAGAAGCGGCAAAACGACAGCGTGTTTTGATCTCGGTTCGACGACTGGTAGTTCAACTGTAGTTAGTCAAACGTGTGACAGTACAGAGCAATTTCCTGGTGCGCATGTGTTCTATGACGAGGTGGTCACCGCGCTAGAGTTGGGAGCACAACTTCCCAAGGACTTCTTTAGTAGCGTCGTTGAGAGATGCGCGCCGCTGCCGACGGCGGGTCCGGGCCGAGTCGTCTTTGTTATTGACGAGTATGAGACGCTTTTCGGCAAGCTAAAAAGTGACCTGAGGGTCAAACCTGAACTGCGTTACAATGTTGTCCAGCCATTGCTCAACCAGATGGTCGGCTTCACGCAGAGCAACCTACTGGTATTCATGGGTCAACAACCAGATGCGCACAACATCCTAATGGACCAAAACCAACTGAGCGCGTACGTCGAGCAGGACGCCTTCCCGTTGTTTCAACATCACGTACAGACTACTTCTGGAGAGTTCTCGGAGCTCGTTCGCAAAGTATTGACTGACCGAATAATGTTCGATGCGGGGTTCGCTGATGCGCTCTATGTCGAGACGATGGGGCACCCTTTCCTAACTGTCAATCTACTAGTCGAGTTCGTTGACTGGTTAATCGAGCGTAAGGTGCCTGCGCGGCATCTTCGGCTCCGTGCCCACCACTTTGACACATTCGCGCTCACGCATCTCCAATCGAAGCGGATTAGGCTGAGTAGCGCGTACGACTTCTTTCGGAGCGCAAGCTCACACGCGCTGCACATAGACGCGGCCGAGTCTGCGCCTTGGCTGCACGCGATTTACTCCCTACTGCGGGCACTCTACATCGCAGCGCCAGAGACATTATCGGTAACGCCCGAGCAGTTCGAAAACCTGGCTCAAGCCGTTGTGGACACTGCGGCTCTCGACTTTACTCCGGATGAGTTGTTGCGCACCGGCTCGCAGGCAAATTTTTTTGCTTACGATAATGAAAGTGTTCGGCCTCGAATTAGGCTCTTGGCGCGCATCGTTGGCGCGGTCAGACCACGGGTACGTCCATGATCGATGATATTATCTCTCCTCGCCTGGTCGGAGAGCTTGTAGCGGAGAAGCTGCGGGCGACAAAGGATCCGATCACGGTCCTATGGTCGTGCACATCAGAAGATCGCGAGAAGTACGCGATGGAGGTCTCCCGGGCCGGCGGCCGAGGGGTGGTCCCATTGATAATACGTGGTGTCGCATTCGATGACCCGAATGTCATCCTGCAAGATCTCGCATTACTTATTGAACAAAATAAACCTGCCTTCGGTCGTTTCGTCAGCGAAGATGAATTGGGCAAGCTTGAGCGTGTAGCCATCGTGCTAGTGTCGAGAGTTCCACTGCGTGTGTTACAGGTGGCGTCGCCAATCGCGTTGCCACAATGGTTTCCGGTCGCACCTGGTGAGACTCACAACATCGTGATCGAGGATGTTACATGGCAGATAAATGCGAGCCTCGGATGTGAGGAGCTCAGAATAGATGAGATCGGATTCGCCCTGTACCGTCTTGAGGGATGTATAATCGACCGCTTAGAGATGGTGTTGTCGAGCGACCTGAGGAACGGCACGATGAGCTTTGTTGCATTGCTGCAAAAATACGCCGGAGCGAATAAGCCGTGCAGCGAAATACTCGCCGGCGCGGTCCGAGCACGAAATGCCGTCAGGAACCCTTACCATTTTCGACCGAAAAGCACTGAGCCATCCAGTGTGATCGCAATGTTGTGGAGGATTGCCAATGAAACGCCGCCGGATGGACTGAGCAAAGTCGGCCGCCAGATCGCCGATGCGTTGGTTGTAGGAGACCACGCCCTGGCAGATCCGTTGATCGCCGTTATTACGCGGCCAAGCAATCCGGACACAAGCGACGCGGTTCGAGGCGGTAGAGCGCTCGTTGCGACCGTGCGTGCTGCGTGCCAGCTAACAACGGCCGCTGCGCATGCAGACGCATACGGGAGCTATCCGTTGCTGGTCCTTCGGGCTCTGTCCTATGATATTCGAACAGCGCTGGACTTGTTCGCGTCTGACATTGAAGATCTACCCGATTTACCGTTGCGCGAACCGCACAACAATTTTGTGTAACACGACTATGCAATTGCACGTTGAGGGATCCGCCGACGGAATCGTCAGGCGACCTGAACATCGTCATTGTCTGGAGCCCGATGAGTCAACTAAGATGAATCTCAAGCCAGCCTGTCAACGCGACTTCTAGCTATTGCCGAGGACCCCCCCGGGCAGGACATTTGCGCGAAGCTACAGCGTCGCGAAGTACGTCTTTATTTTCTCTGCCATGAGCCTTCGTCGCTCCTCCAGGAATCCGTCGTAGTCGCCCGCCAGGCCATCGAATATCGCTGTGGGAATGCAGTGCTCTCGCAAGTTGCTTTCGAGTTCTTCTACTTTCGTTATCCCGCCGTACTTCTGTGGGCTTCCGCGTACCTGCTTTGAGATATCGCCAAAGTACTCGGCAGGCGGCTTGGCACCGATTGCGATGTTGATCTCGCTCTGCGCCACGGCGTAATTGGCGATCTGATTATAGCGACCCCGATTCAATCCTTGCGACTTCAGATAATGACGAGGGAAGATGTGATGTACGTCGCTGCGGTTGAGGATCAGGTCGAGGACGCTTATGTCGCGCGAAAGGAAGCCTTTATCGTGCAGCTTGATTTGTGCGGCCTGGAACACCCTGAAATATGGACTGTTGCTCGATGACGTTTCCATCGACTGCGGAAGCAACGTGGACCAGAAACTGTCGGAAAGCTCGGCGCGAACGACCGAGTCGGTATAGGCCGAAACTCCGCGAGCAGCAATTTGGCGAATGTCGAAGTCGAATGACGTCTCCGGATTTCCTGAATATCGCCCAGTCAGCAAAGACATCACGTACCAGCGCCGGACCATTCGTTCAATGTCGGCAGCCTGCATTCCTTCTGATCGTCCCCGCAGGTACAGAATGTACGCGAAATTCACCGAATTCTGGCCGCCAATAAGATCGTGATGCACGAAACCCGCGGGCCGGAGGATCATGACCAATCGCTTGAAGTGCGTTTCGTTGATGAAGTTCAGGACGCCGCTCTTGAGTCGGGCGAACGACTCTTCCGCGATAGCATCCTCAAACTGCTTCGTCTCGAAGTTTCTGCCAGATAGGAGCGCAACTAGATCCTGCAGTTTTCCGCGACCGAATTCGTTCGTAAATGCGACGCGTAGCATGTTAGTGTACGACGGGTCGGATATGTCGTCGTTCACATCCTTGAGCCACGCCATTTTCGGCAGGAATTCGGAAGCAGCGAATACGGAATCATTCTATTGTATCGGACCATAAAACTCTGGCGCCACGGCGAGATGGCAGAAGTAGTCGATGGCCTTGCGGAGCTGATTGCCGCCGTAGCTGGTATTAGCGGCGATCTTTGACATGGCGAAGTCCGCCTGGCTGAGCGATGCGCCAGCCGAGTTCACGCGGATGAAGATCTCGGTGACCGTTTCGATGTCCAGATCTTCCGCCAGGTCGATGATGCCAACGTGATTGTTAACGATCTTGCCAACGCGATCCAGCGATTCGTGCAAGGCGTCTTCATCTGCCGATGGATTTGCAGCTGTGTAGCTCTTGATCAGCTTGAGCAACTTGAAGTCGGGCGCAAATGCGTCCGCAACGTCCGGAATCCACGCACTGTCTTTCTGAATCGCTGGATTGCTCACCTCAAACCGCTCATCCACCGGATGAAACGCGATGCGAATGCGAACGGTTTCGTAATCCTTGGTCAGTACTTCATAACCGAGCAAAGCTGCCATGAGGGCCGTCACACGTTGCTGGCCATCGATCAGGATGCGTTTGCCAGCCGAGAGGGTGCCGTCCTTGAGCCTCACCGTCGGATTGCGCCAGGCGATCAGATAGCCGACTGGATAGCCCTGATAGAGCGAATCGAGAAGGTTGCGGACCTTGGTTGCGTCCCAGACAAATGGGCGTTGAATCTCGGGGATCGCGATCTCGCCAGATTTTACCCAGGTGAGTAAGGTTTGAATCGGGTGTGGTGTGACAGAGTAGCGTTGGGTGGCCATGTGTTAGAGCTCGCCTTTGAATGCGCGGTCGAGGATGGACGGGAGGAGCGCGTCGAGCTGAGCATCCGCCTTTGCCTGGGCCTCAGCGACCGTGGACAGTTGGGAACGAATGGCTGCGGCCTCTTTCGCGATTCGGCGCTGTTCGTTGATAGGAGGAAGCGGGACGCCGATTCCTAACAAGCGCTGCGTGGTAAACTTGCGAGTATCGTGTGTGGATTTCTCCACCATTTCAACGATTGCGCTGTTGACGGCCCAGAAAAATTCAACCAAGAAGTCCGCGTCTAGGCGTTCGCAAAGGACGAGTGCTTTCATATCCTGGTTAATCGTTGCCGGAACTCGAAGTACAGCTGATGGAAAGGTGTGGGCGAGGATCATCCCACGAACGACGATTAACACGGCTCCCGGCGCAATCAGCTTGGCGGGCGATGAAGATAAGCCCGCGCTGGTGATCGTATTGCGCGAGGTGAAGATCTCGCGGGCTTTCATGTCCTTCGGTGTCACCCATGGTATGTCTCCACCCCACAGCGACGGATCGGATTTCGAGGGCGTTCCACCTCCTCGAAGCTCGACACAGTCACCAAGCGGGGTAGAAGGAAATTGGGCCTGCGCGAGTTTAAAGATTCTTGCTACCGAAGCTCGTCCAAGCGCAACGTGTTTAGCTGATGCAGCCCGCCGCAACGTGCGAGCCTCCGCGATCTTCGCGGCCAACTCGGTGATCCGCGCCGCGGTCCTCCGCTGCTCGATGAGCGGCGGGAGCGGCATGTCAAGGAGCAAGAACTTTGGTGGATTAAGCGTGAGCTTCGAGAGCGCTGCGGAGCCGGTAGACATAGCTTGTGCTTGCGCCCACAGCTCCGGCATCTGGAAGTACCAAGACAGATAGCGTTCGTCGGCTCGCGCCCTGTCAAGTTCGTACGTTGGGAACTTATCGGAAACAAGCATTCGGTCTAATTCCGGCGGAACAATACCAAACGTTCCTTTCCATGCGAACAACTTGTTGTAGATAATATCTCCACTCCGAATCACAAAGTGACTCTTCTTTGCAATCCGAAGTGCAGGCTTGAGCTCCCTATGGAACGGACCTTTTCCGTAAAGTCGCATCCCAACCAGGTTTGCGTCCTCGTCCGAACCGAGCGTATATGGTCGCGTGTTCGGTCGCAAGAAAGCGCCGAACTTGACGCGCTTCCACCGTTCTCTCATGGCTCGATCTTCAACGCGGCGCCGATTTCATCCATCAACTCAAGAATGCGCCATTCCTTGGCGATAATGTCGTCCACGAGCTGCTTAGGCGGCAGATGTGCGAAGTCAACCTTCGCGCGCGGATTCTTGCTGTCCAGATTGTAGCTGTTCGATGCCAGGGCTTCTGCGCTGACCTGCCACGCCTGATCGTTTTCTGCACGCGCACCCCACCATTCGAGCAACGGTCGGAATTCTTCGTAGCGCAGCGGTTGTGTCTTGGTGTAGTTCTTTCGACCCTCTGGAAGGGGAAGTTCATAGTACCAGACATCCTCGGTTGGGCCAGAGCGATCGAAAAAAAGGATGTTGGTTGGGATCGGAGTGTACGGTGCGAACACGCCGTTCGGCAGCCTAACGATCGTGTGAAGATTGAACTCGCTGACTAACTCTTGTTTGATTCGCGCGCAGACACCGTCACCGAAAAGCGTGCCGCTTGGAACAATTACCGCTGCGCGCGCCGGCCCATGCTTGCCGGGTTTGCGACGCAGCCGGCGCATAATCAGCTGAAGGAACAGAAGCGCCGTTTCCGCAGTCTGTTTGTCGCCAGGGAAGTTGTCCTGAATTCCCTTTTCCTCTTCGCCGCCAAAGGGAGGGTTTGTGACGATCACATCCACGCGATCTCTGTCACCGATCTCCGTCAGTCTGAAACGCAACGCGTTACCCGGATCGATCTGTGGCGACTCTAGCCCGTGCAGCAGAAGGTTCATTTGCGCGAGCAAATACGGTAGTGGCTTCGGCTCACACCCGAGAATTGACTGCGTCTGCAGCACACGCCGATCCTCCACAGTCTCCACTTGCTCGGCGAGATGCTTGTATGCCTCGACGAGAAAGCCGCCCGTGCCCGTCGCCGGATCCAGCACGACTTCACCGAGACGTGGGTTGACTGCTTCGACCATCAAGCGAACGACAACACGCGGTGTATAGAATTCGCCGGAATCGCCCGCGGCGTCGCGCATTTCGCGCAGCATGCTTTCGTACAGCGCGCCGAGCGTGCTCAGCTCCTCGCTCGACGTGAAGTGGATGCTCGCGATCTTATTGATGACGTCGCGAAGCAAATACCCGCTCTTCATGCGGTTGTCCACGCCGCGAAAGACTGTCGCGATCACGTCACGTCGGTCGTCGCCCTCGGCGCTGCTCAGGTTGCGCAGATACGCAAACAACCCCGCACCTCTCGTTCCATCCGGTAGGACCGTTTCATCCTGATTGATGAACGCGAGCAACTCGTCGCCGGTGATACCACCTTCGTTCGCCGCCCAGTCACGCCAGCGATACGGCGAATCGATAGCGGGCCGGAACGCCGTACCGCCTAGCGCTGCCTCGGCTTCGCGTTCCAGTTCCAGGTCGTCCAGGAATTTCAGGAACATGATCCACGTGAGCAGCGGCAACCGATCGAGATCGCCGTTGAGTCCCTTGTCCTTGCGCATGAGATCGCGCGCCGATTTCAGCAGGCTTCCAAGAGATTGTGCGGTGGTCTTGATCGGTGCGGTCGGCTTCTTTTTTTGCGGCATCTGTGGTGATAAGCGGCGAAAGCGAATTAGCGGAAGTGATATGCGTGTAACAATCTTGCGTTCATCGAGCTAGTCGAGCCAGAGGTCGATTCTTCCGGGCGCTTGAGGGTTCCTGGCAATGTCCTTCGGCGATGGTCGATAGACCTTTGCTATGAAGGGAGCGCGTTGGCGGCTCAGGAAATTCGTGATCGGACCTATAGTTCGCACGAAATTATCCGCCAGCTCGGGATGTGTCGCGTTGCCAATTACAAGGACCAACCCTAGCTCAGCGGCAAAGACCGCTGCGCGTTCGTTCGGCTTGTAACGGATCCGCTCGTCGCGCGAAACCGAGATCCAGTTGCGGGCCGCGACTTCGGCAATCCACTCCACATCCGATGTAGTCGGTCCAAAGTGGTCGTCGTGTTCTTCGACGTGCAGGCCCGCGGCGCGAAGGATATGAGGGAATTTGTGGCCGAGATTACGGTCCGTGAAAAACGTGAAGCTCACGCCGCACGTTCGTACACGACGGCCTCCTCTAACTCGCGATGACTGATGCCATAGTCTTCAATCAGATCTTCGATCGTCTCACCGGCGTCCAAGCGTGCGGCGATGACACTGGTTGACACGCCACTCGACTGGACGATCGGTCGACCGAACGCAAGCGAGGGATCGATGACTACAAGACGGGGACCGTCCGTCGTCTCGCCCCGTACGAAAGGGAAAAGCCGACGTGGGAATTCATCGCCGTCCCAGTCCACGCGCTCAAGATACGCTTCGAATATATGGCGCATGGCCAGCTGACCGGACGGCGACAGGTGAATGAGATCTCCGTAGCGGTCGAGGAACAATTCACCGGCGTCGGTGCGCAACTGCTTGCTCAGAAGCAGCCGCTGGATGCCCAGTTCCGATTCGGCATAGCGTAGCGCATCACGAACCGCATTGATCGGAACGCCATGCTCCGTCCGGAGCGCACGGAGTACATGCGCTTCAATGAGATTGTTGAACGACAGGATCTTGTGGTCTTGGTCCGCCGGATGGATCAGCGGCAGAAAGCGACCCGGACCATCGTGTGTAGCGTATGAACGTCCGATTACCCAAGAGCGCAGCGTCGCTGACGGGAGCCGCAGATACCGCGCAGCCTCCGCGAGGGGATACGAAGCCATATCCCGAGTGGGAATATTCAGTTGGCTACGAGTGGGCATGATGAAGGACTTGCTCCGTGTTCGCTGGTCGGTTTCGATCGCTGCAATGTATGGTGCTGATGCCTTCCTCCGGTACCCCCAAAGTAGGGCGCCGGATGGCCTCAGGCCGCGTAGAGAAGGTTCTGCAATTCGGTGACCGCATCGCGCAACTCATCCGTCCCACCGAATGCCTGACTGATCTGAAGGACGGTACCGTGCTCCGAAAGTGGGGGAACATGAAGGATGTCGGGAAGCAGGAACTGAGCGGTCCCGTGCTCGGCGTATTTCTCGAGCAGTTCTTCTAGAATGCCGCGAGCCTCGGGACCGTACCTGGCAAAGAAGTTTCCGCGCTCCTCTCTCACCCGCTGCGCCCGTTCGCGGCGTGTGCGCAGTGGCGCGTTGTAGGCAATATGGCAGAGCAGATCGAATGGATCGGCGTCGGGTTGGTCAAGCGCGTCCGCCAGAGCCTCGAAATTGATTCCTCGCTCTTCGAGGGCACGAATGATCTCGGCCCGTTGGGTTGGATCGGCCCACTGCTGGCGAAGATCCAACGGTGACCGCGAAAGCGTGCGCACCTTGTCCGCGGCGAACTCTGTATAGCGAACGACCCGCAGTTGCCGTCCATCGCTATCCAATTCGTAGACGAGGTGAGCGGCAATTTCGACCTGCCCACCGTCAAAGTAGTACTTCCTCCTGTCGACGGGCGGACCTTCGCCGATGGTGCCGGGTGGGCCGCCTTCACCAGGGATTGGATCAGTTTCGGTCGGGCCCGAGTCGTCAATCAAACGGGTCTTTCCGTTCGACAGTAATTCCTCTTCTGTGATCCGGGCAGGATCACCATCGAAGGTCGGATCCGCAAAAAGCCGCGTTGCTGACCCGGTGTAGTCGATGATGTTGAACCAGAGTTTACCGTAATCGTCGCGGACACGCGTACCGCGGCCGATCATCTGCTTGAACTCGCTCATGGAGCCCACGACACGTGCAAGTACGACGTTTTTGCATGTAGGTGCATCCACTCCGGTAGTCAGCAGCTTTGAAGTGGTCAGGATCACCGGTGTCCTGGAATCGACATCCTGAAAATCGCCAAGGTGGCCAAGTCCGATCGCGCCTTCATCTGATGTCACACGAGCGACATAGTCTGGGTATTTAGCGACGAGATCGGCGTTCAGATTTGAGAGTGCCTGACGCATTTCGCTGGCGTGCTCCTGATCCACACAGAACACGATAGTCTTTGCGAACCGGTCCGTTTTCTTCAGAAATCGGGTCAGATGGCCGGCGATTGCCTGTGTACGTGCGCGCAGTGCGATCACACGTTCGAAATCTTTTGTGCCGTACTCCTCGTCCGGAATCGCTCTGCCATAACGATCCAGTTCGGCCTGGCTCGGCCGCCAGCCAGCTGCGTCCCACTCTGTTATGACGCGATGGACGCGATATGGGGCGAGGAAGCCATCTTCGATTCCCTGGCGAAGGCTGTATTCGTAGATCGGGTTGCCAAAGTACCGGTAACTGTCGCGATTGTCGTCGCGCAACGGGGTCGCGGTCATGCCGAGTTGCACTGCTGGCTCGAAGTATTCCAGAACCGCACGCCAGGAGCTGTCGTCCCGCGCACTTCCGCGGTGGCACTCATCCACGATGATCAGATCAAAGAAATCCGGGGCGAACTCATTGAAGAGTCCGGCGCGCCGATCGTCTTCCGCGAGCGACTGATAGATGGCGAAGTACATCTCGCGGCTCTTGAGGACTTCCCCGGCATCGATCTTGGAGCGCGCGTCGCCGAAGACGGCGAATATTCCATCCTTGGGCTGGTCTACAAGAATGTTACGGTCGGCGAGGTAGAGAATACGGGGCCGGCGATATTGCGCGGCCAAGTTCCAGCGCATGTTCCATAGCTTCCAGCTAATCTGGAACGCGACGGCGGTCTTTCCCGTGCCCGTCGCCATGGTAATGAGCAGTCGCCTGTCCCCTTTCAGGATGGCTTCGATCGTGCGCGCGATTGCAATTTGCTGATAATAGCGCTCACCCTGACCGACTTGATGGTTCGCAGGGGTAAGCAGGCGATCGGCGATTTCAGGTTGGCTGATCCCCTTTCCTTGCTGGTATCGTTGCCACAGTTCGGCGGGAGTCGCGAAGTCAATGCGGGAGGCCTCGAGACCACTGAAGTAGTCAAACTCGATTATATCAGTGCCATTGGACGCGTAGGCGAATTTCAGCCCCAGCATCTCGGCGTATTCCTTCGCCTGCTGCATCCCGTCGGCCGCATGTTTGTAATCAGCTTTCGCCTCGACGACGGCAAGCGGCATGTCTCGCGTATATCGAAGGAGATAATCGACTCGCTTCGGCGGCTTGCGCGCGAAGCCCGCGCCGACCGGTACGATCCTGCCATCGGTGATGGTTCGCTGTTCTGCAATTGAATGTGGGTCGTCGTCCCAGCCCGCGGCTTGGAGCTTGGGGACAACGAGCTTGCGGCACGTGTCAGCCTCGTTGGGCATCGCTGTAGGGAGAGCGGGCGACAGGAAACAGCCCGTAGATGAGTCGCTGCGGGATGCGTTGGGGACTAGTACTCGTCGCGAAGTAGGACAATCACCAGAAATTACATGTTTCCGGGACCGAAGCAAATTTGCGGTTTAGCGCCTCTGGTTCGCTAATCGTCGCAAAATCTGATGTTTCTACAGGTGTTCAGCCCGAGAAACGGCAAGTGCGGCATTTGTCCGTTGGATTTGCTTCGATCCTGCTGCCTCCGGCGGGTCGAGTGAGGTCGCCGGCGCCAATCCAACTCCTCGAGCCCAAGCTAGACCGGGAACATGTGCCATTTACGCCCGTTTGTGGATCAACGTCGTGGTGTATGTGAGTCCCGCTACAGTCGGAGTTGAGCGCGGGTCAGTGTCCTTGATTCAGGCACCATCAACTTTGCTGGGTCGGTCAGGCAGTTTCTACGGCAGTTTCTTCCGGTGGATTCCGGAATAGCGTGCAGGTAATACCGGCGCCGATGCCCGGTTCCCCCTCGAAGCGCAGCAGACTTAGCTTAAAGTGTCCGGTTATAATTCCGCCTCTGGAGCGGAAGAGTCCTGGTTCGACCCCAGGAGGGGCAACTGAAAGCCCGACATGCACTTAGGTGCTGTCGGGCTTTTCGCGTCCAGGATGGCGGCGGCAGTTTTGATTGCAGCTTGCTCCTCCGTAGCGGCGTTGCGAGGGGCATCAATGATCTCGGCCAGCTGAGCCACGTCGCCCACTGCTGGCGAAGATCCCGGGTTGACGCGAGTTAGTCTGAACCACCATGCCATGGCCGCTCATGCCGGAGCGGGATATGCTTTGCGATCCGGGCGAAGTCCGCGGTGTTGCTCGTGATGAGTGTGATTCCAGTGCGGGCGCAACTCGCGGCGAGCAACAGATCGTTCCAGAAAGATCGGCGCTGGGAAGTGCGTGGGGTCATGCGCGTCCATGTACTTGCCGCGGTCTGCCAGTCGTCCGCGTCTGGCGTGAGCGCCCCGGCGACGTTGATCTGTAGCCGCAGATTTCTGAGAAGATGATTCCTCGCCCGCGCATCGACCGCCAGCAGCAGCTCCGCGACGACAACGCTGCTGACGAGGACGACGTTTTGTGCGACGAACGTCCTTCCGGCTGCCTCGAACTTCGCGCCTTCTTCTATGTCGATGTAGACATTCGTGTCGAGTACGAAAGCGCGCGACTCAGTCTTCGATGCGGGTAACGTCAAATGGCCCAATACCGTGGAATTCGTGGATTAAATCGGCCATGCGTAGCTGTCGCTGCATCTGCTCGAGTGAACGGGTGACGGCTTCACGCTCTGTTCGCACCCCAAGCCGGATGCGAACGTCCTCCAGTAGCGCCTGGTCTATGTCCAATGTCTTTCGCGCCCGCTTGGTTGTCGTCATGCTTGACCGGTGGCAGCAGATACAGCAGAATGCGGCATTAATGCTGTAAACATACCGTGCGGTCCGTGGTGCCACAAGTCGTTGCTAATGGATAACGCCGCGCTGCAGCGGGAGGCCAAGCCGGCATCGTCGGGGCGCATCAAATGGCGTTGCAACTGAGGTGTGCTCTGAATGGGCTGTCGTGAGCCGATACTCTCTCTCAGGCCTTAGCCGGAGGGTACGCGCAATGGTTCAACCCAATGTTCGCGCTTCACTCACGCGGGATGATGCTCAGCTCGCGCTGCACGTAATCGCTTCAGGTCGAATTTCTGATCTGGAGGAGGGTGAGCGTCGGCTAGCCACGGACGGAGTCGACGCGTTGCTAGATGATCCTCGGCTACTCGTAGGCCTCCTCAGGACAGATCGCGGCATCATGGCCTCATATGCCCTCGTCGCCTACGTCATTATGCGACACGCGTTGACAGCGGTCGGCGAGCGTGATCGGCAGCTTGCGGACTTTCTTGCCTCGCTGTTCATGGAATTCGGCGTGCGCGATCGCGCACAGCGAATCAGCCGGTTTGACGAGGACACGTACGACACACTCGGCGGGATCCTCGCCGCAGCCGATAGCTCGGATCCCAAGCGAAGCTTTCTGGCGCGGGCACATCTCGGGAATTACGCGCTCTGGTTCAGCGGGGTATTTCCTGATCACATCGAGGAACGGCGCTGGCGAAAGGGTGGCCCGAACCTCGAGTACTATGAATCAATGGGAAGGAAGGGCTACTCGCTCGCGGCGCACCACAAGCTCGCGCATGATGCGGGCGTCGATGAGTTCTACGCGCTCGCCGCCGAACGATTCCGCGTAATGCGCATCGCTCTCACTTCGGTGAGCGATGCGCTCCTATTCCCCCACTCCAATTCACCGACGAGCATCATTCGTCGCGTCGAGGATGACTTCAGGCTGATGTCGTAGGAGACGCATCACGTTGCCGGCGTCACGCGCACCATCACCACCCCGTGCGCCGGCACCGTGGTCGCGTATTCGTTCTTGAATGTACCGAGGTCAGCGCGCTGCCAGAGATCACGCACTTGAGCAGAGCCGACGTGCAGCCCTGCGCGCCAGAAATTCGCGGCGAGCTTGGCGGGTACGGTCGAGCGATTCAACATCGCTACTGCGATGGACCCGTCTCGCATCTTCTTGGACCAGACCTGAAGGTCCGGTGTGGGCTCCCACACGATCACACCCTGCGCTCCAAGTGAATCCTGATCCACGGCGATTACTTCAGGGTTTGTGAGGATGTCCCTGGTTGCGGTGGACATCGTGCGTACGTCGTTACCAGCAATGAGCGGTGCCGCCATTATCGCCCACATGCTGAAGTGCGCGCGATATTCGGTGTCCGACATCCCGCCATTTCCGACTTCCAGCATGTCGGGATCGTTCCACGCACCTGGATGCGCAATCTTCGAGTGTTGTGCAGAGATGTCCAGATTGGTGAGCATGGATGGCCACTTGTCCTCGATGTCTTCCGTTGTACGCCAGAGATTTCCCGTTGATGGCGCCCAGTCCCAGGGCTGGTTGTGGCCCCATTCGCAGATGCTGAGGACAATCGGACGTCCAACTTTCGCAAGCGCATCTCGGAACTTGGCGTACTGTGTCGGTGCGTCGAGCCCGGTGGCATTGCACCAGTCTTCCTTGACATAGTCGACGTGCCAATCGGCGTATGTCCGCGCATCCTGCTCCTCATGGCCGTACGTTCCCGGCCTTCCCTGACATGTCTTGGTGCCAGCGTCGGTGTAGATACCGAACTTCAGTCCCTTGCTGTGAACGTAGTCCGCGAGCGCGCGAATGCCGTGCGGAAAGCGAGTCGGGTCTGCAACGATGACACCGTCAGCGCCTCGGCTGACCTGCCAGCAATCGTCGATAACGACGTATTTGTAACCCGCGTCGCGCATGCCACTCGATGCGATCGAATCCGCGGTTTCGCGAATGAGAGATTCGCTCACGTTGCACCCGAAGTGATTCCAGCTATTCCATCCCATCGGTGGAGTGAGCGCAAGTCCGTTGTTAAGCATTGACCGCGGTGCGCGCGCTCCCGAGAGTCCGAGTATTATTGCAACGAGGCCGATCGCCCATGGACGGCGGCGCGTGGTTTGGCCACCAAAACGGATTGCCATGTCAGGACTCCTTGTGTGAAGTTGCAGAGTTTTGTTCGAGACGAGCATCGCGCAAGCGCGCGGCACGAGCGAGTGAGAGGAGCAATACGCCGAACACAAGCATCACCACTCCCCACCACAGATCTATGTTGGATCCAATTGGTGTGAGCGCGCTCTGTACGAACCAGCCGTACGGTACGAGGAGCGCGCCGATCACAAGGAACAATCCGCCGATTGGATATCGAATGTCGAGATTCTCCGTAGTGGTCATTGGCAACCTAGAAGAATAGGAGGTTCAGCGCGAGCGTGAGTGTCAGTATCACGCAAGCGAGCACAGCAGGACGCTGAATCCATGTCGCGGCATCGTCGGTTGGTTTGGGAGTGAGGGCATAGACAAGTCCATGCAGTTCCGACTCCGGTCGGGGTGTTGTCAGCAAGCTCACGATGATAGTGATCACAAAACATGCAACCCACGCGATGATGGCTGTCCAGAAGGTCTGTGCCAGCTCGCTGGGGTATGTAATGAGGACACCGAGATAGCCGCCCTTGACTCCGACAAGTGCACCGGCTGGAAGTGACAGGCCATGGTGGATCGCCGCTGCGGCCGTTCCGCTCAGCAAGCCGACGAACGCACCATGACCGGTGGTGCGTTTCCAGAACATCCCGAGCGCGAACGTCGCGAATAGCGGAGCATTGACGAAGGCGAAGACGAGTTGCAGCAGATCCATGATATTGTTGAACGACGCGGCAACATAGGCCGCCGCGATCGACAGCGCGATTCCACCGACTGTCGCCGCGCGCCCCATCCCCACGTAGTGCGCGTCCGACGCGTTTGGGCGGATGTGAGTCTGGTAGATATCGTACGTCCAGACAGTGTTGAACGCGGTAACGTTCCCGGCCATTCCGGACATGAACGAGGCGAGAAGCGCGGTGAGCCCGAGCCCCAACATTCCGGATGGAAAAAGATCGATCAGCATCATCGGTGTGGCTAGATCGTAGTCCAGGACCATGCGGCCGCTCGAGTCCATGAGCGGTGTACCAGCAGCGGTGAGCTTGGCCGGTATGAGACCCTCGCCCATTCCGTGGGCAAACGCGGCGGCGCCACCGTGCGTGCTCGTAAGCACTAGCGCGATCATCCCCGGAATGATGACAAGGAATGGAAAGAGCATCTTCGGCACAGCAGCGACGAGTGGAGTACGCCGAGCAGCGTTCATCGATTTCGCCGCCATTGCGCGCTGGACAACGAGGAAATCCGTGCACCAGTAGCCAAATGAAAGGACGAAGCCCAGTCCCATGACGAGGCCGAACCACTCCACTCCGATCGGATTGTGTGACGCGCTCCCCATCGTTGTCCACGCGTGCGTGTATGCACCAGCTGCGAATCCGTGTGCCTGTGCAGCGACATCCAGTCGCGCCTTGAGTCCATTCCATCCGCCGACTGCGTTCAGTCCTAGATAGACCAGTGGCGCGAAGCCGAAGACTATCAGAAAGAATTGGAGGACTTCATTGTAGATCGCGCTTCGCAGGCCACCGAACAACACGTAGCAAAGTACGATCACAGCTGTTACGACGACGCTGAAGTTGAAGCTCCAACCAAGCAGGAGGTTGAAGAGCTTGCCCATCGCGTACATCGAGATGCCAGACGAGAAGATCGTCATCACCGCGAAAGACGCAGCGTTGAAGGTGCGCGTCTTTTCATCAAATCGAAGTCGAAGGTATTCGGGTACCGACCGAGCGCGTGAGCCGTAGTAGAACGGCATCATGAAGAGACCGACGAATATCATCGCCGGTATCGCGCCAATCCAGTAGAAATGGCTGGTGGCGATGCCGTACTTCGCCCCCGACGCACCCATGCCGATTACTTCCTGGGCGCCGAGGTTTGCGGAGAGAAACGCGATGCCAGTGACCCATGCGGGGAGTGAACGACCTGAGAGGAAGAAGTCGTTACTCGTGCGTGCCGATCGTCGGAGCCACCAACCGATACCGAGGACGAATACGAAGTACACGCCCATCAGGGCGTAGTCGATCCACTGGAGATGTACGAGCGCGAGTGCCTGCATCAGGCTGGGCCGGGAGTTAACTCAGGCTGTTCGACGACGCATTAATCTGGCACCCGTCGCCCGGTGCGGTAACCGGGCGGCTGCATCGTCGTCATCCCCCGCGAAAGCGGGTATCCATGTTCTACCGCACCTGGCCTCAGCCACCTGACGGTGTCATCCCGCCGAAGGTCGGGATCCATGTGCACTCACGGTAAAGTCGGAGCAGGAATCCCCGCGCCGGAAAATGGATCCCCGCTTTCGCGGGGATGACGACGATCGCGGGGATGACGGCGCGGGTGGGATTCCGTGGCGCGGATAAATCCGCGCCCTACTTACTGCGTTCCTGCCGCTTCTGCGACCCGTCGATCGCTGGACGCGTTCACCAGATAGTGCGTGAACCACTGCCGGATGCGACCGAGGCGATCTACCAGGAGCCACGGCTCGCCGGATCTCGACAGCTCATGCGTCGATCGCGGGTACCGAACGAACTCCGCCGGCACGCCCTGTTCCTTGAGTGCGTTATACCACATCTCGGCGTTGCCCATCGGTGCGCGGAAGTCATTCTCGCTCTGAACGAGTAGAGTTGGTGTGCGCACCTTTGCTACGTGACGGATTGGCGATAGCGAGTCGTACATCGCAAAGTTGTCCCACGGTTTGCCGTAGAACTCGAACTGTGTGAGACCCTGCGCATCGCTCGCCCCGTACCAGTAAGCCCAGTCGGCGATCATGCGATCGGTTTCGGCTGCCTTGAAGCGATCGGTCTTTGTTTCTATCCATGCAGTCATGTAACCACCGTACGATCCGCCAGTCACACCCATGCGGGTCGAGTCCACATCCGGTCGAGCGGCGGCGATATCGACTGCCTTCATCAGATCGGTGTAGTCCTCAGCGCCCCAGCGGCCGCGCGTTGAGTACGTGAAGTCTGCACCGTAGCCGGATGAGCCGCGTGGATTGGTGAACAGCACCATCATGCCTGCGCCAGCAAGGTTCTGAAATTCGTCGAACCAGCCTTCGTCGTATTGCGAGTGCGGTCCACCGTGAATGTAAAGAACGAGAGGGTACTTCTTGCCGGCCTGGTAGCCGTACGGCTTCATGAGCCAGCCTTCGATTTCGCGGCCTCCTACAGACGAATATGTAAAACGCTCGCCGTCCTGAAATGCGATTTCCGAATCGATCTTCTGATTGAACGAAGTGAGCTTGCGTTCGTGTGCACCGGTTGCATCAGCGATGTACAACTCGGTAGGATGCGTCATATCGGTCGCTACATACGCGATCTGATTGTGCTTCGCGTTGATGTCCCAACCGCGCAGCGCGTGCCGACCTCCGAGGATTTCCTTCACGGCTTTCGTCCTCGGGTTCACACTGAAGAGAGCCGCGCGTCCACCAACTGCGGCGCTCATCACGATGCTGCCATCTGGCACCCATCGGAATTGCTGCGGCTCGTACTTGAAGTCGCCGAGCACGTTGTCTGGAGAGCCACCGGATACGGGAACTGTGTAGATGCGCTGAGAAGTTGTGCGCGATGGAGCGCTGCTGAACGCAATCAGCCGGGAATCAGGCGACCAGCTGAAGGATCGCTTCTGGCCAGCCATGTGAGTGACACGCTTGGGCGTGCCGCTGCCGTCGCTCGGGATTACGAAAATGTCGGCGTCGTCGCGTGGTGTTTCGTCACGGGCTGAGTCGTAGGGGAGCTTGGACAGCGAGTCACGCTCCGCTTGAACGACTGAGTCGGGACGGAGTTCCGCGTCGGCGACAAAGGCGATCGACTTGCCGTCTGGCGAGATCAGAGCGTTACGGTGCGAGTACAGAGTGTTCGTCAACATCTTCTTCGCAGATCCGTCGTACGCCTGAATCCAGATCTGTGACGCGTTGAACCGTTGCGCCTCACTCCGGCTCGGCACAAAGCCCGCGTCATTATTCTTGAAGCGCGAGTCGGTGAATTGCATGCCGTCGAATCGCTTTGGATCGACCGGTTTGGTTACCGCATCGAACGGTGGCCGCGACAGACGACCCATGGATGCGTACGGACCCGCCGCACGTCTACTGGTGTCGCGCGGTGGATTCCTGCTCGTGTCTGCTTCGGTCCAAACACCGAACCGATTGTCTGCACTGGTCGAGGTCGCGTTGGGATAGTCTTCCATCTGGAAGGCTTCCCCGCCCGGTACGTCCATCCGGAGAGCCCAGCGTGTGCCCTTGCTCTCCGGACGCTTCGAAGTGAAAAACAGATACTTGCCATTCGGTGAGAAATGCGGGTTGCTGCTCTCGAAGCCGGACGATGTATATCGCACGGGCGCACCACTAGTGGTGGGAACTACCCATACTTCGGAGTGACGCTTGTTCTCCTTCTCTCGTACAGTCAGCACCGTGAACGCGACGAGCTTGCCGTCTGGTGATATCTCCGGGGCCGAGAGGTTGGTGATGCTGTAGTAGTCGGAAGGGGTGAAGGCCCGCTTCGTGGTGGTGGCCTGCTGCGCGGAGCCTGTCTGGGCAACGGCCGCGATGAGTGCGAAGGACGTCGCGGCGAGGGCAGATCGGTGCATGGTCAACTCGTTGAGGGCGAATGGCGGGCGAGCGCTGCTAAGAGCAATACGCCGAACTACCGCGGTTTGCTAGGGTCAAGACTGCCGCTGGGGGTACCAGTCTTCGTCATTCCCGCGAAAGCAGGAATCCATGGTCTGGTACCTTGACATCGGGAGCATCTTTGTGATAATAGCGTCCACGGGACCACAGCTGCCGATACTCGGGGGATGGTCCCCATTCGCAGGATCGAGCCCGTCAGGGCCGCTTTGCTGTGCTTGTTACTAGGCGCGGCTGCGATACCTGCGTTCGCGCGCGACTCGTCGCCGCGGCCTGCAAAACACACTGCCACTGCAAGAGTTCACTCGAACGGACCGGCGAAGCCAGTCAGTGGAGAAGCAAACAGCGGTAGTGTCGGCGTGATTCCCGCTGCGGAGCGCGGTGATACCAGCACTGGTTTAAGTGACGGTGTGCGTGTCCATTTGCTCGCACCCGGAACGGTAGCGCCGGGCGTCTACGAAGTGCCGGGCGGAGTTGGTGGACATTCGTTTGCTTTCATCGGACTCATTCCGTTCGACGCGAAACGGGGCGAGTTCATCGGTTCGTACCACCTGGGCTACTGGCCGGCGGAACTGCACGCGGTCCATTCCGATGCGTACGACAACCCTGCGGGTTTTGTAGAGGTGACGGCCGAGAATGTTGGCGTGCACGTCTCGGATCATCTGACGCTGGGCGATTTCGTCACTCATGACGGCGCACCATTCCCCAAATACATTGTCCTCCGCGAACCGCTACTCGACAAGATAGAGCTGGTGCTGCAGGATCTGGCGATGCATGGGGTAGCCACTGGGAGCGTGAAGATCCTGTCTGGCTTTCGCACGCCGACATACAACTTCGCACTCGGTGATGCCAGTGGTCGTGCGCGCGAGAGTCGCCACCAGTACGGAGATGCCGTCGACATGATCGTCGATACGGATACGCCTGGCCGTATGGACGATCTGAATCACGACGGTCGGGTTGATGTTGCCGATGTGCGCGTAATCGAGGCAGCGGTAGACAGGGTGGAGCGTGCGCATCCGGAGCTTGCGGGGGGATTGGGCCTCTATAGAGAGATGGGACCGAGCGGCCCATTCGCACACATTGATGTTCGGGGGACGCGTGCGCGTTGGGGGACTGCCACTCGCGTGATGTACGCGAGTGCGACGTCCCGGGCTGCTTCGAGCGACGGATCGGAGCCTGTCGCGACGAGTCACTGCCAGGCTGACGGGGCATCGGCGGTACTTTGCCAGGGGTTTCGGCACACGCACTGAGGGGCCGGCACGCGGCAATCGCAGAGATTTCGCGTATGGCCAAATCCAGCGGACGGCGCCGTCTTTACGTAAACTTGCTGTGGCGCTAGACCGCCAAGACTGTCCCTCTGCCCGCGATGCTGATGCCAAATAGAACGACTCACTCCCTGCGCCGATTCAGCTTCGGCGCCACTCTCACGTTTGTAACGGCGGCTGGGCTGATCCAGTCTTCGGCGCTCGCCGCCCAGCAGCCGAACGCTTCGATCACGACACCAAAGCAGCAGTTCGGCCACAACATTGGCGATGACTACTGGCTCGCGAACTACGATCAGTTCTCGGCGTACTGGCACAAGCTGGCGGGTGAGTCTGATCGGATGAAGCTGGTGGACATCGGGAAGACTGAAGAGGGGCGCACCCAGCTCATGGCGATCATATCGTCGCCTGAGAACATGAAGCACCTGGATCGATACAAGGAAATCTCGGCGCGGCTCGCGCATGCAGAGGGTCTCACCGACGAGCAGGCACACGCACTCGCCTCCGAAGGCAAGGCCGTGGTGTGGATCGATGGTGGCCTGCACGCGAGCGAGGTGCTTGGCGCGGCGCAGCTGATGCAGACTGTGTACGATCTGCTGAGCCGCAACGATCCGGAGACGAAGCGGATTCTGAACGACTGCATCATTCTCGCCGTGCACGTGAATCCAGACGGCATGCAGCTCGTATCCAACTGGTACATGAGCGAGCCCGACACGCTCAAGCGCAACGAGAACGTGCCGCGACTCTGGCAGAAGTACACGGGGCACGACAACAACCGTGACTTCTACATGTCGAACCAGTCGGAGACCAAGAACATCAACCACGTTCTGTACTGGGACTGGTTTCCGCAGATCGTCTACAACCACCATCAGACTGGCCCCGCCGGGGCGGTGATGTTCTCGCCTCCGTTCAGAGATCCGTTCAACTACAACTACGATCCAATGATTGTGACGGATCTGGATCTTATCGGTGCCGCGATGCACGACAGGTTCAATCGCGAGCACAAGCCGGGCGTGGTGACGCGGTCTGCTGCGAATTATTCCACCTGGTGGAACGGTGGGCTGCGGACGACGCCTTACTTCCACAATATGATCGGACTGCTCACCGAGGCAATCGGTAATCCGACGCCAGAGAAGATTCCGTTCGTCCCTGATATGCAACTGCCGCGCGGCGACAATCCATACCCGATCGCTCCGCAGGAATGGCATTTCAAGCAGTCGATCGACTACGAGATAACCGCGAACTATGCGGTTCTTGATCTCGCATCGCGGCAGAAGGATGAATTTCTCTACGATCTCTACTCGATGGGGAAGAATTCCATCGAGAGGGGGAGCCATGATAACTGGACGATATCCGGCGACCGGATCGCCTCTGTGGACTCAGCTGTCGCAGCGAGCGAGAAGGGAACACGCGCCGGGGCGACTGCGGGCCAGTTCCGACGCGGTGTCGATGACAAGTTCTTCGCTAGCGTTCTTCATGATCCCGCGAAGCGCGATCCTCGCGGTTACATAATCACCGCGGATCAGCCTGACTTTCCTACTGCGGTCAAATTCATCAATACACTGCGGTACAACGGCATCGACGTTGAGCGTGCAACCGCGGCGTTCACCGTCAACGGCAAGCAGTATCCCGCAGGCTCGTACGTCGTAATGGCCGCGCAGGCGTTTCGTCCATACGTAATGGACATGTTCGAGCCGCAGGATTATCCGAATGACTTTCCGTATCCGGGTGGCCCACCGACGAGACCGTACGACAATACCGGTTACACGCTCGCGTACATGATGGGCGTCCACTTCGATCGCATTCTCGACGGCTTCAACGGGCCGTTCGAAAAGGTATCTGGATTGGCCACCCCACCGGCTGGTACGGTTGCAGGTGTCGGCGGCGCGGCGGGCTTCCTGTTCTCACACGCAGAGAACGACGCGTTCACGGTGGTGAATCGCCTGCTCAAGAATCACGCTGACGTTTACTGGCTGAAGGAGCCGGTTACAGCGAACGGAAAGGCGTATCCCGCCGGTACGTTCTACGTCGCGGCTGGATCTGCAGCGATGCCTGTTATCACCAGGGCCGCCAAGGAATTGGGCGTGAGCTTCACGGGAACCAGCACCCGTCCGACTGCGAGCGATACCAAGCTCAAGCAGGAGCGGCTTGCGCTGTGGGACATGTATGGCGGCTCAATGCCTTCCGGACAGATTCGCTGGATGCTGGAGCAGTTCGAGTTCCCGTACACGCTGGTGTATCCAAAGGACATCGATGGCGGCAAGCTCGACGGGAAGTACGACGCTCTGATTTTGCCATCGGGCGCGATCAGTGCGTCGAACGGCCGCGGTTTTGGTGGCGGGTCGCGTGATGCCGACGTTCCAGCGGAATACCAGCATATGACGGGACGACTGTCAGCTGACAAGAGTGCGCCAATGCTCAAGAAATTCATGGATCAGGGTGGCGATGTCATTGCCATAGGTGGCTCAACGTCGCTGGCGGAAATGATTGGGCTTCCGGTAACCAACGCACTTGTGGAGGCAACGCCCAACGGCACGCCAAAACCGCTTCCGGGCGACAAGTTCTACGTACCGGGCTCGGTCCTGAACGTCGCGGTGAACAACAATCTTGGAATCGCGGCCGGTTCGCCGTCGCGTGTGGATGTGTTCTTCGACAACAGCCCGGCATTCCGCTTGGCCCCGGATGCTGCACAGAAGGGTGTGCGTCCGGTCGCGTGGTTTGACTCGGCACATCCGCTGGTGAGCGGCTGGGCGTGGGGTCAGAACTATCTCGACGGAACGGTCGCAATGGCGGAGGCGAAAGTTGGGAAAGGCCAATTGTTCATGTTCGGCCCCGAAATCACGTTCCGCGCGCAGCCGCACGGCACATTCCGGTTCCTGTTCAACGGGATTTACGGAGGGGGAGAGAAGTAGGACTGGTGCGCGTAGTCGGCAGGCGTCGCACATGACCGACAGCCAAAGCCCCGGCCAAACTGGCCGGGGCTTTTTATTTGTAGGGAGGGGCTGGCCCCATAACGGGCCAGTTTATCCAGATTGTAAACAGCGGTGATTCAATTATGAGATGGTCACGACTCCACCACCAGATTGTGGGGGAGTGGCACCAATATCGATGCGAAATTTGATAGGTACCGTGCGTCCATCGAGTAGTGGGGTGAAGTTCGTGTTGTCGATGCTGTGAAAACCTTGGCCGGTTGAGCCGAGGTACACGTCGACGTGACCCCAAGCTCCGCCGGTCGCGACGTCAATGACACTGACTCGATCGTAAATGTTCGCGGGAAATGACGTGGCATCTGTCTGCCAATTCATCTGGTAGTGATTCCCGTTCACGTCGATGAACACGGGAGATGTCGCCGATACCGTAACGGCTGGCGCCGAGCACGATTGTACCGAAGGATCGGCGGCTAGCGGGCACACATCGATTCGAAGATTGTTCGACTGGGTTGTATCGAGACGGGCCGTATCCGAAGGCTGTGCTACGAGTGGCTCCAGGAAGTAGAAACCGCCCGATCCGCCATGGGCAGCATCAAGTATGCTTGCGCTGGCATTCAATCCGGAGTTGGCGGGTGAAGCGCTGGGGCCTGCGAGCCGGCTCGAATCTGCGCAAGCGCTGAGGGTGGCGACTGTGAACCCAACAACCATCATATTGCAGGTGCTTCGCATTAGGATCCTCTTGTGCGGTTACGGTCAGTCGGCGATCGCCATGCAGTGCGATGAGCTCTGACCGTCAATCGACGTTTGTGGTCGACAATCGCAACGACGGAGTCTTTCAGGTCAGATTGACCGTACATAAAATACATCTCCAGTTAACGGACAGATGTTCGACATAATTTGGACGTGACGTTTTGGTTCCCGGCGCTGTCAGGGTTGCAGGTCACTCTCGTAACAAAATACCTGGAGCCCACTACCGATGATTCGTCGTCTTGCATCACTATCAATTGCCGCGATCGCGACCTGCGCGACGGTTCTCCTTTTAGCCTGTGGCGGCGACAGTAGTACATCTCCGTCGGCTAGCGGGACTGTCTCCGTCGCCCTCACCGACGCGCCATTTGCGTTCGATGCCGTAGCACGTGCCGATCTTTTCGTTGTGCGCATCGACGCCAAGCTGGCTGAGACCGATTCCGCCGATGCTGATGCCGGCAAGGACGACGACTCTAACGCCAACACTGATCCGTCGCGCGGATGGATAACGATCGCGGCACCGAACGCGTCATTCAATTTGCTGGACCTGCAAAACGGCACGACCACGAACTTGGCGCAAGTCACGCTACCGACCGGAACGTATCGGGGCTTCCGTCTCATTCTCGATGTAGCCAAATCTTCCATCACTCTTACAGACGGCACCGTGCTCAATGGTGCGAACGGCGGGATCAAGTTCCCGAGCGCTGGAAGGAGCGGGATCAAGATCAGTCTTACCAAGCCATTCGCCGTAGTCAGTGGATCATCGCAGATGGTGATCGATTTCGACCTGGGCCACAGCTTTGTGATGCGGGGAAACAACATCGCGAAGAACGGTCTTATCTTCAAGCCGGAGATCAGGGCCACGGCAACTGAGGAGACAGGAGGTATCGCCGGTACTGTCCACGCGACGGTCCAGACTGGCGCGGCGGTACCGAACGCATCTATTGAGATCCTGAAAGCTGGTACTGCGTTATCTGACACCATTTCGGCAAACGTAATCGCGACCACAAAGTCCGATTCGCTCGGTGCGTACAAGGTATTGTGGTTGCAGCCGTCCACCTATGCGGTGCGTGCAACCCCACCGACATCGTTGAACAGTCAGCCAGTGCTGGTGGCGAGTGTAACCGTCACATCGGGAAAGACTACAACGGGAACGGACATCGTCCTTCCGTAATACGTGCAGCATGTGAGGGACGGAAATGGCGGCGCTTCTTTGCGGAGCGCCGCCATTGTAGTTGTTGACACCGAAGTTCCGATGTCGAGTCGCTATCGTACACGCAGCGCAGCCGGTCCGGCCCTGGTGATAAAAAAGTCAGCCCGCTCGAACGCGTCGGGAAATGCGCTGGCGTATCCGTAACGCCAGGCGTCCCGGAGGGCCGCTGAGGATGCTGCATCGATCAGCGCCCAGACACTACCACCGAAACCGGCGCCAAACGCAGAAGCTGCGAGCGCGCCCAATTTGCGGGCCTCCTGCACCAACGCAATCGTCTCAGAGATCTGGTTCTCGAGCGCGAGCTCGGCGCCGCTTTGAGACCGCGCAACAAAATCTCCGAACGCGACCAGATCACCGCGTTCAAGCGCGTCCCCGGCGGCTGGGATTATCTCGTTGGATTCTGCGTGAAACTGGTCAAATCGATCGACCAACGCATGCGCTGGATAATCAGAGTATGAAGACCCACGCAGGATTTCGCGAATTCGTTCACTCGCCCCAGGAATCGATGCGATTGCTGCACCCATCGACGGGTCGTCGCGTCCGGTTGTCGTCCGCCACGCGTTGAGGCAAACACGCAGCCGGAGCGCAACACGATTATATCGCTCCAGCGCCGCGCCTGTCTTTTCCGCCATCACGCCACTCGATGCAACGACGAAGCAGTAGCCGGGTGGAAGCGCGATAGCGCGCTCGAATCTTACAGGGCAGAACGAATACTGAACGAGCGTGTTCGCGCGTGAGCAGAGGATTGCCGTCTGGTCTTCGCTACCGCCAAATGTGCCGACGCCTTCGCTGCCGCGGAGCGATTTGAAATCCAGGCCATTTTCGACACAGCCGAGGTATCCGCCGAGGTCTTCGGGGGACGCTATATTCCCGCGGTATTCTGGTCGTTGTGGAAGGTCATTCACCGCCGACAGCGCGAGAAATATCGCAACGACGAGCGCACTGGAACTGCTCACACCAGCCGCAGGTGGAAGGTCGCTTTCGAAAATGATGTCGGCGCCGCGCATCTGTCCACTGAAGTTCATCGCAATCCGACGAGCGACAGTGATAGGGTAGTTGGACCAGTGCCCTGGTGCGGGCGCGATGTCGGCCCGGAGTTCAAATTCGCAACTGTCTCCGGAAGTCGCGTCGGTGACACGCACAAGGGTTGGCGACTCGCGAAGTCGCGGGAACGACTGATCTACTTGCGCACGAGCTACAACACAGATTCCGCGCTCCACGGCGCAAAGCAGACTGCGGCCGCCACCGTAATCGGTGTGTTTCCCTAACACCTCGATGCGACCGGGTACCCAGAAGGCGTGGATGGTTTGGTCCTGCTGATCGTCACTCGCCTCCAGTGCTGCGAGCATCCTCGACAATCTTGCGAAGCGAGCTGCCTTTATTTGCGCTTCGGGTTCGCTCATGCCCGCAGCACTAAGGCGCGCGCTAATTTGCGTCAGAGGTTTACCTCGGTATTTGCCAGAAGTGCCGCCACCGCCGGAATATCGGCGCGCCGCGAAAGATCGAGCACGGGAGCATCGGCGTGAATCACACCGAATTTCATTCCGAGGATGTCAATCGCATACTGCACTGCCAGGGGCAGCTCAAGTTCGCCGCGCGGCGACGGTTGTACATCTCGGCACGCGCGGAAAAATTCGGACGTCAGGCGCCAGCAATTCATGCTTACATGGACGTCGGATTTGCGCGTTGCCAACTGTTCATCTTCGGGCTTTTCGGATATCGCGCGAAGGTAGTCGTCGTCTCCCACGTCGAGGACCGCGTAGGCAGCGATTCGTTCGGCGGAGATGTTGCTGCCCCTAAGCAGTCCTTCACGTGAGAAGGCAACGGCTGCGGCACCAGGGGCATTTCGGAGCTCAGCGAGTACGGCGGACGGATAGTAATTATCCGAATTGAGTACCACGTACGGTTCACCGGCGGTGAACTCTTCCGCAGCGAGAAGCGCGTCTGCTGTCCCTATAGCCGCTGACTGTACGGCGAATGCAATCCGTATGCGCTGTGGTACCGCGCGGGTCGTGTAGTACTCGCGCATTTCGTTGGCATCAGGCGCCACGACAATGCACACGTCGGTAAAGCCCGCGTCGGCGAGCGAGCTCAGGACATAGTCAAGGAACGGGCGACCGATCGGAATCATTGCCTTCACACCAGAGTCTGCGGCGACACTCTGCGCTGGATCCAGCGCGACACCAGCGTCAGACTGGCGCATGCGGGTGCCCTTCCCGCGGGCAAGGATGACGGCTTTGGTGCACGGGCGTCTGGCCGCGATCGCAGATGTTTCGCTGCCACTCAACTCCGGTTCATCGGCCGTCCAGATGCGGCCCACCACCTGCCAAAGGACGATGCCGCTCAGCACAAACGCGACAGCCCAGATCGAGGCCTGTAAAGTCCGTCCGTAGATCAGACTGCCCGTACCGAACAGTCCGGCATATACGAACATCACGCCGGAGGTCCAGCCGAGCATCATCTGCGGCAGACTGTCGGGCGAGGCGGCAACGCTGGACTCGGCGCGAATCTCCTTCCATCCTGGACCGGACGGTCGCGTCAGTTCGTAGAAACGTAGCAACGTTGCGTGATCGGCTGGCTTCGTGAGCAGCGTAACTGTAATCCAGACAACGGTAGTGACGCCAACGGTCGTCAGCAGCGGAATCGGGTCGGGGATATCCACGCCCATTTTCTTTGCCACGAAGAACGCGATGGATATGGCAAACGATGAAACCATCGCCGATACCTCGCTCCACGCATTGATGCGCCACCAGAACCACCGCAGCAGATATATCAATCCTGTGCCGGCACAGGATTGATATANNTATATCAATCCTGTGCCGGCACCCACCGAAAGCAATAGTTCGAATGCTTCGCTGGCAGTGGCGAGGAACAGGGTGAACGTTCCGGCCGCGATCATCAGGACTGCGGTGAGCGAGCGTGAGATCCAGAGGTAATGGCGTTCGCTCTTTCCGGGAGCCAGGAATCGCTGATAAAAATCAATTACCAGATAGGACGAACCCCAATTGAGGTGGGTTTCCATCGTTGAGCGATAGGCAGCGAACAGGGACGCGATGATGAGCCCCTTCATACCAACCGGCAGCAGCGTCAGCATCGNNGGCGCGATGCAGGTCGCCGAGCGTGGGGAACACGAGCATTGAGCAGAGAGCAACGATGATCCACGGCCACGGGCGCAGCGCGTAGTGCGCGACGTTGAACCAGAGCGTCGCGCCGAGCGCGTGTTTCTCGTTCTTGGATGCGAGTATTCTCTGCGCGATGTAGCTGCCACCGCCAGGTTCGGCGCCCGGATACCATACGGACCACCACTGAACTGTCAGCGGTATTACAAACACCGTCACAGCTAGCGACGTGTCATGAAAGTCGGGCAACAACGAAAGCGTCTTGGGGTCAATCTTCGAGAGCATTCCGGCAAGGCCGCCGACAGCGGGCTGATCGAGCGATACATACGCTGCGGCAATGACGCCGACCATCGCCAGTACAAACTGGACGAGATCCGTTGCGAGCACGCCCCACAGTCCGGATACGGAGGCGAACAGCACGCACGCGGTGCCGGTGATGACTATTGTTTCGAGTCGGCCCCAGCCGAGCATGACGTTGGCGATCTTGACGGCAGCGAGAGTCACCGTCGCCATGATCATGATATTGAAGAACAGCCCGAGATAAACTGCGCGGAAGCCGCGCACGAGAGCGGCCGGCTTTCCCGAATACCGGAGCTCGTAGAATTCGAGGTCAGTCAGAACGCGTGACCGTCGCCACAGTTGCGCGTAGAAGAAGACCGTCGCCATGCCAGTGAGCAGGAAAGCCCACCAGACCCAGTTGTAGGATACTCCGTGCGAACGAACGAAATCGGTGACCAGGTTCGGTGTGTCAGTACTGAACGTGGTGGCGACCATCGATGTGCCGACAAGCCACCACGGTGCGGACTGCCCCGACGTAAAAAACTCGGCGACACTCGACTGGGATCGCCGGATATAGAACAACGCTGGCAGATAGCAGAGAAAGAGGCTAACTGCGACGATGACCCAATCAATCGACGTCAACTGCATTCGGTCGTATCCTGTTGGCTATGTGTTGATGTGCGACTGCAGTCGAGTTTTATACGGCTGACATTTCGAGCGTGAGAACTTCGAATGGTTGAAGATGGATCTTGCGATCCTCACCCGCGCGGAATCGGACCGGTGGATTTCCGCGATACTGTGCCCAAGGACTCCTGGCTGAAAACTGACGTGGAGCATTCGGGGGTAATTCAAATGCACGCGCGACATCGATCGAGATGTCCTGGGCGACGTTGGAGGGGTTACGTAGAGTGAGAATCCCTTTCCTGGAGGACCACGACGCCCACCCGTAAGGTTGCAGTCGCTGCGGGTCGCCGCCTACCCAGTGAGTGTCAACCAGCGTGTCGGCATTGGAGCGTGACCACTTGGCGCATTCCGCGATTGTGTCCCAGTTGGCAGGTGTGAGGAGAGACGCGGTGATGTACATCTCCTGCAATTGCGTCCCGGTACCGAAGTAGTCTCGAACCTCTGATGTGAAGTCGTTGCCGGGATCGTTCATCAGGTTGTGTGCCTGCTTCGCGTAGATCATGCCGTGCAGCATGAGAGAATTGATCGGAAACAGCGCGCCGGCGCGAACAACATGCTCATACGTGTCCGCGTCGCGGTAGGTGATCCACCGCTGGCGGCTCGTCCCGATGCCGGCGAACGAGTGATCTTCTCCGCCGCGCCAGATGGAATCTGCGTATCGCAGCCAGAATGGCGACGGATACGTGCCGGTTGTCAGATTCACATACAAATCGGGCTTCTCGGTGCGGAGCTCACCGATGAGATGTATCGCAGCGTCGAAGTCGCTGTCGAATGGGCTACCGGGGAATGTGTTGGTCGTTTCACCGGTGCCATCGAATTTGAACTGATTGACGCCGTAGTGTCGAATCATGTCGAGGCAGGTATCACGGAAGCGCTTGTAGTAAATCGGCCCGGACAGCGCGAACCCTTCCTTGTTGGTTTCGAATCCCTGCGCCTTGCCATACGCAATTCGATCGGCGTGCGGCTGGCCGTAGCCACCCCACGGCGACATCCAGACGCCCGGGGCGGCACCGTATTTATGAGTGGCCGCCTCGACGTTCGTGAAACCGTCCGGAAAGCCGGAATTGAATCGCCATAGCGTCTTGGAGTCGTCCCATCCGTCGTCGAAGAGGAACGAATCGAGTGTAACGCCGCGTTTCTGATGCAGCTCGGTGCCGAATGCGTTGATCGCCGCGAGCGCGTCGGCTTCGGAGTACTTGTTGAAATAGCCGATGTCGTACCAGGAGTTGTAGTGCAGGAACGTGCGATACGGGTGCGCGCGCTCGCGTTCGACATATGTGAGGAAATCGCGGCGCAGCTGGCCGGGATGTGTGACGCCGGTGACGGAGCTGAATTCGATAGTGGTTCCGGGACGGAGCGGGAGACTGCGCCCCATCCGGCAGCGAATCCTGTCACCGTCGACTCCGTTGTTCGCGAGCGGATGTTCGAAGGCGAAGTACGAAGTCCCGATGACGATCGGGGTACCGCGCACCGTGCCGGGGACCATCGCGTTCGGCGCGTTGAAGTCCATCAGCGAGATTTCGCGCAGCGGGACCTCGCCTTCGAGGGCGCGAATCGTAATCTCCTGGCGCAAGTACGCTGAACCATCGCGCAGGACGCCGCTCCAGACCACTTCGATGCGGCCTGCGGAGTCGCGCATGCTGACGGTCACCTTGCGACCGGCGAGCCGTTCTGATTTGCGTGACGCCTTCGGATCGGCGGCCAGAGACTCGGTCTGTGGCGGCGATGTGATTCGCATGTCGCTCGCGTTAAGCGTCGTTTTGTCCGCAAAGGTCAGGACGAATGCCTGGGCGGGAACGGGAAGTGGCGATCTGTTCAGCCCATCGGTGATCTTCGCCGGTCGGAATGTGCCCGAAGTCGTCGTCCATATCGCGGTGATCGAAGCGTTGCCGAGCGTGACCTCATCGGCGACGATGGTAGAGCGGGCGGGTAGCTCATCTCCGCGAGACTTCCCGACAATGCCGAGCACGTCCGCAAAGGCGCCGCGTCCCAGCCCGAGCTGCAGGGCGCCGAGTCCGATGGCGATCCGACTGCCGCGATCGAGAAAATCGCGTCGAGTAACTCCAGGCCGAGGCGAGTCTGGAGCGGCTGAATCCCGGTTGTCCGCCACGTGTCGATCTCCAAGATCAATGTCCGTAGAGAGCGCTTATGGATCGCTCATCGTGGAGGCGAGATTACCGCGTGGGAGGCTCCGGGTCAAGCAGGAGGGAGCCATGTGGCGAGCACGGACAGAACTGGGGTCTACTCGGTCCATAGAGCTGGTGAAATAGCATCCTGGCAATTAGCGGGGATTTCGTGACGGCGTGCGGCGTCATGAAGTGCCTGCGCCGTCGTACGCTGGCTATGGGCTAGCGATTCTCCTCGTGGCCAGCAAAGTCGCAGAGTCGTTGAGGAACCCGCGAACTACATGGACTCCGTAATCACTGTGATTGACTGTGACCTGGTATACCTGATTCATGATTACAGCGGGGCAACCACGTATATTCGGCACGGAATCAAGCGGATTATCGACTATTCTTCGATAGTCTAGTATGAATGCGACGTCCAGCGTATCCCTAATCTGCCGCGTCGTCGCAGTGACGGAAAGCTGACAAGGATTATTGAATCCATAAAAGATTGCAATTCGCTTGTTGCTCTCGAGGTGAATCGTGATGACTGAGTCTATTGCGCCTCGCGTTACGTTCGGTACCGGATGGACGGCAATTGGCAGCCAAGTATCTTGATGGCACGGGTAGTCTCCATTACTGCAATTCACTACTACGCCGTGCCCCCAGCAAGCAGACAGAAAAACCAGCGCTACCGTCGCGAAACAGGTGCGCGCCACGGATCGCATACATCCTCCCTAGTACGGTGCGCTTGCCTTGCAAGTATCCGAATGGAGCCAATCCTCGACTATCGGATATTTCCAAGCGCGCGGTAAGTGCTATTTGATGGCAAAGCCATTTCTTCTTGCGCCCAGAAATCCCCCACGAAGTTATACGGATGTGAGTGTCCCAATCAGGCCTTCAGGTCAACTTCGCTGTTGCCAGGAACCGGGGTGCAATGCGCGCTTTTGTGTGTTGCTCGAATGCATACGCAAGCTTTATCAGAGTCGGCTCGCTCCACGCAGGTCCGAAGAATGACAGGCCGACTGGCAGCCCGAAATGGTAGCCAGCTGGAACCGTGATGTGCGGGTATCCTGCCACCGCCGGAAGATTCGTTGCGCTACCACCACCGCGCGGATCACCATTCACGAGATCGATGAGCGCCGGCGGTCCCTGCGTTGGAACGACTATCGCATCCAGTTTGTACTTCGCGACGGCAGCATCGATTCCTTCGGCGCGCGATTTGGTGTGACCGGCTGCGAGTGCATCGATGTACTTCTGGTCCGTCAACGGACCGCGGGCCTCGGAAGACTCGAAAATCTCCTGACCAAAATACGGCATCTCCTCACTTCGGTGCGCGTTGTTGAACGCGATCAGATCAGCAAGAGTTTTCATCGGCGAAGTTGCGCCGAGTGACGCAAGATACGCGTTGAGGTCTGCCTTGAATTCGTAGGACAGCACATCACCCTCAGTGTTGCCCGAATTGCCCAGGTCTATCGGATCGATAACGATCGCACCCGCCGAACGCATCGCGTCGATCGCGGCGTTGGCGATGGCATCGGTCGCTACGCTGTAGCCAAAATACCTCACCCGAGGAATGCCAATGCGGGCCCCCTTGAGTCCCGCAACGTCGAGAAACGTCGTGTAATCGGTGTGTGCATTGCCGGCGCTCGGCGCGGTTGCCGGGTCACGCGAGTCCACTCCTGTAAGTACACCGAGCAGGATTGCCGCATCCGTTACCGTCCGCGCCATCGGACCGGCGGTGTCCTGGGAATGAGAAATAGGGATGATTCCTGAACGACTCACGAGTCCAACGGTTGGCTTGATACCGACAAGAGATTGTACCGCAGACGGCGATGTTATCGAACCGTCGGTTTCAGTGCCGATGGCGATCGCGCAGAGACTTGCCGTCGAGGCTGCGCCCGAGCCCGAGCTGGAGCCAGAGGGAGTGCGGTCCAGTGCGTAGGGATTGTGCGTCTGGCCACCCATTCCGCTCCAACCGCTCGTCGAATGCGTCGAACGATAATTCGCCCACTCGCTCAGGTTCGTCTTGCCGAGTATGACCGCGCCCGCAGCACGCAGGCGCTGAGCGACGAACGAATCGGTTGCCGGGATGGAATGCGCCAGCGCCAGCGAGCCCGCGGCCGTGGTCATACGGTCGTGTGTGCCGATGTTGTCCTTGATCAGCACCGGTATTCCGTGCATGGGACCGCGCACGTGGCCGGATTTGCGCTCGCTGTCCAATGATGCCGCTATTTCGAGCGCATCCGGGTTGATCTGAAGAACAGAGCGAATTGCCGGGCCGTTGCGATCGATTTCGGCGATCCGCTTGAGATACATCTCGCATATCGAGCGCGAAGTGTAGCGTCCGGACGCCATTCCCTGCTGCAGTTGTCCGATAGTCACTTCGTCGAGTTCGAATCCAGGCGGCGGTGACGCGTCTGGTACGCGTTCGACGTCGGCCGCCAGCGCGGACGACGGAAGGGCTCCTGTCGCTGCTGCCAATGCGCCACCAATACCGACGCCCAGGAATGTTCGGCGGCTCAGGGTTGACGGGGAGCGTTCGTCGGATGATTCAGTCATGGCTCGGTATGTCGGGAGGGACGGAGTGCGCATCGCGGCCGATACGGTTATGGACCGGCAATACTTAAAGTACGCAGAATTCTCTTGACCTGCCAAAGCTCAGCCCCTGGAACGGCGCCACATCAAGCCGGAGGCTCATCGGTTCCCATGCGATAGAAAAAACGCGCAGAACGCTCCGGAAGGAGCTATTGTAGGGACTCCATGACCATTACCAGATCCTGGCGACGCATGCTCTCGGGCCGCAAGCGGTGGCTGGTTGGGCTCCTCATCGTCGCATCCGCTGGTCCGATGTCGGCGCAGCGACCGCGTCAACGGAAAACCGTGCCGCGTGCGGTCCACGACTTCAGGATCGCGAAAGGCGAATTTGAGCTGGATGGCAAACCGCTTCAGCTCATCTCGGGCGAGATGCACTACTCGCGAATTCCGCGGGCTTACTGGCGACAGCGTCTCCGAATGGCCAGGGCTATGGGATTGAATGCCATCTCCACATACGTGTTCTGGAATTATCACGAGATCCGTCCTGGCGCTTTCGATTTTCACACTGGTAACCGGGATCTTGCGGAGTTCATCCGAATCGCGCAGGAAGAAGGACTGTGGGTGATCCTGCGCCCCGGACCGTACGTCTGTGCGGAGTGGGACTTTGGCGGCTATCCGTCGTACCTGCTCAAGTCACCCTCGGCCACAGTGCGCAGTAACGACGCTCGCTACATGG
The DNA here is from genome assembly GCA_003155795.1 of Gemmatimonadota bacterium. Taxonomy (GTDB): domain Bacteria; phylum Gemmatimonadota; class Gemmatimonadetes; order Gemmatimonadales; family Gemmatimonadaceae; genus Fen-1247. The sequence continues at coordinate 107,084 of PMEM01000027.1, forward strand.
CGGCAGCGCAGCGCTACATCAGCGCGCTGGCGAAAGAGGTGCGTCCGCTACTTGTAACGCACGGCGGGCCGATTCTAATGGTGCAGGTCGAGAACGAGTATGGCTCGTTCGGCTCCGATTCCAGTTACAAGGCGGCGTCTCGTCGCATGCTTCTCGACGCAGGGATCGACGTACCGTTGTTCACTGCTGACGGCGACTGGCTGTTCAACAAGGGGGGAATACCGGGCGTGTTTGCTGCTGCGAATGGCGAGACAAACTACGACACGCTCGCAAAACGGTCCGACGCCTTCAACAAGGGGAACGGTCCGTACATGGTTGCGGAGTTCTATCCCGGTTGGTTGACTCACTGGGCAGAACCATTTCCAACCACACCGACGAATAGCTTTCTTCCCGCGTACGACAGTCTGCTCAAGCGCGGTGTGAGCATCAACCTGTACATGTTTCACGGTGGCACGAACTTCGGGTTTACATCCGGAGCAAACTATACGAGGCGAATTCCGATACAGCCTAGCATGACCAGCTACGACTACGACGCGCCGCTGTCGGAAGCCGGCTGGCCGACGCCAAAGTACTACGCTCTTCGCGATGTAATTCGCAGGCACGTTTCGTATCCGATACCGGATGTGCCGGATTCGTTGCCTGTGATTGCATTACCGCCCGTCGCAGTCAGGGCGGACGCGAACCTGTTTGACCTGGTGGCCAGCATAAAGCCGGTGCGCGCGGCCGACCCGCTTTCGTTCGCAGACATCGATCAATCCGATGGTTTTGTGCTTTACCGGCATCGGTTCGCAAAGGCGATCAACGGATTGCTCGAAGTCCCGGGCCTGCGAGACTACGGTGAGGTTTTTGTGAACGGCGCACGTGTCGGAACTCTCGAGCGCAGCAAGAATAGTTTCGCCCTGCAAGTTCAGATTCCCGCTGGCGGTCGTCTTGATATTCTCGTGGAGAATCTTGGTCGGATCAATTACGGCGCAGAGCTGGTGAGCGACAGGAAAGGGATTATCGAGCCTGTTGTGCTGGATGGCACTCGAGTTACCGGCTGGGAGATGTACGGGCTACCGTTTTCTGCTGCGCCCACTGAGCAAATTCGTAATGCTGCGCGCACAGCGATCGCAGGTGTCCCAACGGTGTATCGCGGCACATTCACGCTCACCAGTACCGGTGACACCTTCCTCGACATGCGCAGCTGGAACAAGGGCTTCGTATTCGTGAACGGTGTCAATCTCGGTCGTTACTGGAACGTGGGACCCCAACAGACTCTGTATCTGCCCGGCGCATGGTTGCGGCGCGGCAAGAATGACATCGTCGTCGTGGATCTTGATGGTCACGGCACGTCGGCATCAGTTGCGGGCCTGCGAACACCGATTCTGGATCAGCTCAACGTCGAGTCTGTTGGGACACCGTGAATTGCTATTTGCGTCGCGACGTATTGTGAATATCGATAACCGGCTTGCCCAGAACCTTGAGATTCGGACGGACTCCGAGTCCTGGTTCCTTCGACGCCGATAGCCGACCCTTGTTTCGCCGCGGTGCGCCGTCGGCAAATGCGACGGTTACGTACGAGTTGAAGTCGGTTGCGGAAAAGAGGAATCGTTCGGGTGTACTGTGCGCGAGGTGTGAGATGGCGGCAGTGATTATGTCGCCGCCCCACGTGTCCTCGATCGTCATCGCTATACCAAGCGATACGCAGAGATCGCGAATCTGTCGCGCGCGCGTCAGGCCCCCGACCTTGGAGATCTTGAGATTGATGACATCCATGGCGTGATCTGCAACGCCGCGAACGACCATGTCGATCCCGTCGACAACTTCATCGAGGATGAATGGGCGATTGGTGTGACGGCGTACCGCGAGACACTCTTCGTAGCTGGGGCACGGTTGTTCGATATACACATCGACGTCGCGGACGGCGTCAGCAACGCGGACGGCAGCGTGTTGCGTCCAACCCGTGTTCGCGTCTGCGATCAGGACGTCGCCACGCGTGAGCTCTGCGGCCGCGGCGCGAATTCGATCGATATCCGTATTCGGGTCGCCTCCGACCTTGAGCTGGAACTTGTGATACCCTTCCTTGCGATAGCGTGCAATCTTCTTCGCCATCTGCGCGGGCGACTCCTGTGAAATCGCACGATATAATGCGAAGTCCTCCCCTACATGGCCGCCCATGAGCGTTGCGACAGGCAGGCCGCTCACCTTACCGAGGAGGTCCCAGCACGCCATGTCGATTGCCGACTTGACGTATGGGTGTCCGCGCATCGCCCGATCCATCAATTCATTCAACTCGCCGAGCGCGAGGGGATCTGCGCCAAGCAGTTGCGGGGCGAGTTCAGCAATGCCGGTACGTGCGCCGCGTGCATATGCTGGCAGATAAGCTGGCCCGAGCGGGCACACCTCGCCCCAGCCGATAAGGCCGGCGTCGGTCTCGACTGCGACGACGGTCGAATCGAAAACTGAAACGGCGTTGCCGCCCGACCAGCTGTATTTCCCTTCGTGGAGCGGAAGGTCGATCTGGTACGCGCGGATCGCGCTGATCTTCATGCGGCAACCTTCACTGGCCTGCGTGAAGACATCCAAAGTGTGGCCGATGTATAGAGGAGCACGCCAACGACAACCCACTTGACTACACCGAGCGGCAACGACTTCACGATAAATGCGGCGACGAGCACGCCGGGGATACCGCCGATCGCAAAAGCGAGCGCGGTGCGACGATCAAAGCGACCCGAGCGATAGAAACGGATGGCGGCAGCAGGGAGAATCAGCGACGCAGACGCAGCCATGATCGGGAATACAGCCTTGGTGTTCATGCCGAGCATGTAGGTCATCGCCATCGTCGGTGCGTAATTGCCAATTCCAAGACTGGTGAGCGAACCGATCACGACGCTTCCAAGTACTGCGATCACCAGTGTCACGCCGCTAAATCCTATCGTGCCGGCATCCAGCGAGAGGCTGGCCAGCATTCGCACCGCCATGAATCCCGCTGTGATGAGCAGTGCGATCGCCATGGCGCGTTGCATCAATTGCCGTGGCCAGTGGACTACTATGCCCGTGCCGAACCACGCGCCGATCCCGCCGGCCAGCACCATGCTTGTGATCGTCGGCACGTCGATCAGGCCACCGAGCAGGATGATGTAGATGATCGCTTCGGAGACCGTTGGGATGGCATGCCCCACGTTGAGGGTCCCGGGGATGTCATCATCCTCGACCATGCGCCCGAGCACCAGTACTGCGGTCGTCGTTGCGAAGGAGCCAATGCCGAGAGTATCGAAGAAGTTCGCGGCGGCGCCCAGTCCCAGCAGCGCTGGCATCGAAGTGCGGCGAGTAGTAGTGCCTGGTGCGGTCATCAACGCTCCAAAACTAGGGGTGTCAGTTTGCCGGCGGTCGCCTTGTTGAAAGCCGGGATGTCTTGCTGCGTCAGAGTATTGTACGCAGTACGTGCCTCTGCAAGGTCGCGTTCAATACTCGCCAGTACGGCGTGCGATGTATCTGTGGGGCGGAAATCCGCGCCGCCAGCGACATCGCCCGCCCCGCTCCCTACTTCACCCGAGAACCAGATAAGGTTCATGTAAACGTGATAACGCTCCACGTAGTACTTGTCGTCGCTATTCAGATCTGATTTGGACAGGAGCTTCATCTCAACCGCCAGCAGCTTGCCGTCCATGGCGTCGAGGGTCTTCAGCGCGTCGGGCGTCAGATTGGCAGCGCGCCGCTGATCGTCGATCTGAAGTCGCATCTTTTCGAGAGAGTTGATCACTCCCACGGCAGAATTCATATCGTCGCGGATCTGAATCTGCATGCGCGTCGAGGCGGCCAGGTCGGCATCCGAGGACAGGATATCGGTACCTCTCAGAATAGTGAGTGGAACAACTTGTGCGGTTGCCCCGGCCAGTACAAGCCTCACCGAGTAGGTTCCCGGCGCCGCGATCGGTCCTGCGGCCTCGGCACCCTGAATTCCCCAGTGCGTGATCGGGCGCACCTTCTTGCCCTTGAAGCGCGGCTCTTCCCAGATGTGCGGGTTTGCGGCCGGCGTGGTGCGGAGATCGACCTGCATTGGCGCATCGTAGCGAAGATCCCACGACGCGCGATTGTAGCCAGCGCGCGTAGCCATGCGAATCGTGCGGATTGTCGCGCCCTTCGAGTCGCGAATCTCAAGCGTGGCAGGCTGCGCAGTTTTCGCCGATAACTCGAAGGTGATGTCGGCATTGCCGCCGCGCGGCTCACGATATCCTGGATGTGGTGGATACAGTTTGACACTGGTCGCGTTCGCCGACTCCGCTCCCATCTCGAGCGGCGTAATGTCTTTCAGTATGAACAGACCGCGACCATATGTTGACACAACTACGTCGTGCCAGATTTTCGGTACCACGATCCACGTGACAGGCGCCGCGGGAAGCCCTTCCGAAAACTGCGTCCAGTGGGAACCGTCGTCGCGCGAATAGAAGAAGCCACGCCCAGTTCCAGCGAACAACATCCCCTTCCTGTTCGGATTCTCCGTGACCGCCATCACATAATCAAGCGGCCCATCAGCCGGTAGATCGCCCGTGATGTTGGACCACGTCTTACCGTAGTCCGTCGTCTTGTAGATGTAAGGCTTCCGGTTGTCCATGATGTGGAAGTCGATCGCAACGTAAGCCGTGGCCGGATCAAAGTGTGACGGCTCGATCTTTCGAATTGTTCCCCATGTTGGCAGACCGGTCATGTTCTTCGTTACATCTGTCCACGCTCCGCCGCCGTTGCGCGTGTACCAGAGCTTGCCGTCGTTCGTGCCGGCCCAGATCAAGCCCTTGCTGATCTCCGATGGAGCAATGGCGAACACGACCTCGCCATAGAACTGACCGAGATTGTCGCCAACGATTCCGCCGGAAGAGACGATGCGCGATGAATCACGCGTAGAGAGATCGGGGCTGATGACACTCCAGCTCTGCCCGCCGTTCGACGTCTTGAATACCACCTGACAGCCGTAGTACACGGTGTTGTGATCGAAAGGATCGATCGCGAGCGGTGGCGTCCAGTGGCACCGGTATTTGGTTTCGTTAGGTGGAGAATCGAGCGTATGGATCCAGGGACTGACGGAGCGCGCGAGTTTCGTCTTTGCGTTCCAGCGGGTTACTTCATTGCCATAGCAACTCGCCCAGACAATGTCCGGATTGGTTGGGTCGGGCAGGGTAAAGCCTGACTCACAACCGCCGAGCCCGTGGTCCCAAGTCGAGCCACGCTGCCTGAAGAATTGTGCGCGGATTGCGGCGGAATCGAGCGGTGGTCGCGCTGTATCGCCAGCAACGCGTGGTCGCGCAGGTGGTGCCGGCGGTGGCCGGCGGACGCCGGGTATTGCTTCTGGCGCCGTGCTCGGCCCGCGCATGGTGCCGTTGTCCTGGCGATTGCTGTAGATCCAATAGGGCACCTGATTGTCGACAGCGACGTGGTACATCTGCCCATTTGCGATCTCCACGGTCGACCATGTTTTGCCAGCGTTCGTGGTGAGTCGCACTCCGCCATCGTTCGTCAGGCCCATGCGACCCGGCAACTGTGGGTCAATCCAGATGTCGTGGTTGTCACCGCCCCACGGCACCTCGTTGAACGTCTTGCCTCCATCGGTCGAGCGGAAGAAGCTGCTATTGGCGACGAGAACGTAATCGGGGTTGTCTGTTCCAACTGCCAGGCGGATGTAGTATCCAGCTCGGCCAATCAGCATGCGGGACCAGTTCTCGTCGTGCCAGCTGTTGCCGCCGTCGTCAGACCGCCAAAGCGAGCCCTGATCTGCGGTCTGGATCAAGGCGTAGACTCTCTTTGAATCAGTCGGCGCGATCGCAACATCGATCTTGCCAAGCGGGGAATTGGGGAGGCCGGGATTGAGGACCTTTTTCCAGGTCGTACCGCCGTCACGCGACGTATAGATCGCGCTCGAAGGGCCGCCGCTGAACATCGCCCACGTATGCATCTCGACCTGCCACATGCCTGCGAAGAGCACATCGGGATCGTGCGCGTCCATCGTTAGTCCGGAGCAACCGGTCCCCGGATCGACGAAGAGGACGCGTTGCCATGTTTCACCGCCATCAGTTGTTCGATACACGCCGCGTTCCTGCTGTGGGCCGGTGACTCTGCCGAGCGCGCAGACGAAGACGATTTTTGGATTAGTGGGGTTGACGATGATGCGTCCGATTCGCCCTGTCTCGCGGAGACCCATGTTTTTCCAGGTGGCACCGCTGTTCGACGAGAGGTAGATGCCGTCTCCCATCACGTCGGCGTCCCGAACCGCCCAGGCTTCACCGGTACCGGCCCAGATCTGCTTCGGATCCGACGGTGCGACTGCGAGCGCACCGATTGCCTGGACAGGCTCCTTGTCGAAGATCGGGTGAAAGGTCGCGCCGCTGTCTGTGGATTTCCAGACGCCGCCGGACGCATTTCCGATGTACCACGTGCGGGCATCGCCTGGTACGCCCGCGATCGCGGCAACGCGACCGCCAGCGGCGGGCCCCATCATCTCGAACCGAAAAGGATCGTGCGCAGGAGCGGGCTGCGGCATTGTATCCCGCTGCGCCGCGGCTGCGGGAGCCAGAAGCCCGAGCGACAGCGTGGCGAGTCCGAGCGAGATGGCGGCGGTCCGGAGCGGACTACGCGAGTTCGTCATGATGGTCTGGGGATTAGGCGGTGGCCGTTGGGGGTCGAAATATTTTATCCCGTATCCAATTCCGCCGTAAGGGGCCTCCTACGATTATGGGAGGCTGGGGGCGTTCTCGGCAGACCTGTTGGGCGGATTGGGGCGGGGTTGCCGGGCGATATTGCGCATTCGGAAATTGGATACTATATCCGCAACTGGTTTGGGCCATCGGTGTGGTGAAGGCGACTGGGTCGATCGTAGCTCGCATCGCATGGAGGGCGCCTGCGAAGGTGTCTGCGAAGGTGTCTGCTACGACGAGATGGCGGCGCTGTAATTGTTCAGTATCAGAACCGTACTGCAGGCTGCGGTAACTGTGGCACGGTCTCACCCCGGGAGAGACGTGATGAGGCGTGACTTGCTGGTAATTGGCGTCGCGGCCGGCGCGCTTGTGTTTGGCGGAAGGTCTGACGCGCAGGCTCTGTTCGACGAGCAGCTTGTATCCACGCTGCAATACCGGAACATCGGCCCGTTCCGGATGCAGGCACGCATAGCCGACGTCGACGTTCCGGCATTTCCGGAGGATGCGCACCGATACACGATATACGTCGCGCCCTGGATTGGCGGCGTATTCAAGACGACAAACAACGGCACGACATGGCGGTCACTGTTCGACGGACAGAGCACACTTTCCATAGGCGATGTGACACTCTCACCGTCCAATCCGGATATCGTCTGGGTCGGGACCGGCGACGCATTTACGTCGCGGAGTTCGTATGCCGGTAATGGCGTCTACAAGTCCACAGACGCGGGACAGACCTGGACAAATATGGGATTGCGTGATTCGCAACACATAGCGCGCATTGTCATCGACCCGAAGAATCCGGACGTCGTTTATGTCGCAGCGATGGGGCATCTCTATTCCAGGAACTCCGAACGAGGGGTTTTCAAGACGATCGACGGCGGAGTTACATGGCACAAAGTGCTGTACATCGACGACAACACGGGCGTGATCGATCTTGTCATGGATTCGCGCGATCCGGCAGTTCTCTACGCCGCGACGTACGACAAGACTCGACTGCCGTGGCGGATGATCAACGGTGGACCGAAGACCGGGATCTACAAGACATCGAACGGTGGCCACGACTGGACGAGACTTGCTGGCGGTCTGCCCACGGGCCAGATCGGCAGAATCGGGCTTGATATCTACAGCGGCAATCCAGAAATACTCTATGCGATCATCGAGAATGAGAATCCAAAACCCGGCGCTGCGGTGCCCAGTGGACCAGGCGCGGGAGGGCCGGACAAACGATTCCAGACGATCGGCGACGAGATCTATCGCACTGAAAACGGCGGACAAACCTGGACCAGGACGAATCCCGATTCAGTGAACCCGGATCCCAAGGGGCCGTACTACTTCAATCAGATTCGCGTCGATCCTCACAATTCTCAAAACATTTTCGTTACCGGATATCCCGGTGGCCTGTCGCGTGACGGCGGGAAGTCGTGGGAGAACATTTTCCCAAGATTTTTCGGCGACTTTCGCACATTCTGGTTCGATCCGCAAAACTCGAATCGAATGATCCTGGGTAGCGATGGCGGAATCGCGGTTTCCTATGACTATGGCAAGACCAGTGATGCTTACTCCAACCTTCCGCTCGGCTCCGTCTATACCGTCAGCGCAGACATGCAGGATCCCTACAACGTATATGCCGGATTGCAGGACCATGAGAACTGGATGGGCCCGTCCAACAGCGCTTCGGGAAGGATCACCGAACAGGACTGGTACGCCGTGGGCGACGGTGACGGGATAGTCACGCTGCCTGACCCTACGGACAGCCGTTGGCTTTATACAACACGTGAGTACGGCGCACCGGAGCGAGTGGACCAGAAACTCGGTTACCGAAAAAGCATCGCGCCAGCGCGGGATCCAGGCCAGCCTCCGCTTCGCTATCTCTGGGAGACACCACTACACATATCCCCGCACAACAGCAGCGTCATTTATCTCGGAACGCAGTACCTGCTGCGCTCGACGAATCGGGGAGACAGTTGGACGGCGATCAGCCCGGACCTGAGCACACATCCGGCTGACAGGATCATGCCGGAGTCGGAAGGTGGTGTACCGGGCGGCATCCCGTGGTTCGCCATCTCTACGATCTCGGAATCTCCTGTGACGGCCGGCGTCATCTGGGTGGGAACGAGCGATGGAAAGGTGCAAGTCACGCGGAATACCGGGCAGGTATGGACCGACCGGACCGCAGAGCTTACGTCCGTCGGCGCGCGCGAAGACGCTTACGTCAGCAGGGTAGTGGCCTCGTCGCATTTTGCGGCGCGCGCGTTCGTGTCGAAGAGTGGTTACAAGTTCGATGACTTCCACCCCTATCTCTATCGAACGGACGACTTCGGCGCGACGTGGAAGTCGATCGTTGGCAACCTGCCCGATCAACCGATCAACGTCGTACTTGAAGATCGGAAGAACCCGGATCTGCTCTTCGTGGGGAACGACATCGGCGTATTCGTGTCGATCGACGGTGGCACGCACTGGGTAAACATGAACAACAACATGCCACCGATCCCAGTACATGATCTGCTTGTGCATCCAAGAGCGAACGACCTGATCCTCGGAACATACGGGCGGGGAATATTCATCACGAATATCGAGCCGCTGCAGGAGATGACACCGTCGATGCTCGAACAGGACGTTCATCTTTTCGCGATTGCCCCGACCGTACAGCGTGTTACTCGGGCGTTCCGTGCAAATGATTATCTGTTCGGTCAGCGCAACATTCAAACGCGGAACGAACCGGATGGAATGGTGGTTCGGTATTACCTGAAGCAGGCGACTGGCGTAGCGGTCACGGTTACGATAGCCGATTCCGGGGGACATGAAGTCGCCAGAATGGTGGGGCCGGCTGCGGCCGGGATAAACACTGTCGTATGGAACACGCAATTGCGTGTTCCGGGCAAGTCAGACGACCGGACTGCACTCGACAGGTTGGCGCCGTTGGGTGAGTACAATGTTACGCTTGAGGTCGGGGGAAAGCGGATCAGCCAGGAGGCACGTGTAACGGCGACCCAGGGCTGGCGAATCGGTCCGGTGCCCGAGCGCATAAGGTGACTGATTGGTAGCAGTCCCGGGAATTCCCCGCAGGTGACTTCAGCCATGGTCGGCCGACAACAGTTTCTAGAGCGGCCGGGGCTGAGCGTTAACCCGCGTGGCGGCCTTCCCGGGAACTGTGTTCTTGCGCGATCAAGAATTGGATACTATATCCTGTTCCGTCATCGACGATGGTCGGGTTGGCACATCAGTCCAACCGAGCAAAGTCCAATTTTTTTTGGCTAGCCGCGGACTCTCGCGGCGCAAACGGTCGGAAAGGAAACTCATGAGACCCGTGCATAAGTTGATGCTGACGCTCGTCCTTGGCGTGGGAGTAAGTCCCGGCGTCGGATTTGCGCAGCAAACCGGGACGACGATTGTCGGCCAGGTTACGACCGGAAATGGCGTGCCGCTTCAGTCTGCGGCAGTCGTCGTCCAGGGAATGGGACTTGGCGGTGTCACGCGCGACAATGGACGCTACACAATCGAGGTATCAGCTGCGGGTTCCCTGGGTCAACAAGTCACACTGACAGTCCGCTTGATTGGCTACGCCCCCGAATCTGTGCAGATCACGCTGAAGCCGGGCACAATCACACAGAATTTCAATCTCAAGACGAACCCGCTGCGCCTCGGCGAAATTGTTGTCACGGGAGCCGGGACGAGTACTACCCGCGAAAAGCTCGGGAATGTCATCAATACGGTTGACTCGGCGGTAATAGCAAAGAGCAACGAGACGAACCTGGTCAACGCACTCTCCGCGAAGGCTCCCGGTGTTACAGTTGTCTCCGAGTCCGGCGTTCCAGGCAGCTCTGCCTACATTCGCATCCGAGGCATCAAGTCACTATCGGGCGATGGCCAACCGCTCTTCGTTGTTGATGGGGTGCCGATCGATAACTCCACCAACGTAAACGGAAGCAGCCTCACAGGCGCCAACACGCCCAATCGCGCGTCCGATATCAACCCGGACGATATTGCGTCGGTTGACATTCTGAAGGGTGCGGCAGCAGCTGCCATCTACGGCGCGCGTGCATCGAACGGAGTTATTCTGATTACAACCAAGTCGGGGCATTCCGGACCGACTCGGTACACTTTGAGCTCGAGCTACTCCGTAGATGACGTCAACCACGCAATTCCGCTTCAGACCAAGTATGGTCAGGGCAGCAACGGAGTAGCGGGTGCTTGCTCAACGCCGGATTGCTCCGCAGCCAGCGGCTCATGGGGGCCAGCACTCGCGCCCGGCACTCCAGTTTACGACCACTTTGGCGAACTGTTTCACACCGGCAACTCGGCCAATACGCACCTGACGGTGTCGGGTGGCAATGATCGCACGACCTTCTACGCGTCAGGTGGTCGCGCATCGCAGAACGGCGTAGTCATCGGTCCGAATAACTACTACGACCGGACCGATGCACGTTTGAAAGCCACGCACATGGTATTCGACAATCTCAAGATTGGCGGCAACATATCGTTTGCTGATGATCGCGGCGCTTCGATCCTTCGCGGCGGCTCTGTTTCAGGACTGATGCTGGGCGGCCTCCGTACGCCGCCCGACTTCAATCAATTCCCGTATCTGTCGACGACCACAGGATTGCAGAGATCGTATCGCTTTCCGGATCCATCGCCCGCATCGCTCACTCGCTCTCGCGGATACGACAATCCACTGTTTGCATTGTATGAGAATCCGAGCACGGAAGAAACCAATCGCACGATTGCAAATGTGGATGCGACATGGACACCGAAGAGTTGGTTGACCATGAAGGAGAATTTCGGCGGCGACTACTTTGGTGACACACAACTCACCGGTGAATCGTTTACCGCGAGCGAGTCTCCGCTGGGTCTCGTTCGCCGCGCCGATCTGATGCATTTGCAGATCGACCAGAATCTGATTGCAACTGCGACGCACACATTCAGTTCCAATTTCAATGGCAGTCTCACGGTTGGAAACAACGTGAACAGCCGTCGGGGTCGCGAGCTGGATGTTACGGGTAACAACCTCATCGCACCGGCGCCGTTTACTCTCAATAACACCGTTACGCAAATCGGCACCGAGTACGATTACGTGATCCACGCGCTGTCGTACTTCGGTGAGGCAAGCCTTGACGCGTACAACCAGCTTTATCTCTCAGCTGCACTGCGAAACGATGGCTTCTCAACTTTCGGAGCAAGCAATCCGCGTGCGTCGTACCCCAAGGCAAGCCTTGCGTGGACCTTCACGAACGCACTTGGCAATACGGAGCATCGTGGACTGTTGAGTTATGGAAAGGTTCGCGCGGCTTACGGCGAGACGGGCAAGGAGCCAAACGTGTACTCGACGCTGGCTACACTTGGTCGCGCAACGTTTGCCAGTGGCTACACCGACCAGCTCTCGTCGACACAGGGAGGGTACGGTGGTCTGGTTACATCCGGTACTCAGGGTAATAACAACCTCAAGCCGGAGCGCCAGAAGGAGTTCGAAACCGGTCTTGATGTTGGATTGTTCAATCAGATGGCTGACGCCGGCCTCACGTATTACGTGGATAACTCCACGGACGTGATTCTCAGTGTGCCTCGCCCCTCAACGACCGGCTTTTCGGCTCAGTTGCTGAACGGCGCTGCGATTAGAAACAAGGGATGGGAAGCAACTCTGAACGTGCGTCCTGTCACAACGGCGCGGCTCACCTGGGATATTGGTGCGCAGTGGGCGCAGAATGAAACGCGCGTGCTTAGCCTGAATGGTGCATCGTACCTCAGCGCTGGCGGCGGTACGTTCTCGGAAGCGGTGCCTTCGGCAACAGTCGGTGGAACGTTCGCTTTCCGCGGCCTCGGGTACGTACGATGTGGCGTGACCAAGAGTACGAATCTGAAAGACAAGGCTGGCAATCCAATTGATCTTGCCACCGCGTGCGCTGGTGCGCCAAACGGAGCGATGTACATCTCTGCCTCGGGTTTTCCTGTGAACGATCCTGTCAATCGCGTGATCGGTGATCCGAATCCGCACTGGACTGGCAACCTCCACAGCGACGTGCATTTTGGAAAGTGGGAACTCTCCGCATTGCTGGATCACAAGCAGGGCGGCATGGTAGCCAACATGACGGTAGGTGCCCTGAACAATTTCGGAACGTCCAAGGTCACTGAAGCCCGGGACGTCATGCGCACGTTCGGAACAGATTTCATGAAGGGCCCGACAGTTGGACCCGGCAAGGGAACGCCGGTATCAATTGGACAATCATGGTACACAGGGCTCGGAAGTATTTACTCCGGCCTCGGAGAGGCATTCATGGAGGATGGTACGTATACCAAACTTCGCGAAGTCTCAGTGACTTATTCGCTCACCGGCGCGTTGGTGCAGCGCGCCGGGTTCAGTAGCGCCGACCTGCGGATTTCAGGGCGTAACCTGCATACATGGACGAAGTACACCGGGATGGATCCCGAAACGAACCTCGCCGGCGCCGACGCGCTTGTGCAGGGTTACGACTTCTTCAACATGCCGCAGACGCGATCGATTGTTTTCGCGATCTCACTGAACCGCTGATCCCAGGAGATCCAACAGTGAATCAATACATCAGAAGTGCGGCCTTGGCCGCTGCGGTTCCCGTGCTCTTTGCAGGTTGCGGCAACGACTTCCTGAAATGCGCGGAATGCATCACAAGCCCGAACGCGCCAACAGCGGCGACCTCCACACAACGACTGGTCGCGGTTCAGGCCAAGCTTACGCAGTTCCTGAATGGGAATCTGGCGCGCGTTGTTTCCATGTGGATGCAACAAATGGCTGGAACACAGCTACAGTACCAGTCGCAGGATCTGTATGTGATCGATGGGGGAAGCGGCGATTTCAGCATGCCGTATACCGGAGGTGGGCTCATCGACTTGCGTGCGATCGAGGCGTCATCGTCGGCCTCCGGCGACAAGACGTTTCAGGGAATCGCCCAGGTCATTGAGGCATGGGAGATAGGGACGGTTGCGGATGTCTGGGGTGACGTTCCGTATTCGCAGGCAGCAAAGGCGGATTCGTTTCCAACGCCGGTTTACGATCCACAGAAGATGGTGTACGATAGCGTTCTCGCCACGCTTGACAAGGCGATTGCTAATCTCAACTCCAGTGGCGGTGTCGGACCTGGAAGTGCGGAGATCGTGTACCGCGGAAACGCGGCGCTCTGGTTGCAGCTCGCGCACACGCTCAAGGCGCGTTTCTATCTTCACCTGGCCGAACGAGATCCAAGCAATTATGCGAAGGCTCTCGCCGAGGCCAACCAGGGCATTGCCAGCAATGCAGCAGATTATCTGACTTACCAGACCAGCAATGCAAACGAGCAGAATGACTGGTACCAGTTCCAGCTGACCGGAACGCGTACCGGATTCGAACGCGCGGGCAAGTATCAGGTCGATCTGCTGAAGAGCATCGGTGACCCGCGGCTTGCTGAGTATTATCAGATTGCTGCGGGCGCGACCGGCTATATCGGTGCCTCCCCAGGGCAGGATCTCGCAGGTAACATGTCAAATGTCAGCGCGAAGCGACTCGCACCGGATTATCGCCAGCCTCTCGTCACGTACAATGAGAATCTGCTGATAAAAGCCGAGGCCCTGTTCAAGCTCGGAAATACGCAGGCAGCGCTCGATACGCTGAACAAGGAACGCGCTGCATGGGGAGTGTCGACTCCATGGCACTCGGCGCTGACGCTTACGCCTGTCGCGGGGCCAGTTGCGCTGACCGATATCATGCGCGAGAAGTACATCACGCTCTTCCAGAATGTGGAAGCGTGGAACGATTACAAGCGCACATGCTTACCGGCCCTGGTACCAGCGGGCGGTGCAGCTACACTCCCCGGGCGGATGCTATATACCAATTCGGAGCGACAAACCAATCCGAATGTGCCGACCGATCCGATCCTGAACTGGAACGATCCGGCTGCCTGCGGCAGTTAGCCGTCGGTCGGTGCAGCACACGTAAAAAACCTCACTGGCCACCTTGGATCACGCGCGGCGCGTGCCAGAGTGGCCAGTGAGGCGACAGATCGGGACGCCGTTCTGCTACGCTATCAATAAACCCGCTAGCAGAACGACACTCCTTCGTTATGCGTACAACAGATAACTGGGCCGGTTCCGACAACCGGTCGGCCCAATCGCCGTTGAACCAGTGGCCACCGGCTGCCTCGGGTTGCTTGTTGTTTATTCGTCATCGCATCGCGCACTCTCTAAACCGATCGCACCATGAAGAGATTTACACCAGGTTCCTACGTCGCCCGCTGGGCGCCATTTTTCATCGGCGTCGTCATTTTATTGGGGCCATCGGACGGCTTCGCGCAGTCGCAAGCAAACCGACCCGGGAGAGGTCTCCAGGCTGAACCCTTTCAGTTCGAGTACATGGGTCCAGCCAACGGTGGCCGCATCGCATCGGTGTCCGGCGTTGCTGGTGATCCCAAGACCTGGTACATGGGGTCGGCATCAGGCGGGGTGTGGAAGTCAAGCGACAGTGGACGCACTTTCGTACCGGTGTTCGACAGCATGCCTGTGCAGGCCATCGGAGCGCTGGCAACTGCGCCATCCGAGCCCGGTACCGTCTGGGCGGGAACCGGCGAGGCATGGGCGGTTCGCGACGCCGATGTCATGGGCGACGGCATTTATAAGTCGACCGACGCTGGCAAGACCTGGAAGAATATGGGCCTTCGCGAAACGGGCAGGATCGGACGCATCATCGTGAACCCGACCAATGCGAATGTCGTTTTCGTCTGCGCGCTGGGTCGCGTGACCGGACCGCAACAGGAGCGTGGCGTATACCGCACGCTGGACGGCGGCAAGACGTGGACCCGGGTGTTGTTTGTCGATGACGGCACGGGTTGCT
Organism: Gemmatimonadota bacterium; assembly: GCA_003155795.1. Lineage (GTDB taxonomy): Bacteria > Gemmatimonadota > Gemmatimonadetes > Gemmatimonadales > Gemmatimonadaceae > Fen-1247. Next base: position 122,585 of record PMEM01000027.1, read on the forward strand.
CCGGCATCACCATGGACGCGCACGATCACAACGTCCTGTTCGCAGGCATGTGGCAGGTTGTCATGCATACCTGGGGCATGTTCGGCGGTGGACCCTCGAGCGGCATCTATACGACGCGCGACAATGGCAATACATGGACTAAAGTCACCGATCCCGGCCTCCCCAGGTCACCCATCGGCAAGATCGATGTTGCCATTGCACCGACCAACTCCAATCGCGTCTATGCGCTGATACAGACATCGAATCAGGGCTCGGTCTGGCGCTCCGACGACGCGGGACGCACCTGGAAGGTGATCAACTGGGAGCGACCGCTCATCGGTCGCGCCGGCTACTATATAGATATCAAGGTCTCGACTGGCGACGCCGACGAAGTGCTGATAGCCAACAGCAGCTTCTGGCAGTCGAAGGACGGAGGAAAGTCATTCAGGTCGGTGCCGTGGGGCGGTGACACCCATGACATCTGGATCGATCCAACGAATCCGGATAATTTCTCGCTCACCGACGATCTCGGCGCGCACATAACATTCAATCACGGCAAGAGCTTCACTACCGTCGCGTTGCCAAACGGACAGATGTATCACGTTGCGGTCGACAACCAGGTTCCCTATTGGATCTATTCGAACCGACAGGACGACAGTAACCCCATGCGTGGCGCAAGTGATTCCCCACTGCGTGCCGCGCCCTTCCGGCGTGGCGAAGCTCCACCAGATGCCGTAGCGACAGATAGAACGCGCCGAGATTCCGCGGCAGCGGGAGCAGTGCGTGGCGATACGACGTCTGAGCGAGGAGCGCGCCGCGATACGACGGCTGCGCAGCCGACGCGTGCTGCGTTCGCGCGCGGCGGAAATCAGGGACCACCTGCCAGCTTTGGAAATGTCTTCAATCGGACACCGTGGGAAACTGGCCTCGGCGGCTGTGAGTCAGGCTTTACCATCCCTGATGTAGCGGATCCGAATATTGTCTGGGCTAGTTGCTACGGCGACCAGGTTACTAGATGGGACGCCAAGACTAAACTTGCGCACTCGGTAAGCCCGTGGATTCACACACTCGATTGGCCACCGAATGACGCAAAATATCGCTGCCACTGGACTCCACCGCTCGCGGTCGATCCTTTCGATCACAACACCGTGTACTATGGCTGTCAGGTGGTGTTCAAGACGTCGGATAAAGGCCAGAACTGGAGCGTAATCAGCCCGGATCTGTCGACACGCGATCCGTCGCGCATCGTCTCATCCGGCGGAATCGTTGGTGACAACCTCGGTCAGTTCTACGGCGAGGTCGTGTTCGCAATTGCTCCATCGGAGATCAGCAAGGGCTTGATCTGGGCCGGCACGAACGACGGAAAGCTCTGGTTCACGCGCGACGGCGGTGGAGCATGGACAGATGTAACGAAGAACATGACCGGTCTGCCAACATGGGGAACGATTCGGAAGATCGAGCCGTCACACTTTGATCCGGCCACGGCTTATGTTGCGATCGATTTCCACATCATGGACAACCGGAAGCCGTACGTCTACAAGACGACGGACTACGGTAAGACGTGGTCCAACATCACGGGCGATCTACCGGCTGACGGTCCGCTTGATTATGTGATGGCGGTCGCGGAGAACCCGAACAGGAAGGGGATGTTGTTCGCGGGGACCGGGCATGCCTTCTATTACTCGCTCAACGATGGCGCTCACTGGACACAATTCCAGGCCGGGCTTCCCGCGGCGCCGGTATCCTGGGTCGTTGTTCCAAAGCGGTGGAACGACGTAGTGGTGTCAACGTATGGTCGCGGGCTGTACATCCTTCGCGATGTTACGGCTCTGGCAGATGGTGCCACGGCCACGCCTGCAAGCGAGCCGCGACTCTTCGCACCACACCTCGCGTTCCGGCAGTCGCGCACAGGTCGTGCCGATTTCACGTTTGAGCTGCCACGGGCAGAGAATAACGTGCAGGTGACTGTGCTTGATGAATCTGGTAGTGAGGTGCGTGCGTATACGATGCGTGCGCACGCCGGGATCAATCGCGTCCCATGGGATCTTCGCTACGAACCCGCAGAGCAGGTCGCTCTGCGGACGGTTGCACCGGACAACCCACACATATTTGACGAGCCTCGTTTCGACGGTCAGCCCACACGCCCGATACTGCACTGGGGCATCGAGGCGCCCGTCCGCACGGGACCGATTGCAGCACCCGGCCGTTACACGGTGCGGCTCAGCGTCGACGGCAAGACGTTCAACGAGCCATTCGTTGTGATCCGGGATCCTGCAATGCCATCGTCGGATGCGGATCTTGTCGCATCGACCAAGGCACAGGTTCGAGTTCGCAAGGACATGAACGATGCAGTGAGCATGATCAACGCGATCGAGATCATGCGTAAATCGATCGAAGACGAGAAGGCTGCGAATGCGGGCAAGTCCGATATCGTTTCGGCGCTTGATCGGCTGGACACCCAAATGCTCGGCGTCGAGCATCAGCTGCTTTCGCGGTCGGATCTCCAGAGCGACGACAAATATTTTGTGGAACCGAGCAAGGTTTACACTGGCTTGCTATGGCTTTCGGGAGAGATTGGGAGCGGAGCTGGTGACGTTGCCGGAGGGGCAGGATACCGCCCGACCACCCAGGCGATGGAAACGCTTGGAAGGCTTGAGGTCGGCCTTGCGGCGGCTCAGAAGGGCTACGCGATCCTGCTTCACAACACCGTGCCGGCATTCAACAGTGCGATGAAAGGTCGCCTGGGGGGAATCTCTCCTCAGCAGAAGCATTAGTCGGTAATCGCTACATAGCCTGGGCTTTCGGAAGGGGGCTCAGGCAGCAGGCCACACTTGCCCAGAGTCGAGAAATGGGATATTGTATCCAATCCACTCAAGCCGGTGGCGGCCATCAGGAAGTCAGCGTATCTCTACGAGTTACTTGACTTACTGGCATTTAATCCCCGCTCCGGAGAATCCACGAAATGGGCCGCATCGTCAAATCACCTCCCCGCACGCCAGCATCAAGCGCAGCAGCCAACGCGATGATGGTTTTGCCCATAACGCGGCAGACTGTCACGCATCAGGCGACCGAGGCGTTGCGTGAAAGGATACTTCGAGGGATGTACCCGGATGAAACGCCGCTGAGGCAGGATGCTCTGGCAGCGGAGTTGGGCGTAAGCCGCATCCCGATTCGTGAAGCACTCCGGCAACTCGAGGCTGAAGGCCTGGTTGTCTTCAACCCGCACCGGGGCGCAGTGGTCTCATCGCTCTCGGTTGATGAAATCGACGAGCTCTTCGAACTTCGCTCGCAGATCGAAAGCGATCTTGTACGTCGTGCTGTCAGCCGCACAACCGCGGAGGATATATCTCGTGCGAAGGAAATCCTCAAGGCGTATGAGGCAGCATTCCGAGGGGTCGAAGTGACCGAGTGGGGCAAACTCAACTGGGAGTTCCATTCCACTCTGTATGCGCCAGCTGATCGGCCCTTCACAATGGCAATTATCCAACGACTGCACCAACAGAGCGATCGATATCTCCGCATGCAACTAGTTCTCACTCACGGAGAGTCGCGTGCAATCGACGAACACCGCGCCATACTCGCAGCTGTCGCCGCGCATGATACCAAGCAGGCCGCGGCTCTCATGCGGCAACACATAGTCGGAGCCGGCCGTCAACTGGCGCGTTTCGTAAGCACGGAGCGACAGGCAGCGGAAGCCAGTGCTCCCAAATCACGACGATCATGACAAGTGTGAAACCTTCCCAACTGCAGCACTTCATCAACAATGAATGGCACAAGACCAATGGTGATCAGTGGATCGATGACCTCAATCCATCGGATGTCAGTGATGTAATTGCACTTGTCCCGGCAGGATCCCCGGATGACGCACGGGCTGCGAGTGCAGCTGCCGCCGCTGCATCCCCGGGCTGGCGTGGATTGTCGGGCCCGGCGCGCGCGGAACACCTTTACCGCTGGGCTGGCGCGATCAGCGATCGCGCTGAAGAGCTCGCACAGGTAATGGCGCGCGAAGTGGGCAAGCCGATCGGTGAGTCGCGCGGTGAAGTCGGACGTTGTGTAGTAATTTTGCGTTACTACGCGGGCGAGGCCGTGCGTGAAATTGGACAGGTCATACCGGCACAATCCGCAGGTTCGCTCCAGTTCAGCTTGCGCGAGCCGCTCGGAGTGGTCGCGATGATCACGCCGTGGAACTTTCCACTGGCAATTCCTCTGTGGAAAGCCGCTCCGGCCATTGCGTTTGGAAACACTGTAGTGTTGAAACCGGCGGAGTCGTCGTCCTATCTGGCGACGTTGCTCGCAGAAACCGCACTTACTGCAGGGATCCCAGCTGGCGTGTTCAACGTTCTGCTTGGATCAGGCAGCACGGTAGGTTCTGCGTTGCTGGAAGCGCCAGAGGTTCGCGCCGTGAGCTTCACAGGCTCGGGTCCGGTGGGTGCGAGAATCGCGGCATCCGCCGCTGCTCGCAACATTCGCTATCAGACGGAGATGGGCGGGAAGAATGTTGTGATAGTGATGCCTGACGCTGATCTTGCAAAGGCGGCTTCGCTCACAGCAGCTGGCGCGATGCGCTACGCCGGCCAGAAATGCACCGCTACAAGTCGCGTGATCGTTGCCAGCGAAGTGGAAGCGGACTTCATGCGACAATTGCGTTCTCAGATCGAAGCTCTGCCAATCGGTCCTGTTACGGACGTCCGCGCGGCCGTCGGTCCGCTCATAAGTCGTGCTTCACACGATTCCATAACAAAAGCACTGGCAGATGCGAATGCCGAGTCATTATTCACGAACCCGGTGCCGAGTTCGGCGGAATTCAGTAACGGCAATTTCTTCCCGCCGACAGTTGTACGTGGTGGCGATCCTGATGGAATACTTGCGCAGCGCGAGTTGTTTGGGCCCGTGCTCGCGGCATTCACTTCGGAAGACCTGGACCATGCTATCGATATCGCGAATCGCACTGTATATGGCTTGAGCGCATCTTTGTTTACGGCAGACCTGCGGGCTGCGCTCAATTACATCAATCGCATCCACGTCGGTCTCGTTCGCGTGAACGGCGACACAACCGGAGTCGATCCGCACGCGCCATTTGGCGGAATGAAGGGCTCCAGTTCCGGAAGCCGGGAACAGGGGCCGGCTGCGCGTGAATTCTATACAGAAATCAAGACAGTCCAGGTGAATCCTTGAGCAACACCGCAACGGTTGACGAAATGCGTGCGGCCGACCCGTCCGCATCATCGGTGTTTCCTGCTTCCATGCGTGTTGTGGACTCGCACACTGAGGGAGAGCCGACTCGCGTCGTCCTCGATGGATGGCCCCAACCTCGCGGCGACACGATGGCCGAGCGACTGGAAGATGTTCGCACCAACTTCGATCATCTGCGCCGCGCCGTTGTTTGCGAACCTCGCGGCTACGATGCAGTGGTCGGTGCACTGCTTACGCCGCCAGTGAACGCGGACTCCACAACCGGTGTGATCTTCTTCAATAACGGCACATACCTCGGAATGTGCGGCCACGGTGCGATTGGTGTAATGCGTACGCTGCAGCATCTCGGTCGCATTACGCCTGGCACGATTCGGCTCGATACTCCCGTGGGTACCGTTTCTGCAGAATTGGGAATCGATGGGAGTGTGACTATCGAGAACGTTCCATCATTCTGTCATGCGCGCAATGTCACTGTGGATGTACCGCATATCGGTAAGGTGACAGGCGATGTGGCATGGGGTGGAAACTGGTTTTTCATCACTCACGACACACCGGTTCAGGTCAAGAGCGGGAATGCAAAGGAACTGACTCGCGTAACGCAGGCAATACAGGATGCGATAAACGCCGCCGGTATTTCTGGGGCTGACGGTGAGCCGATCGACCACATCGAAATTTCTGCGCCACCGACGCGCGCGGATGCCGACTGCAGGAATTTTGTTCTGTGTTCTGGCGGAGAATACGACAGATCGCCATGTGGTACCGGAACTTCAGCGAAGCTGGCCGTTCTGTACGCACGGGGAGAGATCGCGCTGGGCACACGCTGGCGCCAGGAAAGCATCACGGGGAGCCTGTTCACCGGATGGCTCACGATGAACGCTAGTGGAGATCTCATTCCGCATGTTCGCGGTACGGCGTACGTCACATCCGAAGCAACATTGCTGTTTGACGCGGCGGATCCATTCCGCGGCGGAACTCCGTCGGCGTGACTGCCGTGAGCACCGTACCGTCGCGCAGCGAAATGCGATGAGTCAACGCCCCGACGCGGTGGTTATTGGTGCCGGAATTGTCGGTGCTTCCTGTGCGGAAGCGCTGGCTCGCGCTGGCCGACGCGTGCTAATACTCGATTCGAGTTTCGCTGGCGGCGGCACAACTGCGGCCGGCATGGGACATCTGGTGGCGATGGACGATTCGCCTGCACAGTTGGCGCTCACCGCGTACTCCGGGAAGCTCTGGACTGAACTCGTGCCCGATCTTCCCGGGAATATCGAGTACGAACCGTGCGGCACGCTCTGGGTCGCTGAAGACGAAGAGCAACTGGTCGCGGTTCGTGAGAAGCAGCGCACTTACGCAGAGTTTGGCATCGAGGCAGAGACGTTGTCGCCTACGCAACTTGCGGAGGCCGAGCCACACCTGAGGCCCGGTCTTTCCGGCGCGCTGCGCGTGCCGGGCGACGGAGTCATATATCCGCCAAACGCTGCGCTCGCACTTGTCCAGCGCGCCATCGCAAACGGTGCACAATTGCGGGAAGGAACACGCGTGGACGCTATCGGACCTCGCGAGGTACTGGTTGGTCGCGAGCGGATTTCGTGCGACTGCGTGATCAATGCTTGTGGCGCGGAGGCTGCACAGCTGACTACCGGTCTTCCAATTGTCCCCCGCAAGGGACATCTGGTCATCACTGATCGCTATCCCGGATTCTGCCACCATCAACTTGTCGAGCTGGGATACCTGACAAGCGCGCATACCATGAACGCGGAGTCAGTTGCGTTCAACGTGCAACCGCGCGCGACCGGGCAACTCCTCATCGGGTCATCGCGCGAACTTGTGGGGTGGGACGGAACAGTGAATCGCGCAATCGTTCGAAGAATGCTCGATCGCGCACTCGACTTCATGCCTGGTTTGGCACTCACTTCAGCGATCAGAACGTGGACCGGATTCCGGCCTGCAACTCCGGACAAACTTCCATTGATCGGCGCATGGGAAGACACTCCCGGGCTCTGGATCGCCGCGGGTCATGAGGGACTGGGCATCACGACATCGCTCGGTACCGGCCAACTGATCGCCGATCTGATCGTTGGTGCGACGCCAGCAATTGATCCAGCTCCGTTTGCTCCGGCGCGCGTACACGCGACTGCGGGCGTGTCCTGATGCCGCGCGGGGGGCAGTCGAGGATTTCTATTGTCATCAATGGCGACCGCGTCGAAGTACCCGCTGGAATCACGGTTGCAGCTGCTTTGTTCAACCTCGGCATAACCGCATTACGCATGTCCGTGTCCGGCGAGCCGCGCGGCCCGGTCTGCGCGATGGGTGTCTGCTTCGAATGCAGAGTGACGATTGACAGTCGGCCACATCAGCGCGCCTGCCTGACTGCTGCCGTGGATGGGATGCACATCCAGACCGCGAGTACTTCGTGACTGGCCTGCGTGTCGACTTCTATCCAGAGATTGTTGCGGCGGATGTCGCGGTCATCGGTGCAGGCCCCGGTGGGATTGCCGCCGCAGTGAGTGCCGCCGAGAGGGGACTGAGGGTAGTGGTCATGGATCGCGGGCTGGAACCGGGCGGTCAGATCTGGCGCCATAAGGCCGGTGCGGCGGCTACACCGGAAGCACAACCGTGGATCACGCGACTTGCTGCCTCGGGTGCGCGAACGATTAACGGAACCTCCGTCGTGGACGTCCGACCCGATGCAGATGGCTTCGAAATTATCGCCGAATCTGCGAGCCGTCCGCTTCACATATGGGCTGCGGATATCATACTGGCAACTGGAGCGCGCGAACTGTTCATTCCGTTTGATGGATGGACCCTCCCCGGCGTCATGGGGATTGGGGGTACTCAGGCGCTCATCAAGTCCGGCGCATCATTCGCCGGGAAGCGTGTAGTTATTGCTGGCTCGGGCCCGCTGATGCTCCCAGTCGCAGCATCACTCGCCGACGCAGGCGCAAACCTGCTGCTCGTCGCCGAGCAGGCCCGCCGTGCCGCAGTTGCTCAGTTCGCCACGGGTCTCTGGAGAACACCGTCGCTCCTGCTGCAGGCAGCAAAATACCGTGTGCGATTTCTGACATCGAGCTACACAACCGGTACCTGGGTAACCGCCGCCCACGGCGTTGACCGGCTCGAGAGTATCACTCTTACGGATGGTCGACGTACGTGGCGCCATGATGTCGATGTTCTTTGCACCGGGTACGGGTTGATCCCGAATGTTGAGATCGCGCGGCTGATCGGCTGCGAAATTCGAGAGGGTGCAATTGCCGTAGACAATCGTCAGAGGACGAACGTAGACCACGTTCTCGCGGTCGGTGAGGCGACAGGCATTGGCGGAGCTCCGCTGTCACTGATCGAGGGTGCGATTGCTGGGAGTACGGTTGGCTCTGTTGAAGCGCCGTCAGGTCACCTGTTGCGACGCCGCGCTGCTTTGGTCGGTGCTGCAGGTCGAATGCTCGATGTGTTTGCGCCGCGCGAAGAGTTGCGGTCGCTTCCGCATGCTGACACGATTGTGTGTCGGTGCGAGGATGTGTCGTTTGGTGCAGTACAAGGCGCGGCATGTGCGCGTCAGGCGAAGTTGTACACGCGAGTTGGAATGGGTCCATGCCAGGGACGAACCTGCATGCCGGCTCTCGATTTTCTTCTCGCGTGGCAGGCCGACTCAGTTCGTCCTCCAGTCGAACCTGCTTTGGTGTCTGTACTCTCGTCGGAAGTCGCTGGCGAAGCGACTCCCTCTTTTCCTCTTACTTCCTCCGTCGGAGAAGCGTACCAATGAAGAAGGCGCAATGGGCAGGAGTGTTCCCGGCAATCACAACTCCTTTCACGCAGGATCTGACTGTCGATCACGAATTCATTGGCCGTCACGTCTCCTGGCTCGTCGATCACGGCTGCACCGGCATTGTTGCGCTCGGCTCGCTCGGTGAAAGTGCGACACTGGAGTTTGAGGAGAAAGTGGAAGTCCTCGAATCGTGCGTTGCAGCTGTGGGGAAGCGAGTGCCGGTCGTTGCCGGAATCGCCGGTCTCGGCACAGCAGAGTGTGTGGCACTTGCCCGCCGCGCAGAAGGAGTGGGCTGTGAGGGGATCATGGCCCTTCCGCCGTACGTCCACAAGGGTGCGTGGCGTGAGATGCGCGCTCACTTCAGCGCTGTGATCGACGCGACTGATCTGTCATGCATGCTGTACAACAATCCAATTGCGTATGGCACCGACGTGACTCCTGATCAACTGGAAGATCTCCTCGAACATGAGAATCTTCATGCCGTGAAGGAATCGAGCGGAGACGTCCGTCGTGTTACCAACGTGGTTGCGCGCTTCGGTGACCGACTCAATGTCTTCGCCGGATTGGATGACATGATCGCTGAAGCGATATTCATGGGGGCAAGTGGATGGATTGCGGGCCTCGTTAACGCGCTACCTGCCGAGTCGGTCGAGCTCGTTCGACTGGCAAAGGAAGGACGGATAAAGGAAGCGCGCGCGTTGTATGATTGGTTCCTGCCACTGCTTCGACTCGACACTGTGCCGGAGTTCGTGCAGTACATCAAGTTCATTCAGCAGGAACTGGGTTGTGGTACCGCGTATGTGAGACCACCGCGACTTGAACTCGAGCCGTCACTTGCGGCCGCAACGCGTGAGTTGCTTCAGAGCCACATGGACCGCCGTCCTGCTGTAGCAACGCAGTCGATGGCGATGGGCCACGAACTGACGACGCACTAGCAGTGCGGGAATCCGAATGAGTTAATGAGATGAGTCGGTGACGCGGTCATTGCGTCACCGGCTCATGCAACCCGCTCTGGCGACGATGCAGACGCATTTGCCCCAACTGCATCGGAAGGAAGCCAGAGTGTGAATACCGATCCGCCTTCGAACCAGTCTGTCACGGTGATGTCGCCACCAAGCAGGCGCGCGAAGCGGCGACTGATCGCAAGCCCGACGCCAGTGCCAGCTATCCCCATCGTACCTGGCAAGCGGAAGAATTCCTCGAAGACACGCTCCTGAGCCGTCGGTGGAATCCCGGGTCCTGTATCGCGTACGTCGACTGCAATACGCTGCTCCTCACCAGCTGGTGGCTTGACCGACATCCAGACATGGCCGCCGGCCGGTGTGTACTTGACGGCGTTTGTCACAAGATTGCCGAGGATCTGGCGCACGCGAGCCGGATCGGTGTTTGCCACGATCGCCATGCCTGTTGCTTCACCGTCCGATCCAATCAACTCCGGGGATTCCACGGTGAGCGCCAGACCCAACTGTTGAGCACGACCGCGAAAATCGGCGACAATCCCCTTGACGAGCTGCGTGATGTCAGTCTCTACGAGGTTGATGTGCAGCCCGTCGGAACCGTCTCGATACAGGTCCAGGAGATCGTCGACGGTGGTTACGGACAGCGTAACCAGGCCCTTGATTCTCCCAAGCATCTCGCGCTGCTCTGGCGCGACCGGTCCCACTACCTGATCCTCAAGCAGCTCGGCATAGCCGTATGCGGCGCCTAGCGGGTTCTTCAGATCGTGAGTCAGTCCACGAACAAGTGCAGCCTTCGCCGTCATTGCCTTTGACAGCGCCAATCTGTCCCTCTCTGCCGCGCTTGCGTAGAACAGTATCCGGCGCCCAGTCCAGAACAGCGCGAGCGCCGCAGCGAGTGCCAGAGGCGCGAGAATGACAGCCGAAATCAAATTGAAGCGCGATATCCGTTGAATTCGTGATCTTTGATCGAGTGACCGCAGCCGTAGATAATCATCCATCAACTGCGCACTGGTGAGCACGTCCTCGGCTTTTGCGTCCAGATCGTCCCGCGCCTGCGAGTCCGATTCTGAAGCGTTTCTGGCATTCAGCGTGGTGGTAGCAACAACTGCGTTTGCGGCGTTGAGACTGGCGTGCCACGATCTCGCCAGTGTTCGAAGCTCGACGAATCTCTCTACCGCGTCGGGACCGATTCGTCTTGCCACACTGTCCAGCTCGACTTCGTCCTTCAGCTCCCGGGAGAGTGCCAGCGAATTATTAATTGCGCGCTGTGCTACCGCACTGGAGTCGCCTATTCCCTGTCGTCCTCGTTCCTGTACCAGCAATTGTCTGGTGAACGCTGCTTCCAGATCATTTACAATTACTCGCCCGGCGTCGCTACCGTCGGTGAGTTGGTCTCTCAGTTTGCGTACCTGGAAGCTCACAAATATCGGAGTCGCAGTTAACGTGACGAGGACAAATGCGACAAATGCCAGCGGAGTCCACCACGCCGTGTGATGTGCGAAGGCTGCGTTCGCCTCGTCAATTCTGGCCAAGTCGCCCCGTGCCCGCGGGTTTGACAATTTAGACCACATCGGCCTTCACTCCATGCGGAATTGCTACGATTGTGCAAGAGCAGCAACGAAGATCCTGGCAACCTGATACAAAGCATCCACAGTTCGCGTTCACGGCGACTCGAATCGTCCGACAGCTACAAGTGGCTGCATTGCCCGAGCCATGGTACCCGCGCAGGTTGCACCAGTTCACCGCAAGCCATGGCAACCGCAAGCCATGGCAACTGCAAGCCATGGCAACTGCAAGCCATGGCAACCGGGACCGTCCATGAAGTTCGGATTACGTTGCCCGCGTCTGGTCCGGTTTCATGGTCTTCATGACGAATTGGGTCCACAGTTTGCGTAAGGTGGACTCAGTCAGAGGTGTCGGCCTACAGCAGAAATGTGATCCACGCGTCCGATTCGCTTGACGGGCGTGGAGGTACGAGGGTCGGCACGCATTGTGGCCTCATGACTGCAGGGAAAGGAGGGAGATGTAGGGAGGGCGGAGCCAACTGGCGTCTAGTAGCGCTGGACAGTTCCGAATAAGCACCTGTAAACATTTGATTACTGGTTTGGCGTGAGACTCGCATACAAGCGCCAGGCCGCCCGTTCCATGAGGGACGCCCCTGCTTTTGCAGGGCATCAAACACCTTGGAGAGGCAAGACTTATGAGACGTGCCAACAGATGGATATCACCGGTAGTAGTACTGGCAACGCTGTTCATCGCGTGCGGGAAGGGAGATACGAGCGCGAGCAAGCAAGGAACAGCTACTCCGGCCACCGTTGCGACGCAGGATTCGACAGCCGCTAACACGCAACTTGTGGAGCTCCAGGCGCAGAAAGATTCGCTCTTCGGTGCAACTCGCAGCCTGCTGGCCGCGATGGCGTCGATCGACTCGGCGACCTCGCTCGCGGGCATGAAGGCGAAGCAGAAGGGTGAACCAATCAAGTCGTATGAGAACGATGTGCGTGATCGTACCGTGGCTGCATTGAAAAGCCTCCGCACCACGCGCGCTCGCCTCAACACGATTTCCGAGCGCGTCAAGACGCTTGGTGGCGAAAACTCGCAGCTCCAGTCGCAGGTAGATGAATTCACGCGTACTGTCGCCGCTCTTCAGACGCAGCTAGGCATGTCTCAATCGCGTGCCGATTCGCTGGTACGCCAGCTTTACGCCGCGAATATCCGTATCGACTCGCTCGCATACAAGACGCAGCAGCTGGGCTACACGATCGATTCAACGGCGTATGAGAGTCACCGCGTGTTCGTCATCAGCGGTACCGCCGACTATCTGGTCAAGCATGGAATCGTGAACAAGGTCGGGGGCACCAGATTCCCGTTCATAGTCAAGATTGGCGAGACGATCCGGCCGGCCAATACGCATCCGGATACCACGCTGTTCAGGGCGTTCGACATGACCGCACTATCGACTGTACCGGTCGACACCACCAAGACGTATGAAGTCATTTCGGCGCAGGATCTGAGTGGCGCCGATCGATCCGACGCCAAGGGGCGTGTCTTCAAGGGCCCGATTCACATAACCGATCCCAAGACGTTCTGGAGGCCGTCGCCGTATCTGATCCTTCTCGTTCCCTGATTCAGCAGGTTTGGTAACACCAGAAGGGNNTGCAGCCGAGCCCCTTCTGGTGTTACACTTCTCCGATCGCAGCCAATCCGCGGGATGTGGCTGGGCCGACTATCGTTTGCACAACTCGACTGCAATGGCGCGGACAGATGCTGTTCCTCCATGCGGCTTGGTCACGACGCTGTCACCGCTCAGTGCGGCCGAATCTGTGGCGAATTTCACACCGCACAGATTATTGAGAGATGCGACACGTGAATTGCCGCGTGTTATAATAGTTGCGTCGGTGCGGCCCGCGATTGTGGCGAACGGCGTACCCACCTCGAGGCCATCCGCAGTTCGGGCTCCAGGCCGTGTGACAAGGATCTTTCGCAGCGTATCATCCGAGAAAGTCAGCGTTACCGTATCCTTCCCGATCCCACGTACGACGATTATGGCTTCGCTGTCGCGCCCGGCACGTGCACTGACCACATACACAAACGACATGACAGGTCGTCGCCATTCTCCGACACGTAACGGGCCCACAGCTCCCTGTCTGATAATGGCGTGGTCATCGACTATGATCTGCCCCTCGTTGGATGCAAGTTCTGGCGCAGCTGGTTGTGGCCGGGTTGCCGGAGCCCGCGCTGCTGTGTTCCCCGGCTGTTTGTCGCTCCCACCACACGCTGCGAGGATTAGCGCGGTGCCAGTAACCAGAGAGAACCGTCGGCTACTTGTGGATTGCAAGATCAGGCGCGTGCCTTCTCCTTCTGCCCACGTTCGGCCCCGACCTGTCGTCCATAATTGGACACCGCCCAGACAATAAGCAGGACGATGCCCGCGGTGACGTAGTAGGTCCGAGCGGTCCCGTTCCATCCGGCCAGCCAGGGAAGTGCAATGAGCGCGATTCCGCCAACCAGTTCGATGCCACCGTGGACTCTGAGCGACAGGGGCCTGTGTCTGGTGTCCGGGAATTTTGTGGACAGAGTGACGATAACGTAGATCGCAGCAAGGGCGTATGAAACCATTGCAGGCCGGCCGATCAGCCCAACGAGGATTGGCGCCCCGAGAAAGCAGATCACGGCAAGCATATCGAGCGATCGATGGACGGAGGCTGGCAGACGTTTCATGTGAATACCCGGTTTGGAAGACTTAACATACCAAATTCCCAGCTTTCAGGGGCGATGGCGGCTGCCCATCGCCCTTGTGCGCCGTAGAGGCGACCGGCACGTTATTGGGATGCCTCAGCGAGTTGATCTCCGCGCCGCCGCGCGAAAAGCAATGCTCGACAACGGATTTATCCCGGATGTACCGGCCGCGGTGACCGCCGAGGTGGCGCGCGCGGTTGAGCCCAGCGGAGCTCTGGGCCCTGGTGTCATTGATTTGCGCCAATTACCCTGGTCATCGATCGACAACGACACGTCCAGAGATCTGGATCAACTCGAAGTTGCGGAACGGATGCCGGACGGAACCGTTCGCGTGCGTGTGGCAATTGCGGACGTCGATGGGATCGTTCAGCAAGGCTCTGCGACAGATCAGTTCGCAGGAGTCAACGCAACGTCCGTCTATACCGGCGTCGAGACATTCCCGATGCTACCAGAGAAGTTGTCGACCGATCTGACTTCACTAAACCCGAATGATGATCGGCTGTCCGTGGTTACCGAGTTTATCGTCGTCGCCGACGGAAGCATCAGATCGCACAACGTATTCCTGGCGCGCGTCACGAATTACGCGCAGCTGGCGTACAACAACGTCGGAGCATGGCTTGACGGAAAGGCAAGCCTGCCTCAATCCGCGACACAGGCAATTCAGGATCAGCTGCATCTTCAGGACACGGTTGCACAGCTTCTTCGCGATGCCAGAGACAGAAGCGGCGCCCTCGATATCGATACTATCGAAGCGCAGTCTGTCGTGCGACCGGATCAATCCGTGGACATAGAACTGGTGCAGAAGACCCGTGCCAGTCAGCTGATAGAAGATTTCATGATCGCTGCCAATGTTGCCATGGCGCAATTCCTGGATGAGCACGGCTCCCCGACAATTCGTCGAGTTGTACGCTCGCCGGAACGCTGGGCCCGCATTGTGGACCTTGCGGCGAAACTCGGGACAACGTTGCCCGCAAATGCGAATGCACAGGCCTTGTCTGAGTTCCTGGTAATGAGACGAAAGGCAGATTCGGAGCACTTTGCCGATCTGTCACTCGCGATTGTGAAATTGATCGGACCCGGCGAGTACGACGCGCACGCGCCCGGTCAGCCGGACATCGGTCACTTTGCACTCGCCACGCACGACTACACGCACTCCACGGCACCGAATCGCAGGTACGCAGATCTCATTACACAGCGTTTACTGAAAGCAGTTCTCGCAGGCAAGCCATCGCCTTACTCGATGGAAGACCTTGGCAAAATCGCTGCGCGATGCACCGATCGAGAGCATGCTGAGCGAAAGGTTGAGCGCCAGGTACGCAAAGTCGCGGCCGCCGTCTCGATGGTTGGTCGCGTAGGCGAGAACTTCGACGCCATTGTCACGGGTGTGAATCAGGACGGTACCTATGTACGCGTGATCAACCCGCCGATAGAAGGTCGAGTCATGCGTGGCGAGACCGGACTGGACGTCGGCGACAAAGTGCGTGTCCAGCTGATCTCTACCGATCCAAATCGCGGATTCATCGATTTTGCGGCTTCGCAAGCACCTCACGCAAATCATTCCGACCCGCGGTCTGCTAATCACCAGCGCGCCGCCGCTCAAGCGCGGTAAAAACTGCTGTAATCCTTCCTCGACTTCGATGCCAAATCAAACTAATTCTCGTAGCCGCACCAGTGTTCGTACAGTGGTTGCTCTCGTTGTCGCAGCTGGTTGCATTGCGGCGCAACCCGTAAGCGCGCAATCGACCTCGGCGTCATCCGCTGTGTCGATTCCGCCACTCAAGGTGTTCGACCCGGCATACATGGACACTACGGCGCACGCGTGTCGAGATTTCTTTGCGTTTGCGAACGGTGGCTGGCTCAAGACGGACACAATTCCTGCTGCTTTTTCGTCGTCGGGCGTGTCCAAGGATATGAGTGATCGCAACGAACTGGTCGTGCGCTCCGTCCTCGATGAGGCAATGGCCAACAGGCACAGCGAGCCTGCGAACAGTACGAAAGCGAAACTCGGTACATTCTACGCGAGCTGCATGGACTCGACACTTGCCGAAAAACAGGGTGTTCAGCCGATAAAGGCACAACTCGCGGCAATTGCAGCGGTGAATTCGCGGTCAGCGCTCGTGTCCGAGATTGGAGCATTGCAGCGGGTCGGCGTACGCGTCGTATTCAATTTCAGGCCCGCGGCTGACCCGAAAGATGCTGCGCACTATATCGCGTGGGTTTCACAGGGTGGACTCGGGATGCCGGATCGCGATTACTACACCAAGACCGATCCTGCATCTGACTCGCTGCGCCACAAGTACGTAGCACACGTGTCGCGTCTGTTTGTGCTGGCAGGGGAACCTGTCACGGACGCATCGGCAGATGCGCGTCGCGTCATGGCGCTCGAAACAGAACTGGCGAAGGCGTCAATGACGCGAGTAGCCATGCGCGATCCGAATGCGACGTTCCACAAGACGTCCATGGCGAATCTCGAACGCATGGCGCCGGGGCTCGAATGGTCATCGTATCTGCATTCGGTCGGCGTTACAGTCCCTGTCAACGTACTGAATGTCGAGCAGCCGGACTTCATTGTACGAGCAAGTGCGCTCGTTCGAACGGCGCCACTCGACCAGTGGCGTGCGTACCTGCGCTATCACCTCATCTCCACGGCCTCGCCGTGGCTCAGCTCCGCCTTCGCGACGGAGGATTTTACATACGGCTCGCTTTATAGTGGAGCGAAGCAGATGCTTCCGCGCTGGAAGAGGTGTCTGCGCGTAACGGACCGCAACATCGGTGAAGCGCTCGGCCAGGCATATGTCGACAGAACCTTTCCACCATCGGCAAAGGCGGCGGCGAAGCAGTTGATCGATGACATTCGCGCCTCATTTCATGATCGACTTCTAGCATTGACGTGGATGTCCGACTCTACTCGCAAGTACGCGCTGTCAAAGCTTGCGAGCATGAACGAGAAGATTGGATACCCGGACAAGTGGCGCGATTACTCTGCACTCCGGATCACCGATGGCGCATTCGTGCAGAATCTGCTTGCTGCGAACAGCTTCGAATGGAATCGTACTGCGAATCGCCCCGGGAAGACCGTCGACAAGACTGAGTGGGGTATGACTGTCCCTACGGTCAATGCGTATTACGATCCGTCAGTGAACGAGATGGTGTTTCCGGCGGGAGCGCTTCTTCCACAGACGTTCGACGCGACCGGTGACATGGCGTCGAATTACGGTGCACTCGGCGGGAGCTGGGCAGGCCATGAGTTGACTCACGGATTTGATGATGAAGGCCGCCACTACGACGCGGCTGGCAATCTGCGCGACTGGTGGCAGCCAGCTGATACAATTCGCTTCGATCAGCAGGCGCAACTCATGGTGAACCAGTTCAACGGCTACATCCAGGTCGATACCACTCACGTCAACGGCAAGCTTACGCTCGGCGAAAACCTCGCTGATTACGGCGGCTTGCTCACCGCGTACGACGCCATGGAACGCGCGCTCACTCGGACAGGCAAACGCGAGATTATCGATGGTTACACGCCGGAACAGCGCTTCTTCATCGCGTACGCTCAGACGTGGCGGCAGCACACGCGCCCGCAATCTCTACTCGCACGCGCAGCAACCGATCCGCATGCGCCGGCGGAGTGGCGCACCAATGGCCCAGTCTCTAACATGACCGCATTCGCACAGGCGTTCGGCTGTAAGCCGGGCGACCCGATGGTGAGGCCGAGGGCTCTGGTACCGCAGATCTGGTGACAGATCTGGCGGGGAAAGCCAGACCCTCTGGCGTGAACGGGCGGGACACTCCACGTTATCGGGGTGGCCCGCGTATTCTGGTCACGATCCGGGCGCGCCGGTGCGCCCGGGGCAGGACTACCCGCCTTAACGAGCGGGCTCACCCCCAGCTATCGTCAGCATGATTCGTAAGACCCTACTGCTCGGTGCCCTTCTCGCGGCGCCATGCCTCCCGCTTCACGCACAATCCTTTCCGACTGATGATCCGATAATCAAGCGGATCTGGGCGCTCGGGATGGACAGCACTCACGTTTACGAGTTGTCACAGGCACTCTTCGATTCTGTCGGACCGCGACTGCAGGGCGGCGACGAGCTGGTCGCCGGCAACAACTGGCTGCTTAGCAAGTACAAGGCGTGGGGGATCCCAGCGCGTAACGAACAGTACGGCACATGGCGCGGATGGCGTCGCGGTTACTCGCACATCGACCTCATATCGCCGCGCGTTCGCTCGCTCGAAGGTCAGATGGTTGGCTATAGCCCGGGTACCGGGATGCGTGATCTGACGTCAACGACGATCATCCTTCCGCGATTCGCAGACAGTACGGCGTTCGTGAAGTGGCTACCACAGGCACGCGGCAAGTTCATCCTCGTTTCGGCACCGCAGCCAACCTGCCGTCCGCGAGAAGACTGGGCCACAAATGCGACGCCTGAGTCAAAAATTGCAATGGACAGCCTCCGCGCGCAGGTGAACCGCGAGTGGGGTGGTCGGGATGTGCGCGGTACCGGCTACAGTCTCGCACTCGGCGGCGGTGAGCTCGGCAAGCGCCTTGAAGAAGGCGGCGTCGCGGGGCTGATTACCTCCCGGCCGAAAGATGGCTGGGGCACGATCGAAGTGTTCGAGACCTACAACACGAAGGCGCCGACTGTCGCACTTAGCTGCGAAGACTACGGCCTCGTCTTCCGTCTTACTGAAAATCATCAGAATCCCAAGATCCGCATGAACCTGGATGCACAGCTTCTCGGCGAGCGTCCTGTGTTCAACACGATCGCGGAGATCAAGGGCTCCGAAAAGCCAGACGAATACGTAATGCTTTCGGCCCACTTTGATTCCTGGGACGGATCCTCCGGCGCGACAGACAACGGAACCGGCACAATCACAATGCTTGAAGCGATGCGGATCCTGAAGCAGGTATATCCACATCCGAAGCGTACGATCCTCGTCGGCCACTGGAGCGGTGAAGAGGAAGGCGAAGTCGGATCGAAAGCATTCACAGAGGATCACCCCGAAGTTCTCAAGGGACTGCAGGCTCTTTTCAATCAGGACAATGGGACCGGCCGTATCGTACGGATGGGCGGCGGCGGGCTACCAAACGCGGCAGTTCACATAACGGAGTGGTTGTCCAAACTGCCGACGGTGTTTCAGGAACAGGTCAAGTTCGCCGGTGCTGGCTTCCCGGCCGGCGGCGGAAGCGATGACTTCTCGTTTGGCTGCAATGGCCTGCCAGCGTTCGGGCTCGGCGCGCTGGGCTGGGATTATGGCAATTACACATGGCACACCAACCGGGATACGTACGACAAGATCGTCTTCGACGATTTGAAGTCGAACGCTACGCTCACCGCGATGCTGGTGTATCTAGCTTCGGAAGATCCGACCATGATCACACGTGAGCGTGTCGATCTGGTCGCTGAAGCCGCCAAGATGGCGGCGGCGAATCCTGCTGCGGCAGCTGGTGCCGCTGGCCGCCGCTTCCGCGGACCAACCACTTGGCCGACTTGCGAAAAGGCACCCCGTTCGACAAACCCACGCCTCAAGTAGTGACCGGATAGCTGGGTCAGCATAAAAAAAGGAGACGCCGAACAGTAAGTTCGGCGTCTCCTTTTTTTGTTCGGCTATTCTGTTTGCGACCGTCAGCCGATGTCGTCGTGCGCTTCCGGATGCGGTTGGGCCGGACCGTTGATCAGAGCGATCAACGCACGGTCGCTGAGCTCTCGCCAGCCGGCTGGAAATGTCCAGAACCGACGAATAATCATCTCGTTCAGCGCGATCAGAGATTTGCGAGGGAGCGTCCCGTCCCCTTCAGCCATCTCCATTTCCCGTACGCGCCACCTTTTCCCATGCTCATCCGCGACCTCGCGTGATGCGCCCTGTCGATCAATCGTCGTCACGGAAGTAAGCACACGTTTTGGAAAGGAGTGGTCGGGGTCTGCGCAAGGAGGCTATCAGACAAGGCCTCGATGGCTCTGCGCCTGGAAATTCCAGGGCAATTCGCAATTCGTCGCATTGCGAAATATGAGCCACGTTGACGAAAATAGCCGCGGAATTACCATGATTCGAATATCGCGGTGTTGCACGACTTACTTGAGCCCGGGGCGCCGCGCAGCCAGGCAACAAGGCAGGCTCCGAACATCTGTTCGAACAAGTTTCAGCGTCACTTCATGGCTAGTTTACAATCCATGACTGCATTTCTTGGTACAGGCCTGATGGGAAGTGGTTTTGTCGGCGCGATGCTTGCTCGGGGCGAGGGCGTGACGGTGTGGAATAGAACCGCGTCGCGCACGAGCGATCTTGCTGCTCAGGGCGCGAAGGTAGCAGCAACTCCGGGAGAGGCGGTTCGTGGCATGACCCGGGTCCATCTTGCGCTGCTCGATGACGCGGCGGTAGACGATGTGCTGGATCAGCTACTTCCCCATCTGGAGCCCGGGGCCGTGATAGTGGACCACTCCACGACAGCGGTTCAGTCGACAGCAGCGCGTGCACGGCGTCTTGAGCAGCGAAGCATAAAATTTCTGCACGCTCCGGTATTCATGGGGCCGGCCAATGCCCGTTCGGCCACAGGATCAATGCTCGTCGCGGGGCCGAAGGAAGTCTATGACGCAGTTCGCGTCGATCTTGAGAAGATGACGGGTAAGGTTCGTTTTCTTGGAGAACGCGCAGATCTGGCAGCAGCCTACAAGCTGTTCGGCAACATGTTTCTGATGTTTGTCATATCCGGTATCGCTGACGTGATAACCTTCGCGCGCGAACTTGAGATTGAACCGCTTGATGCTCTCACGGTCTTCAAGGATTTCAATCCTGTGACGCAGATCTCCGGGCGAGGACGGCGCATGGCGATGAAGGAATTTTCCCCAGCCGCATTCGAGCTTTCCGCTGCACGGAAGGACATTCGGCTTATGCTGGACAGCGCAGCAACGGCTGGTGGTGCACTTCACTTCGTACCTGCAATTGCGCAACGTTTCGACACAATTATTGCCGCGGGATATGGTAGCGATGATATTGCCGCAGTAGCAGCAGAAGTTCCCTGAACGCACGGACACTCATCGACAATGGCACAACTGAACTCATTCGACGTAACCACGGGCGTTGACATGCAGGAAGTCGACAACGCCGTCAATCAGTCGCAGAAGGAGATTGGCCAGCGATACGATTTCAAGGGATCCAAGTCGGCGATTGATTTCAAGCGCGCCGAGGAGATGCTGTTGCTCGTTGCTGACAGCGAATATCAGATGAAGGCGCTGACGGATGTACTGTGGGGCAAGCTTGTGAAGCGTGGCGTACCTGTCCGGAACCTCGACATTGGCGAGGTGAAACCGGCCGGCGGCGATACGGTTCGCTGTGAGATCAAACTCAAGACGTCACTCGACAGCGACACGTCCAAGAAGGTCGCAGCTGCCATCAAGGAAGCGAAAATACCCAAGGTCCAGGCGGCGATTCAGGCAGATCAGGTTCGTGTCAGCTCGCCATCCCGCGACGACCTTCAGACGGCGATCACTCTTCTTCGCGCCGGCGACTTTGGCGTCGAATTGAAGTTCGGCAACTACCGGTAGTTGGGTGATCGGTTGACCGAAGTCATCGATTCTGTTGTCATCCGTCCCGCCTCTGTGGCTGATGCGGAGTCACTGGCGTGTTTCGCGGAGCAGATTTTCAGGGCTACGTTCGGTCCAGGCAACCGCACTGAGGACATGGATCGCTATGTCGCCGAGTCATTCGGTCCCGCGTATCAACGAGCGGACATAAGCGATCCGTCGGGAGTCGTATTTATCGCGGAGATTCAAGGGGCGATTGTCGGATACGTCCAGGTATGTCGCCATCGTGTGCACGACGAAATCGACGCGATCTCCCCGATTGAGTTGAAGCGGTTCTATGTAGCGAGAGATTTCCACGGGCGTGGACTGGCGCAGCGTTTGATGGATACAACGCTGGCTTACGCAGCCGAGTGTTCTGCGGATGTGATGTGGCTCGCGGTGTTTGAGAACAATCCACGAGCCATATCGTTTTATCGCAAATCGGGGTTCGTGGACACCGCGACTCAGTCGTTCCTGTTAGGCAGCGACGAGCAGACCGATATCGTGATGCGTCGCAACGTGTCTATGAGGGTCGGTGAGGCTTCAGTCGCAGGCGGGCGCGCCCTCAAAGACTGCGGGTGACACCGGCGCGATGCCGACGAATATGGCGCACGTATGC
The DNA here is from genome assembly GCA_003155795.1 of Gemmatimonadota bacterium. Lineage (GTDB taxonomy): Bacteria > Gemmatimonadota > Gemmatimonadetes > Gemmatimonadales > Gemmatimonadaceae > Fen-1247. The sequence goes on from PMEM01000027.1 coordinate 144,896, forward strand.
CCCGGAGCACTCGCGTGAATTCCCGTCGCGCTCCAGCCCCTGGCACCGACGGCAGTCGCTGTGATTGACACGTTCGTCGACGCGCCGAACGTGTTTGCGGAGTCTGTCGGGGTAGTATAGGTATGCGAGAAATAAATGCCGGAGTTGCCCGACGCGAAGGCCTCCTCGGAGATCTCGAGGTTCTTGAGATCGGTCTTCACAGTTGCGAGGTATGCCTTTTCCTTGACGCTGCTGTAGTGAGGGATCGCAATCGCAGCGAGAATTCCGATGATCGCTATAACGATCAACAACTCGATGAGGGTAAAGCCTCTTGATTTGCGCATGTGTGTTTGGCCCCGTAAACAAGTTTCGCCCGCAACGCGACTCACCGCGTAATGCCGAGATGGGCAACGCTTGCGCCACGCGGGTTCGTTTGGGCTAACTCGTTGTCACACAACGACTTGGCATTCGGGTTCGAGCGTTGCTACAACAAAATCGCGTTGTAATCCGCAAGCATTGTTGCGTTTCGCCGGGCTCTTGGGCGCCTCGGATCAGTCGGCGCCGGCGACCTTGACTGGCCTTATCACATGGCCATCGCGGATCTGGTCGGACGGATTGAGGACCACCACTGCGCCCTCATCTACGCCCGAGAGAACCTCAACAGTGGCGCCATAGTCGCGGCCGACAGCGACCTTGCGGTAGTGTGCGATGTTGTGGTCATCGACCACGACTACCTGGGTACCTGCAGAGTTCACGAGCAGCGCATTTGCCGGAATGACGATGGCGGGCTGCATGCCTGATGTCGCGAGGCTGACCTGTACAAAGCTCCCGCCGAGGAGCGAATGATCCGTGTTTGCCACATCCACTTCGACGAGGAGAGTGCGCGTCGATGGGTCGAGCGCATCCGACGTACGGGCCACGCGGCCGGCGTATGATCGATGCGTTTGGCCTGAGAGAGAGACTGAAGCCGCCTGACCCACGTGTATCGCCGCAACGAGCGACTGGGGGACGTTGACGTAAACCCGCATGGTGTCTGTCTGCGAGACACGGAACAACCCGGCGCCCCCTGTACCCGCTCCGCTGGTCCCGGGGCTGACGAGCGCACCAACATCAACGTTCCGGGCAGTCACCAAGCCTGCAAACGGTGCAACGACTCGACTAAAACCCTGCAAGCTTGTGAGCCTCTGAACGTTGGCGCGTTGCGCGCTTACCGTCGCGAGGCTGGCTTCGTATGCGGCAGTCTTCTGATCCAGCTCCTGTTGGCTCACTGCGCTGTCGCGCGCCAGCGACTTCCAGCGATCGAGGTCGTTTTTCGCGAGCGACAGGTTGGCCCCAGCCTGCATCAACTGCGCTGCGGCCTCCTGCACTTGCTGATCCACCTCCGGTGCCTCGATAGTTGCGAGGACCTGTCCCGCCCTTACTCGCGAGCCGATGTCGGTATACCACTGGCGAACGTAGCCCGCAGAACGGGCGTAAACGACCGCCTCGTGCAGCGGTTGCAACGTGCCGGGAAGATTCAATGGTTCACTCTTTGAGCGTACCGCAGTCGAGACCGACGTGGACACAATCGTGTCGGTTGCGGCGCTGACTTCGGCGGCGAGCGAGCGCTTCTGAGTAATCCGTGGGATGATGCCAATCGCGAGCAATCCAGCCACGATGACAATGAAAATTGTGATTCCCGCTCGGGAGCGACGCGGAGATGATGGAGACTGTGTCATGAGTTCAGCAATGCATCGTGAATGAGGCCTGGCGGGCGAGTCCGTAGAACGCTGTACACGACTGGGACGAGGATGAGTGTAGCGACCGTTGCGATGATCAGACCGCCAATGACTGCCCTCCCAAGTGGCGCATTCTGTTCGCCGCCTTCCCCGAGGCCGAGGGCCATGGGGAGCATACCGATGATCATTGCGAGCGCGGTCATGAGGACTGGCCGGAGTCTTGTCCTGCCGGCATCGAGTGCTGCCGCAACTGCATCCAGGCCATCGCCGCGTCGCGAGTTGGCGAATGTAACAACGAGGATACTATTTGCAGTTGCGACACCCATTGCCATCACGGAACCCATCAGGGAAGGCACGCTGAAGGCCGTATGCGTGACGAACAGCATCCAGACAATCCCCACGAGTGCAGCAGGGAGTGCCATTATGATGATGAATGGATCGAGCCATGACTGGAAATTCACAACCATGAGGAAGTACACAAGCAGGATCGCGAACGCCAGTCCGAAGCCGAGGCCCGTGAATGCATCGCGCATGCTCTCAACCTGCCCGCGCATCACTATCGTTGTGCCGAGTGGTAATGTCTTCTGAACGTTCTTGAGAATGCGGTCCACATCGCGCGCGACTCCACCGAGATCGCGGCCATCCGCTCCGGCGTAAACATCGTAAACGCGTTGAATATTGTAGTGATCTACCACTGCGAGAGATGTGCGCCTGGATTCCGTGGCGAGATTGCCCAACAGCTGCGGTGCTACGCCTGGTGCCATGACCGGTGTGGACTCCAGGTCATTCAGCGAATTGAATCGATATTCCGGTGTTTGAACTGCGACAGAGTATGAGACGCCGTTCTGCGGGTTCAGAAAGTAATTCGGAGCGGTCTGGCCGCTGGAGCTGAGCGAGATGAGGAGGCTCTGCGCGACGTCACGTTGAGTAAGTCCGAGCTGTGATGCACGTGTGCGATCCACCGAAAAGAACAGTTCTGGCGCATCCATGACCTGCTGCTGTCGGACGTCGACAGCACCCGGAACCGTACGCATCGAGTCCGCAAGCATTGTCGCGACCTTGAATCCGTCGATGCCCTTTCCGGGGACTACCTGAACATCGATTGCAGCGGGCAGGCCGAGGTTGAGTATGCGGTTCACTATATCGGCTGGCTGAAACGAGAAGACAACTCCGGGAAATCGGCGCCTGAAATCAGACCGAAGCTCCCTCATGTATTCGTCGGTTGACCGCGAGCGATTGTCCTTGAGTGAGATGAGGAGTTCGGCGTCTGCAGGGCTGATCGTCGCGTTGTCGCCGGTTGAGAGATTGATGCTGCTAACTGGCACACCAACGTTTGAGAGAATGACGCCTAGTTCGGATGCCGGGATGTCTGCACGAATCGCGCGTTCCACCTGGCCAATGATAGCGTCAGTTTCTTCGAGCCTGGTTCCGGCCGCTGCGCGGACGTGTATCCGAAATTGTCCGCCATCTACTGTTGGGAAGAAGTCCTGCCCAACGAACGGCACCATTAGGAGCGAGGCAACTACCGCCGCAATCGTGGCGCTTGCGACCCTGCTCCGATGTGCGAGGGCTGCTGATAGCGCGGCGGTATACCAGTTGCGCAGTCGATCGAAGTGTGTCTCAAACCATCTGTTGATTCGCCAGAAGATATCCGACACCGCGGCGCGGCTATGGTGAGACGCGTGCATGCTCACCTCGGCCGGGAGAAGGTATCGAACCATCAGTGGCACAAGCGTGCGCGACAGGACGTACGATGCCAGCATCGCGAATATCACAGCCATCGCCAGCGGCTTGAATAATGCTCCGGTCACTCCGCCCAGGAAGAACACTGGCGTAAAGACTATGCAGATTGCCAGCGTCGACACGAAGGCGGGTACTGCGATCTCCTCAGCGCCATCCAGTATCGCCTGCATGAGCGATTTGCCCATCGCAAGGTTCCTGTGAATGCTCTCGATTGTAACCGTCGCGTCGTCCACGAGTATGCCGACGGCGAGCGCAAAACCGCCGAGCGTCATGATATTCAAGCTCTGGCCCAATGCGGACAGGCAGATGATTGAAACCAGGATCGAGAGCGGTATCGAAGTCGCGACGACCAGTGTGCTGCGCCAGCTTCCGAGGAAGAGCAGGATCATCGCTGCGGTGAGCAGGGCGGCTATCAGCGCTTCTCGTAGAACTCCATGCAGAGACGCGCGCACGTACAGCGATTCGTCGAGCAGCAGGTTGAGCGACACGCCGTTCGGAAGAGCCGCCTCCACAGCTGGAAGTGCCGCCTTGATTTTTGCAACTACATCGAGCGTTGACGCGTTGCCGTTCTTCACGACGCTCTGGTACACTCCGCGGTGACCGTTTTCGCGGACGAGGTTTGTCTGAACGGCGTATCCGTCGCGCACCTGCGCGACGTCGCGGATATATATGGTAGTTCCGTGGACCGTCTTGATCGGCAGGTCGTTCAGCATCGACACGACATCCGGGCTTGAGTTCAGCCCGACGTAGTATTCTCTGTCACCGAGCTTCGCGGTTCCCGAAGGCAGGATGAGATTCTGCGCATTGATCGCGTTGCTGACATCTGACGGAGATACGTCCTTGGCGTAAAGCGCTTCTGGATTAAGATCAACCATGATCTGGCGCGCCTTCCCGCCGTACGGAGCGGGCAGCGAGGTACCCTGCACCGTGGCGAGCTTGATTCGTACCGTGTTGGTAGTCAGATCGTACAGTTGTGTCTCGGACAGTGTCTTGCTGTCAACCCCGATCTGCAGGACCGGTACGTCGGTCGCATTGAACTGAACAATGATCGGCGGCTGGATGCCAGGAGGAAGTCGCTTTGTCGCGGTCTGTGACGCCGACGTTATCTCTGCGACTGCGGTGGGAATATTGGCACCGGGCTGGAAATAGATCTTGATGAGGCCAACACCGTTGATCGATTGAGACTCCATGTGCTCAATGCCGCCAACGGTCGCGCTATAATATCGTTCGGCACTTGTAACTATTCGACGTTCGATTTCCTCTGGTGGCATTCCCGCGTACTGCCACACGACCGTGACCAGAGGAATGTCGATCTCGGGAAAAATGTCGGTGCGCATCCTCAACGAGGCAACGATTCCGAAGAGCGCGATTAAAATCGAAACGACCACAAACGTGTATGGTCGGCGCAATGCCAGTTTTACAATCCACATCTATTGCAATTCCCTGCCAAGCACGCGTTCCAGCATTGCGCGCGCTATCTGGTAGTCGTAGCGTGCCTGTACCAGCGATGTGGCTGCCTGAGTGAGATTGAGTTGCGAAGTGACCTCGTCCAGGAAGGTCGACGCGCCGGCGCGGTACCGAAGCTCCTGAACTCTCAGATCTTCCCGCGCTGCAGCGACGGCTTCGCGGGCAAATCCTATTCTCTGGGCTGCGACTGTGGCCTGGTCGTACGCGCGGACCGCGTCCGCTCGAATTCCACGCTTTGTATCCAGCTGAATAGAACGCGCGGCATCCGCATCCGCCTTCGCGCGTGTCACTGCGGCTTCACGCTGAAAGCCATTGAACAGCGGATAGGAGATTCCCATCTGCAGCGTCCAGCCGCCGACAGGGTGAGGATCTACAGACCGCTGTTCGAACCAACCGTAGCCCCCGCTGGCGAGTACGGTTGGGAGATACTGCGCCTTGGCTGCGCCAATCGCTGCTTCGGCTGCCTGAGCATTGGCCGCAGCAGCGCGAGCGAGCGGTGCGCCGTTCACGGCGCTTGCGACTAGAGACTCGCGGGACACTGGAAGTGGGATCGAGTCTTCGTCTGCGACCGGTGCGGCGCCAACCGGAGAATCGCTTCCGATTATGCGAGCCAGATCGAACTCGCTCGCCGTGCGATTTGCACCGGCGCTCGCGAGTGCATCGTGTGCCGACGCGAGCGCGACTTGCGCCCTGAGCACGTCTGAGCGAGTTGTCGTACCTGCGCGAAGCCTGCTTTCCGCATCACGCATCGCGCGCTCGGCCTGCGCTACCTGCGCCGCGGCGACTTCGACCAGGTCACTCGCACGAAGAACGTCGAAGTATGTCTCTTTGGTTGCGAGACGAACGTCGTATTCAGCCGCCACGAGACCGGCATCAGCCGCATTCTGAAGCGCATCCGCGTTCCGACGGTCTGCGCCGCGCCGTCCTCCGGTGAAGACCGGAAATGCCACCGAGACGCCGGATCCGAGATTGTCGTCCAGCGGGCGCGAACTTGATGCGACCGGAATTCCGTTGGTAACGCCATTTGCCCCTTGAACGATCGTTCCACGCCCGGCACTGGAGGCGACGCCGAGGGAAGGAAGGTACTCGCCGGTGGCGAGGAGGCGCGCGGCTCGGGCGGACCGGACCGTCGCCTGCCCAGATGCGAGGTCCGGACTCACCCGCGTCGCCATTGAAAGCGCCTCGGCAAGCGTAACGGTGCGCACTGAATCAGGCGCGCTCTGGCCATGCGCGAGCGCTGGAATGATCATGACGGCGCACAGGAGAGTGCGCGGTCGGAGGGAGAACGGAACGGGAATGGTCGGGAGAGCTGGGAAGCCGTGCGGCATGTCTAGTGGACGAAAGGCCAGGGCTTCGGCCGGCCACCCATCACCACGACTAGATACGATTGCCGGGTCGGTCCTGTTGCAACATCGAAGTGCCTACGTCGACCGAAAGTGTCAAATCGACGGTGGCGCCTCGTGCCCGCAAGCGCTAAGCTAAGCGATCCATGAAGTGCAGTCCTGAATGAGCATTCTGCTGATGAGTGGCCTGGTCGCGATCGGTTCCTTCGCAGCCGGGATGCTCGGCGCACTTACCGGACTGGGCGGAGGTATGATCATCGTGCCGATGCTCACCCTCGCGTTCGGCGTGGACATTCGGTATGCCATTGGCGCTTCGCTCGTCTCGGTGATTGCGACCTCGTCTGGCGCGGCGGCGGCGTATGTTCGCGAGGGATACACCAACATTCGTATCGGAATGTTTCTCGAGGTGGCAACCACCGTTGGTGCCGTTGGGGGGGCGTTCATTGCCGGGCTGATATCCACCAGTGCGATCGCTGTGATATTCTCACTGGTTCTGGCGTATTCGGCATTTCGCTCGCTGCGCCCTCGCGCGGAACATTCGATTGACGGACCACCGGACAAGTGGGCTACCAGGCTGCGGATGGATGGTACCTACCCTACGGCGGCCGGCAAGCAGCCGTACACAGTGCACAACGTGCCTACGGGCTTTTCACTCATGTTTGCGGCCGGCATTTTGTCGGGCTTGCTGGGGATCGGTTCCGGCGCAGTAAAAGTGCTCGCGATGGATCAGGCGATGCGCCTTCCATTCAAGGTCTCGACGACCACGAGCAACTTCATGATCGGCGTTACGGCGGCCGCGAGTGCGGGCGTGTACCTGCATCGAGGCTACATCGATCCGGTCATCGCTTTTCCGGTGATGCTTGGCGTCCTTGCAGGGGCGCTGACGGGTGCACGGGTGCTCGCGGGAGCGAAGGTCCCAGCACTCCGCGCAGTATTCACGGCAGTAATCGTCTTTCTGGCCATCGAGATGGCGTACAAGGGATTGCGAGGTGGCATTTGAGCGATCCAGTGTGGCGTACAGGACGCTGGAGCGATGAACACGTTGAGCTGTTCATTGGCAACCTGCTCCGCTGGGGAGTGATTGTCGCTGCATTTGTGACAGCTGCTGGCGGCATCCTGTTTCTGTCGCTGCACGGCGGAAGCATCGCTGATTACCGGGTATTCCGCGGGCAGCCGGATTCACTCAAAAGCGTTACAGGGGTCGCACAAAGTGCATTTCGCCGGAATCCGGAAGCATTGATACAGTTCGGGATCCTCCTTCTGATTGCGACGCCGATTGCGCGTGTTGCGCTTTCGCTGCTCGCATTCCTCAAGCAGCACGACCACGTGTACGTAGTAGTCACGGCGATTGTTCTCGGCGTACTGCTTTACAGCCTCATCGGCGTCTGAGCATACCGTTGTAAAATCGGCTGACACCTCAACTCACTTGACACCCATGCTCACACCTGTATTTGCTCTGGCATCTCTGCTGGCTGTCGGTTTGCCAGCCCCGAAGCACGTGGTTGATAATGCAGTAGTCGCTCCGGCGATCCATTACACAATATCGATGCCCGACCCCGGTTCGCATCTGTACAGCGTGACGATTGACGTTGACGATGTGACGGGCGCTGTTCTGAAGCTTCAGATGCCAGTATGGTCGCCCGGTCGATATGCACGTATGGACTTTGCGAAGAACGTGCAGGACTTTACGGTGACAGACGGCAACGCGAAGGCGCTGAAGTGGGATCGGGAGAATGGCTCGCTTTGGCGGGTGTATCCCGCTGGTTCGCGACACATCGTCGCGCACTATCGCGTTTTTGGCGACGATCTTTCGGGTACCTTCAGCGTGCTGGATTCCCTTCACGCAAACTGGAACGGTGGATCCGTTTTCATGTACGTCGAGGGCCGCAAGCCGTCTGCTGTGACTCTGCACATCGATCCTCCGGCAGGATGGCACATCATCAACGGTGATACGAAGCAACTCGATCAGACTGACTACACTTTCGAGAACTACGATCGCCTGATTGACACGCCGACCGAAGTCGCGCCGAGTTTCATGGTTGACTCGTTTACGGTCGACAACCGATTGTACCGCACGGTGGTGCATCACAACGGGCCGACAACCGCTGAGGAACGTGCACGTTTCGTCGCGTCTGTGCGAAAGATTGTTGAGGCGCATAATCGGGTAATCGGCCCGCCGCCGCTACGCATGTACACTTTTCTGTTTCACATCGGCTTCCCCGGCGGCGATGGCATGGAGCACCTGTATTCCACGCAGATTATCGATCGCCAGCCGTGGGTGGATTCTGCATCGGTACTCGCTGGCGTCGGGACTGCAGCACACGAATACTTTCACGTCTGGAACGTGAAGCGGATTCGTCCGATGGCGCTTGGCCCGTTCGATTACACGAAAGAGCAGTACCAACCGAGCCTCTGGGTCGCCGAGGGCTGGACGCAGTACTACGGGGAGATGGCAACTTCGCGCGCGCAACTCGGTCCGGCCGCCAGCACCTACGCGATGATTGCGGGCATCGTGCAGGCCAATCTTACCGCCCCCGGGCGCAAGGAGGTCTCAGCGCGAATGGCATCGTTCGAAGCGCCCTTCTTTGATGGCGCCCCGCGAGCTCAGAAGACAAACGCTTCGCAGACGTTTTTCAGCTATTACTTCAAGGGTGCCGGGATCGCGCTCGCGCTGGATCTCATGATTCGGAACGAGACCGCCAACGTGCGTTCCCTCGACGATGCCTTGAGGAATCTGAAGAAGCTGTCGTGGGACAAGCCAAATGCGTCTTACTACCTGCAGGGTCGTGGCTATACAGAGGCTGACGTCGAGCACGCCGTCTCGGAGGCTATGGGGAAGGACATGCACGCGTGGTTCGAACAGTACGTCGGTGGGACCAGGGACATCGATTTCGATGAGATCCTCGGTTTTGCAGGCCTCACGCTTGACCGAAGCAGCGCGCGTTGGACAGTCTCCGAGGCTCCGGGTGCATCGTCGCGTCAGGTCGCCATACGCAACGTCTGGCTGGCTGATTCGCACGAATAGTCCGCGAGCGAGGGGCGCGTGACACTCTATAGGCAGTAATCGTCATGAAATTGATCCCCTAACGCTCGATAATGAATTCCCGTTCCTCCTCGCCTTCACGTTCGTGGCGCGCGGCGCTGGTCGTCGCGTGCCTCGCGGGCACTGTAATTGTGTGCGCCATTCTTGCAACGGAAGTGCACGAAGCGAATGCCGCTCTCCAGGCAGCGTCGAGTCGGACACTGGGAGATTACGCCACGGCGGCGGGTCGCGTCCTGGGAACCGAGGCGATTCGCCGCGATACGGAGTTTCGTACCAGGCTGTTTGGCCCTCTGATGGGGACCGTGTTGGTGGATGGAACTGTGCCACCGCTCGCCAGCTTTGCTCAGCGGGCAGAGTCGCTGTACAAGGACGCGGGGTATCCAGCAGACCCATATCGTGGCTACTTGCGATTCGAGCTCAAGACGCGAAAGTGGGAAGGTGAAATGGCGATGTCGGATACTGTCCGCGCCAATCTCGTGATCGATGCTGTGATTGCACGCCTGAATGGTGTTCAGCAGTCGCCCACGCTCGCGTTACCCGGTGTTAGTGGCAGGATTATCTTCGCAAGCACGGCCGTCATGGGCTCCGACGGAAAAAGGTATGCATACGCAATCACGCAGACACGTGCCTCCAACTTCAAGCACGCGATGCAGGCAACGATGCAAGCAGTTCCACTGCTCCCCCCATCGTTCACAGGGACTGCGTGGAATATGAATCTGCCTGCCAGTGCCGCTGGTAATCCCGCGAACGACTCGTTGATCGGCGTGCGAATAATCGCCGCGGATGGCGCGCTGCTGTACGCATCGCCGCACTGGTATGGGGGCCCGTACCGAGGTAGTTACAAGTTTCAGACTGGCGCCGATGGGTTCGACGTTGAAACTGTGCTACGTCCGAGTCTGGCAACGCTACTCGTACCAGCCGCGGTCCGGGCTGCTGGTAGAACGGTCTATATCGGGCTTGGTCTGGTCGCATTCTTCCTGCTCGCAGTTTCCTTGATTGCATTCTGGGGTGAGATGTCACATCAGACATCCGAGTGCGCTCGTCACCTTGAGCAGCTCACCACGGGGCTAAGGCACGAACTCAACAACGCCCTTGCTAGTGTGATGCTTGAGGCCCAGATGCTCGCAGAATCCGACGATGCATCGCCCGACTCACGCTACGCTGGCGCGTCGATCGCCGAGCAGGCTGAACGCATGCGCAAAGTGTTGCGTCGGCTCGATAACGTCGACCACTTGCCCGTCGTGAGCTATTTCGAAGGCAAGTCGATGCTCGATCTTGCCGAAGAGCGGCCGACGGACACTGCGCGAGCCAGCTAGTCATCGCTGCATCGCCGCACACAATTCAGATGGCTATTCTCCGCGCCGCTTGGCGCGAGACGTCGGGAGTTGTGAGAGGGGATCTTCTGGCCATACGTGTTTGGGGTAGCGACCCCTCAGTTCTTTTCTCACCTCGAAATAACTCCCGCTCCAGAACCCAGCAATATCCTGTGTGACCTGCACCGGTCTGCGAGCGGGCGACAGCAGGTGAAGCGTAAGCGCTACATGGTCATCGTCAACAGCGGGTTGCGTACGAACACCGAACATCTCTTGCAGTCTGATAGCGACGCTGGGATTCCGAGTATCGCTGTAGTCGATCTCGATTCGTGAGCCCGTAGGCGCCACGTAATGTGTTGGCGCAAGTCGGTCGAGGTTCGCGCGCTGCTGCCAATCCAGCATTTCGTGCACTGCTGCATGAAGCTCTTTCGCCATGTCGTGCAATGACGTACGACCAGCGAGGACCGGCTCCAACCACTCGTCCAGTGAGCCAATCAGTGATTCGTTCGAGAGATCCGGCCAATCTGAGTGACGCGATTGGAGAAATGCTACGCGTTGTCTGACCTTCAGTGTCGCGTCGCTCCACGGCAGCGCATCCAGTCCCTCTTTCCGAACTACGTCAATCAGAATCTGGGTGGCTGTATTTGCATCTGGTACGTTGACTGCAGCTTCGTTGAGAACAATTGCTCCGAGACGAGTTTGTGCACGAGCCCTCACACTCCGGGTCCGCTCATTCCATGCAACCTGTTCATCTATCTCGAACTGGTCTGCAAAATTCGCTTCGAGTTCTTCCCGTGTGAGCGAAGCGCCAAGAAATATCCGTGCGGATCGTGCATCGCCGTCCAGGTCTGCCGCCACGATGTACTCCGCGCCTGAGAGGGCCTGAGGATGCGTTAGCGTCGCACCGCGCCCGTTCCGGAGCAGGAATCGGCCATCAGTGGCTCCGCCACGTGATTGGCCTATCCGGTCAGGATACGCAAACCCCAGTACGACGCCAGCGCTGATTGCATTCTCAGCCTTGCGATGCTGCCGCCCGTAAAGGCTCTGCTGCAACTGCCTGCTCTCCGCAGCCACTCGACGTACGACCGCTGCATCGACTTCGGAATTGTTCGTAGGGGGCCGAGACTGTGCGCGCAGTACCTCCAGGCGGATCTCGATGTCTGCATCCGCTGGTCCGGAGACTCCGCGCACAAAGTCGCGATCTCCCAGAATCGCGGCAACATCGCACGCAATTTGCTCTGCGCCGATAGCCCGCGACGCGATCAGCATGTGCGCGAGACGTGGATGCACTGGCAGTGCCGCCATCTCCATCCCGTGGCGAGTTGTCGATCCGTCTGCGCTCAACGCACCTAGCAGAGTCAGCAAGTGCGTAGCCTGTGCCATTGCCGCGGCAGGCGGCACATCAAGCCAACGCAGTTCGGTCGTGTCTTTTATTCCTGCGGCGGCCAGCTGTAGCGCGAGCGGGGCGAGATCGGCCTGCAATATTTCGGGGGCGGAATGCTGAATGAGGTGCACATGCTCCTGCTCTGGCCACAGTCGATAGGTCTTACCGGGTCCAGTCCGGCCCGCACGGCCCGAACGCTGGTCCGCAGACGAGCGGGATATTCGCACCGTTTCAAGTCGCGTCATGCCGCTTCGTGGTGAGAACCGTGGTGCGCGCGCGAGTCCGCTATCGACCACGACTCCAATGCCTTCGATTGTGAGGCTTGTCTCGGAGATCGGCGTCGAGAGTACCACTTTGCGCTCGCCAGCTGGTGCGCGCGCCACCGCCGCATCCTGCAACTCCTGCGACAGATCTCCGTACAATCGTTCCACCCTTACACTCGGTGGTGTGCGTCCATTCAGAAGCGATGCAACGCGTCGTATCTCGCGACCTCCCGGAAGAAACACGAGTATGTCGCCCTGATCTTCGCGTAACGCGCGAAGGACGGTTGCCGCCACGACATCCGGGATTGCTCGTGTGTCGGGGCGAGGAGAATATATAATCTCTACCGGGAAAGTTCGGCCGGTGCTCGAGATGACAGGCGCTTGAATAAGGTCGGCGACTCGCTGATCATCCAGTGTTGCAGACATGACAGCGATTTTTAGATCCGGCCTGACGAGTGAACGGGAGTGAAGTGCGAGTGCGAGGCCGGTGTCGGCGTGGATGCTACGCTCGTGAAATTCATCGAATATGACCACGCCGACGCCTTCCAATGTCGGATCCTCAAGTAGCATGCGAATGAGTACGCCTTCGGTAACGACTTCAATGCGCGTTCGGGAACTCACGCGTGTGTCACGATGGATTCGGTAGCCAACTGTCTCGCCGGCGACTTCGCCCAGAAGATGCGCCATCCGATGTGTGACGGAGCGAGCCGCAAGCCGTCGTGGCTCCAACAGGATGATCCGATTGTCGCCGAGCCACGGCTCGCGAAGCAACGCGAGTGGCACGTGAGTAGTCTTGCCGGCGCCGGGCGGGGCCTGGAGTACGACACTGCCACCTGCGCTCAGAGCGGTACGAACGCCTGGGAGCGCCTCATCAACCGGGAGGTCGGCTATCCACGGCATCGGAGCCACTGCACGATTGATGGGTGTCATCGGTAACGGAACTTAGTGTGATTCACGTCCCGGGCCATTCGTTCGTATATTGGACGAGAGTCACACCTGGCCGCCCATAACTGTTGTGAGGATACATGCGATTCAATCTCTTACTCGCGTCGCTCGGCGGCGTTCTAGCCCTTCCGATGGTGGCGGCGGCGCCACCGCCGTCCGGAGACATCCTGGGATTCACTCCAGCATCATCGCGCGTGCAGCGAGAATGGGAGAACAAGTTCCGTGCGCTTCCCAGTCCGGCGCGCATGCGTGCTGACATGAAACTGCTGTCCGCGCGTCCGCATCATGTTGGCTCTCCCTACGACAAGCAGAATGCCGAGTGGATACTGAAACAATTTACCGATGCTGGATGGGATGCCCACATCGAGCAATTCGACGTGTTATTTCCTACCCCCAAGCAACGGTTGGTGGAACTTGTCGCGCCGACTCACTTCCGGGCAAAGCTGCAGGAACCGCCCGTGCCCGGTGATCCTACATCGGCACAGACATCAGAGCAGCTCCCGACATACAACGCCTACTCGATCGATGGCGATGTGACCGGCCCGCTTGTGTATGTGAACTACGGCATACCAGCAGATTATGACGACCTCGCCAGGCGCGGTATATCAGTGAAAGGAGCGATTGTTATCGCTAGATACGGCGGATCATGGCGCGGCATCAAGCCGAAAGTCGCCGCAGAGCATGGCGCAATAGGATGCATCATCTACTCGGATCCGGGCGACGACGGTTACAGCCGCGGCGACGTCTTCCCCAAGGGTCCCCTTCGGCCTGCCGATGGTGTCCAGCGCGGAAGCGTGATGGACATGCCAACATATCCCGGCGACCCCCTGACTCCCGGCGTCGGCGCAACGAAGAATGCAAAGCGGCTCCCGATAAAGGATGCACCGACGCTGACGAAAATACCGGTGCTGCCCATTTCGTATGGTGACGCATTGCCATTGCTTGCGGCAATTGGCGGCACGGTTGCCCCAAGCTCATGGCGCGGTGCGCTCCCAATCACGTACAAGATCGGGCCCGGACCAGCGCGCGTGCATCTGGTCGTCAAATCGAACTGGGACTTGAAGCCCATTTACGACGTCATCGGCAAGCTCCAAGGCAGCTCGTCGCCAGACGAGTGGGTCATTCGCGGCAACCATCACGATGCGTGGGTGAACGGCGCCGACGATCCGATCGCTGGGCAGGTGGCTCTGCTTGAAGAGATGCGCGCCATGGGTGCGCTGGTCAAGCAGGGATGGCGACCAAAACGGACAATCATCTATGCCGCCTGGGATGGCGAGGAGCCGGGCCTGCTGGGTTCCACCGAATGGGCAGAAACTCATGCTGATGAACTTGCACAACACGCGGTCGCTTACCTCAACAGCGATACCAATGGACGTGGATACCTCGGCGTCAGTGGATCACATGTGCTTGAGAAATTCATAAATGGCGTGATGCGCGATATCACCGACCCGGAGACGGGAGCAAGCGTGGAGCGCAGATCCCTGGCGCGTGTGATGGAACGGGCTTCGCCGGCGGCACGTAAGGCGCTGCGGAGCCGGGAAGATATGCACATAGGAGCGCTCGGGTCCGGCTCCGACTACACTGCGTTCCTTCAGCACGTTGGAGTTCCTTCGATGAACCTCGGCTTTGGTGGTGAAGGTGAGGCTGGTGTGTACCACTCAGTGTATGACGACTTCTACTGGTACACCCACTTTTCCGATTCGTCATTTGTCTACGGTCGCGCCCTGGCACAGACTGTAGGAACCGCGGCTATGCGCCTGGCTGATGCCGATGTGATCCCTTACGATTTCACGGATCTCGCTGAAACGGTGAATGGTTATGTTGGCGAATTGAAGGCACTTCACAAAGGGATGGCGTCGGAGGCCGTAGAGCACAATCGCGATATTGCAGACAGCACATTCTTTCTCACAAATGATCCTCGCGCTCCACTGGCCATACCGAAACCAGAAGCGGCGGTACCCGATCTCGACTTCACGCCACTGGACAGCGCTGCAGCTGCGCTCACGCGTGCGGCAGCGCGTTACCAGACTGCATTCAATCAATCTCTTGATGGCGCGGCAACGGAAAGTTTCGTCAAGCTCAATCAGGATCTGCTCCAAAGCGAACGTCTCCTGCTTTCAGACGCTGGTCTCCCAAATCGCCCGTGGTTCAAGCATCTGCTCTATGCGCCGGGCTACTACACGGGATACGGGGTGAAGACCATTCCGGGTGTACGAGAGGCAATCGAACAGAAGGAATGGTCGCTCGCTGGTACACAGATTTCGCGAGTTGCCGCAGCGCTTGACGCTGAGGCCGCGCTCGTCGATCGTGCCGCGACAGAACTCGGTCACTAGAGTTCGGTAGCATAGTTTCTGGACAAGAAAGAGGCACACACCGCGTTGGTGGGTGCCTCTTTCTTGTCCAGATAAATTCGCGGCGTCAGTTGACGCCAGACGTCCTGTCGATGAACGCAGCCACGTTCGACTTGAACTGCGCCAGTGCCGGTACGTTCACGTAGATCATGTGGCCGGACATGTATTCTGCCTCCGTGATCTGGCTGCGGACGCGCGCTGGTATCCCCATGTGATCCATGGTCCACTCCGCAGCGAAGTACGGTGTGGCAAGATCGTACAGACCGCTGTTGAGCAACACATGCAGGCGCGGGTTCACACTGAGCGCCTGTGCAAGATCGACCGCGACGTTGGTGTGTCCAGGCCATCCGGCGCTGGGACCGTGCTTCCAGTCCCATGGATTCACCCTTCCGGACATCGCATAAAGCTTGTCGCGTCCGTAATTCAGATCTTCATGCAGGTACTGGTTGAAGAGCGACACGTACGCCGAGCTGATGTCGGACGATTGTGGATCATAGTCGGCCTCTTCGCTTAGCGGGTCGCCGGTTTCACCGGTGAAACGCGCGTCAAGTCGACCTACGGTAAGGCCATGCTCTCGCAAGAGTTCCTTCTCGAACTGGCCAGCGTTCACGCGCAGGTTGGCCTTGTCTATGTACGCGCGGCTAAGGCCGGTGTACTGCACAAGCTTGTCCAGCACCTTGGCGCGATCTGCGCTTGAAAGATTGTCACCGGCAAGCAGTGCCTGTGCATAGTCTGTGGTCGCAAAGTGTTCGACTTCCTTCAGGAATGGACGTAATTCTGCGGGTCGATTACTCAATGCGTTGTGATACCATGCAACCGCCGCGTACGATGGCAAATACATTATAAATGGCTCGTCGTTGCCAGCGTCGAAGGTGATAGTCTGGAAGTCCAGTACTGACGAGAGGAGGATGACTCCATTCAGATCGATGTGGTATCGATTCTGAAGCACGGCGGCGAGCGCCGCAGAACGTGTTGTCCCGTAACTCTCACCCATTATGTACCGCGGGGAGTTCCAGCGGCCCGCCTCGCTCAGATACCGACTCACAAACTCGCCCAGAGAATTGGCGTCCTGATCCACGCCCCAGAAATCTTTCCCTTTTCCCTTACCCAACGGCTTGCTGAAGCCGGTCCCTACTGGGTCGATGAACACCAGATCGGCCTTGTCGAGCATGCTGTACTGGTTATCTACAAGATGGTAGGGCGGCGGTGCCGTGTGCGTTGTATCCGGAATGTCAACACGGCGTGGACCAAGGAGGCCCATGTGCACCCAGACCGACGAAGAACCAGGGCCGCCATTGTATGCGAACATGATCGGTCGACGTGTGTTGTCAGTAACGCCACGTTGCGTATATGCTGTGTAATAGATTTCTGCCGTCGGCTGATCTGCTGTGTCGCGGAGAATAATGTTGCCCACCACGGCGTCGTAATCGATACGCTTTCCTCCGATCATTGCGGTGTGACGCGTAAGGANNAAGCATCTGGCGCGGGTCTGGAGCTACGCGAAATCGTGGTTTGAATCGTCGTGTCTGCCCGGGCCCGCGTTGTATCTGCCGGTTTGTCAGTTGATCGTTGCGAGCCCCGTTGCGACATGGCAACACTGGGTAACAATGCTGCTGCGGCAACTAATAGAGCAGCTTTTTTCATATTTTGCTTCCTTTAAGCGGCTGAAAAACATTGGCTGTGTCAGGATTGGCCACCGACGCGGCGGGATCGCTGGATACTACACGAATCGGAGGCGCCCGCTAGATCGGTTGACGTGCCTCGTCATCGGGAGCTCCTGATCAGGCTCTATATTTCCAGGTTGATACCATGAAGCCAATATCCATTTGCCTGCTGGCGGTGACCATTGTCGCCGCCTGCAGAGACCAGCAACCGCGCCAGATCCTGGGAGCGCACTCGAGCGAGACCGAAGCCGCCAGTCAGCAGCCTGTGAAATGGACGATTTCTCCGGTTGCGGCGAAGTTCGCTACCGGTGAAACCACGCCAGTCCGGATTGATGTCTCGCTCCAGACTGATTGGCACATCTATGCTGTGACGCAGCCGGTTGCCGGACCGACAGGTGGCCCGATGGCGACCCGGATTACGTTGCCGTTGGATCAGCCGTTCGTTCTTGCCGGTGATCCGCAGCCTACTTCCAAGCCAGAAGTGAAGTTCGACGATGCGTTTCGAATGAACGTTCAGGAGCATGATCAAAGTGTCGGTTTCATCGTACCCGTTCGATTGACCACAACTTCGCTGCCGGCTGACTCGGTGCACGTGAACGTGCGCTACCAGGTGTGCAATGCGAAGCTGTGCTATCCGCCACAGACGGTGAAACTTGCAACCGCTGCACACTCAAGTGGCGACTAGCTACAGCGTCGCCGCTCCAGCCAACTCGCTGGCAGTCTGATGGGATCGCCCGGAGTCTCTGCGGCATTTATCTGGCTTGCCGCAACGGCAGGTGCGTTGTCGTTGCTGACGCCGTGCGTGTTTCCGATGGTCCCGATTACTGTCTCGTATTTCATGCGGCACGCCAGTACCTCTCGCACGCGAGCATTCGTCGCGGTGGGTGTGTTCGGACTTGGTATAGTCGCGACATTTACAGCACTTGGTGTTGGAGTCGCCGCACTTATCGGCGCAGCAGGACTGGTGCGATTCGCGACTAATGCATGGGTCAATCTCGCGATTGCCGTCGTATTCCTCGGCCTCGCGCTGAATCTCCTTGGATTTTACGAGTTTAGCGTTTCTTCCCGACTGCTTGGCCGCATCGACTCAGTTACGCGGAGCGGGCACCTTTCAGACACTACCAGCGCCCTGCTCATGGGCGTGCTGTTCACGCTGACGAGCTTTACGTGTACCGCGCCGTTTATAGGTACTCTCCTCGTTGCGGCCTCTCAGGGTGAATGGCAGCGGCCGATCGTCGGAATGCTCACCTACGCGGTCGTATTTGCCGTACCGTTCGTCGTTCTGGCAACCGTCCCACGGTGGATCGGGCAACTCCCGCGGTCAGGTCCGTGGTTGCAGCGTATCAAGGTCGTGATGGGATTCATTGAACTGGCGGCCGTCGCGAAGTTCATCTCCAACGCGGATCTCGTCTGGGATTGGAACATCTTCACGCACGATGTTGTCCTGGCGATCTGGATTGTGCTGGCGCTAGCCGTAACCTTCTACTTGCTTGGAGCATTCCGCTTACCCCACGAACCGCCGCTGGAAAAGCGAGTGGGCCTGGGACCGTACGGCCTTCCGCGGATCGGTGCCGCACGTGCGATTTCGGCGCTGATTTTCCTCGCGGTCGGCATGTGGCTCGCGACGGGGCTGGCAGGGGGGACACTTGGCACGCTCGAATCGTTCCTGCCCCCGGTTGGCGGTGCGCCACCCTCAGTCAACGAGGCGGAGGTTCCGGCAGAACTAGCCTGGCATCTGAATGATTTACCCGGCGCACTCGCCCTGGCCCGACAGCAGAATCGGCGAGTCTTCATCGACTTCACCGGCTATACGTGCACCAACTGTCGCTGGATGGAGGCGAATATTTTTTCGCGGCCTGAGATCAAGGTTGCGATGAATCGGTACGTACTTGCGCGCCTGTATACCGATGGCGACGGCGAGAGGTACGAGAAGCAACAGACGATGCAGCAACAGCGTTTCGGAACAATCGCTCTGCCGCTTTACGCTGTCGTTGATCCAGACGGAAAGACGGTCACAACGTTCGCGGGCCTCACTCGCAGCCCCAACGATTTCCTTTCCTTCCTCGCGGCCGGCCTCCTTTGAGTATTATGCGTACATATGTCCGTCTTTTCAGGGCATTCCAGAGGTCGGAATTGTCGCATTTCTGGCCAGCTGGAAATCGTATTTACCAATAGGCGCAATGCTCGTCCTAGATGGACGCACGCGATTGCGTGCTGAGGAATCAGGGCTGGACTGATCAAGCTCAACACGCTCCCTGACGCACCTTTTGGAGGCTCGACCATGTTGTCCCATCGTGCTCTGTTTGTTGGGTTCCTTCTGATACCCGTGGTACCGGCAGCTGGCCAGAGCGTCTCGAAAGCTCACCGTCCAGCACCAACTCATGCATCCCGTGCGGCCGCGGCTGCCGCAACGTCGACCGGGCCGCTGGTAAAGGCTGTCGTCCTGCCGGCAGACGGACTCGAAAGTGATTCCGTACAGACAATCGTGAGCCGCGACCTCGATTTTGGTGACGGGGTCCAGATCCTCCCGGCCGACAGTATGGCTTCGGCGACGGTGGCCATAAAGCCGGTCGCAACCGCACAGGGCCTCATGGTATCGCTTGTCGATCCAGCGACTGGCGTGGTGCGCCAGCAGCATGAGTTTCCGCTTCCTATAGTTGTACCTCAGAATGATCAAGCAATTGCTGATTCATTGAATCAGGCGTTCAACGCGCGCGATCTGCTCCGCCGTACTCGTCTGGCACGTGCGGAGTGGGTGCGCGATTCGCTGCAGACCGAGATGGCGAAGAAGCCGCCGCGCCTGCGCAACAGCAAGGCGAAGGCGGAATACGCCGCGCTCGTCGCAGACAGAAACAACATGTTGCGCGATGCGCTTGGCACCACCGCGCTTGTCCAGGGCGAGCGCGAACGTGATGAGGCTGGCAGGGCTGCTGCACAGACTGCCGCCGTTGCTCGCGCAGCAGTCGTCAGGGATTCATCGATGCAGGCTCGCCGCTGGGCAATGCACGGTGTGTCGGACGCTGTTACGGAATGGCTGACCGGTCACCGTGGTATCGCACAGTCACGCGTCGCGTACGTGTCGAATGGCGTAATCCGCGTTGTGGATTTCGATGGTGCAAACGATCACGCGGTCACGGCGCCCGACAAGCTGGGTGACAAGGCGATGTCACCATCGTGGAGCCGCGACGGCAAGTCCCTCGTGTACAGCGAAATGAGCGACGCGGGTACACAGATCGCACTGGTCAACCTCATGACAGGTGAGACCAAGGCCCTCGAGGCAACTCCGCGCGGCCTCAACATCACGCCGGTATTCTCGTCCGACGACAAGTCGGTGATTTACGCCAACGGTAGTGATGCACGCACGAGTCTCGTTGCGGTCTTGCTCGATAACATGTCTGCCGTGCGCCATCTCCCGTTGAATCGTTCCTTCGACGCCGATGAGCCGATTCTGAGTCCGGACGGGTCGCGCATCGCGTACGTGTCATCCCGCCCCAAGACGCCCCAGATCTACTCGTCAAACCTTGACGGTTCAGACGAACGGGTAGAGGCCCCAGCTCCTCCCAAGACGCGTGTGTACCACACGAGTCCAGATTGGAGCCCGGACGGTCGCATGATCGCATACCAGCAGCAGAACGGTGATTTCCAGGTGTGGGTGGTAAATCGCGCGGACCAGAAAGTCCGTCGCCTGACCTCGAAGGGCGAGAATGAGGATCCGTCGTGGGCGCCCGACGCGCGGCACATCGCGCTGACGTCCAACCGTGGAGGCGCCAAGGCGATTTGGGTACTCGACATCCAGTCGGGCCGCTTCCGCCAGCTGACAGCCGCCGGCGACGCTCGCCTCGCGGCATGGTCTGGTTCGCTCGGCGCTTCTGCCCCATCACCGCTCGCGAGTGCCCGCTAATTTTGGGCTCAAGACCGATTTAGCATGACCTAAAGCTTTGCACGTGTAACAATCTGTTACATCAAAATTGATCCACAAACTGGCGGGCCGCGGTCTAAGTCATTGATAATCAACGACTTGCGCTGTGGCCCGCCAGTTGCTTTAGCAGGTGGCTGTATCACGACTCTGCACCCTACTGGAGCCAAGCACATGTTTCGTCCCGCAATTCTTCGTTCTTTCATCGCCGCTGTCGGTATCGCGATTCTCTCGGTCGGCTGCACGCCGGAGAACCTTGCCGGTCCGCAGGCGCCACTGACCACACCCAGCGCCACCCTCGCGGCGCCGGCCAACGCAGCGCCTGGTGCGAGCGCCAGCCTTAATCTCCTTGGTGGCGTACTCAAGCTCTCGGGTACGGCGATCAACACGATCACCACTGCGGTGTCCAACCTGCTGTTCCCGGTTGTGCAGCGCAAGCAGGGCCTGGCCCACTCGATCACCGTCACCAAGATGATTGGCGCCTCTGGCGGCAGTCTCTCGATTGATGACGCCGGCTTCAGCATCACGTTCGCGCCGGGGGCTGTACAGAGCAACACGCTGATCACAGTTACAGCGGATTCAGGTCGCGCGATCTCCTACGAGTTCGGCCCGCACGGGACGCAGTTCCAGGCTCCCGTCACGATCCAGCAGGACATGAGCATGACCACGTTGGCCGACCATCCGGAAGCGGCGCCTGGTATCCGGGGCGGCTACACTGCGAATGGTGTGGCCGACATCCTCAACGGTCTGCTCGCTCGCGTTGCTGAGATTCTCGATGCAACCACAACGATCGTAACCGGTCCGGATGGGCAGCAACATCTCGGGACGACGAGTTTCGTAGTCAAGCACTTTTCGGGCTACATCCTCATCAGTACTTGAGGCTGAGGACTGTCTGATTTCATGCGTGCAATGCCACCAACTTTCGACGAACTGCGTCAGCGTGCAGCGCAGTTCATAAAGAAGGCGCAGACTGCGCGACGACATGGCGATGCTGATGCAGCTATCGCATTCTATGACGACGCGTTGTCACTCATGGAGGAAGAGGGTGACTCGCCCATGGCGGCGGATGCTGTGCGGTGGAAGGGTTGGGTGTTGAGTGAACGCGGTGACACGCACGCGGCATTCCGATTTTTCCATCGCGCTCTCGCTATGGCGGAACGCATCGACTACATCAACGGGCAGGCGCAGGCGCTCAACTGCCTCGGGACAATAGCTCAGCGTCGTGGCGAGCTGACTAACGCGCAGCAGCTCTATCGTCAGGCCGCCCATCACGCGGAATCCAGTTCCGATAAACGGTTACTGGGCGTAGTAGAAATGAATCGCGGTGTGCTTGAGGCTTCGCTTGGGGACTGGGACGCCGCTCTGGTGCGGCTGCGGCTCGGGCTGAGCGCGTTTCAGAGCGTCGGAGATCGCGAAAGCGAGTCGTACGCGTACAACAACATCGGAATGCAATACGCTGCGCGGAAGCGATATGCGCAGGCGGTTCAGGCTTTCGAAATGGCACTCGCTATCGCTTACGATCGCGAGGATATGGTCGTCGAAGCAACAGTAGAGCTCAATCTAGGAGACGTGCGCATCCAGCAGGGTGAGTTGGACATGGCAACTCGCTCTGTGGCGCGTGCCTTGCGCATCGCCGAGTTTCGTCGCGATCGGTTGCGAATGTCGGAGGCCCTGCGTCTCAAGTCTCGCATCGAACGATTGCGCGGTCAGCTCGGCAACGCGCTCGAAACGCTTCGCCAGGCGCGGTACCATGCCCGCGAGGGCGAGGACGCACTGCTCCAGCTGGAGTTACTGACCGAATTGGGAGAACTCTGTCGTGAGCAGGGTGACTCGGATCGGACTCGAGAGGTTCTCCGGGAAGCTCTTGTGGGCTTTACCGAGATGGGCGCGGTGAGACGTGCAGAGGCGATTGCTGAGGAGTTGGCGGCCTTGTAGCAGCCCAGAAACAGATGTATCAGAAGGTGTAGCTTGGCGGTTGCCCGGTCGACACTCATATGGTGTCCAGAACCTTCTGTCATCGTTGAGCACTCTTTCAGAACCACTCTCTCTTGGAACCGGTTGGGCGCTTCCGCGTCTGCCCGATCCGGCTGCGCGTGAAACGCCGCGCCCTGTACCGAGAACGGATTGGTCGGAAGGGATTGTCGTCGGTGAGAGCGAGTTGCTGGTCGCTGCGGTTGACCTGGCGACGCAGGTCGGCAGAAGTCGCGCCGCTACGGTTCTGGTCTGCGGCGAAACGGGCACCGGTAAGGAACTCTTCGCTCGCGGAATTCACTCGTGCTCCAAGCACGCCAACGATCCCTTCGTTGCGATAAACTGCGCGGCAATTCCAGAGTCTCTCCTGGAAAGCGAGCTATTCGGTCACGAACGTGGCGCGTTCACGGATGCGCGCTCGCTCAAGCGCGGACTGCTCGAAGTCGCGGGTCGCGGAACGATCTTCCTGGACGAGATCGGTGAGCTGCCGCTCAAGCTGCAGCCAAAACTGCTCCGCGTGCTGGAGCAGCGCACTTTCCGCCGCGTTGGTGGTTCCTCGGAGCTTCCAATCGCTGCGCGAGTCATTGCCGGCACGAACGTATCGCTTGCTGACGCTGTGGACGGCGGGGCGTTTCGCGAGGATCTGTTTTACCGATTGAGCGTGGTGCGACTGGATCTGCCGCCACTGCGGGATCGATTTGGCGATGTGGAGGTTCTCGCTCGCCATTTTCTGCGTGAGCTTGCGCGAGAAGGCGACGGAGTTCCGGCGATACTCTCTGTTGATGCGGTCGCTGCACTCGTGGCTCATTCGTGGCCCGGCAACGTACGTGAGTTGAAGAATGTGATCGAACGCGCTGTGATAGTCGCAGGCGGAAGAACCATTCAACTACAGCATCTCCTGTTCCAGCGTCGCCGTAGCGCGCAGCCTGGTGTGGACGCCGAGAATGGGACCGTCATAAGAATCCCCTCTGGCGGCAAGACTCTGAGCGAGATCGAGGGCGAGGCAATTCGGGCGACACTGGTGCTGACGCAGGGAAATCTGAGCGCGACTGCACGCATCCTCGGGATATCGCGACCAACACTGGCACGGAAGCTTCGCTCGGCCGGCCTTGAGCGCCGTATTGTGGTGTCAAATCAGTGATAGCGCTCTTCGAGTCACAGGTGACCAGTGCCGCGACGCGCACTGCCTTCGAGGCCGCAGTGGAGGTCGCGCGTGCTTCCGAACGGGCTGGAGACTGGGTGACTGCACGCCGTGTATATCAACGATTGCTCGATGACAGGTCCATAAACGCGCGATGTCGATCATCGGTGTTGCGTTGGATGGGCCGCACGTATGCGGAGGACGGCAATTCTGACGTCGCAGTCTCGCTGCTTGAGCAGGCCGTCGAGGCTGGCGCGGCGGCTGGCGATCCAGGGGCTGAAGCGCATGCATTGAACGGTCTGGCTGTAATCGAGCAAACGCTAGGTAACCTCGATCGGTCGGAAGAGCTCTATACACTTGCTCGCGTGCGCGCTCTGGAAGCCGACGATGAGATGTTACTCGCAGTTCTGGATCAGAATCTTGGAACGATCGCGAACATCCGCGGCCATCTCCAGACCGCGCTCGAGTCCTATGAGTCGAGCAGGCGGCGGCTCAGGGCGCTCGGGCGGTCATCGTTCGAAGCTCACGTGTTGAACAACATCGGAATGGTGTGCACTGACCTCGGCCAATGGGAAGATGCGGACGTAGCCTACGTCGCGGCCTGCGATGCCTGCGTAAGGAGTGGCGAGACTGGCTTGCTGCGGCGCGTTGAAGTGAACCAGGTCGAACTCTGGATCGCCCGCAAGGAGATCACAAGGGCCCGTGAGCGGTGTGAGAGCCTGCTTCAGCATGCGAGTCCCGAGCAGAACAGCTCTCCGTGGATCGGTGATGTATATAAGCACTATGGAGTGATCTGTCGCGAGGAGTTGCAGTACGATCATGCGGACAGGTGGTTTGGCATGGCCGCACGAGCAGCAAGAGATGCGCACGATCTACTGCTCTCGGCAGAAACTGCACGTGAGCAGGCAGAGCTGTACTGGGCTCAGTCGCGCAATACGGACACGCTGCAGGCTTTGAACGCCGCACACAACTGGTTCTCGCAGTTGCGAGCGGAGCGCGATCTTGATGCCATCGCCAGGCGTAATGGCCGCCTTGAGGAACGTTTCCTCGATGTTGTGCGCAAGTGGGGCACGTCTATCGAGAGCAAGGATGTGTACACGCAAGGTCATTGCGTGAGGGTCGCAAACGTCGCGTGCGCCATCGCTGAGCTGGCGGGCTTCGACACCAAGACGCTGTTCTGGTTCCGTATTGGAGCACTGTTGCACGACGTTGGAAAGTTGATTGTACCAGAAGAAATCCTGAACAAACCGGGCCGCCTCAACGAGGAAGAGTGGCGCATAATGAAGCGCCATCCCGAGGCTGGCGAAGAGTTGCTTGCCGACATCGAGTTTCCCTGGGACATTCGCCCGATGGTGCGCAATCACCACGAGCGATGGGATGGTTGCGGCTACCCCGACGGTCTCTCAGGTGAGTCGATTCCGATCTCGGCACGAATTCTTTGCGTTGCAGATGTGTACGACGCGCTCACAACAACTCGATCTTATCGAAGCGGATTCGATCACGAGCGCGCTGTTGAGATAATGGTCGAGAACAATGCCAGCGGGCATTTCGATCCTGAGGTATTCGACCTGTTCCTGTCATGGGCAGCCACCTATAATCGGCAAAAAGATTGAACACGAAATCGATAGTTCGTTGCCGCAACGTCACATTTGCCGTGCGCCTAACTACGCGTCTCACGTTGGTCGGCGTAATGGCGTCCATGGGCTGCGAGAGGAACAAGCCGTCGTCACCAGCAGTCGGCAACACCGGTGGTACGCTCGTCGTCGCGAGTGCCGGTGATGCCGATAATCTCTTTCCACCGCTGACGATGACAAATCAGGGGCGGCAGGTCGTAGATCAGATATTCGATTATCTGGCCGATATCGGACCACAGCTGAACACAATCGGTGATGTGGGCTTCACGCCACGGCTCGCGAAGTCGTGGACATGGGCACCGGACTCGATGTCGATTGCGTTTCGCCTGAACGCGCGCGCGCGGTGGCACGATGGCAAACCGGTCACAGCAAGCGATGTGCGCTTCACGTTCAAATTACTTATTGATCCTGCACTAGGCTCTCCAATTGCCGCGACGCTTGGAGGCATCGATTCGGTGACCGTGCGTGACTCGCTCACTGCGGTGGTCTGGTATGCGAAGAGAAGCCCGGAGCAGTTTTTCGATTTCGTGTACAACGTAGCGGTGCTCCCCGAACATCTACTTGACAGTATCCCCGTCAAGTCGCTTGCGTCATCGCGGTTCGCACGACAGCCGGTTGGATCGGGGCGATTCAGGTTCGCCAGGTGGGATGGCGGCTCGCGTATCGAAATCGTGAGCGATACCAACAACTATCGTGGACGTGCGAAGCTGGACCGCGTCGTGTGGCTTATCACGCCGGATATGTCGGCGGCGGCTACCCGCCTGCTGACTGGTGAGGCCGACTTTCTGGAAGTCGTAAGTGGGCCCACTGTGGGCCAGGTGATCGCATCGCCCAACATACGGCTTCTTACGGCGCCGAGTCTGGATTATGGCTTCCTCGCATTCAACGTGCGGCGGCCGCCGTTCAACGATCGCGAAGTCCGCCGCGCGCTGAGCATGGCCGTCGACCGCCCCTCACTTGCGAAGAACGTCTTCGACACCCTCGCGCTTGCGGGGCTGGGTCCGGTTACGCGTGCAATACCAGCGAGCAAGGGTCTGAGCGCGATTCAGTTTGATTCTGCAGCAGCAGCCCGAATTCTTTCCGCGCACGCGCCGATCTCATTCAGAATTCTGGTTCCGACATCGAGTGCTGTGCGCATGAAGTACGCGACGCTGCTTCAATCGCAGTACCGTCGCTTTGGTGTCAAGGTCACCATAGAGCCGATGGAGGTGAATGCGTTCGTGCAGCGCCTGACAAAAGGCGATTTCGATGCTGTGTTGAATGCATGGCACACTGATCCAAGCCCAGCCGCGGTTCTTCAGGCGTGGGGGGGATCTTCAATGCCACCGCAGGGGGCGAATTTCTCCGGATACCGCAATCCTGGCTTCGACCCACTTGTTGACAGTGCTGCTCAGTCCTTTGATGCGAACAAAGCACTCGCGCAATACGCACGAGCCTACGCGCTCATCGACGCCGACGCGCCCGCGGTCTGGCTGTATGAGGCGAGAAGCGTCAGCGGGGTGAATCGGAGAGTGCAGGTTGCCTCCGTGCGCGCTGATGCGTGGTGGTCAGACCTGGCCGACTGGACGATCGCCGCCCGCTGAGTTCGGCCCGCCGGGATCCGGGCGGTCGAGATTGCCGGAATGGGGACCAAATCCCGCATACGAGCGTACCGAGGATGGTCCAACCCATGCGGGTGGTTCGGGTGACTAAGATATGTGATGGCTGGAGTCGTGTCTCGATCGCGGCCACATCATCCCATCCTAATACTCTGGAGCAAGTAGCAATGGTTCATCCGAGATCGGCCGTGTTTGCGGCCGTTCTGCTGGGCATGACGGCGATGACCGCAGGTGCCCAGCAACAGGCGAGGCAGATGCCTCCGCAGACCCCGGGGACGCTCCGGGGCGTTCCCGACACGTCGATCTTTGCAGATCTCAACCTCTACCCGTCGCCAAATGTTTACCGAACGGGTGACGGCCGGCCCGGTGCTCAGTACTGGCAGCAGCGCGCCGACTACGATCTGCACGCTACCCTTGATACCACAAGCAAGTCGCTCAGTGCGTCGATGACGCTTCGGTACACGAATAACTCGCCGGACACGCTCCGATTCATCTGGGTCCAGACCGAACAGAACGCCTTCAGGCCGAACTCTCTGAATACACTCGTCTACGCTCCCGGCAGCCGCTTCGGCTCCCGGAATTTCGTCGGCGGCGACATAATCGACAGCTTCGATCAGGTGATAAAGGGGAGCAAGAAAGCGCTAAAACTGCGCGACAATGGCACAGTCACGAAGGTCGACCTCGCCGAGCCACTGGCTCCGCGCAAGACAGCAATCCTGGACGCGTCGTGGCACTTCGCCATACCGTTGCATGGCGCCGATCGCATGGGACGCGATGGCTCACTGTACGAGCTGGCTCAGTGGTACCCGCGCGTGAACGTCTACGACGACGTACGCGGTTGGAATACGGAGCCGTATCTCGGGCAGGGCGAATTCTATCTGGAGTACGGCGATTTCAAGCTGAGTGTAACGGTACCAGCGGGATACATCGTCGCTGCAACTGGCACGCTGCAGAATGCGCACGAGGTGCTCACCGCAACGGAGATCAGTCGTCTTGCGAAGGCTGCGAAGTCGGATACACCGGTTCCGATCATCACCGCAGCTGATCTCAGCAGCGGTGCAGCCCGGCCGCGGACTACAGGCACGATGACATGGCAGTTCAAGGCGCATAACGTCCGCGACGTGGCGTGGGCGGCGTCGCCTGACTATCAGTGGGATGCGTCAAGCTATAAGGGGGCGATCGCGCAGGCATACTACAGGCCGAGTGCTGCGCTGATCTGGGACGATGCCGCCGATCAGGCGCGCATGTCGATCGAGGAATATTCGGAGCGGTGGTTTCCGTATCCGTATCCGCAGATTTCAGCCGTAGAGGGTCCAATCAGCGGGATGGAATACCCGATGCTCGCGATGGAAACCAAGAGTCGCGACAAGCCGGATCTCTACAACGTCGTTACGCACGAGATCGGACACAACTGGTTCCCGATGATCGTCGGATCGAACGAGCGGATGCACTTCTGGCAGGACGAGGGATTCAATACCTTCATCAACACTTTTAGCGAAGCGCGACGCTACCCGGCGAACGGTGATCAGATGCAGCGTGCTGCCGAGGAGAGAGCGCAGGTAGAATTCACGCAGCGCACAAATACCGATGTACCGATCGAGCAGGGTCCGGATCGGATTGATCCTCGCAAGCTCGGCCAGGAGTACACCAAGCCTTCGGTTGGCCTTCAGCTGCTCAGGCAGGAAATCCTTGGGCCCGAGGCATTCGACGATGCGTTCCGTACGTACATCAAGCGGTGGGCATACAAGCACCCGACGCCGACGGACTTTTTCAGGACGATGGAGTCAGTCAGTGGGGAGCGACTCGACTGGTTCTGGCGTGAGTGGTTTTACACTACTGCACACTTCGATCAGGCTATCGATTCGGTGGAGACTTCGAATGCGAACGGTGCGCAGCACGTAGTTGTGATTTACGGCAACCACGCTCGCGGGGTACTACCAATTCGGGTTCGTTTCACATTCAGCGACGGGACGACGCAGGACATCGAATATCCAGCTCTGGTGTGGAGCACCAACTCGTCCAGGTATATGCGGGAGTATGACTTCACTGGCAAGACAGTGTCGCGGATCGATCTGGATCCCGATCACCGGCTTGTTGACATCGACCGTACCAACAATAGCTGGATAGCGAAGTAACGGGATTTAGATCCAGCTGCTGGCGATCACACTTCTGCAACGAATGTCAGGTGTCACGCGCATCAGTCATGCGCGTGGCATCCTGGTGTTACAATAGTTGAGCGGACGAATGGACCCAAACATGGAGCTGCAGTTTGATCATCGTTACATAGCCGGGGAAGGGCATCTTTCCGGCGTCACCGTGCTGTTGCTTCACGGGACTGGCGGTGACGGCGACTCTCTGCTGCAGCTTGGCTATACACTCGCTCCGGGCGCGAGACTGCTCAGCCCGACCGGCAAGGTTGTGGAAGGAGACGCACGACGTTTTTTCAGGCGGCTGCGCGAGGGGGTATTCGATCAGAAAGATCTTATGCAGCGGACCGAAGAACTCGCCACGTTTGTGCGAGATGCTGCAGTCGCATACGATCTGGACCAGCATCGGATTGTCGCCGTTGGCTACTCGAACGGTGCGAACATCGCTTCGAGTGTAATGTTGCGTCACCCTGAGATACTCGCGGGAGCTGTTCTCTTCAGACCGATGGTGCCATTCACGCCAGAACCGGAAAAATTGCTGAGCGGCATCCCGGTGCTTATCTGTGCGGGAGACCGTGACCCATTACTGCCGCCGGGAGACACTGAGAGTCTGGCTGCGATTTTCCGTTCGGCTGATGCCGACGTAACGGTACACGTGGCCAGCGCCGGTCATGAGCTAGTCATGAACGATATAGTTACGGCGCGCGACTGGTTCGCGCGCAACTTCATGTCGGCGGCGTAGCACGGGATCAGTCGGTATTTTCGAGACGTGCGCGTAGCAACTTGAGGCGTTCGTCCCACCACGAAAAGTCGTGGTACTCACTTATCTGCGTTGCGTGCTCCATCTCATCAAGCGCGACGATGGCAGGATCCTTCGCGGCTTCTTCTACAAGCACCGCAGCTGGTGGAAGCGCATGAACCTCGTAATCCGGTGGGGCCGGAAGTCGGCGGACTGTCGGCTCGCCGAGCGTGACTTCGATTGGCGATATCACCGGGATGCTTGTTAACATTTCGGGTGTCCTCCAAGATTTAGCGCGAAGGCAGCGCCAGCAAGCACCTGGAGCGCGCAGAGTGTGAAAAGGATGGCGTACGTCCAGCGATTGTTTCGAACTGACTGCGGAAGCGTGCGTCGATAGAGCAGCCATCCGACCAGGATCGTCGCGGATTCAAGTATCACATCTACGGCCGGTCGTGCGTACAGATTCATACCCACTATGGGGCCGCCAGGCCAGGTGGGTTTGATGCCTGTGAAATAGTCGAGTCCCCAGTGCGACGCGACCACAAGTGCGACGAGCAGAGCGCCTTTCGCATCCTGTAGCAGAACATACGTAAACAATGCGGCGAGCGCAGCCGCTATGGCCACTGGAATAAAGCCATGCGTGTACAGGCCGTAAGGGCCGTGATTCATGTCTGCGAGGCAGTATCCAGCATCCGACCAATCCGGAATCTGCGCCGCGATGAGCAGGAGCCAGAGCGGAACGGTTTTTCGAAACGAATATGCGCCGAGCCCAAAACCAATGTGACCTGCGTACACTATCGCACCTGTCGCTGGTTTTTTCGACGAGCTGCGGCAAGTGCTCGTCGGTTGAAGAACACCGTCAAGACAACGGGAGCTAACAAGGCGGCGAGCAGCTCAAGTCCTTTCGTTAAATGAATCGGCATCATGGGATCGATTTTGAACAATCACTAAACTTATCGGGGACGCGTCCGTGGCAGCCTCACCTAGCGGATCCCAGCGACCTTGTGCATCTGCAGCGACAAGCGCCATTGCGGATGGTCGAGGCAGTACTGAATGGCGGCATCCGTGTTTGTCTCGAGAGCCGGGCCATCCATTGGCTGGAGGAAGAAATGGGTGAAGCCCAGGTCGGCAAATCGCTCGGGCATTGCGGTTGGTTGCGGATACACCAGCTTGAGCTCGTCGCCTCTCGAAATCTCAAGTGTGGTGGATGCCTTGGGGCTCACACAAGTCCAGTCGATGCCGGGGACGGCTGGCTGGGTACCATTCGTCTCGACGGCCACGTAAAAACCGCGACGATGCAGTGCTGAGATGGCATCAACGTCGAGCTGAAGCAGCGGCTCGCCGCCGGTGCAGACGACGAACCGGTTCTCCTGCGATGCGCTTCTGGTCTGCCACGCTGCCTCCACTGCCGCAGCGAGCGCCTCTGCATCCTTGAATTTGCCGCCATCCGGCCCGACTCCTACGAAGTCCGTGTCGCAGAATGTGCAAACAGCGTCGGCGCGATCCCGCTCCCTGCCTGTCCACAGATTGCATCCTGAGAACCGACAGAAGACCGCCGCGCGTCCGGAGTTTGCGCCTTCACCCTGCAGAGTGTAGAAGATTTCCTTGACTGTGTAGCTCATGAGGTTGCGGTCCGGCGCGACTTTACGTACGCGATCGGATCGGCGACACCCGCGCCGCTGAAGCCGGCAAGCCGAAGCTGGCAAGCATCGCACTCACCGCATGCGTCGCCGGACTCTGCAGGGTCGTAGCAGCTCGTAGTCATCGAGTAGTCGACGTCGAGTGATCGGCCAAGCGCGATGATGTCTGCCTTCGACAGGTCGATCAACGGTGTGCGGATGTGGATTGGTGCGCCTTCGGTGCCAAGTCGTGTCGCGAGGTTCGCCATGTTCTCGAATGCACGAATGTATTCTGGGCGACAATCGGGGTAGCCTGAGAAGTCCAGCGCATTTACGCCGATAAATATGTCTCGCGCGGCTATGACTTCGGCGAACGCGAGGGCGTACGAAAGGAAGATAGTGTTACGAGCCGGAACGTACGTAATGGGGACCCGGGCGTCGTGCTTTACGTCACGACCTTTGGGTACATCGATGTCCGATGTCAGTGCGGAGCCGCCGAACATGCGCAGGTCGATCGTGGCGATCTCGTGGCGTATGACACCGTAGTGGCGCGCTATTATCCGTGCAGCATCGACTTCACGATCGTGTCGCTGGCCGTAATTGAAGGACAGCGCGTTCAAGTCGAACCCGTCTCGCTGAGCTACGGCGAGCACGGTCGTGGAGTCGAGTCCGCCGCTCAGGAGAATGACGGCGGGACGTTTGCTGGACATGAACAAATCTACAACGGCACACGGCGACTTCGGGGCCGGCGTCAGGCGGTGCGCAATTCCCCTACGAGGTTCCGGAGGTGCGTGCTTCCTGCGAGGAGTTGTGCAGAAGCTGTGGTCATCTGCTCGCAGGCGGCGCTCTGCTCTTCGGTGGACGCGCTGACTTGCATTGCCGTGGCAGCGTGCCCTTCTGCGGTCCGCGCGACTCCAGCGAGGCCCTCCGTGGCCTCTTGAACTACCCTGACGTTATCGTCGGCTGTCCGGGCGACTCCGTCGGCGGCGCGTGTCGTGCGTTCAGCGGCGGCGGCAATGGAAGCGAGTGCATCGTCGATCTCTCGTGAAACTCGCTCGAGCTCGCCGACCTGGCTCTCGCCGCGCTCCATGGTGCTATATGTCTTGCTCACGCGACTCGTGACGGAGCCCGTCAGATCAACCACGTCGTCAGCGGCCGCGCGGGATTGATCGGCAAGCTTGCGTATCTCGTCGGCGACGACTCCAAATCCTCGACCCGCGGCGCCAGCACGCGCCGCTTCGATCGCTGCGTTCAGCGATAGCAGGTTGGTCTGATCAGCGATTCGACCCACAGAGACGACGAATTTATTGATGTCGCCGACAGTAGCGTTCAGTGCACGTACTTCTTCGGCAGCTTGTCGGACGATTGTGCGCACATCAACGAGGATCGAGAGTGTTCGCTCGAGCTCGACTCGCTTACTCGCGGCCTGGCCGTGGATTGACGCGGCGAGTGCCTGTACTTCTTCTGCGCCTGCGGCAACACCATCTGCGCCGTCGCGGATAGTATCAAGTGAGCGAGTAACCGCCAGTATCTGCTGCACCTGCGCCTCGGCGCCTGCAGAAACCTGTGTGACTGCCTCGGAAACCTGGTTGGCGGTGTCAGAGATCTGCTGAGAAGCGCTGGCCAGATCGCCTGCGGAGTGGGTTACGTCGTCAGCGGTCTGCGTGGCGACATCGACAACTCGTGACAGTGAATCTGCAGCGTGGTTCATCGCTGCCGCCACGGTGGCGAATTCACCGGGCATGTGCGCGCTCGATGTTCGTACGGTAAGATTGCCCTCGCTGAAACTCCGCGCATGGCTGGAGAGCGCGCTCAGCGGTGTATCGATCGTGCGTATCGTACGGATAGCGATCATAAGGGCCAGCAGAACAGCAATGGCGACTGCGCCGAGTACCGCGGTGGCGCGCCAGCGAGCGAGATAGTCGATGCGACTGGTGGTGTTCGCGACGTTGCCCACTTTTGCAGCATCGAAGTGCGCGAGATCATCAAGCAGCGACGTAACGATCAGGCGGGCGCTGTCGGCCTGCACGAGCGCGGCGCTGGTGCGACCCATGTCACGAAGCCGGTGTGCGAGAGAATAGGTGTTCTCAAAATCCGAGAGCCGGTTGTCGACAGCCGCGATAGCGGCGACGTCGCCCGGCGCCGCGTCCTTGGCGATTCCGAGTTGGTGTTGCAGCCCATGCGCCTGATGGCTGAGTTGCCGGAATTCCTGCAGTGAAGCGGAATCGCCGTTCGTCATGTATGCGGTCGCCGCCTGAATCTCCCGCGTTATAACGCGAGAATAGTCCGAGGTCTGCTGCGAGGTCGCGAGTACACTCTGAAGTTCGCCGGTCACGTCGCCGGCGCCGGCGCGGACAGCTATCCACCCGATGGTTCCGGCGACAACCAGGCAGAATACAAGGGCAGTGAAGCCGACCAGCAGAGTATCTCTGATGGTGGTCAGCCGAAGATGTTCCCTCAAGCTCATTGTGCGGTCACCGGAAGCATGAGCCCATCGTGCACGCGAGTCACACGGAAATTCGTTCCGACGGGGTCGGTGCCGGAGAACCACATCGGACCGGAAAGCCCGCCGAACGCGTTTGCGCGAGAGAGCGATCTCAAATAGTCGCGAACCGTCGTTCTGGTTGTTGCGCCACTCTGAAGCGCGCGTGCTACCAACCGTGTTGCGTCGTACGCGAGTGCAGCCTGCGCGCCCGGAGCGACACCGTATCTGGCACGGAATGCAGCGGCGAACTTCTGCGTCGGCTCACCCGCGCCCTGTGCCGTGAACGGCGTGCCGATGAATGCCCCTTCCGCCGCCGGATCGGCAACGACGCCCTGCCAGCCGTCACCACCGAGGAACTTGACGCCAAGCTTCTCCGAACGCGCCTGGCGCAGGATTCTGATGCCCAGGTCCTCGTCACTTGCGACAAAGACGATGTCCGGCGTGTGCGTCTTGAAGTAGCTGATGTATGGTTCGAGGTTGGTCGTCGCTCCAATTGGATCCACGCTCAAGACATCACCGCTGAAATTGTGCAGGAATGCGTCGGTAAGGCCGCGACCGTATGCGTCATTATGATAGAGTATGCCGACGCGAACGGGCCTGTGGAGGCCACTCGAGAGTGACGACGCGAAGTGGGCGAGTGTAGCGCCGTTTGCTGAATCGCTCGCAATCATGCGAAAGATCCATGGCGATACACCGGAGATATCGGGCGATGACGCGGTGGTGGCGACTGCGGGGAGATGCCCGCTGTCATAAACTGCCGCAGCAGCAACTTCCGAGGCAGAGCCGGCATGGCCGATTACGGCTATGATTTTTTTGTTCGCGACGAACTCGCCTGCTACCGTTGCTGCGTCCGATCCATTTGCGTGGTCGTCGCGAGTTACCAGATGGATGGGAGTTCCGTTGACTCCACCTGCGCGATTGATCTCGTCAATCGCCAGCTCGATACCATGCTGGTTCTCGATACCGTACGCGACCGTCTGCGGACCGGCTGCGCCAATCAGAAATTCGGTTGGCTGGCGAGAGCAGGCGGTCAAGGAACTTAGCGTTACAGCACAGAGTGCAAAGAGAGTACGACGATCCAACAACACCTCCGGTACCACCACGATGAGCGGGCAGATTGCCGACTTCATGCCGCCGTATAAGGACGACAACGGCGGCTGGTTGTCACCATGACGGCCGTATTTTTCGGGGAGTCCCCTATAATGAGTCTCGGCAGGGAATCCCGGTGGTTTGAGCCAGCCAGTCCCGGGCGCAACCAGAGCTTCTCGTGGGGTTAACTTTCGACCATGGGAAGAGAGCCATTTACCATCGGAATCGTCCAGGATGCAGTAGCCCAGACTCCTCAGGCGACCCTGGATCGGGCTGTTGGGCAGATCCGCGAAGCCGCACGGCGAGGGGCGCAGATAGTGTGCCTGCAGGAAATGTTCAACTCACACTATTTCTGTCAGCGCCAGAACACTGAGCGATTCGATATAGCGGAACCGATTCCAGGGCCGGTGACCGATCGCATGCAGGCGCTCGCGAAAGAGCTTGATGTCGTGATCATTGTCCCGATCTTCCAGCGTCAGGCGGCCGGTGTGTATCGGAATTCAGCTGCGGTGATCGATGCTGACGGATCGCTTCTGGGCGTCTATCACAAGATGCACATTCCCGATGATCCACTGTACTACGAGAAGTATTATTTCACTCCCGGAGACGCGAATCAGACACAGCAGGACGAGCATCCAGGCGCCAGCGGGTTCAAGGTCTGGAAGACGCGTTACGCAGACATCGGCGTTCTGATCTGTTGGGATCAGTGGTATCCGGAAGCGGCGCGGATCACGGCGTTGCTGGGAGCCCAAGTGATCTTCTATCCGACCGCCATCGGCTGGCATCCGGCCGAGAAAGCAGAATTTGGCGCGGCACAGATGGACGCCTGGCGCACGATGCAACGCGCGCATGCGATCGCGAACGGTGTATACGTTGCGGCTCCCAACCGAGTCGGGTTTGAAGAGGAACCCGGTACGGATGGGATCGAATTTTTTGGTCATTCCTTCGTTTCCGATCCGTTCGGTCGATTGATTGCCGAAGCTGGTCAGGAGCCGACGATACTTGTTGCGAAGTGTGACCCGGCGCTGATAGAAGACACGCGGCGGAACTGGCCGTTTTTGCGCGATCGGCGCATCGATGCGTACGCGCCGATTTTGAATCGGTACCTGGGGTGACGGGCTGGCGGATGCCGGCGGAATGGGAGCGTCACGATGCTACGTGGATATCGTGGCCTCATCATGAACCGGACTGGCCTGGTAAGATCGAAGCAGTGCGCTGGGTGTATGCCGAGATCGTTCGCGTGCTGGCTGATCACGAACGGGTGGAGATCTTGTGCGATAGTGAAGCGGTGCGTGACTCCGCTGCAGCGATGCTGCGCGCGCACAATGTCGCAATGCAACGGGTGAATCTCCTGCTGGTGCGCACCGATCGCGTCTGGCTGCGCGACTCTGGCCCTTCGTTCGTGTGGAATGTGAACGGTGAAGTCGAGATGGTCGCGTGGGGTTTCAACGCCTGGGCCAAATACGACAACTTCGCGCGAGATCGACGTGTGCCTGAGGCTATACAACACGCGACTGGCCTTCCATTAGTACAGGCGACGCGCGCCGACCGACCAGATTCACCGCTTATTCTGGAAGGCGGTGGGATCGATGTAAACGGACAGGGTCGGATTCTGGTGACGGAAGAATGGTTGTTGAGCGACGTGCAGGTGAGGAACCCCGGTTTCACGCGTGCGGACTACGAACAAGCCTTCGCCACGTATCTCGGCTGTCACGATACCATCTGGTTGGGCAACAGCTGCGCGGGTGACGACACGCATGGTCATGTTGACGACGTTGCGCGGTTCGCGAATTTCCACACGGTGTTGCTCGCCTATGAGGACGACCCCAGGGATGAGAATCACGCGTCTTCCGTAGATAACCTCAACAGGTTGCGGCTCGCCGCTGAGCGACAGCCGTTGAGTGTCGTGCTGTTGCCGTACCCTCGTCCTGTGATCATGGATGGTCAGCGACTGCCGGCGAGTTACGCGAATTTTTTTGTCGCGAATGGAGTTGTGCTCGTCCCGACCTTCAATGATCCAAACGACCGTGTTGCGCTGAACGCAATCGCCGGACTATTTCCCGACCGTACCGTAGTCGGAATACATGCGGTGGACCTCGTCTGGGGACTTGGGACGCTCCACTGTCTCACGCAGCAGCAACCCGCGATGGCGCTCCACACGAGAGTCTGACAAGCATGTCGCTGCTTTGGACGTCGTGACGGCCGATACGGTCAGACCGTATACCGTGATTTATGACGGTCAGTGCGGCATGTGTCAGCGACTTGTAAAGCGGCTCGAGATACTGGACACGCGGCATGATTTTGAAGTGGTGTCATCGCAGGAGTCGTCCGTGCTGGATCGGTTTCCGTGGATACCGCAAGAAGCGTATGCGGAATCATTGCAGCTCGTTCGTCAGCGTGACGCGCGAACGTGGCAGGGTGCCGCAGCGGTTGAGGAGATACTCAGCAGATTACGCGCGGGGAGGTGGGTATCGTGGCTGTTCTCGATTCCCTTCGGCCGGCATGTAGCCGACAGACTGTATCGTTGGTTCGCAGATCATCGCCACGAGCTGGGCTGTGGCGAGCATTGCCGTGTTCAGGCGCCGGCGTCGGCGGTGGGCGAGTAGAACTCGAACTGTCCGCATCCGCGAGCCTTGGCGGCGTACATTGCGGTGTCGGCCTGACGCAGTAGAGCATCCGCGTCGATTGCGATCGGGGTGGCGCCAGCTTTCACGCCGAGCGATGCGCATACAATGCCGATGCTGGCGTCAACCACTGCTTCCCGGTGATCGATTCGCACGGGCCGATGGACGAGTTGCAGGACGCGTGTAGCAACCATTCGCACTTCGTCTTCGTCGCGCAGGCGCTCCAGGAGAATGGCGAACTCGTCGCCACCGAGGCGAGCGGCGGTATCCGATCCACGGGTAGCGTCACGAAGGCGATCTGCGACTGTTGCCAGGACAACGTCGCCGGCATCGTGTCCAAACATGTCGTTGACAGCCTTGAACCCATCAAGGTCGATGTAGAGAATGGCGAGCCCACTTCGTCCATCACCAGGGCGAGAGCCCGTACCAGCGTGCGCTATCGCGTCGGCGATCTTCAGACGGAAGCGGGCTGCGTTGACGAGGCCTGTCAACGGATCATGGTATGCTCGGTGTGTCAACTCGGCCTCGAGTTGCTTGCGCTCGCTCACGTCGCGACCGTTGATAACCAATCCACGGACGATAGGGTCATCGAGGAGATTGGTGCAAATAGCCTCGATCCAACGCTCGCTACCGTTCGCGCCTCTCACTCGCCATTCAACTGCCCCGCCAGCTGCCGCGTGACCGTTCGTTGCCGCAATCGCCTGAGCGATGTCGGCCTGCACCGCGCTCATCTCATCTGCGACAAAGAATTTGTGGAATGGTCGACCAACGACTGACTCCGCGCTGTGGCCGAGTACGCGCTCGACCGCCGGGCTCGCTTCGCGCACGAATCCGGCGGCATCCAGCACCAGCACCATGTCGGACGAGTGTTGCACGAGCGCGCGGAAGTGTGCTTCACGGGCAAGTCGTTCCGCAGCGAGTTCCGCATTCTTTCGCTGTGCCGCAACCTGTCGCGCTATCACGATTGCTGTCACGGTGATCGCGCCGACAACCAGCGCGGTGACCGGATATTTTGCAATCAGCAACACGTCCGGGCCAAGAGTGAGCGCGCTTGCAACGTTGCGCGACTCGGCGCGAAAGACTTCTATGAGGAGTGTGACGTAGATCGCGAGGATCGCGACGTACGGGATAAGGCTCGGGGCCATCCCCCGACGTTCGCGTACGGCCGAGTCGGTCGAGAACAGCCCGAACCAGATATTCTTTCCCTGCGAATAAGCTGCGGCGGTGGCCATCCACGCCACGACCGCCCATGCCATGTAGAAGAAGCGCGCTCCGTGCGTTTCCTTGGCGATGTACGACCACATGTACAGCACGTCGGCGGCGGTGTTGAGAAGGATGCTTGCAAACAGTATGCGAATCGCGCGCACACTTCCCCGTAACGGCCGTCGCAGAAGGAGGACCACCGTCGCAAAGAGAAGAACGATGTCGGCGACCGGATATACGAGCGCATAGATCGAAGTACGCCAATCGGAGCCGGCGGCAATCAGCGCGGTGCGCAGCAGCAGATGCCACATCAGGACTGCGGCTACACCAGCGACGATTGCGCTGTCGAACCAGAACGTTGCGCGATCCGCGTCCTGCATTCGGCGCACAGGGAAGGTCAGGAGCGCGAAGAGCAGGAAGATGTCGTAGCAGGCAGCGATGAGTTGCAACGGGAGGCCGCCCGCCGCTGTACTGCCGATCGCCATTCGAAAGACCCACGAAATGCTGACGATTCCGGTTGCGGCCTGGGCTACGGCGAAAAGGCGCCACGCTCGTTTGGTAGCGGAACCCAGGTTCGGGCGTCGGGATGCGCCGATTCCAAGGGCGGTGGCCGCGCCGGAGAGAATGACGAGCAGGACCTGGGTAACGATGGGAACCTTTAGCGTCGGACGCCCAAGTCCGAGCGCATCACCGTTTGCCCATACGAGGAACAGGCCCAGTAGGACAGTCGAGGTCGCAAAAACCGTGATTTCCCACGGCGTGGCCGTGGAGCGGCTGGACTGGGGGCCCAGGGTGGCCTCGGCATCCGGCGACGCCATTTCCAGGGTAGGCCGACAGGCGCAGCGGCTGGGAGCCGCGGCGGAGGCAGATGGTCCGGGGAAATCGCTCTGGTACAGCTGTACAGCTGGCTTCATTCGATCCGTGCGCCAATGGGCATGCCATGGGCTTCGCCCTGGGCAGCGTTGAGAGATGCGTTCATCGAATACGACCAAAGAGGTATCAGGTAACCCATCTATGGAGATTGAGGGAAGCCGGCGACGCCACCCCCGTGGCGGGGCGGTGGAGCCATCACACTACTGAGCTAGCGGCCGACGAAACCCAAACTGGCTGCTATAGTAGAAGCATCGGCTGCTATGGACCCGGGATTGAACGATTCCGGCGTAGCGCGGTCCGGATCCTTGAGCCCGTTGCCCGTGAGGATGCAGACTGCACTCAAAGAAGGGCCGATGGCCCCCGAGCGAACCTGGGTTCGCAGGGCGGCGATTCCAGCCGCCGAGGCGGGTTCGCAGAAGACTCCTTCCATCTCGACGACCTTGTGGTAGGCCTCGAGAATCGCATCGTCCGGGATCGCGACAAAGCAGCCCCCCGAATCCGTTACGGCGCTAACGGCCGAATCCCAACTCGCAGGGTTCCCGATCCGTATCGCCGTCGCCACAGTCTCCGGGTTTAGTACGGGCGCTCCAAGCACGAGCGGGGCAGCGCCGGCGGCCTGGGCGCCGATGAAAATCGGCGTATGGCTCGCACGATTCAGCGTGCGGTACGTCGCGAATCCGCTGGCGTATGCTGTGACGTTGCCACCGTTTCCGACTGGGAGTGCAACAACATCGGGTGCGTCGCCCAATTCATCGCAGATTTCGAACGCGCCTGTTTTCTGGCCTGCGATCCTGTGCGGGTTGACGGAATTGACCAATGCAACGCGATAATCTCTTGCCAGTTTGCGAGCGACGTCGAGGGCTCCGTCGAAATTACAGTCGAGCATTATTACAGTTGCGCCAGCAACAACGGCCTGGGCCAACTTGCCGCGGGCGACGTTTCCAGCAGGTAGCAACACGACCGCGCGAATGCCAGCACGAGCCGCATACGCCGCCGCGCTCGCTGACGTGTTTCCTGTCGAGGCGCAGATGATCGTGGTGGAACCGGCTTCGATCGCCTTTGCCACTGCCACGACCATTCCGCGGTCCTTGAATGAGCCAGTGGGGTTCGCGCCTTCGTACTTGAGATGAAGGTCGTTCACTCCGATC
The DNA here is from genome assembly GCA_003155795.1 of Gemmatimonadota bacterium. GTDB lineage: Bacteria > Gemmatimonadota > Gemmatimonadetes > Gemmatimonadales > Gemmatimonadaceae > Fen-1247. The sequence goes on from PMEM01000027.1 coordinate 186,296, forward strand.
CACTCAGCCAATCGAGGTGCTGCGAGCAACGGCGTATCACCTTCACCGAGCGACAGGTGCGGCGTCGACGCGGTGAGCGGAAGGAGCTCGGCGTAACGCGCGAGAACGCCACGGCGCGTGCGACCGTCGGTCGCATAATCAGTTGCTTTTACGGAAGCCTCAGATCGCATTTGCAGGATCTTGGTGAATAAAGGCGAAACAGCTTGGGTCAATCGCGGCGGTCGATGGTATGACACGTCGCGAGCGTACACCAGAACAGAGCGCGATTCAAGTGCAGTCCGCAAGTGGCAGGGTACGAGACATTCAGGCAGTGACCAGATCCTGGCGGAGTAACACCGCCTCGCGGAGGTAAACGGGTCGCAGCTGTGGCGATGTCGCCTCGCGTTCAACGTGCAGGAGGACGCGGATGCAGAATGGTTGGGCGTTCGGAACGTCGATCTCCGTCGCACACAACATGGGGATGTCCGTCCAGCCCAGTTCACGAGCGGCGGCGGCTGGAAATGCGGAGCGAATGTCTGGTGTCGCTGTGAATACCGCGCTGATAATTTCGTCTGGCTCGATGTGATTGGAGGTGAGAATCGCGGTGAGTAGTTCTTTAGTGGCGGCGTGGACGAGTGACGTGTCATCGTGAACGACAGTCGTGGCGCCACGAACAGCACGAAGCCGCAGCGAGTGGATGTGGCTGACTTTCACCATCGAACATGGCCGGTTGATCCTGAGTGGTGCCCGGTTTCCAGCGCCTGGCCAGAAGTACGTGCGATGATGAGGAATTGAGTGACGTTGTCTGCAACGTCCTGTACGTCCGTTTGCAGAATTGACAGGTCGTATCGTTTTGCAGCGCCGCAGCCGGCAATTGCCGCTGCTGAGGGCGGTCCGCTGGTTGCAAGCTGGCGTGCGGCACCGGCCGTATCGTAGGACGGAACGGCTTCAATCCATGGATGATTCCTGAGGAAGCCGGTGCACTGTGCCAGAGCTACCGGATGGCTTGCAACGCTTCGTATATCGGCCAGGACGCTGCCCCGCAGGCCGAGCAATTGGTGTCTCACGATCAGGTGAATGTCGCCGAGTATCTGTGTCGTGGACCGGGCGCGTTTGGTGATTCGAATGGCGGCGATGCCGGCCTCGATCTCACCAACAATCGAATTCCAAACCGGAACGATTCCAAGGTCGGCGAATCCCGTAGCAACATCGGTGACAACCTGTTCGAAGGATGCCGATGGTGTGGCTGTTGCGCGGCCATCCCATTGCTGGATTATAGCTTCATCACCATACGCACCGAGCTCACCTTGAAAAGCGACGCGCGGTGCGGTAACTGTGGAGATGGGATCGGAGGCGGTTCGACGATCCCTGAGCAAGGATTCGACTGTCACGCGACGGCTACCTTGTCGCGTGCAGGACGCCGCAAGTCGAATGGCGGCGAGATCTCAGTTGACTCAGCGGCGGTCCGAGTATTGAGGTCCGGTAGCTTGATGGTGCGGTCGCATGCAAAGGCGACGCGTGCTGACTGTTTCATGACGTCGCTGAATTGCTCGAACGTGAGTTGCTGGTCCGCATCCGAAAGCGCAGCCGGTGGATTTGGGTGAACTTCGATTATCAAACCGTCTGCTCCGGCCGCGATGGCAGCCAGAGAGAGCGGCATTACCAGATCGGAGCGACCGCCGGCGTGGCTGGGATCGACGAGGACGGGGAGATGCGTTTCGTGTTTCAGGACGGCGATCGCGGAGATATCCAGCGTGTAGCGCGTGCCGGTTTCGAAAGTACGAATTCCCCGCTCGCAGAGGATGACGCGATCATTGCCATTCGCCATGATATGTTCTGCGGCGAGCAGTAATTCCGCAACGCGGGCTGATGCACCGCGTTTGAGGAGGACCGGTTTGCCGCAGCGCCCCAATTCCGCGAGCAGTGCGAAGTTCTGCATGTTGCGAGCGCCGACCTGCATGACGTCGGCAATTTGCGCGACGCGATCCACCTGCCGGGTATCGAGCACTTCGGTGACAATCGGGATGCCGGTGCGATCACGCACTTCGGCCATGATGACGAGACCTTCGTCACCCAGGCCCTGGAACGCGTATGGAGACGTTCGAGGTTTGAACGCGCCGCCGCGAAGCAGCGAAGCGCCAGCGGCTTTGACATGGCGCGCACTGGCAAGCAGCATGTCAAAGCCCTCGATCGAACAGGGTCCGGCGGCGATGACAATCTCGCTGCCACCGATGGACAGCGTATCTGTTACGCGCACGGGTCGTGTGTGAGGAAGGGATGCAATCTGGTGCGTTGGCAGTGCAGCCAGGATGTATTCCGGGGTTGAGCGCGACATTTGGGTTCTCTATGGCTGGCGGGGGGACAACAAAAAAGCCCTGAGGATGAAATCCCCAGGGCGTGGTATCGAGAGCGCTACGTTGATGGTTTCCTTGCTAGACTATCCGAGCAAAGTCCGCGCGCGACGATACCGCTCCTGGGGGTATCCCCAATAGCTGCGGTAAGAGGCCGTCATAAATCGGATTGCTCGCGGAGAGTTGTGCATCGGCAAATAAGCTAGTGGTATCGATGTCCATTACGCAAGTACCTCATCAGTTTGCGGTGTGCCTCTGCGCGCGGCAGCCCTGGATCTCGGCTTCGTGGAGGGGTTCGATTGGGTAGCAGTGCTCCAGAGCCGGGAAGCTCGCCGAACGGACATCTTCGGCGTAGCTCCGGAAAACCTGTTCGACCTGTGATCCGATCGATGCATACTGCTTTGCGAAGCGTGGTGCGATGTCGCCGACGAAATTTCCGAGTATGTCGTGCGAAATCACCAGTTGGCCGTCGACGTGCGGGCCGGCCCCGATACCGTAAACGAGAATATCGACGCGCTCGCGTACATATTCCGCAGCAACGGCCGGCATGGCTTCGAGGAGTATTGCGAAAGCCCCGGCTTCCTGGAGTGCGATGGCGTCGTCAACGAGTTGATCGACAGCCGCTCGCGTCTTTCCCTGAACACGATAGCCGCTGAGCTGGCCAATGTTCTGAGGTGTGAGACCGAGGTGTCCCATGACGTTGATGCCGGCGTTGACCATTGCGCGTACCCGTGCTGCGACGCGTACACCGCCCTCGCACTTCACAGCGTCGCAGCCCTCGGTGATGAAGCGGCCAGCGTTCAACACAGCTGTCTCATCCGATGGTTGATACGAGAGGAATGGCAGGTCGCCGACAACGAAGGTGCGTTTTGCGGCGCGGCACACGCTCCGGACGAATACGATCATTTCATCCATCGATATGCCAAGCGTGTTTGGAAGGCCCATCATCGTCATCGCGGCGGAGTCGCCGACCAGGATCATGTCGACACCAGCGCGTTCCGCGAAGGTAGCTGTCGGGTAGTCGTACGCCGTAATGAATACAGCGGGTGTCCCGCGTTCGCGTAGAGTGTTGAGTGTGCGTAGAGTGACTTTGCTGGGCATGCGTGTCTCGCGGAGGGAGGTGCTGCCCCGTGCGCCACATGTAGCAACGTCAAGCAAATCGGAGTTCGGATGGTTTCGAAAACACAAAGCCCGCGGCAGGCCGCGGGCTACATGCTTTTTAGCGATTTGTTTAACGTGGCTGCAATAGGCGGCAAATCACCACGGGACAACGATTGTACGTAGATGTTAAACCCGCCTGGGTCGCGTGTCAACCCAAGCTGGAGAGCGGGAATGCTACCTGGTGGTAGATCCCGGAGTGGTCGAGGCGTCGCCGTCGACACCGATCAACGGACTTGCTGTCGCGGCGTATCGGTTATCGATCTTGCGATTTTGTTTGGGAATCGCGGTGAATTTGGGACCGGTAAATCCAGCCCAGGTCAACAGCGCCAGCGTGAGGATGGTGAGAATGTTCTTGGCCGTGGCAATCGAGCTCGCAATTGCCATGTTGTGATGCAGCTCGGGTTTTACAAGGTTGAGTACCTGGAAATAGTCGATAACGAAGACTATCGTCGCGACGGATATCAGGGCCGCGAAGATCCCGCATATGATTCCAATGACTCGCTTGATCCGTTGGCTGTCCGCAAGGGCAGCGAGGGAGATGGCGAGAATGAAGCCCAGCAATGGAAACAACATGACGTTGCTGAGTTGTCCAACGGTACCCCACCTCCACCGGTCATCGGCGAACCGAAGTGGCAGGAGTGGCAGCGCAGAATCGGCAATCGGGATGATTACAAGCGCGGCAGCAAGCAGGTAGCCCGCGCGTGCCAGCGGTTTGGTGTTTTCCATGGAGGAACAGGTTGGAGTGCGAGCGAAAGTACACCCCCAGGAGGGGTTGCACAAGGCAAAGTATCGACCCTTGTCAACCGCCATTAGAAATGGGGTCTGCACGGATTTTGGTGAAGCGTGAGGCGAGCGGTTAGGCTTCAAGGATCGTTTCAAATGTGGTAGGACCCGATGGATGCCTTGACCGCGAGCCCGTTATGCCCGGCGCCGCTCCAGCTACAGCTTGATGAAATCCACTTTGCTGCACCGGAATTGATTGTCACGGCTACTGCCCGCCGGCGAGTGGTCGCTTGTCCCAAATGTGGCCACGCTAGTACGCGAATTCACAGCAGATACAGCCGGACACTTACTGATCTCCCCTGGCACGGACTCCGGGTGCGGCTCGACATTCGTGTGCGCCGTTTCTTCTGCGATGTGCCGGGCTGCAAGCGTCGGATCTTCACCGAGCGGCTCCCGAAGACCGCCGCGTCCTATGCCCGACGCACCACGCGGGCAGCGTCGGCGCTGGAAGCCATCGGTCTTGCCCTTGGCGGTCGTGCTGGAGCCCGGCTCGCTGCAGCGCTCGGGTTTGCCGGTGCTCCCTCGGAGATCCTCTCGATTCTATCCGCCATTCATGCCGAGTCAGACGAAGGTGACGACGGTAGTGACGGCGTTGGTGATCGCGCTGAAGCCGCCACCCCACGAGTGTTGGGCGTAGACGATTGGGCGTGGCGCAAAGGACAGCGGTACGACACGATTCTAGTCGACCTTGAGCAGCATCAGGTCGTAGACCTGCTGCCGGATCGCGCGCCCGATACACTCGTCGCGTGGCTGTGTGCTCATCCGGGTGTCGAGTTCATCAGTCGGGACCGTGCTGGTGGTTACGCAGATGCCGCGAGGCGCGGAGCGCCGGATGCAATACAGATCGCTGACCGCTTCCACCTAGTGCGCATTCTTACCGATCCCGCGCAGCACGCGCTGGAACGACATCACGCGGACGTACGCGCAATCGGTCTCGATGCAAAGCGGCTGACGCCGGTACGAGTGCCGGTACTGGCTAAACGTGGTGGCCCAGTGTCACGCAGAGGAACAAGTACACCGACCGATCCGCCGCTCGATCCGCCGAGCGACCTGTCGAGCGACCTGTCGAGCGACCTGTCGAGCGACCTCCCGCTCGCTGAACAGCACAAACTCGCACGACGTGCTCGGCGACGGTCGCGCTACGACGAGATGATCGCACTTCGTGCGGGTGGTGCATCCGTCGCGGCCATACATCGCGCTCTGGGGCTCAGCCGAAAGACGATAATGCGCTGGGCGAAGGCCGGAGCGTTTCCCGAGCGACAGCCAGTCGCGAAACGGCAGACATCGCTAACCCCGCATGCTGAGTATCTCACCGAGCGCTGGCGTGGTGGATGTCATAACGTGACCGAATTGTGGCGCGAGCTTCGCGACGGCCGCGGATTTCACGGTGGCCTCACTACTGTATCCGAGTGGGATCGCGTACACCTGCGCGGAAAGACCGCACCAGAGGAATCTTCCGTGGTGACGGTACGTCCGTCGTTACACCCATCTTCACGCCGCGCGGCATGGCTGCTGACTGCTCCATCGGAGCAACTCAAGGCACCGGAACTGCGCTACGTCGACGCGATGTGCGAAGTATCGCCCGCACTTGCTGGCGTACACGCACTCGCGATGGAGTTTCGCCGAATGCTCAAGCAGCATGATCCCGACGCGCTCACGCCGTGGCTCGACGCTGCGGAGCAAGGTGAACTTCGGCCCCTTGCCGCTGGATTGCGCCGCGATAAGGACGCCGTGCTGGCGGCGATCCTCTTCCGCTAGAGTAACGGTCAGGTAGAAGGCCATGTGAACCGCCTCAAGCTCATCAAGCGTACGATGTATGGACGGGCCGGATTCGCTCTGCTCCGACGA